>CAWHKI010000068.1:0-34541 GCA_963829765.1 uncultured Isosphaeraceae bacterium | reverse complement strand
CGGGTTCTCGCCCATCCACGTTTCCCAGAGGGTCTGGGTGCATGGCGTGTCAAACATCCAGAACCCTTCGTCGATCGTGACTTCGTGCGGGGTTCCTTCGTCCTCGTGCCGCCCTTCCTCCTCATCAGGCGAACCCATCAAAAACCGCCCCGGCTGGATCCAGCGGAGGCGTTGGCGGACGGGGTCCAGTGGCGCCTCGGACGGAGCGTCTGCGTCTTCCTGTCCCGGCGTTTCTGGGTGCCGTCGCCGGTTTCCGCTCGATCGTAAACTCCGCCCAAAGCCCGTACTTCTCGCGGCCGATGGCCGAAGCCCACTTCGGACGGGTCATCGCGCGAAGCACGATCTGCTCGATGTCGGAGCTCACCCGCAGCGGCGTCAGCGCCGCGAACGACACGCCCTCGCTTCCGGCGCGTCGAGATTGATCCAGCCCGCTCCGCTCGCGTGGTCGCGGTCTCCGGGGTGCTCCGCACGCCCTCCGCCTCGCTCCCCCGCTCGCTCCGCTTCGTCCCTCCCGCCTACCGGCCCCGGAGCCCTGAACTCGGCACAGCGAAAGCCCAGGTTGTGTCCCGGAGTGAAGGCTCGATGAGGTAGCGGTACGCCGCGCGCACGTCCCGCGCGCGTCGCTCCACGAGCCGCCCCGGATCACGCGGCGGGCCGACGCGGCGGCCCGCTTCCTCGTCTTGTAATCGTCGGTCCAAGCATCTTCACACCATTCATAGACGTTGCCCAGCGTGTCATAAAGGCCCCAGTCGTTGGGGGCTTTCTGGCCGACCGGATGCGTCTCACCGTCGCTGTTGTCCCCGTACCAGGCGATTTCGTTGAGGTTCTCCCGATAGCGTGGGGTATCCGTCCCCGCGCGACAGGCGTACTTCCCATTGCGCCTCCGAGGGAAGCTTCAATTCAAGCCCTTCGAAACGTTCATTCAACCGCTTGAGGAATTCCTGGCACTGATCCCAGCTCACGCTCTCAACAGGACGGTCCTGCCCTTCGAAGTGGCTGGGCTTGTCGCCCATCACGGCTTCCCAAAGGGCCTGCGTGCAGGGCGTGTCAAACATCCAGAACCCTGACGAAATCGTTTCCTCGTGCCGCTGTCCTTCAAAAGAATATCGACCTTCTTCATCCTTGGGCGAGCCCATCCAGAACTTGCCCGGGGGAATCCAGCGGAGGCGCTGGCTGACCCCGTCCACGCGCAGGTCGACCCAAGGCCCGAATTCATCGCGGTCCCAGCCGGCGGCCCATGGCGGCGCGACGCCGCCTTGCCAGAAGTCGTCGAACGGCTCGATTCTAAGGCGACTCTGGCGTGTGCGGAGCAAGGCGAGAGGACTGCCGTCGCGGGATCCTTCGCCTGCGATCAGGCGATCGCCAAGCTGGCGAAGCTCAATCCGGCGTTCGGTTTCCGGAGGCAGCAAGCGTAGATCCGCGCCGGCGGGAAGCACGGCATAGGGATCGCCGCCATGGACGATCGACCAGATCCGGTGCAAGACGCGGTCAAGGCGATCGCGATCTTCGCCGGCGAACCTCAAGAGCCTGTGCATGGCCTCGCGGTGCCACGCCGCGAGGGGTTTATTTTTTTCGGGCTCCGCCTTCGAATTGAGCAGCCTTTCCTGAGCTTCAAACCACTCATACATCGTGCGTCGCTGGCGGGCACTAATCGAGCTCGTCGCCGCCAAGGTTCGCCAGTTCGGCATACCACAATCCCTTGTAGATCTTGCTGTGAGAGGCCTCGACGTGCTGGTAGATCTGGCGCCGAAGCCCACTGTCCTGGCTAAGTAGTGCGGTCCGAAGGGTAGGGGACCAGTCCCCGGAAAGCTCGGCTGCCTCGCAATGCGGGTCTCCGCAGGCCGCATGCTGCCAGACACGCGATTCGATGGCCGGTTCGCCGCGCCCAGCCGGCAGGAGTCGGCGAACGAAGCGGATCAGTTGCGGCTCGATCCTCAAGGTGAACGACAGAAGCGTGAGAATTTGCCGGACGAGGGCCGCCGTCTCCTCGCTCGCTAAGTCGCGGGGGCGTCGGCACTGGTCTTCCCAGGGCAGTATAGTCCAGTATCGGCCGAGCTTTTGCGGGCAGGCCGCGCGGCGGTATGGGACGACCGCCAGCGGCTCCACTCCCAGATCGCGGAGATGTCGCGCCCGCTCGACCCAGATTGAGACCGTTTCGGCGCCGGCGCGGCGCGAGCGCTCCCAAATCGCTCAGGGCCACCACCGCCGATCCCGGGGGAGGGGGCTGGTAGGCGACCGATTGACGGCCGATTTTCATCGAGTCAGGCTCGACATGACCCTCCGGCAAAACAACCGTTGAAAACCCATCGGGAGGATAGATCTCGCGGATCGCCGCATAGGCGCGACTGGTCTTCCCAGTAAGGGATCAGGCGGCGCGACCGATCGACGAAGACCTGAACCGATCGCCCCCAGCTCTTCCGCGACGACCGCGGCATCACCGCCAGGAGCCGACCCCGGCCCCACTCCTCGACGATTCGATCTACGTCGATCTCGCCGCTTGCCGACTGCAAGGGCGAGGCGGTGCGCAATCGAGTGAGCAAGCTCGCGTTGGATGACAGCGGCAAGAAGGGAGGATCGACAAGCTCGCCCGCCGATTTTTCCGGGAAGCTTCTTCCTCCGGAGGAGTCGGGCCGACTCTTTCCCCCGCCGACTGGGTCAAGGGTCGAATCTTGAATTCAAAAGCCTGCCAGAAAGGAATGTCGGTCGTTACGCCTGTAAGGGTCGGCACCGTTGGCGGCACTGTCGCCTCGCCAGTCTTCTCCGCTGGCGGCGCTGACCCGAGGCGGCTCGGGCGTGACGAGTCGGTAACCGAGAAGCCCGGCGATGTACCCCTCGAGCTGCAGGGTCACCCAGCCGGCGGGCGCGTACCAGGTCCGCGCGACCGGTCATGCCTCGCGTGAAGCCGATGCCGCTCGCTCGCTGAGATTCTTTCATGCGCCGGGGCTTTCCTGTTTGCTCAAAACGTAATGCTTGATCGAGTCGAGCAGCTCCACGCGATCGCTTTCCGATTTGCCCAGCTCCAGCACGGCTCGAAGCAGGTCGAGGAACTCGGCCTGGCCGGGAAGCGGCTTGACGAAGCGGGCCCTCGCCACGGCGCGTTCGTCGGCGATCAGCTTGGCGGCCTTGCCAAAGAGTCCTTCTCGCTCCTCGCCGGCCTTCTTGAAATGAACCATCGCACGCTCGACTAGGAGTGCATCAATTCCTCATGATCGTCGGGCAATTCCAGATGGAGCACGAAGCACCGCCGCACGAACGGGGCGGGAAGCACACGCTCCTCGTTGGTCGTGACGACCACGAGAGGGAACGGTTCGACGATCCGCACCGGTTCTGCTCGTCCTTGGGGCGAGAACTGGCCCGCCCCGAGCGCTTCGAGGAGGCCGTTGGGGACATCAGTGTCCGCCTTGTCGATCTCGTCGATCAAGACGACCCGCCCGTTCATGGGGTCTTCGTCGCCGCCCATTGCGGGGGGAGTGGTCTCGCTCCGCGTCGCTTGTTGCATTGCGCTTTCCCAGTCGAACGCCCACCACAGAGGCCCCGGCCGCACGTAGTCCGCGACGTCGAGTGCCTTGCGGAGGTCTTGCTTGGTGAAAGCCGGCTGCGCGGCGGAGATCCCTCGTGGCCGCTCCCGGAATTCTTCATCGCCGGTAAAAACGATGACGCTGCCTGGGCGTCGGCCAGCCGCATCACGGCGTCAAACGTCCAGAGCAAGTCTGCCGCGACTCGGTGCGAGAGTCTACGACACGAGTGACCAGAGGCCGCCTCAGCACCTTTGCCGCGGCCGCCGCCAGTTGTGTCTTGCCGACGCCCGGCTCGCCCCTGACGAGCAAAGGCCGCCGCGAGGCGAGCGCGGCCCGGATCGCCTGGGCGCTGTTGCGATCGAAGACGTGCCACTGCTCGGGGACTCCTTCACGCTCGACAAGCAGGATGGGCTCCTTGAGGAACGCCTCAATCGCGGGGATTGAGGCCACGGGGCTTTTATTCGTTCGGGCCATGTGCGGTTCGGCTTTTCTCGCGTTTGAAGCGTCGTTTCAGCATCTCCACCACGACGGTGTGCAGACCAGCATGGTCGTTTTTTTTCGTGAGGACAAGGAAGACGAACCCAGGCAAGCCGTCGAACTGCTCAGGTTCTCTTTCTTTGGTCTTGGCCAGCTTGTCGCGGATCAGCGTCAGCGCATCGATGTGCACGGGGTGGTCATCGGGATTGTCCGGCATCTTATGGAATGCATAGAAGGTTCTCCCCCGCTTTTTGCCCCTATGATTATCAACGAGTATCCCGGCGAACCCGTCGACAAGTGAGTCGAGTGTTGGTAGCTGTCCCGACAGATGCACACCCTGACCTTTGTAAAGGTCGGTAAGGACGCTCTCGGCCAGGGTCTCCCTGGTGACCAAAGGACCAAATGCCGAACCCCCACCCGAGAGGAACGTGACCCCGTGGAAGTCCGCGGAACCGCTGGCTGGTGACTGCTCGGGTGCCACGAACTTGGCACTTTTTCCGTCCGCGCACGCCATCAGGACCTCAGCACCGGCGTTCGTATCGACCGGGAGGTAGAACATCGCCGTTTTCCGAACCTTGATGTCGTTCCAAAGCTGAGCAGCCAGTTCGGGGCTAATCACGAGTGGGGTGATTTCGTCAATAATCTCGGCGACGATGTCGGCCGTGCGCGCAATCACTATGATCGCAGCAACGGTCGTAGATTTCCGAGAGCCCGGAGATATTTCTGAGGCTTCGGCGATTTATTAATGATTCCAGAATGACCGGAATCGGATCGTTGGACAACGGAAGCTCAGAATCATCGTCGGCGGATTGCAGTTCCTCTTCAAGATCTCTCAGTACGCAGAATTTCGTCGCATGGGGCTGGCCCAAGAGATTCAGCAATTTCTCGACACGATTTTTGGCGCGATCACGAGACCTGATTCCATGATCGTCGACCTCACGTTCTGAGGAACCAATGGCCTCGAATCTCTCGTTGACGAGTGACAAGAGAGGTCGGAGCTCGCTCGCGCTCTCGGGAATACCGCAGATCACGGCGTCTGACGTAATCGCCCGCGAAAATGCCGAAGCCTCGCCCCCTCGATAGATGACACCGATGACGAAATAGCCGCGACTGGCGCCCCTGTGGATCGCGATTGGGCCACCACTCCAACCTGCTTTGTTTCCGCCCGCTAGCTGGACTTCCGCCGTGTTGCCCAAGCCCGCGGCGCCCATCGGCTGGTGGGATCGTGAAACTACGGACCAGGTAGTGGGCGACGAGCCGAAGGCGTAACAGTCATGCTCGTTCAAGTCCTTCCAAAACTTCAAGGACAGCCCTCTGGCGAGCGTGGCGGGTTGATGCTGACCTGCCTCGGGTGTGATCCCCGGAACATGGCAATACGCGAGATCAAGTTCCAACTCGCATCGATGGATGTAGGTGGGGCTGGTCGCGGCTGGAGCTGGCTCGGTCGGTGATAGACCCACAGGGCCGCCGCGGCGGCGAGATCGACCACGTGTTTGCAGGTGACGACCCAGTCACGCGCGACGAGAAAGCCGGTGCCGACAAAGTCAGCCCGTTGTTCGTCCTTAAACAACTCGACAACGAACGAAGGTGTCTCAGGTGTCTCCGGCATCGGCGTCCGGCTCCTCATGTTCCCTGAATCGCGGGAGATATTGCTCAACCAAGTCGCGAAACTCTTGCACCCTCGTGCGCTTCTGCTTGTTCCGCCCGGTTGGCGTTGTTCAGATGGTTCCGGTAGATGTGGTCAATCAATTCGGTGACCGGTTGACCGATGAAGGCGGTGGTGTCCTCGTCGTGCGGGCCGGCGAGCGCCTGGCGGATCGAGCAGAGCATAATGAAACTCGCATTCTCCCTTACCTCGTCATGAAGCTTGATGGCACCCGCATCGACGCCTTTCATCCAGAATTGGATCGTGTTTTCCTCCGTTTGGCGAAGCAGCTCCCTGACTACCATCGAGCCCAGGACGAAATTCTCGGCGTGCCTTGGCTCTTCGCAGACGCCGAAAACGAGCCTCGCGTCGCGGCTTCGGTTCTGGACGCTATCGAGAAATGGCTGGTCGGGGTACGAGATTCCGGCTGTGAGATAATTTCCGGCCTCAAAATAGTCAAAGGGGAGTGATTCGATCTCACGGACAAAATCCAACGCGGTCGCGAAAGCGCGGCGGCAGTTGGTCCGCCGCGGCGGACGCGCCCTTCTTGAAGGGCTTCTTGAAGGGCCGTGAGCACGTCCATCCCGAGGAGTAGGGCCATCGGGTCAAGACCAGATGGTCAGCAACATTTCCGTTTGCCCGAACCCGTCCCTCGCTCGTCGCGACCTTGACGACCAGGCGCCACCAGCGGAACTCGCTGGGCGACGAAGTTTGCGTCCCAAGGGAAAAACGCTCGCCGCAACGGTCAGTTCGCAATCGTGGCCGGTATTTCTTCTAGGTAGCATAACTGTCCATCCTTGGGCCCGACCCGCATCAGGGTGATCGGCGACGAGACGGCACACGAACCGATCTCCACCGAGGCCTCGAAGTCGCCATCCTCGACGGGCAGTTTGTCGTAAGGAAAGCAACCCATTCTTGCACCTCAATTCTTCGCGTGTTGCAGCGGTCGCGGACGAATGCCCGTAGAAGACGGAACCCCGCAGCGTCCCGGATTGCTCCTGAGATGGATCCTGCGGTCAGAGTTCCGAAGTTCCGGGCGAAACCGGACTGGAATTAGCATATACGAGGCCAAGTGTCGCCGCAACCAAGCTCGCTCATTTTCGCTACCCTCCCGTCCGGGAGTTCATGCTGTCCTAATCCCCCTCAGCGGCACATCTCGATCGTCGGAACCGGTTTGACGGGCACAAGCACCCAGCGCCCTACGGCGGTTTCCCGGTGCCAATTGTCTCGGTCCTTCGTTGTCTGCCCGGCCGAAGATACGCGGCCGGCGTAATTCGAAAGATTTGCTCCGGGGGAATCGGCAAGGCACTACGGCAGGCCAACTGGCCTTGCCCGAATTGCGATCCACGAGGCATCGCCGGGCGGGGGCGGTTCCTGCCGCTAAGGAGCAAATCCGATGAATCCGAACGACATCGATAATCCCCTCGACGGAGACGCCGCCCCCCGCAAAGGGGCGGCGCCGCCCCCCTGACGGCGGTAGCGGCTGCATGCCCGTACAGACCTTCTCGTCTGTACTTGCCTGATGGTCACGGGAAGCGAAAGTGATCCACACGATCACTGACCAAGGTCTCCGCACTATTCAGGAAGTTCGCCAACAAACCGGGGCTGGCTCTGGCTGCGGCCGCTGCCTCAAGCACCTGAAGAAGTATCTCAGTTAACGAGCGGCAGCAAATTCGACCCCGTTTATCGACAACGTTTCCTGACTAACAACTACCGACCCACTCAATCAAGGAGCCTTTAGCGATGTCAGAACCTGAAGCCATTCTCGTGCCCGAAGCGGCACCAAAGACGGTGAGCAACTCGGAGATGGATCGCACGATCAGCGATTTCATTAGCCGTGCAGGCTTGAGCCCTTCCAGTAATCGGTTTTTCACGGCGGCCGAATCGGCCGAGACAGTCGACGGTGAGGCCGCTTCGTATCGCGCACTACTGGCGGGAACTCACGAAAACTTTCATGTTCACGACCATTGCTGGTCTCGGGAACATGGCCAAGGAGGCGGCGGAGGATTCGGCACCTCCGAGCAACGACCTCAGCGTGATCCAAACCCTCTTTCGCGTGATCGGAGACGACCTCAACAACGAGATGCATATCTTCCGTGCGGCCGCACCGCCGGGAGTCGATGGCATCCACTACGTCTGGTGGGAAAACACCGTACTCCGGCCGATCGCAAATCGACTGGGCCGAGGATATTATCCCTCGATGCCCGCCCTTCCTACGAGCGTTCAGAATCTCAGGGAGAACATGCACCGACTCTCCGACTCGGCGCTGGGCACAGCGGTGCAGTTGCGGGTCGTCGAGGCGATCGCCCTTGACCTCGTCATCGCGTTTAAGCGGATCTTTTCCCGGGTCGTCATCGACGGGCAAAAGATGTTCCCAACCAATGATACCCTCGCCTGGATGAACGCACACATCCAGGCCGAGGTCGCCCACAACAAAGAGGTGAGCGACCATGACACCGGGATGAGCATCATCGCGGACACCGACGGCAAGCAGGCCGAAATGCTGACCCTGGCTGCCGAATACGTCACCAACTGGAACGCCGCACTCAATGATTTTGCGGCCGTTCTCAATTGAGAGCCAGTTTGCGGAGCCATGGGCCGGGACATATCGAACCCGGCCCATGGCCCACGGAATTCCACTTCCACTTACGTTTCTATCCACACACGGAGCGATCGTCATGCAGACACAACGTATCACGACTCTCGACTTCGATGCGGTTCCGCTCGAGGTCGATCTGAACGCGACCAATCAATTTCGCTACAGCGACGCCTATAGCGAGTTCATCTGCGGTGAGTGGCGTAGTTGCATGCTTTTCAACAAGTCAGGCGACGTCGATGACAACTTCCTGGAAGACTACGACCATCCGGCCAGGATGACTCTCTACGGAAGTCAGATGCCTTATCTGATGGATGTGCTTCGGCACAGCTTCAACCTTGAACACCTCCGGTTGGCGCGACTGGCGAAACTCACTCCCGGAAGTGTTCTGGTTCCCCACCGCGACTACCTGGAGCTGAAGCACGATCTCACCCGGATCCATATCCCCCTCGTGACCGACAGTCACTGTTTCAGCGCAAGAAGACACGGTCTATCAGATGAAACGAGGTGAAGCCTGGTTCATCGACGCGACGCGGGTTCACACGGCCGCGTGCTTCTCCAAGAAGGCACGGACGCATCTCATTCTGGATTTCATTGAGGTCGAAGAAATCGACGCGGTCATGGCTAACCCGGTGCCCGGCCCGCCGACCATCCCCGATGAGAACATTATCTTCGCGAAAGCCTCTCAAGGATGGCGAGAAGGAGCTGCTCATCTCCATGGCCGCGGTAATCGACACGGTGAACTACAAGGACGTGCTCTCGGTGCTCATCAAGAAGTATTTCACGAACTCAATCGAGTCAGCGTCGATCTTTGACTGGCTGTCGGAGATCGCCACCGAGCAACGACGCAGAGGTGATTGCCAAGGTGGAATGGCACCTCAAGCACTGTCTCATCCAGCGATAGAGATCCCCAAACGCGAAACGGAGAATATTTAGTATGAACGGTACAACGGATCCACGAGAAAATGGGTTGATGTACGGCGTGACTTCAACTCCTGGTTCAATCCGCGCCGAGTGGAAGAAACGTCTGCCGCATTGGATGCAGCCGTTTCTCACCTGGCTGATTGGTTACCCGTATATCGGACAGAAGCCCCTCTTCCAGAGCAAGCCATGGTGGATGGCAATTGCGATTCCTGCCGCCACGCTCGTTCTCGGCATGGCTCTCTCCATTGCCATCGTCAACCAAGGAGGCTACGCCTTGTTCGCCCTTCCCGTCTCTTGGTTGATGATTGTGCATGGGGCACGCTCGCTGCAGGTCCACATCTGTCACCAAGGCATTCACGAAAACATGAGCGGTGACCCGATCAAAGATCGTCTCATCGTCGAGATCGTATCTACCTTGCTCGTCGTGCATGATCACGACGGCTACAAGGCCGATCACGACGGGATCCACCATCCTCGCCTCTCATCTGACGAGATACCCGATCGGCGTTTCACGGTTGAAGTCATGAAAATTGAAATGGGAGCCAGCAAGCAGGATAACCTGAGGCGGTTCATCTCCGCTTTGCTCTCGGCGAGGATTCACGCCTTGTTTCTGGCAAGCCGGTGCAAGGCGAACTACATTGCGTCCCCGCCATATCGGCGAATCATGGCGTATGCGTGGCTGGTCATCGTATTGACGGTCACAACTATCAGCCAGAAGTGGGTGGAGATTGTCATCGGGTGCGTGCTGCCGATGACGTTGTTGTACCAGATGTCGGCCATGTGCCAGTTCGTTACGGAGCATCTATGGGCCCGGCAGCGTCAGCCTGGACAGAGTGCCAAAGAGCATCACCTCTCGTTGCTCGTGAATCGGCATCTTGGTGATTCTTTGCCGAAAGCCGGGTTGCACAACCTGGAATGGTTGGCTGGCTGGACGGGGTGGTGGACTCGACTGGTCCTTTACCACGTTCCCGTTCGCCTGGGAATCCTGGTCGCCGATCTACCTGTTCATGGGGGCCATCACCTGTGGCCGCTCGATAAGCGTTGGACAAACGCGATCTACACCTATGAGAACTGGCTGATCAGACGGGCAGGTTGCCCATCGAGTTCGTGGGAAGCTATGGAGAAATATTGGAATTCGTGATGGAGTCGTTTAGTAAGGCGACGCCGGCTCCCTGTGACCGCGATCATTCTGTAATCGGCCTTAAGCACGCTGTCGAATTGCCCAACCGAGCGTGACTCGCGCACGCTGTGGAAGGTTGCAAGCTGCCCCGATCTTACGTTCCGGGGCAGCCTCGTTGACCATGTCCCAGAGGTCGATAACGAGGACGGGCGGCTGCGTAGACCATGCGGTCGGACCTTGAGGGGATCGGACCTGATTTCAGATTCGCTCACGGGTCGCCCCGGGGTTCCACAGACACCATCGTGGGCGTTCCGCGGTTGGGGACACCGGACATTGTAGGGCTGGCATCCCTCCATTCGCGCCATTAAGGCTCGGCCGAGCGGACATTCGGCTGTGTCTCCTGGCTGCCGGTCACGGCCAGCTTGCCGATTCCACGGCCGGCTTGCCCAAGACGCGACGGCGTCCTGCCGCGTAGCCGAACTGGGCGGCAGTTGCTCTAGTCGGGTGCACGGGGTTTAGGCTATCGGTGAACGATCGTGAATGCAAGCATCATGGGGCATCAAATTTTCCGGAAGGTTTTGTCTACGGAAGAGACGGAGTCGCACGGACAGCGGGAGGGCCGCGTGGGGGATTTCGCTTCTTGCCCACGGCGGGCAACGCACGCGTGAATTGCTCGTACGGAACGTCGCCAGTCGGCGAAGCGCCATTAATGCAAGCATCAGGGATCATCCATTGCTCGGCCAGGTTTGGGCACGGGCAAGAGGGCGCGGATTCGGCCCGTCCAGATCCTGCCGGACGGAGGACGGTCCGGCCAAGCCCATCACGGGCACAAGCTGGCGAGTTTCATGGTCATCCGGGTTCTGACAGTTCCACAGGGTTTATGGATCTTTTCGGCTACTCCCACGAAGGGAGCACGGTTCTTCGAAGGGAGCACACCCGTTGCGCGTGCTCCCTTCGAAGAATTGTGCTCCGTTCCAAGACGACCAAGCTGGATGAACCGTTCGGTAGTTGCCAGATCCATTGAGCTCCTTGATGGAAACCTTGTCTATGGGTAATGGCTCCGAGAAGGCGCTTGGCCCGCTTGACTTGATCCCGGCTGTAACCGGTGCCGATGGCGGCCTTGAACACCTCGGCCGAAGGAATGGGCTTATTCCGCGGACGGTCGCTGAGCCGCTCATCGTACTCGTGCGCTTCGGCGGCGTTGTCCTCGCCAATCTCCTGGCGTGCAAGTAGGCGGATATGGGGTCGATCACGATCAGCCGGCAGTCGCCCAGCTTGACAGCGGCGGCCGCGATGGCCTCGATGTCGGCCCGCAGCGTGGGGAGCGTCCCATGGCCGTTGGCCAAGATGATCGAATCAAGGATGTGAATCTTGGTCATGTCAGCCCCGGCCGCGTCGAGGCGGGACACATGAGCGCTTCAGGCGGCGTAGAGCACGACTCGGTCCTTGGCGACGGACTGGAGGAAGTACGGATTGCGGATCGCTGTCGTCTCCACTAAGTCGACACTCCGCCCGAAAAGGTCCTGGATCGCGAAAAGCAGGCCGAAATAGCAGCGAGCCGATTCCGCGGGAGGGGTCGAGTCGAACTCGACCAGAAAATCGAGGTCACTGGTCTCGGGATCGAAACGGTCGCCAACAGCCGAGCCGAAGAGCTCGAGTTTTCGTACTCTGTGGCGCCGGTAGTTGCAGGCGAGAAAGGGCCACTCGCCTGAATGTGCGACGCTTGGTCAACGTGGTTCGGTGCGCGGCGCGATAAGTTGACGGCGGAGCGCCGATCGCTTCGAGTGACAACCCAGGCCTCGCCCGATTGACAACTCAAGTCTCGCCTGCCGGCCCGGCGACGTATGTCGGCTATGTTTGCCGATGCACCGGTGCTCAATTCCAGAGGAGATTCGGGTCCAACTTCGCTGGACGCCACGACCGCATGTCCTGGCGAGCTGATCGACGCTCCTTGAATCGAATTCTCGGTGTCTCTGCCAATCCAGTGAACGTGGGGAACCGAGGTTTGCAAGTCGACAGCGACGCGTTTACAATTTGGCTCGAAGGTGTTGACAAAAGGAGCCCCCCCGGTCTTGAATGCGCACGACGAAATTAAGCAGTTCATCATCGCTCATGTTGAAAAGCATCCGGAAGACATTTCGAAACTCACAGCGGAGCAATTTGGCATTACCCGCCAAGCCGTGCATCGCCATCTGAACGCACTGATCAAAGATGGTCAGCTCAAGGCGACAGGCAACACTCGGCGCAAGCGTTACGCACTTGAGGTCACGACGATCCAAGAAAGCCTAACGCTAGCTGAGAATCAAGACGAAGACCGCGTGTGGCGAACATTTGTCGAGCCGAATCTCAAGGGCTTGCCGGCGAACGTTCTGAAGATATGTCAGTATGGCTTCACCGAGATTTTCAATAATGCCATTGAGCACTCCGAAGGAACGGAAGCACAAATAGAGATCGAACGAACAGCTCGATCGGTCACGATCGTCGTGTACGATAACGGCATCGGGATCTTCGAAAAAATCAAAGCAAGTTTTCACCTCGAAGACTACCGTCACGCGCTCTTGGAGCTATCGAAAGGCAAGCTCACCACTGACCCGAAGCGCCATTCAGGCGAGGGAGTGTTCTTTTGCTCTCGGGTGTTCGACGAGTTTTCCATGTGTGCGAATTTGTTTGTGTTTTTTCACGGTCGAAATACGGATACCTTTGCCGGCGAGGACGTTCCGCCGGAAGATGAAAAACATGCCGGCGGCGGCACCAGGGTGTCAATGGAGATTGCAATCGACAGTCCGCGCACGCTCAAAGAGGTCTTTGATCGCTATGCCGATCCGGACGCGGACGACTACGGCTTTTCCAGGACGCTCGTCCCGCTAAGGCTAACGCGCAGTACGGTCAGGATCAGTTGGTTTCTCGATCGCAGGCTAGGCGCAGTGCTTGCTCGGATCGAGCGTTTCAAGGAGGTGTACCTCGATTTCTCCGGCATCGAAACCATTGGTCAGGCGTTCGCCGACGAAATCTTCCGTGTTTACGCCACCGACCACCCGGAGATAAAACTCACGGTCGCCGGTGCGAACCAGGACGTCGCCCGAATGATTCGGCGCGTTCGCCCGGGGCCTGAACGTAACTGAAGGTTGCGGCAAGGCGCGGATCGTGACATCGACGGGACCAGCCGGCAACGGTTGGCGCATCTCAAGATTGAGTGTGCCGTCGGGATTCAAACTGCCCCGCATCACCGTGGTCTGAATCGTCATTTCTGGTAAACCCCTTTCCTGCCGAGCATCGGCACTTTGACTTGGTTCTCGCTCCGACTGAGCGAGATGGGAATGGCAACCTGGCGGTAGGGGACGTTCAGGTCGCTTTTGTCGTAAAACAGAACGTGAGGTAACCGCGCTATGGCGGCGAGCAGATTGTTAAGCGTTCGAGGAAACGTGGAGCCGAGCTTGTCGTCGGGAACATCATGGCCGCCCTGCGAAACGCGCATCGCCACACGCTGTGCCGATTGATCGGGGCTGGACAAGCCGATGTAACACAACACGACGACGTAGCCGCGCTGAACGACCTCTTCCAGAAACGCGACCTTTTCGCCCACTGGATCGGAAAACACGGTCTCAAAGACGAAACTCTCCCCACGCTCGATCAGCGCCCTTCTTAATGCATCCGTCAGACGGGCCGCGTTGTAAGGGGCGACCGCGAGTTCGGCGTCGCTACGCCTTCGCCCGTCGCGACGATGGCCCGCGAGCGGAGAAGCTCGGTACGCCGTACCAAGAGGTCTGGGCGTGCTGGCCGGGGCCTTGGAATCACTTTCGATCACCTTGCCCTTGTCCCGCGTGATGCCGATCTTGGCGAGCCTGGGAGCTACGGGTGGATTAATCCTCGATTGCTTGACATGTAAGCGCTCGTGACCGCCCGCTCCCGCCATTTTCTCGGGAGCGAGCCGGTCGTTTCACAAAGACTCAGCCCGGTTCCGGGCGGGAGGACGGCGTACCCGATCATGGGTGTTCGTGGGCTCGGGACACCGAAGATCGTAGGCAGCAATTCCTCCATCCGCGCGTTCGGGCTCAGCCGGGAGGACACTCGGCTGTGTTTCGCGCGTGCAGCGATGTCCTCCTTCTTGATGCCGACAGGCACCGAACGGCGCTGCAACGGCTTATGCTTCAGGCGGCGGCCGGGCTCATGGGAAACTGCTCAGCGATCACGGTTCGCACTCGCTCGGCGACTTCGCGGGCGTGTCGGTCATAGGTTTGAAGTCCGGTGACTTCGTCGAGAATCGGGCCAACGGGAAAATGTTGTTGGGCGTTCTCGAACGCCTGTTGAGCGAGAGAGACTCGGCCCGCTCGAAGCAAGACAAGTCCGCGATTGAAGTAAGACAACGCGACGAGTGACGGTCCGGCGTGATCGATATCTGGGGCCTGATCCAACCGACGACACCAGGCGAGGACTTGCTGGGCGATCGACTCGAACTGGCTCTCAGACGCTTGCTCGGCCCACACCGCGACGATGTTGATGCACGCCGATAAGACAAGAGCGGGGACATCCGGCGATTCGGCGATTGAATGGGCCTCCACGACGGCGGCCGGCAAGTTCTCGAGCCGAAGAAGATCGAGGTAGACAAAGGTAAAGACGGGGTCATCGGGCCGGGCTCTCCGGGCCTCTTTCATTTCAACCAGGGCCAAGCCCAGCTTTCCCATCTGGCGAAGAGCAAGGGCGCGGCGAAACGCGAAAGTCCCCGGAGGCTGATCGCTGAGACGTGGCGGCGCGGTATGCTCAGCCTGAGTCAGCAATTCCAGAATTCGCGGCTCGTCTTCGTTCGAGAGGTGCTCCTTGTTTAGCAACGGAGTTAGCTCGGACCTGATGCGGTTGACGTCGGCGGCACCTTCGTCGTCCAAGTGGACGATCGTTTCCCAATCCGGCACACCAACAAGCCCATACCGGTCGTCGATGGCCAACTGCGCGCCGACCATTACCTCGCTATCGCTGAGCCACGCCCAGTCGCCGGGACCGAGCCCCAGCTTGAGAATGTCTTCGCGTGAGCATGGAAGTGTCAACCGGACGTAACCGGATTCCGTCATCGCATTGTAATCGGCGGAAATCGTCTTCATCGCCGCCCCTTTGGTGACGGGTTCTTGGCGGGACGGAACAGCGCCGCGAGCCTGTCGGCAATGGCCGCATCCCACGGCCTCGGGACAACGACGGTCGCGTGGCGACCCGGTCCACTCGTCTCGCGCACTTCGTAGCCCAGCATCCGTATCTCTCCCGCGCTCGTGTAACCGATGACGTTGTTGGGACACTCTGGGGCAAGTTGTTCGACCGTCAACTCCACTGCTGCCTGCACGGAAAACCCATAATATCCTGACGGATGCTCGTCACACGCGGTTTGCAACGGCCTCCCGAGAAATGGCGGGCGACCACATCGCACGACCACCGCGTTGTCTGGAAGTCGATCTCCCTCCGCCATCTTCGACTCTCCATCGGCAATCGCTCCCTGACCAGCAGAGTATCCGCCACCGGCCACTTCCGCGGCGTTGGACTATCATACCGCGCTCAGCTTGGGCCTGTCTTCCGCTTGATCAAAACGGGACGAGAACCTTTTCCGGTGCCGCCAAGACATCTTACGGGGATCGACGAAGAATCGCGTCGGCGGACCGCTTCGCGCCGGGTTACTTGTGTTCCGCCACATGACGGTCTTCGTCCGCGAAAACCGCCTGGATACGATCGTACAGATCGGCCCTGAGGAGGATATACATTTGGTGGGTCTGCGGGTCTTCCAGGCGAACGGGCTGATCGCCCGCTCGGTTTATCGCTTCCCGGATTTCTTTGGTGATCTGCGTCATGGGTCCGTCCTAGCTTTGAATTATAGCCCGACTCCGCTGGAGGCACTCCCGCCAGTTCTCGGTCGAGGCCTGGATCAGCCTAATCGATCGGGCGGAAAACGCTACCAACGGCTAATTCCGGAGGCTTGAACCGGAATCTGTGTCTGAAAATCCCTTGCCCGAGCCTGTCGTGTCTTCTGTGCCAAGGGATGGCGGCAAGGCGGGGGAATGCGATAGAATTAATCGAGTGGTGGATCGTTCAGGGCAGAAGTTGGACCGAGACGAATCAGTGCCGCTCCCGCCATTCAACGTAGACGGTGATATGCCACGGGGCATCCAGCGTGCAACGCTCCGGGAACTTCTGGAACGGCTCGGTCACGCGTCGCAGCGCCGCGTGGTTGCTGCTTCGCGGCTTATTCGGATCGAACACCTCGCCCGATCGACCGGGCATCTGGCGCGGTTCGTCGTGTTCGGGTCTATTGAATTGGAGTCACCATGATCACCAATGACCGAGAACTCCAAGTGACGCTCGACCGGATTGCCCGTTTACAGGCCCAGGTGTCGCACCTGCGTAAAGTCGAGTCAAATCCCGCGAATTACCGGGCCTCCGCCGCCGGTTTCATTGCCGAGATCGATCGCATGCAGTTGGAGGTGCGCGAGTACTTGAGCAGCCATCCTGCGGAGATGGCAGTGACCGCTTCCCCATGACCTCCCCGCTGGGGTGAGCGGCAAATTTGATGACCTGCAGGGCTGCTGACGACGATTCACCGCCGCGTACGTGCAGACCCAACGGCCGTTGATATCGTCCTTGCTGCCGCTGAAGACATCGGGCGGTACTGCGATTGGCCATACCTGGTGTGTTCCCGGCCCTGCCGGACGGCAAGGGGATTCGCAGGGCGCGGTACGGCCATCCGCCGACGGACGTGGCGACTTGTGATTTTGGATCGCGAAAAAACTGGCCGGTCCCATCATCCCGCTCCGCCGGGCACGCTCCGGCATCGGACGGCGCGGCTCCGCTCACGTGACCTGCTTGAGTTCAGCGACCGGGCTGACCCAGGGCCAGGTGCAAGCCCAAGTCGTAGATCCGGAGGCCAGGCACGTAGAACGGCCTCAACCCTTCCCTTTCGCTTAGTTTGGATCGACGAGGCCCTCGCTGGGATCAACGAAATGGAAAGGAGGCGGCTGCGTCACCGCGTCAAGGAGCGGCGACCCGCACTTCTCGCAGCGAGAATCGTTAATGGCATCGGCAGGCAGCCCGCTGACGGAACCATCGCATATCGGGTAGGCCTTTCGTCGCTCGCGGCCTCCCAGCTCAGGGGGCGGTTCGGGCCGCGTGCAGGCGAGTGACAAATTCAGTGTGCTCGGGAGTGGCGCACCCGAGGTCGATCACGGCTCGCAGGCGCTGCCTGTCGCCGCTTAAAAGTGCGAGCGGATCGAGCCACAGACCCGGAAAGACGGTTGACCGGTACAGCCCGTCTTCGCCGAGCGGTCGTTGCACGAGAATGCCTTGCTCCAGGCCGAACCAGAAGATCTCGTCGGGATCGATTGCCTGGACGACGTACTCGAGGACGCCGGCATGCTCGTAGTCGGCCAGCTTGGGCCCCAGGTCGATATACCGCGTCGCCTTGGCGACTTCGACGACGAGCTCCGGCGACCCGCGAACAAAGCCCTCCTCATCGCGAGTTCGACCTCCAAACTCGGGCAAAACGCGAAGCAGGCCGTCGGGCTGCGGCTCGCTCTTCCAGCCCAGGATCGTCGTGGCGTTGTCCATGACCTGCACACCTGGAGTATGCTCGGCGTAATAGTCGAGCCACACGATCACCGGAACCATCGCGATACCGTGGGCAAGGCCGACAGGGCTGGGCATATAAACCACTCCGTTGATCAACTCCGCCCGAGTGCCGGGCGGCATCGCCTCGTAGAGCGAGTGGAAGGTAGGCTGGTCGAGACGCTGACCGTCGACAAGGGTCCGCGGCGGAGCCGCCATCGGAGTGTTCATTGACATGGCTTTGCCATCTTCTTGAGCGCGGCGTTGGCTTTGGGAGGCGCGGCCAACAGGGAAAGAACAAAGTCCCGATCCTTGTCCGAAAGCGGCGGTCGCCGCTCCTCCGTAAACGGCACCTCGTCCTCCGGGAGGACGACGGCTTTGCGGATGCGCAGCTCGGTTTCGCTCCGTTCTTCGACCAGATCCGCCGAATTGGCGAACCCTGCTGGAAGGACTAGCCGCGCTTTTTTGTCCGTGAACCGCGAAGCCACAGCAGGCATGATTCGGCCTTACGCGTGAGAAAGTGTTTGGCTAGCGCCGCTAACGCAGAGGTGGGACAGGCCCGCTTTCGCTGATCGTCAGTATTACGCTTTCGACGGGGATTGACAAGTGGGTTATCTGCGAGTTGTTATCTGCGAGTCACACCGAGCGCCAGGTGCGCCGCATCGAGCACGGGGAAAACCGCGCCACGACTGCGGCGATCGCCGCGCTGGCGAGGGCTCATGGCATCGACGCGAACGCCTCTATGGAAACGTTGACGAAGGCGCTGCGGTGAGCGGCCCGACGACGAACAAAGGCTGGATTTAGACGCCCGTAAACCAACGGCCACGCTGAAAAGAAGAAACAAAGTCTCGATCAGAACGGTTTTTCCGGTCGTCGCGACTGTCGCGGCGTTACCGACTTTTCGCGATCGATCGGTCCCCTCCGGCCGTTGTACCGCGCGTGCAATGATCGCGGACAAAAATTTCGGAAAAATTTTTAAGTCTTTACCGATCAATAGGCTCCGATCGAAAATTGCGCACTCCCGCATAGGTGCATTAACGAAATTTGTAAACCATGTTATATTGTTAGTAAAGAGAGCGTGCGCTACGTGTGCGCGGCGTGTTTCTCATCGATCGCCGGTTCGCGGCCACGACACAGTTTTCAGTTTCCACGGCACGCGCATCCGCACAGACGACGAAGGCGAGAAACGACGACGAAAAATGCGAGAGCCGCCGAGCGAGAAACAATCACTCGTTCCACGGCGAGTTCGTGGCAAGCTGGTATCTCGGGCCTCGGGTCGATCAAGCTGACTCTGTTTGGACGTCCTTGTCTGCGCCCTTAAGAAAAACAGAAGCGAGAAACCGCCGTATGGCATTCTTGCTGTCAGGTCCAAGTTCGCATCAGCCTAAGGCTCGGGTGTACCTGCCCCTTCAGGAATTTGTCCGAACCCATCCTTTGACTGGGCTTTCCCGGATGGAGGGTCGCCCAAACCGCGCCAGTGAGTGCCAAAAAGTGCCATCGCAACGGGTGAGTTCTCTCCGCGCGACAACGGATCGTCCAGCCGCGCCCGGGAAATTACCCCCGCGTGCCAAGGTGGATCAGCTTGAGCACCGAATGAGGGGTCGGGTCGTTTTCCAGATGCGATACCTGGTCCCAGATCGCCTGGCCGCTTTCGCGACCGAGCACCGGGTCGACCAGGCCGTGGAACTTGACTGCAAGCTGTTCGTCGGTCAGTGGGTTTTTATCGTGGCCGGGGGGAAAGGCGACCTCTTCGACCAGCTTGGTGCCGTCGGTCAAGGTCACGGTGACTCGGTTGGGAGTGCCCACGGGATAGCCGGCTGTGAGCTTGGCATCCTCCACCACCGTCGTCCGCGATACCAAGGCAATGAGCGCCGGGTCCGTAAGCCGCTCGGGGCTGAACTGGCGTGCCGAGATCTCACCATCGACCAGGGCGACGGCCGTGCAATAGGGGAGGCTGTGGTCGGCCGTTTCGCGAGTCTTGGGCCGCCATTTCTCGGGGTCTTTGCCGATGATCTCGACGGCGACGCGAAATGTGGCGATCTCGATCGACTTGATGCTCGCGAGGGTCTTTGATCTTCGGCCGCAACGTGAATGCCGCGGCAATGGCCGACTGGCTGTGATATTCGGCCGGCACAAACTTGATAGACGTCTTGGGCAGCATCCAGTCCGCGGCGGTCGGTCCGCCCAGCTTGGGCAACGAAAATGGTCCGGAAACCTGCTGAAAGAAACCCATTTCGCCTTCAAAAAGTGGGGCGGGGCCCGTCATGCCGTCGGCGGCGAGCAAGGTCGCGAACAGGCCGTTGCGGGCCGCGAACGCAAACGCGCAGCCCTTCCACATCGACAGCTCACCCGCGCGAGTGAGCCGCAGCGCGGTCCCGGTCGTGCCGGCGATCCCGAGCGCGTGCAACGGTTTGTTCGTGCGAGAGACCCAGCAGCTTGGCCGCCGCCAGCGTCGATGAGAGCGAGCCGTATGTGGTGTGGTCCCAGCCCCGGGCCCGGATGCTGGCGGCGTCGCAAAGCCTGCACTGGACTTCGTAGGCGATCGCCGCCGCCGTGATCCAGGCCTTGCCATCAGCGCCGGCGAGCTCGCCGGCGGCCATCACGGCCGCCCAGTTGTCGCTGGGATGCGCCGGCTCGAGCGAAAGATAGGTGTCGTTGCAGTCGAGATAGCGAATATGGACGCCATTGGCGAAAGCAGCCCAATCCGGAGCAGACGTGCCACCGCCGATCAACCCTACCGATGGCTGACCCTGATATCGCGCGGCCACGCGGCGCGCAATCGACGAAGCCGGCTCTTCGAGTGCTCCGATCGCGCAACCCAGGGCGTCAACAAGCCGCCGGCGGGCCTCAATAACAACCGCCGTGGGCAGGTCCTCATAGCGCGTGGTGAGGGCAAAATTGGCCAGAAAATCAGCAAGCGTGTCGGACATCGATCGGCCTCATTCAAGTTGCAAGTCGGTGGGGTCAGCCGCTGGAGACGGTAAATTAGGTACAAGGACTTTACCGCTGGAGGGCGAGCATTTCCAGCTTAACCGCCGGCGCCGCGTCCTACGACGTTCGTCCCTCCTTGGACGGTCGGAGGTGCGGCGGATGAGGCGCCGACGTGTTGGCGCAGCAGTTCTCGGACGGCGTTAATCGCCAGAGGGGCCCTTTGCACACCGTGGTCGGAGCGAACGACTGTTTCCGGCACCGCTTCCAAGTGTGCGCTCGGATACGGCACGACGCCGTCGGTCGTCTTGTCGACGCCGCTGGGTCGTAGCGATCCGATGATCGAGTGAAATTGGATCAAATGAGGCGGCCGCGGCGGCTGCATGTTCAAGAGTGCGGTCAGGATTGGCGAGTTCGGCTCAAGTGTCTCGATGCTGGTCGGCAGCCGACGAAATCGTCGCGAGTCAAATGCATCTGGGTTTTGCTTCACCAACCGGTAGAGCAGCTTGTGGATGTGGTCGGGGTCGGAGATCAGGCTGGTGCCGACGCGGCCAACGACGCCACGCGAAAGGTCTGAACCACGATGGGGGGTCGCCAGGAAAACGACTTCGCTTACAAAGGGCAGGGGCTCGAAGAAGAAATACCGGCGTAGCTCATCGAGCACTTCGGGAGGGCCGATGATATCTTCAAACCGCTTGTCCGAATAGAGACGCCAGAGCTGGTCGCCGCTGGCGACCGCCATCGTCCGGCTCAATAACCCTCCCATGCTGTGCCCCAAGAGGACCATCTGCTCAAACGCTGGATCGCGCCCGTCGGGGTCGTACATTTGTTTGGCCTGAAGCAGCGAGTCGCGCAGGCCCGCCGCGGCGATCGGAATCGGCACGCCGGTGGGGTACATGTAAAGCATAAACTGATATTTGCTCTGGATGACCGGGTCGCGCAACAGCTCATTGAGCATGGGAATCCACGCCAGGGGCGTGGAGATCAAGCCATGAACCATGACCACGGGCACCTTGCCCGGCTCGTACGGACGAATCAAGAGGAGGTTCGCTCGCTCGAGTGCCTTCTCTGGACGAAGTAAGCCGGTCCAGCGGTAGCGATCCAGATCAGTTCGTGACCACATGTAGGCCAAGGGCGTCGTCAGGTCGATTTCGAGCGCGAGCACATTTGACTTTTGACCCACGGTACGGGTTCGAATGGGATCGAGCAGCCAGAGGGTGCATTCCCGCCCTTCCTTGGCCTCGATATTGGCGTCTTGCAGCCGCGAGTTGGGCACGAGAAACGCCGTCAAGGGAAAAGCCATCTCCGTCGGGTAGAACCGCTCCTGAGGCGGGCGCTCGCCTTCCTTGTTTTCCGTCTCACGAACCGCGATTAGGGGGACGCCCACGCCGTACTGCGAGAGGTCTCGGTTGATGCCGCTGACCTCGAAGTCGGAGGCGAGCATGATCTTGTGGACGTCCGCGGGGCTCCACGGGGAATCCCTGAGGATGATCCGCAGAGACTGTTCGCGGCCATGAACCTTGAACGGAATCGCCTCGCCGTTCTGTGGCCGAATCTCCCCCTTGGTCTGTGCCGCGTGGATCAGGCGCTCGACGCCGGCATTGTAGAATTCGATGGCGCGACGGAACCGTGGGTCCGACGGCCCGCGTCCCTCGGCCAGAACGGGATTGTCGTCAAAGAGAAAGTCGTACGCGTACGCGGCGGCGTCGAGGAATCGGTCGATCGCCTCCGGCTTGCGCCTATGGTCGAGCCGTTTCGCCTCGATCCACGAGAGTTCCGCCAGCGCGTAAACCAGCTCGGCCTCCTCGCGTTTCTGGGCCGCCTTTTCGAGGTGAAGCAGGCAATCGTTTACATTGCGGCGGTACTCCCTTTGCAGGTCATACCGCTTGAGCGTTTCCATCGTGCGTTCGCTGGGCCGGTCGATCCCCGCGAGGCTGCGCTCGTAGGAAAACGCCGCGTGATCGCCACGGCTTGGTTCGATCGTGATGTCCGACCAGCCCACGATCGCTGAGATAAGGACTGTGATTTGAGCCAGCGGCATAGGGGGTCACTCCCTCGACCCGAGTTCAAACGTCCACCAATCGCCCGGAAATCGGTTTGACAGCGGCATGATGACAACGAGGCGTTCGCCGGTCAATCCCGGACGCGCGGCAAGGCGTCAATCCAAGACGTTTTGCCAAGTGGAAAACGCAAAACGCAAAAGCCTCTCATCTGTTATCGGCGGATGGGAAGGACCGCCTGAAACATTCAGCACGAGCTACCCAGCCCGGGCGGATTACCAATGGACTCGAGATAATGGTCGATGACCCGATCGACGGGGCCGTCATCCACCAGTCGTCCTTGCTGAACCCAGAGCCCGCGTGTGCACAGCTCTCTGAGTGAAACCAGATCGTGAGAGACGAGAACGACCGCCTGCGAGCGGTCGAATAGGGACCGAAGACGGGCCTTGGCCTTTTCCTGAAACGCGGCGTCTCCGACGCCGAGAGACTCGTCGATCAAGAGAATGTCGGGTTCGATTTCGGTGGCGATGGCAAACGCCAACCTCATGTACATGCCACTGGAATAGTATTTGAGCGGCATTTCGGCAAATTCGCGTAGGCCAGTAAACTCGTGAATCTGATCGACCTTTTCTTGCATCTGGATTCGGGAGAAACCGAGGAGAGCGCCGTTGAACAAGATGTTGTCCACGCCGGAAAGTTCAGGATTGAAGCCCGCGCCCATCTCGATCAAGGGGGCGACATTCCCCCGAATCGACAACTGCCCGAAGGTGGGGGGATAGATCCTCGCGAGCACGCGCAGCAGGGTACTCTTGCCGGCGCCGTTCCCGCCGACGATCGCAACCCGGTCCCCCCGCGTGATCTGAAAAGTCATCGCGCGGAGGGCCCAGAATTCGGAAGTGGCCGCTGATGGTTCGCGGCGCAAGAACAGATCGAGCGCGGCTCGCTTGAGCGAGTACTGCTTGTCGGCGTAATTGACGAACCGAAGCGAGACGTCGTTCAACTCGATTAGTGGGGCAGACGCCGCCGCCGGATGGCGGGGGGCCGGCCCACGCCGGTCAGAGTCGGAAGACCATCTTGTCTTCGTGGCACTTAAATATGGCATAGCCGATTCCCAGGCTCACCGTCGCGATCAACCCGGCCGCCGCCACCAGGCTGATCCGAGGCCAATTTCCCGCATACAAAATTTCATGAAAGAATTCGATGAAGTAATACGCAGGGTTCAGACGAAGCCGCCACTGTAAGCCTTCCGGAAACGTCGTGATGGGAAACAAAATCGGCGTCGCGAAATACCAGGCTTGCATCACCACCGAAACCAGATGGCCGCAGTCGCGGAAAAACGTGTTGGCCGTCGCCACGATCAGGCCGAGGCCGAGCGTGAACATGCCCAAGAGCAAAATCGCCACCGGTAAGAGCACCATCGACGGATGCAACCGGGCCCCCATCGGCCACAACAACACAAATAGCGCCGCCAAAGAGAGCACAAATGTAACCAGGCCGATCAAGACTCGCGCGAGCGGAAACACGAGCTTCGGCACGTAAATCTTGCGGATCAGGCCTTCATTCTGAATGATGCAGACCGCACAATCATTGACGCAAATGTTCAGAAAGCTCCAGGGAACCATACCGGCGAAGAGGAAGAGGGAATAGTTCGTCATGTCCCTGTTGAGAGAGGAGAAGACCCACGACAGAATCACCATCATCAGCATTGGATTGAGCAGGGACCAAACAAAACCGAGGATTGACCGCTGATAACGGACTTTGAGCTCACCGACAACCATATTCTTGATCACCGGCCAGAATCGAACGAGCTGCCGGCGATCATCATCGAGGCGAGCCAGCCAGAGGCTAGGCCCGCGCGGGGACGGCGGGCGCGGAAAAAACTCCGCGTGCGGTATTTTGGCACTCGTGCTAACTTCCATCCGTGGCACAATTCCATCCCTGACGCCGACGTCACTCGGCAATCCACATAGCGCCGCCGCTTTCGCGAGGCATCTTACGGACAAGGCCGCATTTGCGGAAGGTCAACCGCTCACGGTTGAAACAAGCATCTTCGACTGAACCCCCCAGATTCGCCAGTTCGAGCCGCAAGTCGGCTCCGTTCAATCGTTGTCATCTTGAGGTGTCAGTGTTCTCACGCCGACCCGCGCGGCCAAACGAACCTTGTCCGCATTCCCCATTTTCCTGATGTATTGGGACCGCACGGCTTTGAGCCAACGGATTTCGCGCCCTTCATAACTCACGACGACGCGAGTCAGCACTGGCCCGGGGAATGCCATGGTGCGCTGAAGTCCAGCGAGCACGTCGCTGTTGTCGCTGATCTGGTTGTAGCTAAGCCCTAATCCTTGGGCGAAGGCCGCGTAATCGATTCGAGCGATTTCGGTGGCTGTCGTTCGGCGATAGACTGGCTGCTGAAGCATTTGCATGTAGTGGTAGCCGCCATCGTCGAGCACGAAAAACTTGACCGGCAGGCCGGCGCGAACGGCCGTTGACATTTCGATGGCCGACATCAAAAAGCAGCCATCCCCGGTCACGCAAACGACTTGCCGATCGGGACGAACGCGCTGGGCGCCGATGGCCGCCGGGATCGCCCATCCCATGCTTTGGTTGTCGGCCGGCGTGAAATATCGTCGCGGTCCCTGAACGTCGATTGCCTCGGATGCCCAGTGCGTCGCGGCGGTCACATCCACGAAAATCAGCTCGTCAGGCCCGAGCACGCAGCGAAACTGGCTCAGGAAAAACATGGGATCGACGCACGGTTCGATTTTGATTCTCACCGCCTCGCAGCGATCGACTTGTCTCAAAGACTGAATTCTCTGCCAGAGCTCAGGACACGCCGGCCGCGGATCGCCGCACCATCGACGAGCAGGCGGTCGAGAAAAACGCGAGCGTCGGAGCACAGCGTGACGTGTGCCGGCACGTTGCGGCCCAGGTTCTGGGGATTGGCATCCACGTGGATCAGCATGTCATGACGCGGAATGGCATACAGGGCCGTCGACACCTCGCTATAGCGAACGCCGACGGCGAGCACCAGATCAACGTCTTTGAATGCGGCCTCGGCGGCACGCGTGCCCTGTTTGCCGTAACCCCACCCGACCGCCAGAGGATGGGCATCGGGAATACAGCCCTTGCCGCTGACGGACGTGGCCACAGGCGCTGCAGCAACTCGGCCACGGCGGCCAAGGCCGGCCCCGCATCGACGCATCCCAGTCCCGCGTAGATTCCCACGCGTTGCCGACAGTTCATCAGATGGGTCAAGACTCGGCCATATGCCACCTCGTCAAAGGGAGGCGGGCAGGGGGGAGGCACCGGCAAGTCGTAGTCCCACACCTCCGCTAAGAGAGGATAAGGAATCAACACAGCGACAGGCCCAGGCTCGCCCATTTGTGCGAGCTGAAATGCCTGAAAGAGCACTCCGGGGATTTCGGCCTGATGGCGAACCTCGAAGAGCCCCTTGACCACGGGTCGCACAATGGCGGCATTGTCCAGACCGTGCACCTGGCCGATCGGAGCACCAGGCGAACGATCAACGTCGGTGATGATGCCGACCATCGGGATGCTGTCAAACAGTGCTTCGCCGATCCCAGTGAGTGCGTTCGTGAGTCCTGGACCAGGGACCACCGAGAAAACACCGACGCGCCCGGTCGCGCGGGCCGAGGCATCGGCCATCACGCTTGCCGACGCCTCGTGCGCGACCAGGAGATAAGGAACCGAACGGGCCTTGAAAGCGTCCCACAATTCGTTGTTCTGAGCTCCTGGAATACCGAAGACGCAGGGCACGCCCTGACACAAAAGCGCAGCCGCGGCCGCCTGGGCACCGGTCATCTTGCCATGAACGCCGGATCGCCTCGCGGTGCGGCCCAGCTCGACACCCGCCCGTGCTTGATTGCCAACAGCCGACACGGCCGCCACGCGGCGCCGACGGCACCACCCGCAACGAGTAATTCACGCCGGTTCAACCTGGGGGACAAATTCGGGCTCCTTCCCGGCCAAGAGTGCGGCACCGCGATCTCTCGGCGTATGTCGTGCTGCGGCGGGGCCAGAACGGCCATGCCGCGAGACCGGCTGCGCAGTCAAGGGCGCGATTCATCGTGACCGTGCACACTCGACACGAGTTTATCGGCAACAAAACAGGCGATCCTTCGCCACGGAATGGCGTCCGCCAACCAATGGGACAGTCCGTCCCCGCATCTTCCGTACAACCGATCAGGAGCACGAGGGCGACACGGGCGGGGCACCGACGATCCCGGCGAGTACGCCCGCATCGAAGCTTGATGGGTGATGGCGAATGTGGCGAATGCACTCCAGAAGAATCGGTCCGCCGTAGTCAACTCGATCGAGGGCAACGCCCCATTGCCGCCAGTCGACCGTGCCATACCCGGGGGGCAGGTGGGTATCCTGGCGACCATCGTTGTCGTGCACGTGAGTCGTCGCCAGCAACGAACCCGCCGCCAGTGTTTCCTCCGGCGCGGTAGCCGTGAGGTTGGCATGTCCTGTATCGAGCGCGAGACCAAGATGAGGATGGTCGAGCTCGCGCAGCAGCTCGGCCAGCTCGCCCATGCGGCTGCCTGGATGAACGCCGGGCGGCATGTTCTCGACACAGACGATCACCTGGGACCCCCTGGCGTGCTCGGCTAGCTCGCGGAGCCCGCGAGCGAGCGCCATTCGGCGCTTCTGGCGTTCATCCTCAAGGGATAGCCCCCCCGGGTGGACAACGAGATATCTGCCCCCCGATTCCGCCAGCCAATCCACACATTCTTTGATGTCATCAATCGATGCGCGGTGAGTTGACGGATCGATTGCTCCTAGGTCGACTTGCCTCGCCCGAATTGTTGTTGCGCCCCAGCAGCCATGTGCGCTATGAATCAAGAGACCTCGATCGGCCGAGCGTCGGCACACGACGGCCGGATCGGGAAGGCGACTCCAGTTGGGTAGAATCTCCAAGACCGAGGCGCCGATCTGAACGGCGAGATCCAGCTCGTCGGCGAGGTTGATCTCGGAAAAACCGTACGTCACCATGGTGCCTAGAAGGCGTTCGGCCACAACATTCCGCCCCTATTTTTCGGCGTTAATTTGATTGCGCTTGCACCGATCCGTCGGGCGCGGGCGAAGGTTCGTTGGGCCGTAGCGGTCGCGGCCCCGATTTTCGGAAAATGCGGGACTCAGCCCAAGATGCGAGAGGCTCGACGATCGGAGCCTGCGAGAATCCCCACGAAGACACCAGCGACATCCGTGAGCGTGTCGGCGACGCTACCATCTCGCCCGACGACGGGCAGATTCTGAACGGCCTCCGTGAGCATAGCGAGACCAATGCCTCCGATAGTGACCCAAAGGAATCGACGCCGGGAGGTCCAGACACCAAACCATAGAATGGAAAATAGTACGAAGATGCCGGCATGAACGACCTTGTCGAGATCCGGAATTTTGAACCACGAGGATTCATCCTCCAGCTTACGAACCATGTGGCCGGGCAGCCAGCAAACCGTCATGATCGCCACTGTCCAGATCGACGCCATCGCCAGGCGATATGGGTTCAGCCTGAATCGGTACGCCGCGGGCTCCCCTTTTGCCTCGTCAAGGGTCGGGCTCGTTGGAACTGACTTCACGGGTTGAGATCTCCACGATAATGCGCCGGTCTCGTACAACAGCCACAATCCTACCGCTTTCCACCCATCGGGGGCGAGTGCAAGGACACACTTTCCGGAAGTGAGCCATGAGGACCGATCATGTGGCCAAGGCTAGCTCTTCGCCCAAAGCCGCTCGTGGCAAGGTTTCGAGAATTGGGTGCAAGCTGATACAAATCAATGGGATAAGGGTAGCGGCCTCAAAATCGCTATGTTCGCCATGAACGTTTTCATCACCAGAAGTCGATAATTCATGAGTCCGGTCAGGCCGGAGTGACCGCGATCTCAGGTGCGGTTCACGAGCGAGAAAAGAGAGAGGGCAGGCGAGATGGAACGATTGAGCAAGCTGGTGATCATACTCATGGTCCCGCTGGTTCTCTGGTCCGATCCGCTAACGTGTCGGGCTCAGGCACCGACACCGCCAACACCGCCATCCGCGGCGGGTTGGGCACTGGCGGTCTCGCGTCCCCTTGCGGATTCCCAGCCGCGGCAGATGCCGAACCCGACTTCCTCCCCAAGCCGAACCGAGTCGGAGGTACCTTCGGCATCACCGGCAGTTGGAGCCGGGGCGGGGGAAACGCGCGGAACTTGCCGTCCCCGTTGCCGCCGTCGGGCGCCCGGTCGGCTCCCACGGCGGGGCTGGACCAGACATTCAAGTTCAAAGCTGCTCCGCTCGAATCGACGGACCTTCGCTTTCCCATTAATCTGGCGACCGCGCTGCGACTCAGTGACGCCCGGCCGTTGATCGTGGCGGCCGCGCAGGCCAGCGTGTGGATTGCGGAGGCCCAGCTCACCCGCGCAAGGTCCTCTGGGTTCCGCAGCTCAACATCGGCTTCGACTATACGCGCCACGACGGCGGTGGTCCGGACTTCAATAAAGGCATCATGACCGCCCCCAGCGTGAACTTTTTCTATGGCGGTGCCGGCCTGATCATGAATGTCGCCACGACAGACATCCTCTTCCAACCTCTGGTCGCGCGGCAGACATTGAATGCATCACAAGCGGCGATTCAAACCGCGAAAAACGATTCGCTGATGATGACCGCCGATTCCTATTTTCAGGTACACGAGTGGCGAGGAAAATACACAGGCGCCCTTTACGCCATCGAGCGGGGCCACGACCTGATCGAACGAATTGCCCAGTTGAGTAAGGAGCTGGTCCCCAGAGTTGAGGTCGATCGGGCCAGGAACTTCGTTGCCGACCTCGAACAACAGGCGACCTCCGCGCGCGAAGCGTGGCGCGTTCACAGCGCCGACCTGACCCAGGTCCTCCGGCTCGACCCGCGTGCCATCGTTGTCCCGCTCAGGACGACCATCTCCAGATTACCCTGATCGACCCGGCCCGACCGTTCGACGACCTGATGCCCGTCGCCTTGACAAACCGCCCCGAGCTCGCCACGCAACAGGCCCTCGTGCAAGCCGCGCTCAACGCATTGCGCCGCGAGAAGGTACGCCCTCTGACACCCACTATCATGACCAATGGCTTCCAGACCCCGGGCGAGTATATCCAGGGAGGTATGTTCGGCCTCGGCCCTAACAATACAATGAACCAGTGGACAGGTCGCGACGACATCAGCCTTCAGCCCCTATGGCAGCTTGAAGGCATGGGAATCGGCAACATGGCGCGAATCAAGGAGCAGCGCGGCATGCAGTCGCTGGCGATCATCGAATTCTTCAGGACCCAAGACAAGATCGCCGCGGAGGTGACGCGGTCGGTGGCGCGTTTACAGTCGGCATCGGCTCGAATCAGCCAGGCCGATCGCGCCTCCGCACGGCCATCATCACTTTCAATGGCAAATACGAAGGGCTCAAACAGACCACCCGATTCGGCAATGTCTTGGTCCTGGTAAACCGGCCGCAAGAAGTGGTCTTTGCACTCCAGCTCCTGAAGTTGGCCCTCGACGATTATTTCACAACCGGCCGCCGAATACAATCGGGCACAGTTCGAGCTATTCCACGCGCTGGGGTATCCGGCCCGCGAGATCACCTATGTCAGGACCCCGGGTGAGGTTCAGCCGGTGATACAACACGGCCTGACTATCTGCCTCCGGTAGGGAACGGTCCGCCGCAGCAACTCGCTAAGGCAATTTCGACATCTATCACCCATTGGTGTCATAAGCCGTTCCACTCGTCTCAAAAACCACGGCTCGCACACACACTGGCCGACTCATCAGGAGCCAGCCGTTTAGCACCAGTCTTTCTAAGCCTCAAGATCACAATATGTTGTCATTTTTCCCGCCGTCCTGCATCGCGTCGAATGTGTGATATACAAAGACAATTTACCGGGGCGTATCCCTATCCGGAGACCTACTCACCCTACGCGGCCGCGGCCGCGACAACTGGCTCGATCCGATAACGCTTGGCATTTGGTCTCGGCATAGACATGCTCGTTCGTCCAGCCAAGCGCCGCGATGATTCGAGAACACGCGCATTTCTGGGTGCTTCGACACTCGAGCTCCACATGGCCGAGCTCGTTCCGGCTGATCGCAAGCGCGTGGTCTGTGCTCCGATGCGCCGGACAGCGAGCCTCCCAGACGTTCTCGGCCATCTGATACGGATCGAACCCGAATTCTTTAAGCCTAAGGACGAGATTGACAACGCTGTCGCGCACCATGAGATCAACCCCCGCCGGAAGATCCTTTTTAGGCAATATATCGGCTTCTTATAGCTACTATGTTCGGCAGGCTGACGGGATCATCTTTAGCACAAACGCTTAATATATCGCCGTCATCAAAGTGGGAGGGTACGAGGCAAAAGGCAGGCAGAAGCTTCCTGACACTTCGCGGGGAGTATGCGAAGGGTCTCAAGTCGTTGGCGCTCGCAGAAGCGTGAGTCCGCGCAACAGGTAACTCGCTACATCCGTGTCCAGCAATAGCTGACGGGTGGTGCTCCAGCTCGCGATCACGCCAGTCGAGGAAGGCTTTCTCAAAGTCGTCGTCGAGCTCGTCCGTGGGCCAGCCCCCCAACAGTTCATCCGGCGACCGCGGCGCGGAAACACCTTGCCACTGGGCAAGTTCGCCCAAAGAATACGACCGCCAAAAGTCTGCGGGGGCGGTCGTAATCGGTTCCACTAGAACCGGGGTCCCGTCCGGCAAGGGTAGCGGCGCAGTCCAGAACAACCGCGCCCTTCTCGGCGTCTGTGTGGCGGATTCTCTCGTCGAACCCAGCGCGGCTGCGTACAATACGAGATGTTGAAACCGTGGTCGGTGGCTCCCGCCAATTACTGGAAGTGGCGCTGGTCAGAACGGGTCGAGACAGAACACGATTTCCGAGGTTGGACGAGAGGCAGCAGACGATGACACCGGTCGATTTTGAGCCCCTGAGCCTGGCCGTTCCGTTACGAGAAGACCCCCGGCGTTTTCCGCGTCGGCGACAGCCGGGTGCTTCTGGAATTGGTGCTCGATGCGTTCAAGCCCGGCGAGAGTCCGGAGGGAATCGTCCGGTCCTACCGCACACTACGCCTGGCCGATGTTTACGCCATCATCGGCCGATATCTGTCGAACCCCGCCCCCTTCGACGAATATCTACGCCTCTGCAATGAAGACGCCGAAGCGGTGCGACGGCAGATGGAGGCGGCGGGGATGACAGGCGGAGTCACCAAGGAAGAATTGCTGGCCCGCTCGCGGCAAAGGGCTTGGTCCCGTGATCGAGTTTCTCTTCGATCAGAATTTCAACGAGGACATCGTCAGATGGCCTAACCCGCCTCGGCCATGCATGCGGATCTGGTCCAGTACTTCCCTATGTAAGCGACCCCGTCTCAGCGAGGGAGCCGATATGAGAGGGGAAAGGACAGAGGGAAAAAGTGAAGGGACCCGGGTGAGTCCGATCATTCGAAATAATCTGTACCTAACCAGCGGAAAATACACTTGCTGATGACCCCCATGACGCCAGCAACGGTTCGGCCTGTCCCATTTTGCGCCACCCGCTAGCTCGGTCCAAATGATCGAAAATGGTTCAAATCTGATGATCGGCGCCGACCCCTGGAGGGATTTTCCCGGCGACCGGTCCCGGCCAGATGCGTTCGAGAATTATCTGGAATTCGCCCATCGGAGATCCTCTCCGCGACCCAGCCGATCCCTTCAAATTAGACGCCTATTCGCTTCAACTTCCCAGCGTTCATCTCACCGGTAACCCATTCATTCCCGATGGCCGGCCGCCAATGTGGTGGAAAAAGTGAACACCCCGGCGGCACGCGTTTTGGCCGGCCTCCGCCGCAAGTACAATCATGCGTCCTACTTGCGGGACGCGGCGCAGAGCGCATCCCCTCTCAAGTCTCAGCGTTGCGCAAGAACCGCTTTGATTTTTTGTCCGTTTTGCTCGGGCCGCTCGATGGATAGAATAAAGCGAAGTCAAGCGTTTCGACACCGATTGTGATCCGGCTCTGGGAGGGTAGTTTTCAATGAGGTACGTTCGTGGTGGTCCTCGTCTACCTGCACGGCGCCCCAAGAAAATTTAGCCGTCCCCTTTTTGAGAGTTTGGAGCGGCGGCAGCTCCTCTCCACCGACACCTGGGTCAATCCGGACGGCGGGTCCTGGGATGTCCCCGCCAATTGGAGCGATGGCGTGCCCACGGCGAGCGACGACGTGGTCATCAACGTATCGGGCGGCCCAACGATCACGATTTCTTCGGGTGCACAGGCGGCAAACAGCCTGACCGCGTACGACCCGCTCGTGATTTCCGGCGGCAGCCTCACACTGGCGCGGACTCGTCGATCAATACTACGCTGTCCGTGACCGGAACCGGCACTCTCGACGTTGCTCTAGGCACCTTGATCTGGAACGCCTCCACCTCGACGGAGGTCGAGTCAGGGCACGTTCGACGTGGCGTCGGGCCAATGCTCGACGTCGTGAACAACATCGACGGAGTCAGCGAAGGAGACGTCGAGCTGAACGCCGGGACGCAATTGCTGGGTGCTGGACTTTATGAACTGGACCGTGGCACGCTGACGTTCGGAACGAACGCCTCGTCGCCAATTTCACGATGACCTTCGGCACAATCAACGGGTCGGGCAGCCTTACCGTTACCCAGGCGTTCGATTGGACCGGCGGCGATATGGACGGCACAGGCACGACGACGGTCGCCGCCGGGGCGACGTTGACCCTGGGCGGCACCGGAAGTGAATTACTCACGGATGGTTATACCCTTGTCAACGATGGGACGGGAACAGCCCCAGGCAACGGCCCAGGTCACCGGCAAGTCCGGGTCCACCTTCGATAACGCCGGCACGTTTACGACCGTGAGCGGCAGTTACTTTGGCAACGGCGGCCACGGAGGCGGCGTGATTTTCAATAACTCGGGAGTCTTCACGGTCTCAGGCGGGGATGGCACGACCGCCTTTGACAGCGACATCCTCAACAATTCGGGCACGGTGTTCGTTGATTCGGGCGTACTCACCTTGAACGGAGCAACCGCCACGCAAGTCGAATCGGGCATCTTCGACGTTGCCTACGGCGCCGAGATCGGTTTCATTTCCAACATTGATGGCATTAGCGAAGGCAACGTTGAGCTGAACGCCGGGACGCAATTGCTGGGTAGCGGCCTTTACGTGCTCGACCTCGGCACCGTCACTGTGGGTGCCGACGTCACCGTCGCCAATTTCACGCTGACGGGGGGCACCCTCGCGACAGCGCCCGGCGGGACAGTCGACTTCTCCGGCGGCGTCTTCCAATGGGCCGGCGGCAGCATCAGCGGCGCGGGCGGGGGGGCGTTCGTCAACCACGAGACCATGAATCTCACAGGCTCTGCTGACCTGCTCTTCGACAATGACGGCACGCTTGATGATTACGGGTCGATCGTTCAAACCGGCGCCGGCAATCTCGCGCTGCACAGCGACAACCTGGAACCGACGGTCTTGAACATCGAGCCCGAGGGCTCGTACTTGCTCGGGGCTGATTCAGGAGTATCGAACGACTTTGGCGGCGAAACGCAGATCAACAACGCGGGGTTGATCGAGAAGACGGCCGGCACGGGGACGTCGACGATTCTGGTCAACGGCACGCTTAACAACACGGGCACCATCGAGGCCGAATCGGGCGCGATCAGCCTTGTGGCCACGGTCGCGCAGGTCTCGAGCGGAACGCTCACAGGAGGAACGTGGGGTGCCTCAGGCGGCTCGACGTTGGACCTTCCGAGCGGGACAAG
>CAWHKI010000067.1:0-33417 GCA_963829765.1 uncultured Isosphaeraceae bacterium | reverse complement strand
CCAGAACGAGCAACAGCCGTTGCTGCTTCTTGGTTTTCCGCTCACGCTCTTTGATGTCGAAGAGAATCGTGTCCACTAGAAAGGCGACATTGTGCAGTTCACCGCGTTCGGCTTCTTCGAGTGACTGATCCACGTCCTGCGGGCTGGAAAAGACCTCTGGGGCGACTTCGCATGCCGCGTTGTAGACATGTGTCCGATAGAACGAGAGGTTTTTCTGGATCTCGGCCCACGGCTTTTTCGCTCGCTTCTCGACGGCGGAGTGCAGCGCGGCCAGCTTGCCTTGCTTGTCCAGCTCCGCTTCGATCACCCGAGCATAGATTAAATTGCGCCGTAGCCGCACGACAAGTAATACTGCGACAGCAAGAGGGCGGGCAAGGGCCGGTTGCGGCTATCCGCGAGCGTGTTGAGATTGAAGGCGAGCACATTCGTTTCGCAATTGCCGACGCGGAAAGGCTGCGAAGAATGGAGGCTCGCCGCGGCGCGTCGTGAGGAACACGCGAACTCGATCCGTTTGCTCGCCGGCACGCTTCCAAGACAGGGTTGCCCGCGAGTAGCGAAAGAACCTTCGCGTAATGGGACTTGCCCGACCCGAAGTAACCGGAAATCCAAATGCCGATCTCGGTCGTCTTGTTCAGGAACGTGTCGGTGTAATGTTCGAGCGTGTCGTCGAGGAAAGCCTCGATCATCGGCGTTACCACGTAGCTGCCGATCTCGCTGGCCAGCTTGCGCTCGTCGCCCCGTTCACCGACCTTGATGACCGGCTCAATCTTTTCCTCGACGCGAGTCTCAAACAAATCGGCGATCTTCATAGGTTCGCTTCCAACCTCATCAGTCACAACAAGTCGCCGCGATACATGAATTCGTCTCGTTTCCCGACGAACGAATAAGTCCGCGATCCCCTCATCTGGCCGGGAACCAGCACGACGACCGGACCATTTAGCGCCGATTGGGAACTGTCCCATAGCCGCTGCATCACGTCGCGCGGGCCGGCGGCCGGGTAGAGCGCAGCCAGCCGTTCAAGGCTGACGACGGGCTTGCCTTTGCCGGGAGCAGATAGGCGAGATTCGACGGTTTCGGCGACTGCTGAAACCCATAATCCGCCAAGTTCTGCCTGCGGATCAGAGCCGGGCATCGGATCATCCATCGAACTTACGATGTTGGCCGCTCCGATCTCCGTGATGATTCGATGGGTTAGTTCCAAGACGTCTACCGGCCGCACGTCGATCTCAGGTTGCAGAGTAGCGGATTGGGTTCGCCACTCCTTCAGGAAAGGCGTCTCGACCTCCGGCGGGTAAACGACCGCGAGAAACGGTGCTCCGGTTTTTCGGCCAATGAACTCGTAACGCGAACGAATGCGTTCGATCGCCTCGCTGATTTTTCGGCGCCAGTCGTACATGCTCACGGTTCGCACTCCCATTCTTTGGGTGTTTCGAGGACGACCGTTGCCCCGGCTTTCTCAAAACGGATCGTGCCTTGCTGCGCTAATTTCGCGAGCGTGGATGCCACTTCCGGCTCGGTGAGCAGGAATAAACGCCATGTCGAGTCCTGGAGCACCTGACGGCCGCGACAACCCTCGGCGATGAGCACTCGAAGGAGTGCTTCTGCCGTCGAGAGGGGCAGATCCGGGCGAACCAGGGATTTTTTTTGTTGGCCGTCCAGGACGCCAAAATCACGGATCGCCGTGAGGATGCTGCCGGCAAGCTTGATGCGGGTGCTCTCGGACCATCGTTCGATTTGAGGCTCGCGATCGGCCGTTTGGTTCAAAAGATCAAGAACATCGTTTCGAGAAACAACGGGCCGCGACTGGTGCCCTTTGGCCGACAGTACGTTGGTCACGAAATCGAACGTCAGGCGGTCTCGCAGAGCGTAGAGCAGATAGAGCAGCGAAACGAACTCGCGGCTGTGGACTCCCGACGCGCAGAAATGCACCAGTTGCGACGTGAGCCATGGCGTGGTGGGGATTAGGTAGCGTTGCTGGATTGAGGTCCAGATTCGCTCGCGATTCTCTCGCGATCGCTGAGTCAGCAGCGTGCCCCGAAACACCTCCTCGCGAACCGTTTCGACGGATTGCCCAGGCGCTAAAGCGGCAAAAACGCGGCGGGCCTCGTCGATCAGGCGCGCCCTTAGAGCTGTTTCGGGCGCTGTAAGGACCCGTGTCCCGCACGAACGTGGCGCGTTCCGCGACCACCCCATCGCCCTTGGGGGCCGACGCTTGCGGCTTTCGGATGCGTTGCGTGGCCGTTTTCACTGTACTCCCGGCCGCCTTTCGGCCTTCGAAAAGCCGGAAACAGATCTTTCTAGCCGACATAGAATCTTTTTGAGGTCGGCAAGTTTGTAGAGGCGATAGTTGTTCACTGGGTGGCGGTATTCAGGGACCTTCCCGCCTGCTCCCCACGCACGAACGGTGTTCGGTGATACGCCGAGCATCGACGCCGCCTGCTTGACGCGGACAAAGCTTTCCATTTCAAGCACAATCGCGATCCCCAGGGTGACCATTGAGCGGCTGAGAGTCTCTGATCAAACCTTACCAATTGTTGCAGGCAACGACAACCGGCGGGTGCCGTGGCTTAGCGCGGTTCGCCACTGGCATACGTGATCTTTATTCACGAGTTCTCACCCACTGGGGCAACCGCGAGCCCAATCTCGAAGCGGCCAAGCTGCTGGTAGCCACCATTCCGCAGACCGCCTTTCACCCGCCCGACAACAAAGGCTTCTTTCCGCTGCACGATTGGTCTTGCCTGATCTGATCGGCTGTCAAAGGGCGCCAGGTGCGTCCATCCCCGCATGCTTGCGAGGCTCACTTCCAGGCGGTCGTTGGGTTCGCCGCGTCGCGGGAAAAAAGAGGACTTCTTGGGCACGCAGGCTCGCTGGAATACTTTGACGTCGCATTTTGTGGCGAACGCCGCGAGGTCATCGTGACGCCAAATTCCACGTTACCGGGAGACTGGATATTTCGGCGGCGGCCTCGCTGATGAAATGAACAAGCTCAGCCGGCATCGATGCATTCGATTGAGCATCGACTGAGGGATTCGCCCGCGTCCGTGACCAACCTATCCAGACTTCACCTGCCAGCAGTGCCGGCCAGCACGAATCGCAGATTTTTGGCCTTCTTATTGCTAACATACTCCTTACCGTGAGCAAACCGGGCTCGGCCCCACAGCGCGTGCTTTTTGCGCCTCTTTGGAGTGTTCTCAACTAACGATTACGCTTATGCCCCAAGTTGTCGTACAAGGCCGCAGCTTTCACTACGAGGAAATGGGTCAGCAAGGCGACCCTCTTGTGTTCCTCAGTGGGATCGGAGGAGACCACCGGGCATTCAGCCGGCCCCAGCGCCATTTTGGGGCGCGGTTGCGCACTCTTGCCTTTGATGCGCGCGATACGGGGCAAAGCGACCGCTCGGATCATCAGTACACCACGGCCGATCTGGCCGACGACGTCGCCGGCTGGCTGCTGGCGATTGGCGCAGGCCCGGCGCACGTTTTGGGGCAATCGTTGGGGGGCCTGGTCGCCCAGGAATTGGCGCTGCGCCACCCGGATCGGGTGCGGAGCCTGATTCTCGTATCGACACATGCCGGTGGCGACCCGTGGCGGAAGGCCGTGATCGAATCATGGGTGTTGTTGCGGCGGCAGTTCGATATCGGGGCGTTTACCCGCGCGGTGCTTCCCTGGTTGATCGGGGCCCCGTTTTACCGCCAGCCGGTTCAGGTCGAGGGACTGGTTCAGTTCGCCGAGCGGAACCCCTGGCCGCAAGATCCCGAGGCATTCGCCCGCCAGGCACAAGCGGCCACGGATCACGACACGCGAGACCGTGTCGGACAAATTCACGTGCCTTGCCTGGTCTTGGTCGGCGAGCTCGACGCCGTGAACCCGCCCCGCGTGGCCGCCGACCTCGCGGAACGGCTGCCGAATGCGGAGATGGTCGTTCTTCCGGGCGTCGGGCACATGCCCCATGTCGAGGACCAGGCGCGGTTTCGCCACGAAATTGACAAGTTTCTACACCGGGGAGAACGGGCATGAGATTTCCACGGGCAAGTGGCGTCTTGCTTCATCCCACTTCACTACCCGGGGGGCATGGCATCGGCGACCTTGGTAGCCATGCCCGTGCCTTCGTCGATTTTCTCGCTGCCACGGGCCAACGATGGTGGCAGATCCTGCCACTGGGGCCGACCGGCTACGGGAATTCGCCCTATCAGTCGACATCATCGTTCGCCGGCAACCCCTTGCTGATCGACATTCACAACCTTGTGGAACGAGGATGCCTGGCGCAGAGTCGTGCCTGCACGACGCGCGGCTGCCCGTCGATCACGTCGATTTCGACGCTGTCGCGGTCGTGAAAAACGGATTGCTTCGGCTCGCCTTTGAGGGCTTCCATGCCAAGGGCGACGACCCGCGGTTCGAGGAATTCCTCGCCGCCAATCGCGCGTGGCTCGACGATTACGTGCTCTACCAAGCTCTCAAGGACATCCACGCGGGGCTCCCCTGGTATGAATGGGAACCGGAATTGATCGAGCGCGACCCGACAGCACTGACACGCTGGCGTGAGCGCCTCATGAGCGGGATTCGCTATCATGAATTTGTTCAATTTGCTTTTGAGCTGCAGTGGCAGGCGCTGCGGGAGTATGGCCGAAATCAGGGAGTGATGTTGATCGGCGACCTGCCGATCTTCGTGGCTCACGACAGCGCCGACGTCTGGGCAAACCCCGAGCTTTTTTACCTCGATCAGCGTGGTCGGCCCCTGGTCGTCGCGGGCGTTCCGCCCGATTATTTTAGTGAGACCGGCCAGTATTGGGGCAACCCCCTGTACCGTTGGGATGCCCATGCCGCGGACGACTACGCCTGGTGGGTCGCCCGGCTTCGCTTCCTGCTGGGCAGGGTCGACATCGTGCGAATCGATCATTTCCGCGGTTTTGAGGCCTACTGGGAGATTCCCGCCGGGTCGCCGACGGCCGCCTCGGGCGAATGGGTCGAAGGGCCCGGGAGCAAGTTTTTCGAAGCCCTTCGCCGCCGGCTGGGCTCGCTCCCCTTGATCGCTGAAGACCTGGGCGTGATTACGCCCGGCGTGGAGTCGCTTCGCGATGAATTCGATTTACCCGGGATGCGCGTGCTTCAGTTCGGATTCAGTGCCGACCCGGGGGCCGAGAAGCACCTGCCACACCGGTTCATGCCCCATTGCGTGGTCTACACCGGCACGCACGATAACGACACGACGCGTGGCTGGTTCACGTCAACCGACGTTGCCACCACTCAATCGTGGGACGACATCCTGGCCGAGCGGGCCTTCGCGTGCCGCTACCTGAACACAGAGGGTGCGGAGTTCCACTGGGACATGATCCGGGCGGCCTTTTCGTCCGTCGCCGACACCGCCATCATCCCGTTGCAAGACATTCTGGGGTTGGATACTGCGCACGAATGAACACTCCGGGCACAGCCGAGGGAAACTGGCACTGGCGGTTCCAGGAAAAACAAATCGACCAAAGCGCGCACGACCGACTAGCGAACTTGACAGCGGTTTATAGCCGATGGAACGGGGCAGTCCCCGCGGACCTTGACCCGCGTTTTCGCCCTACGAAGCCAGGCCAAACAAAGATGCCGGCCCATGACGACCCACAGGCGCACGTCGCTCCCTCGGGGAAGCAACCTCAGACGGCGCCATGAATGTACGAGATCAAATGCTGGTTCTCGGTATTAACTTGATCATAAAGAACCTTGACGACGTCTCCGACCGAAACGATCCCCACCAGTTCCGAATCACTCATGACGGGGACCTTGGCGATACGGCGTTCGCTCATTTGGCCCATGACATCGTTGACATCGTCATCGAGGTGACAGGTGACGGGATGGCCGGTCATCAACTCGGCGACCCGCAGGCGGCCAAAGCCATCGCCCCGGGCGTGGATCACACGCAAGATATCTCGCTCGCTGATGATCCCGATCAGATGCCCGTCATGATCGACAACCGGCAAAGAGCCAATGTTGTTCTGGACGAGCTTCGCGATGGCTTCACTTACGGTCGCCTCGGAGTCGATGACCACGACGCGGCGACCCTTATTGCTGATCACATCTCGGACAAGCATGTGGCTCCTCCTGGATACGCAGCGTGCGAGCGTAGTTAACGGCCCTAAAGGCCGCCGACCAGCGCACTTGACCTGAAAGAGGGAAGTGGTACTTAGCACCATCCTGACATTATCCTTACGGCGATGCAAATTATTTTTTTGCCGGCTACTCGTGTTTCGTGCTGGGTGCTCGGCTTGGTGCTCGTGGCGACTTTTCTGATTCGGGCGCTGCACGCCGATCAGCCGATCGTCGAGAATTACGTCGGGCGGCAAGTGCCGACAGCGATGGTCGCACGCAATATCGATCGTGGAAAAGGACTGTTGCGGCCACAGCTCGACACCGCGCCTTTTCCCAATTATTTCCTCGTGGAGCCGCCGATCTATGAAGCTGGGGTGGTGGTTTTGCGGCAGGCCACCTCGCTGAGCCTGGTACAAGCGGGCCGAATCTTCTCGGCACTGGCCACGATGCTGGCGGTTCTTGGCCTGTTCGGGCTGGTACGCGGGCGTGACGGCCCGCTGGTGGCGACTTTGGCCGCGGCGGCCTTCGCGGTTTTTCCCCTCACAGTTCGTTACGGGCGTGCCTTCCAGCCCGACGCGGCCATGATCGGGGCCGTCGTGCTGGGCATGGCCTGCTGGGATCGGCATCGTGCCCGGCCGCGCTGGTACTGGCTCACGGCCGCCTGGCTCTTGGTTGCGCTCGGGTTCGCTCTCAAGATCACCGCCGGCTGCCTCCTGTTGCCGCTCGTCTTAGTGATCGCGCGTGCCCGCTCGTTGCGAACAACACTCACGGTTTGCTCGACCCTTCTGCCGGCCCTTTTGTGGTATGCGTGGGCGGCTCACCTGCTACGATTGGGAGAAGGCTCGCGGGCGTCGGCCGATAACCGGGCGATCTGGCTGGGCCTGCTCGGGCCCTCCGCGCTCCTGGACCGCGAGACGGTCAAATTCGTCGGCTGGTGTTTGCTCGTGCGAGCGTTTACCCCGTTAGGAGCGGGCCTGGCACTCGTCGGCCTGGCACTGCGGCACGCGGGCAACGGCAATCGCGACGGCCTATGGCTCGTCTGGGGAATCGCGGCACTTGTTGGCATGGCAATGCTCGGCGAGAAACTGCACCACGAATACTACTGGCTGCTGATCGCCCCCGTCGCCGCGGTCGGGATCGGCCGCTCTCTGGCATGGCTTGCAGAGAAGCATCGCGGCTTTTCAGTCGGTGTCGCCATATTACTCGTTTCGCTCTCGTGGCTTCAGGTCCGCTCGACTTGGCGGACTCCGGCGGAATGGGACGGACTTGAGCAGGCGGCCCAGATTGTGGCGAAGACGGTGCCGGCCCAGGCGTGGCTGGTTGCGCCCGAGGCCCTCTTGTTTCAGGCCGACCGCCGTGGTTGCCGGATGGAGTGGAGCGCCTCGGCCACGGCCCGAGCGGCCGGCGAGTGGGAACAGGAGCCGCGGGTGATTGGTCCGATTGAATTGGTCGACTTTTATCGCCGCCACGGGGCGCGATACTTCGCCGATCTTGGCCGCGGACAGGCCGACCCGACGCGAAAGGGCTTGCACGACGCGGTCCGGCGACGATACAAGGTGTTAGTAGACCGTCCCACTGTCATCATCGCCGAACTGGTGGATTCCGAGACTCACTGGAATGCCAACTGACGCGCAGCCCGTCACTGTTCCTGATTTTCTCAAGTGGAAGGCTGAACACCGCCGGATCGCCGTGCTGACAGCCTATGATTTCCCTTCAGCACGGTTGGTCGACGCGGCCGGCGTGGATTGCATCCTGGTCGGCGACTCGCTCGGCACGGTGGTCCAGGGCTGGGAAACGACCTTGCGAGTGACGATCGATCAGATCGTCTACCATGCCGAAATGGTGGCCCGAGCCGCGAAGCGCGCCCTCGTCGTGGCCGACCTGCCGTTTCTCAGCTACCAGGTGTCGCCGCGGCAGGCACTTAAATCGGCCGGTCGTATCCTCAAAGAGACAAACTGCCAGGCAGTCAAGCTCGAAGGGGGCCGCAAGATGGCCGGCACCATCAAGGCCGTCGTTGATGCCGATATTCCCGTCATGGGACACGTCGGCCTGAGGCCCCAGGCGATCCGACGGTTCGGCGCTATAAAGTGCAGCGCTCGACTGAGGAGATCGTGGACGACGCGTTGGCGGTCGCCGAAGCCGGGGCGTTCGCCATCGTGCTCGAGTGCATCCCGCGCGAGCTCGCGGCCAAAATCACGGCACAGGTGGCGATCCCCACCATCGGCATCGGCGCCGGCCCGAATTGCGACGGCCAGGTTCTCGTTTTCCATGACTTGCTGGGCCTCTTCGAGGGACACCGGCCCAAGTTCGTGAGGCAGTACGTCGACTTAGGCCAGCAGATCAAGGCCGCCGTCGCGGGCTATGTCGCCGATGTCGGGGAGGGTCGTTTCCCTGGAGAAACCGAGAGTTTTCGCTGACAGCTATCCGCACATAACCGCGCCCGAATCGGAGGCCCACGTCATGAATCCGAGCACCCAGGAAGAGCTTTCCAACAAGCGCTGCGCTCCCTGTGAGGGAGGGGTGCCGGCTCTCTCGCGTGACGAGGCCCAGGCGCTGGCCAAGAGCGTCGAGGGCTGGGTCATCGACGCCGACGGCAGGCAAATCTCGCGGTCATGGACCGTCAAGAATTTCATGGTTGGAATTGAGTTCTTCAACAAAGTGGCCGCGCTCGCCGAAGAGGAGGGGCATCACCCCGATCTTCATCTTGAAGGGTATCGACAGGTGAAGATCGTTCTGTGGACCCACGCCGTCGGCGGTCTCAGCGAGAACGATTTCATCCTCGCCGCCAAGATCAATCAGGTGCCGGTTCAAGTGCGAGGTTGAAGCCATTCGCTCTTGCCGGCCGGTGACGATCGGGCAATGAGAGATACGGTCTTGATGCGGACGAATCATCGGCGCCGAAGGAGGGAAGGCCAAATGCAGTTGACCGCCGTCTTCGTACATGTGCCGGAAGGGGGTTACGTCGCCTTCGGCGGCACGGATATGCCCTCTGGCATGCCAGAGACCGGTTCAAGAGAAAATGCGAGCCGCATGTCGAGCGCGGACGTAGCGCATGAGCGTCGCGACAGGCGGATCGACCTGCTCGCCTGCCTCCAGGCGAGTCAGCGCGGCTGGATCGAGCATCGATCGCGCGGCGAGTTGTTCGAGGCTAAGTCCGCGGGCGAGACGCTCATCCTGCAGCAGCTTGACGAAATGGCGAAAACGGACGACATCTTCAGGACTCGCCTTTTCGCCGATCGTAGCGATCCGTCCCGTTTCCCGGTACTCCTTGTCAAGTGTGGCTCGTAGGGCAGCGTCTCGGGCTCGAGCCTCGGGTGTCTGGGTGCGTGCGATGATCGCTTCGGCCCGGGCCCTTTTCTGGACTGGCAGCTTCTCGAGGGCCTCAAGCGTCCGCCTCGAGATTCGGTTAGAGTCCATGTTAGTCTCCGTCACTTCTCCGGGTCCGACGATATGAGACTCATTTTCGTCATCCCAAATAACAAGGTCGGTGTACATTACCGCTCCGCAACGCCTGCCGTTGATCTTACTTTCCCATTGTACGGTGGATTGGCAGTCGCCTCAACGGGTGGTCGCCGACCGTCACGTTTTCCATCGGGGGACCGGCGTCTTGGCAATCTGCCCGAAAAGAGCGGCGACGTGATGTTCGGCCCCATCGAGCATATTGTCAGTTCTTGGCACCAGCCTGTTCCAAGATCCAGTCTCCCACCATTTTCAACGCTTCGGGAGCAATCGTTGTCTCGATCGTGGCGTATTCGCTGGGCGTGCCGGTTTTGCATGGCTGGAACAGGTGATTCAATCCCGGTAGCTTGACCGTCTTGACCTTCCGGTTTCCGCCCGCCTTGAGAGCTTTCTCGATCTCGGTGAGGTTTTCGGTCGCCGGGACTTGCAGGTCTTTTTCGCCATTGATCGCCAGGACGGGGCACCTGACGGTGCGCAAGACTGGCCGCGGGTCGTAGGTAAGGAAATAGCGGAACCAGGCGTTGTTAAACGCCTGCATTGCGGCCTCGGAAAGTCCGCCTGTTGACTCGGCGAGGGCCTTTCGATCGGCTTCCGGCATGGCGGCGACCATTTCTTTCAAGGCGGCCTTCAGTTTCACCTGGGCGAACTTCTCGTCTTTCTCCGCGACGACAATGCCGATCAGCCGCTTTTGAATATCGCGCTGGGATTTCAACTCCGATTCCGAACGCCCACTGACCTTGAGGATGAGCTGGCCTTGTGCCTCCAAGATCTCGGCGCCGGGAACGCCGGTCCCGGCCATAAGCACGATGAAGGCCACGTCTTTGGACCGCGCGGCCGCGATCGGCGCGATGATCCCCCCCTCGCTATGACCGATCAGGCCGATTTTTCCGGCGTCGACTTCCTTCTGTTGCTTGAGAAAGTCCAGTCCCGCCAGCACGTCGCCCGCGAAGTCTTCATCTGTCGACGTGTTGGTGGAACCGGTCGACCCGCCGACTCCTCGGTCATCGACTCGAAGCACGGCTATCCCACGCCGGCTAAGATGATCGGCCAACACGAGAAAAGGCTTGTGCCCCATGATGCTTTCATCGCGATCCTGCGCTCCCGAGCCGGTGATGAGGATGACAGCCGGGAACGGGCCCGGTCCGGGAGGCATGGTCAGCGTGCCCGCCAGCGTAATTCCGCCCGATTTATTCTCGTACTTGACGTCCTGAGCGCGGTAAGGGAACGGAGGCTTTGGTGTCTGTGGCCTCGCGGCCTCGGTGATCTTGTCCGTCTTGGTGAGCGTGAGCGGAAACTTGGCACCGCCCTGGCTAAACTCACCCTTGAACGCATCACCTTTCTCATTTTTCTTACCCGCGAATTTGGCCCCGATGATCTTGCTTTCCCAGGTGAGCTCGTTGTCTTTGAGGCTGACCGAGCTGATGGCGATGTTATGGGCGCCCTGGTCCGGGCTAGCGAGTGCTGCCCTCAATTTGCCGTCTTTGCCTTTTTCCACTTTCAATGCCAGCCGGAGCTCGACACCAGCGCCGACGTGCAGCTTTCCCTCCCAGATGCCCGCGAGCTCCGCGGGAATCGGCATCGCGCGGACCTTGGATGGATCCATTCGCTTGAAATTGAGCACGAACGTTTTGCCCCCTTGGGCCCATTCGCCGACAAGCCCTTTCCCATCTTCATTGAGCTTGCCCTTGTAGTTCGCGCCCGCGTTCTTTGCGGAGAAGGTAAGCACGCCATCGGCGAAGGCGAGGGACGTAAACGGCAACACTTTCGGTCCCTGGTCCGGGCTGCCCCACGTGCCCGATAGTGCCCCGTCTTTTCCCCTCGACAGATCGAGCGTGACTCGAATCGAGATCTGAGGGGTCAGGGCTATCTGCCCTTCCCAGCTTCCTTCGACGCTCTTGGTCGCGGCGGGCTTGTCGTCGGCCCCAGCGATCCCCGCGGACGTCCAAGTCATGACGGCACACGTCACCGCGACGAAAAGACGCATCATCGTTGCAGTCCTCGGGCTCTGGCCAGCTCCTGGCATTGGAAACGCATTATTTCACGTAAGACGCGCGGTCACTGATCCATCTCCGGACCGCTCACCGGCGCGTCGATCCAGTGTGAGTCCTTCAAGACCTCACTCTACTGGGTGCTCGTCGTCGGAGCCAATGTATTGAGCATCCGCTTGGGATTGCCACCGCTATCCTGGCGATCTCTCGGCGCCGTGCTGTTGGTGAAGGCTTGCCAGGGACAAATCCCAAGAAGCAATGTGCCGTGGATCTTCCTGACGAGCAATCCGCTCGGAACAAACTTGAAGCTCTGTCCTACCAAGTGGCAACCCGACCCGCCGGAACCGGGCTGATGTTGGCGCGGGCCATTGGGCACAGGAAAATGTCAGGAGGCGGAATCAGTGATTCGGAAATCGCGCTTTCCTCGACTGGCCCATACGATCGCCACGTTCGAGAATCGGGCTACGGCTGCGGCACATCCCTCGAAACCGGCATGCCTGTCGGCCGCCGGTTCGTCTCGATGCGGTGCGATACCCTGGAGGCGACCCTGTGAGTCAAAAGGTTCTCGAGAGAACGTTCCTGGTGCTCCTATGCCTCGCGGCCCGCGCCCGTGGCGAGTCGACTCGAGAGTTCGATCACGTCGTGATCGACGGCGTGAGAATTCCGTTTGGGCAGGTCATTGAGGTCTCGGGCACCGCTTTTCAACGTGACGATTTTGTAAGGACAAGTGCGGCCGTCTGCCTTCGTGCGTTGCGATTCAACGGGCCGCACCAACCAGGATGGGCTGACTGTCTACCTGGTCGCCACGGACGGGCACGAGAAGACGTCGTTCGGCGCACTCCGGTCTCTGGAGAGCGGTGGATCTTACAATGTCCGCGGACGCCTGGTGTTCGCACGCCTTGTCGGTCCTCAGAGGGCGATCGCTGTCAAGGTCGAGAGCGTCGAGTCAGCCGACGCAGCCCCGCGCGGGTTTACGGATTTCTTGGACCGTTCAGCCACCGTTCGGGGGACGGCCGCCATTGGAGGTCGCCTCGAGACTGGACGAGAATCGGCTCGGGTCGACGGGTTGTCGGAATGGCCGAAGTCAGCAGCGGGAAAGAACGTCGCCGTCCGAGGCACGATTCGAAGCGACGGGGCGACCTGGCGCATCGAGGGAGCAACCTGGCGGCTCACCGAGCTGGCCGACCAGATCGGCGGGGAAGTCTCCCTGGACGGGGTGCTCCTGAGCTTGAACGGCCAGTGGTGGTTTCGCTATCGAAACGACCGCCTTTACTTGACCAATGCGACGGGCCAGACCATGACCTTCTTCGGCGATGACCATGGCCGGCGGGCGCGGGTCACCGGCCCCTTGCTTCGACAGGACCGTCCGGACATCGACCGGATCAATGAAATGAACAGCGACATCGTACCCTGCTTTGTCGTCCGCGGAGCGAAGGTCGAGTATCTCGAAGGACAGTCCGACTGGGAACAAAAGTTCGGGCCGATCTACGACACGTTTCACACCCAGCGCGATGGCGTCCCTGAGCTACTAGCGGAACCGAGTCTCCGAAAGAACACGATCGGAAATGAGACCGAGGCAAGGCTCTTCGTCGAGCGAAATACGGACGTCATCAATGGAATTCTCCACGAGGCGACACCGAAGACGCGCGACGTTCTGGCCCGGCGTATGAACGATGGTAAGCTGCCCGAGACTCTCCGACTTATCTATGCCGGCATGCTGGTCTGGCTCGACGATGCCCGAGGCCGGCCGTTGCTTCTGACCCGCGCCGCTCCGAACGGCCCACCCAGTCTGGACGCGCTCTACTGTCTCGGGCTTTTTCTCTCATCCGCACCCACGAAGACCGAAATCCGTTGGGCGGAACAACCGCTGATCGCCGTGATGACGAGTCGCACGAAATTCGTCGGCATGAAGGGCTTTCTTGGCGACAGGAGTGATTTCGTCATCGCCGATGCGGCAGCGGTCTTCTCCGACATTCCGCGGGTGCTACTGAAGATGAACTCGGCCCCCGCACGGCGAGCCGTGGTCGATTATCTCGTCGCGAACGGAAGAGTCGCCGACAAGTCCTCGATCATCAGGGAGCTTTACACCGATAACCTGCGTTTGGTTGACACCGCCCTCCGCGTCGGTGCCACAGGGAAGGTCGACGTGGCGACGCTGAGAGCGGACACTCGTGGGAGCAACGTGCTACTTCCCGTGGATGACTTGCTAAAACTTGAAACGGTGGCACAAGACCCGTATGAACGGATCGCGATCTTGTCTCAGCTCCTAAGGCACAAGCAGCCAGCGGCCGTTGAGCGGTTCCTCAAGGATCTGGAGGACGGCTTTGTTTATCTGGAGATTCGCGATCACCTGTCTACCGAGATGGTCACGGCACTTCGGACCCACGTCGGCGACCTGACGGGGGAAGCGCGGGGAAATGCGCAGATGCTCATCCTCCTGGAACAAAAGGACCCCTTTCCCTCCCTCCTCGCCGCTCTTGGACGACCCCACGTGGACCGACAAGAACGCCGTCCTATACGAGCTGGCGCGGATCGCGGACCCTCGGTCGATAGTCCCCGTGGCTCGGTTGCTGCGAGAAGCCGTCCCAACCTACTTCCGAACAAACGACCGCTTGAACCCCACCATAGCTGTCGAACACGCGATCGAAGCGATTGCAAACGCAAAGACCTCCGAAGCCGTTGCCGCGCTAATAGAGCTGTTTGCGGTCGATCTGGCGCGGTTCGGAACGGGCAGCAATCGCAAAGCTTATAACCGCATCATCGCCGGTCACTTGATCGAGTTGACCGGTGAATCATTCGGTGTTGATGCGGATGCCTGGAGAAACTGGCAGCGAACGCATCCCGATGCGGCGGCCAATCACTGACTAACGGGCCAGGGGCGCAATCCTCAGCTCAGGGAAGCGCGCTATCAAAAGCTCTCATCAAGGTGCTTAACCCCCCCGATCACCCGGTGAGAGCTTCACTGACCCGGGGTTGACAAGGGACTCGGTCTCCTTGATCAGGGCAGCAAGCTTCAGCACGGTCAGGGTGAACTCGGCAAGCTGATCACGCCCTTCGGGGCCGACCCAGACATAATTGGCGAATTCCCAGAGCAACATGCTCGAGGAATCGGAAAGCCCTTCATCTTCCTCCGTCCGTGCCGTATCATGACACGGCGCTGGCAAATTCGACACCAACGCGTTGCACCCAAGTGAGAAGCCCGCATCTTCGGTCGGATCGGATGACCACGTGAGCAAAGCACGTTCACGCAAAACGCCTCGGTCCGCGCGTCCGATCGAGGGAAATGACGCCGATGGGCCGTTGGCCCAGGGATTGTTCGCCAAGCTGTTGCCGCATCTCTGGCAATTGCGGTCCCAATTTCGCGAGGGCGCGACGCCGACAAGGTGCTAAGGGCCGCCCTGCGGTTGGGTTTGGACTTTTTCGGCGGACATGAGGGCTGCGTCGCGACAATCCGGCCGGGGAACGAAGACGCGACGATCCTGTTCCCATCGCCAGCCGAGTCGTCGTGGGATCGAACGATGCTTGCTGGATTTCTGCGCGGCGACAAGGTCCGCGTGCCACCGGAACTGATGCTGGCCCGCATCAGGCGGCACGGGCGCATGTGGGGATCGCTCGCGATTCGCTCGGCGGACAATCCATATCACTGGGACACGCGGCAGGCATTCTCGTCGATCGGTACACTGGCCAATGAGTTGATCGACCAGATCGATCAGGAGCGAGTGCGCGAGGTCCGCGCCCGCGTCGATCGCAAGATTCTGGAGCAGAGCCTCCCCAAGCACCTGTTTTACGAGGTGCTGCACGGCATCCGCTCGCTGACGGCCTATGACCATTCGGCGGCGCTCTTGACGTACGACGGCGAGCGCAGGAGTCGCTCGAGGTTGTCGCCGAACAAGTCACCTGGCAAAAGGCCAAGGGCCAGAACGTGGGGCGGAAGCTGCCGCTGGCGCCGGCGCTTCGGGAATGGCTGTGCCGGGCGATCGTCTTCGGCTTTGACCGCGATGGCCGCAACTGGGTTGACTGGACCCATAACGACCTGACGTCGCTGGCCGAGCTGCTGGACTTCGATGGCCAATCCGGTCCGCGCGGGCTGGCTCCCCGGGAAGGGGCCATCCTGTGCGCACCCCTGGTCACCCGATCGGGACTGCTCGGCGTCTTGAAGGTCGCGGCTATCCACACCGGTGCCTTCAGCCATCACGAGGTTGAGCTCATTTCCCAATTCCTGCCGCAGACGGCGGTCGCCCTGCAAAACGCGCGGCGGGCGGAATCGCTGGAGCAGCGAGTGGTCATCGCGGAACGCAAACATGCGATGGCCGATCTCGCCCGTGGTGTTTCGCACGACGTGAATAATGCCCTCGGTGCCGTGCTCCCACTCGTCCAACAATTGCGGGAAGAGATTGCAGGGAACCCTGGATCCGGCAGTCGCCGCCCTAGATCTCGCCCAGTTTGAGCGCTCGATCCAGGTCTGCAGACGGATCTTCGGGGGGATGCTCAATATCGCTCGGGGGACTGCCCGCAACCCCAGCGAGGTATCGCTCGCCCACGTCGCCGAGAGCGTGCTGGCGATTCTGCGAGAGGGGCTCGAACGCAGCGGGGTCCGCCTGACTGTCGAAATTCCGCCCGATCTGCCCGCGCTGTTCGCCGTTCAAGCGGATGTCGAACAGCTCATGCTCAATCTGGTGAGTAATGCCCGCGACGCGACCACCGCGGGCGACCGGCTCACGATTGGGGCCAGAAGCGACAATGGGTCGATTGAGCTGGTGGTGGAAGACTCCGGGTGCGGGATCCCCGAGGAGGATCTGCCCAAAATCCAGGAGCCCTTTTTCACCACCAAGGCCAGCGGCCACGGGCTGGGGCTGGCGATCTGCCGGTCGATCGTCGCACAGATGCGCGGGCAGTTGCGGATCGAAAGCACGCCAGGATCGGGAACACAGGTACGTGTGCGATTTCCCTTGCGGTCGGAGAGCGCGGAATGAAGATTGAACCGCACGACGCCCGCATTCTGGTGGTCGACGACGATCCGGGCATCCTTCGCGCCCTGGCGCGGATTCTGGGCCGGCGGCACCAGGTGACCTGTGTGTCATCCGGGCCGGCGGCGCTGAGCAAGCCCAGCGCCTGCGCCCGGATCTGGCCGTCGTCGACATCCGGATGCCCGAGATGACCGGCTTCGAGGTCACTCGGGGCCTCAAAACGGCGCTCCGCGACGTTGACGTCATCCTAATGACCGGAAACGCCGAAGAGCCCGACGATAACCTGATCCAGGCAATTGATGAAGGGGCTTTTTATTTCATTCAAAAACCGTTCGACCGCCGGGTGTTATTGGCCCTTGTCAACCGCTGCCTCGAGCTACGAAGGCTAAGGGTGGAACGGGAGAAATTCTTGAGGCGCGTCGAGCGCGAGCTCGAAGAAGCGCGACATTTCCAGCAGAGCCTGCTCCCGCCCCCCCATTTCGACCGTGCCGGACTATCGATCGACGCCCGCTATCTCGCCTGCACCGAGCTCGCCGGCGATATCTACGACTACGTCGAAGCCGCCGACGGCGCGGTCGCACTCTTGATCGCCGACGTGGTCGGCCACGGAACGTCGGCGGCGATGATGACCGGCATCGTCAAGGGGGCCTTTCGTGCATCGCACGTCGACGACTTCGAGCCCCGGGCCGTGGTCGCGCGAATCCGCGAAGCGACACGCGACTTCGACGCCGGCCGGTTCGTTACCCTGTGTTCTGCCCGCGTCAACCCCTCGAAACAGGAGCTGGCCTACGTCAACGCGGGCCATCCGCAGCCGATCGTGCGCACGAGCTCTAATGAGATCATCCTGCTCGAATCCACAGCTCCTCTACTGACATCAGCGCCTCAGCGACTTTGCTTGTGAGCAGTCGCTCGTTGCGTTTGGGCCAGGATCGTCGATCCTTTTCTACACCGACGGCGTCACGGAAGCGTCGGTCTCCGCCGGTATGTTCGGCATGGATCGGCTGGTCTCTATCATGATGCGTGGGGATCGCCGGGGATCGGACCTCCTGGACGAAATCCTCGCGCAACTGACGGCCTTCACGGGGTCAGCCAGTCATCAGGATGATGTCACGCTGCTGACGCTCGACCTGGAGCGGGATGACGGGCCGTAACTATTAGAGAGCTCGGTCTCACGCTGGTGGAGTCTGGCGGCGAACCGTGTCTCCGGTTCGGCTGCTGAAATCGTGAGTGAGAGCGTGGAAATGCATTAACCACCGACCTCGGCCCATGGGCCAAATCCGCGTTACGCGACATCAGGGATGCCGGGGTGGTCCGCCGGCCGAGGACCGGGAGCGGGCCAGAAGAATTTGCGGTCACCCACGGCTATGGCGACGTCGTTGATGCTGGCTTCCCGCCGACGCATCAAGCCATCGTCGTCGAATTCCCAGAGCTCGTTGCCGTAGCTGCGGAACCACTGCCCCGCGTCGTCGTGCCATTCGTACTGGAACCGCACCGCGATGCGGCGCTGTCGAAGGCCCAAAGTTCCTTCACCAGCCGATAGTCGAGCTCCCGTTGCCATTTCCCGGCCAGGAACTCCTGGATCTGGGCGCGGCCGCTTACGAACCGATCGCGGTTACGCCAGATCGAGTCGGTGGAGTACGCCAAGGAGACACGAACGGGATCGCGAGAGTTCCAGGCGTCTTCGGCAGCACGCACCTTTGCCAATGCGTTCTCCCGCGTGAATGGCGGTCGAATGGGCATCGTCATCGAGGTTCCTCCTTGAAAAAGTCCCCGGCAGTTTGGGCGACGGTGCGTGTGACAGGAGACATCCCAACGCGTCGATGTGCGCATCATCGCCGCCACGAAACGTGATGTAAAGGCCGAGTCACGCGCAGGCCACTTCCGAGAGGATCTGTACGACCGCCTGGGCGTCTTTCCAATCCTGGCGTCCCCGACCGGCGACGATCCAGAGCTTGCCCGCGGCGATCTTTCTCAGAAACGCGGCTCGGCCCCACGACGGAGGAGTGCCCCAGTCGATCCAGGATTTACCTCCTCAATCCCGGAACTCGCTGCTGTTGGGCGGGAAGGAAACGCACCTCAGCGGCCAAAGGACGGAACCTTCTAAGGCACGAGACGTTAGGGGCATCCGTCAGACTCACCAGCGTCCCGCTAATCCGTCTGCAGTGCGTGTCCGTTCGCCCTCTTTCGCCCTTTGGGTGCGGGCCTTATAATAAAGCTCGATACTCACCGCGTTTTAATTCTACTAACGGAAAATTCTTGGGGCTATCCAACCGAGGGTCGAGCGATGAAAAAACCTGCGATGGCGAAGAGGGAGGAACTGAATGACCGACGGCGGACACCATTGGCCACACCCACCGATCTGGCGCCTGCGGCGACCCGGGACATCACCGGCTGCTTGAACGCCATCCTCGCGGATGTCTTCGCGCTCTATCTGAAGACCAAGAACTTCCACTGGCACCTGAGCGGTCCGCACTTTCGTGACTATCACCTGATGTTCGACGAGCAGGCGGATCAGATCTTCGCCATGAGCGACCCCGTCGCCGAGCGCCATGCGCAAAGTGGGCGGGAGTACGCTCACATCCATCGGTCACATCTCCCGGCTCCAGCGCATCGCCGACAACGACGCCGTCTACGTCGAGCCCGAGGACATGCTGGCCGAGTTGTGCGAGGACAACAAGGCGCTTGCGACGCGCCTCCGCGAAGCTCACAACGTCTGCGACGAGCACCGCGACGTCGCCACCGCCAGTCTAATCGAAGTGTGGATCGATGAAGCGGAGCGGCGGACTTGGTTCCTGTTCGAGGCCAGCCGGCGCGAGATGACCAGCGGGCATTAAGCCGTCCGAAGCGCAATCTCTTGTCTGTTCGAGATCGCACCAACGATTTCCGATTTCGAGTGGGGCACGAAGTTGGATCACCGTGCTGCCGCCACATCATTGGAAAGTTGCCGCGATGCCTTTTGCCTCGCTTCGACCCGACGCGTCAGGTTGGGCACGCGGTCGGCACGGGCTACTCTTGCGTCGGCGGATAGAGGGTATAGCCAGCGACGGCCGTTCGGATTCGGAAGATCGTCTTGCCCGCGGTGACGTAAAGGGTCCTCTTGCCCTCGCCCCCAAATGTGAGGTTTGTGCATAGGTCTTCCGGGATCGGAATGCGGCCTAGCAGATCACCGCTCGGTGTGATCACGTACACGCCGGCAGGCGCATTGGTTGTTTCTCCGGGATGACGTGTGAACAGAACCCCCGCCGCTACCCACAGGTTGCCGCGTTCGTCCAGTCGCATCCCGTCGCCGCCTCGGCCCCGGCCAAAGTCAAAGACGAGCGCTGGCCGGTGAGCTCGCCGTTGGTTCCGACGTCGAATGACCAGATTTTGCGATGGCCGTTCGGGCGAGTGTGGCTGTCGACCACATAGAGCGTTTCGCCGCTCGGCGTGATCGCTAACCCATTGGGGCGCTCGATCGCGGGCTGGGACAGCACGCGCGCGACCGTCCCGTCGGGATCGATCCGATAAACCGCCTCGGCTTCCATCTCGAGTGCCGAGCGATCTTCACCGTAAAAGGGATCGGTGAACCAGATGCGCCCGAAGGTGTCCACCACGACATCATTGGGGCTGTTGTAGCGATTGCCCTCGAACCGGTCGGTCAACACTTCGACATGGCCCGTCTTTAAATCGGTGCGCACGAGACGTCGCCTGCCGCCGGGGCCGAACTCGACGCCCTCGCAACTGATCAGGCGGCCCTGGGCGTCGAACGTGTTGCCGTTGGTGCGGCCGCTGTCGGCCCGGAATATCGAGAGAACTCTTTCGGGCGTCATGCGATAGATCTGATTACCGACGATGTCGCTGAAGAAGAGATTGCCATCGCCGTCGAAGGCCGGACCTTCGAGAAGGCATGTCCGCGCGGCGATGGTCAAACCGGACTGTGGAGCGATCAGGCTGGTAGGCAGAGGAACATCGGATAGATCGGAAAAGTCCGGCATGGCGAGGGGCTCCCGCAAAAGAGTCGAGAAAGTTCCCGCGACGCATTCAGCCTCGCTTCGACCCGACGCGTCATGTTGGGCACGCAAGATGCATTTGTCCTTGATGATCATAACAGCATCGATCGGGTGGCTCAATCTGAGGACAAGCGATCCTGCCCCGTCCCCGGACTCACGCCAAGATCCCCTTGACCGGATGGTGCTCTTCAACCCCTGTCAATCGCACATCCAGCCCCTGGAACTTGACGCTCAGTCGCCGATGGTCGATACCCAGGCAATGAAGGATCGTGGCATTGAGGTCGTGGATATGCACCGGGTCGGCGACGACGTTGTAACTAAAATCGTCGGTCTCGCCGTAGACGACGCCCGGCTTGATGCCGGCGCCGGCCATCCAGACGGGGAAGCACTTGGGGTGGTGGTCGCGGCCGTAGTTTTCGCGGGCGAGCTTGCCCTGGCAGTAGACCGTTCGGCCGAACTCGCCGCCCCAGATCACCAGCGTGTCGTCCAAGAGCCCACGCTGCTTGAGGTCGGTGACCAGCGCAAAGCTTGCCTGGTCGACGTCCCGGCACTGGCGCGGAGGTCGCCGGTCAGGTTACCGTGCTGGTCCCAGCCACGATGGAAGATTTGCACGAACCGCACGTCGCGCTTGGCCAGCCGCCGGGCTAAGAGGCAGCAGCGAGCGAACGTGCCCGGCTTGTGCACGTCGGGCCCGTACATGTCGAGAACGTGCTTGGGCTCACTGGAAACATCGGCGAGCTCGGGAACCGACGTCTGCATCCGGAAGGCCATCTCGTACTGGGCGATCCGGGCCTGCGTCTCGGGATCGGCATACTGCTCGAATTCATGGTGGTTTAACCGATTGATCGCATCGATCGCACGCCGCCGGGTCGACGCATCGACCCCCTGGGGGTTGGAGAGGAATAGGACCGGGTCGCCGGTCGAGCGAAGGGCGACTCCCTGGTGTTTCGTGGGCAAGTTGCCGGGCCCCAGAGCCGGTTGTAGATCGCCTGCGCGGGCCGCGTGCTCGACCAGGTGGCCGTCATCACCACGAAGGCGGGCAGGTTCTGGTTCATCGTGCCCAGGCCGTAACTAAGCCAAGAGCCCAGGCTGGGCCGCCCGGGAGCTGGTTGCCCGTGCAAATATAGGTCACGGCCGGGTCGTGGTTGATCGCCTCAGTCCAGACCGTTTTGACAAGTGCCATGTCATCGGCAAGCCGGGCCGTCCACGGCAAGAGCTCGCTCAACCACATGCCGGACTGGCCGTGCCGCGCGAACTTGTACCTTGAAGGAGCGACCGGGAACCGCGCCTGGCCGCTGGTCATCGTCGTTAACCGCTGACCTTTGCGGATCGAGTCGGGCAGGTCCTTGTCAAACATGGCATCCATCTTGGGCTTGTAGTCAAACAAGTCCAACTGCGATGGGCCACCATTCATGAACAGATAAATCGCTCGCTTCGCCTTCGGGGCAAAATGAGGCAGACCAGGGAAGACCACCGGTGATTGTGGCGGTGGCGACCGAGCCATTGGTAGGCGTTGCCGCGCCGCGAGCGCTTTCCCGCCAAGAGCGTCGAGAGCGCGGCCGTTCCCAGGCCCAGCCGGCCCGACCGAAAAAATGACGGCGCGTTACATGTGTCAGATAAGTTCACGAATTGGATGCATCGTCGGTGCTCCGGTAATGCGATCACCCTTTGGTGATCACCTCGTCGAGGTTCAAGATCACGTTGCCGATCATCGTCCAGGCCGCCAGCTCGCTGGGGTGAAACGCGGGTCGGGCTTGGTTTCGCCGGTCGAGATCAACTGTCTGGCGGCTTCGGGCTGTTTCGCGTAGTGGGCGGTCAGGTCGTTGAGTGCCGACGCTAGCTCGGCCAGCTCGTTGGCGTCCGGCGCGCGGGCAGTCACGAGCCGGAACATATAGGCCAGGCGGTCGTCGGCCGTCGTCCCGCCTCGGCAAGGTGCGCTCGGCCAGGCCGCGGGCGGCCTCGATGAATTGCGGCTCGTTCATCAAGAGCAGCGCCTGCAGCGGCGTGTTGGTTCGCTCGCGGCGCACCTGGCACGCCTCGCGCGAGGGGGCGTCGAAGGTCGTCATCTGCGGCGGCGGCGAGGTCCGTTTCCAGAATGTGTACAAACTGCGGCGATGGATCTTCTCGACGCCCGTGTCGGCCTTGAAATGCGCTGTGTTGCTGTCGGTGTAGGCGACCGCTTCCCACAGACCCGCCGGCTGGGGCGGCTTGACGCTCGGGCCGCCGACCTTCTCGACCAACAGCCCGCCGACCAACAGCGCCTGATCGCGCAACATCTCGGCATCGAGCCGGAACCGCGGCCCGCGGGCCAGCAACCGGTTGGCCGGATCTTTCGCCAGCGATTCGGGCGTCACCCGCGATGACTGGCGATAGGTCGCCGACATCACCAGCCGCTTCATGAACCGCTTGACGTCCCAGCCGTCTTCGCGGAACTGGACCGCCAGCCAATCAAGCAGCTCCGGATGGCTCGGCGGCTCGCCCTGCGCGCCGAAATCCTCGGCGGTCTTGACGATCCCCGTGCCGAAGACCTGCAGCCAGAACCGATTGACGGCCACGCGGGCCGTCAGCGGATGGTTGGGGGCGATCAGCCATTGGGCCAGTCCCAGCCGGTTGACCGGCGCCCTGGCGGGAAACGGCGGCAAAAACGCGGGCACGGCGCGGTTGACCTTTTCGCCGCGCTGGTCGTATTCTCCTCGCTTGAGCACATAAGCAGGCTTCGGCTCGCCCGACTTCTCCGAAAGACCAGGGTCGTCGGGACCTGGTCGTCGAGCTGCTTCCTCTGCGCTCGGCTTCCTCGAGCTTCGTTCGAAGCGGCTCCAAGAATCGCACTTGGTCTTGGAATAGGCGTGCTCGATGAAGTAGGCGCGCAGCTCCTTGGTCTGAGCTTCGGTTCGCTGGATGGCTTGAGCGCGATGATCGCCTTGATATTCGCCGGCAATCCGGCGAAGCGACTGGCACGCTGGGCTCGGACCCAGGCCGCGAGGGAGTCAAAAACCTGCCCGTCTTGGGAGTATCGGTGTGAGATGCCGGCTTTGTCCCAGTAGACTGTGCCGTCATATTGCGTGAACGCCCAGCCGTCGATGATCGTGCCGGCTTTGAGCTTGAGCTTGGCGACTGGCACTTCCAGCCGGACCCACTTTTTCGCGGCGGGCAGGTCGCCGATCCGGAGCCGTTCGGGAGTGCCGTCGGCACCCCAGTCGATCACGTTCTCGCCCCAGTACGCGCGGTGAGCCCAGCCTTTGCTCGTGTGCCACTGGAGCATGAGCTCTCGGGGAGGATTTTTAGGATCGATGTAAACATAAGCAAACAACGTGTCTCCGGTGCCGACCTTGAGCTTGCGACCGGCGTTGTCGAAAAACCGCTGATTGAGCCCTTGGGCCGTGTTGCGCAACGCAGAGATTGCCGCTGAAGACCGGGTGGTCGGGCTTGCCGACAAAGTTCCATGGCCCGTTGCCCTGGGGGCTGGCGCCCAGGGCAAGGCGTCGTCGATCCACACAAAGTCCGACCGCGCGATGGCCGCGCTCTCGGCGACGTCTGTCTTCATGTCATCGCCAAACGTGATTTTGGCCGCCTCGGCGGCGATCGCCTTTTTCAGCTCGGCGATCTGGGCGTCGACGACGCGAATCGCCGCGGCCTGCTTCTCGTTCGGCACCTGCGCGATCGGCGCCGACCGGGCGGAGTTGCCATCGAGTGCTGGTCCGTCGATGTTGTTAAAGAACGCGAAAAGCTGATAGTAGTCTTTCGAGCGAATCGGGTCGTACTTATGGTCGTGGCACCGGGCGCAGCCGGTCGAGAGTCCCAGGAAGACGGTCCCATTGGTATCCACCTGGTCGACGATGTTGCGAACGTAGACTTCCTCTTCGATCGAGCCCCCCTCACTGGTCGACACGTGGCATCGGTTGTAGCCGGTGGCGATCAACTGGTCGCGAGTGGTATCAGGCAGCAGATCTCCGGCCAGTTGCTCGACGATGAATCGGTCGAACGGCTTGTTGGCGTTGAAGGCGTGGATGACCCAGTCGCGGTACGGCCAGGCCTCGCGATAGTTGTCCAAGTGCAGGCCGTGGGTGTCGCCATAGCGGGCGGCGTCCAGCCAGAACCGTGCCATGTGCTCGCCGTAACGCGGTGAGTCGAGCAACCGGTCGACAACTTTCTCATAAGCCTCTTGCGACGCATCGGCCAGAAACGCATCGGTTTCCCCGAGGGTCGGGGGCAATCCGGTCAGGTCGAGCGAAACGCGGCGAATTAAAGTCGTCTTGTCGGCCATGGGCGATGGGGAAAGGCCCTCGGCCTCGAGCCTGGCCAAGATGAAACGATCGATCTCATTGATGGCACGGTTGGCGTTCTTAACGACGGCAAGGGGGGCTTTCGGGGTGCTTCAAAGGCCCAATGCGTCGACCACGTGGCCCCCTGCTCGATCCAGCGGCGTAGCGTGGCGACCTGGTCGGGAGTCAATTGCTTGCCGCTCTTTTTGGGAGGCATGTGCAAGTCAGGGTCTTCGCTCTCGATGCGATCGATCAGCTCACTCTCCTCCGCCTTGCCGGGCACAATCGCCAGGCCGCCCTCCTTAAGCTTCGCAAACGCCCCTTCTTTCGTATCGAGCCGCAGGCCGGCTTTACGCGTCTTATCGTCCGGGCCATGGCAGGCGAAGCATGATCGGCGAGGATCGGACGGATGTCGCGTGAAGTTGACCGGGCGCGGATTCGGCTTAGTTGCGGCCGCAATGGGTTCGCCTTCGCCGTGGGCCGATTGAGTTGCCCCAAGGATCAGGAAAACCAACACGATTCGGAGATGAGACGCCATATCTTCCCCCTTGCAAGGGCTCGATTCAGCCGAGGCTTATCGGACAGACGCGACGGACCGGCTCCGCCATTATTCTGGGAAATAGACCCACGTCCAGGAACCTGAGCATGATCAGCGTTTGAGTCGGGGAGTGCCGAGACGAGCCACTTTCCAGTCCGCACGGTCAGGCTCGCCTGGATCTTGTGGTGTTGTTTGTAAGGTTGACGGGACCAGGCTCTCGTAACCAGATCCGCGGAGGGCGGCCGCCAGTTGCTCTGCACACTCGCGATACATGCAAGATTCTGGCGAGTTTCTTTAGTATACGGTGTTAACGAGGGGTTTGAAAGGGCGGAGGTAGGCAATTCCGAAGCGATTATAGATCGCCGCCTTTTTCGTCGCGGCGATTCTCCACTCACGTAGTGGACATAATTCCGAGTCTTGTCAACAGCCTGCGGACTAAGAGCATTTCAGGATGGTTGAGTTGAAGGCGGACGACGGTCGCTCGGCCGCGGGCAGTAATACCCGTGATGACGCACGGATCTTCGTGGGACCATCGAAAGTGAAGTGCTCAACACACGCCCAATTCTGGAAAGGCTTGCTGGACACGGTTGAGAGCAAGCTTGGCCTCGAGCGACTCGATGGTACGCTTGTGGTGAAGCCCACCGGCGCTGTGAGTTCGTCATACTCGGCTTGGCTCAGAAATTCTTTCCGCTCGCCGAGGTCAAGAATTCGATGTTCCAGAGCCGGCTCAAGCTCGTAGTCCGCAATTCTTCGCAAAGCAGAAGCACATGCCTCTAGAGCAGGATGGATTTGCGAATCGACCGTCGGAGCGGATGCCATGACGATGATCTCCGAGAAGGATTCTGAGAGGGATCCTGATAATACCTTTACTTATAGTACAGGTCAGGGAATTGCGAAAGACGCTCGCCACAATGAGCCGCAATTCACACGTAAGCCGGCGGGGCATCCGGGGACGGGGGTTGCGTGGGGCCGGGGTTGCCATCGCGGGGCGGAGCGTCCTGCACTGGCCTCCGTGTTTGGCCATTTAGCCCGCGGATTTCACGGCCGTTGATAAAGCCGCGGTCCACCAGAAGGTTCCACAAGCATAACGCGCCTGTCGATTCTACCCTCGAGGGGTCTGCTCCCGCGTCGGGACGATCGGCCGCAGGGTGGCGGACACCGTCGCCCGCATCGCCCCGCCCGCGGCTGACCGCCGCGACAAATGGCGCTTTTTGGCGCTTTTTTTTCGGAGGGCCCCGTTGCGGATCTCTTTCGCCAAACACGATTTAGGTCCTGGGCTCGCAACGATCGCGCCATCGGCCGTCTCGGGCGCCACATTGACTCGGCTGCTGCTCATCTGAATAGACGGGGAAAAAATGGCGGAGAATGGCGCTTTTTCGAAGGCCAAAAGCGCCATTTTTCGGTCACTGGAGCCAATGCCCCTAAACACAAGCCATTGATTTAGCCGCTCTTATGTCAGCCGACCTTCTTGGCGCCAGAGGGCGAGAAAAATGGCGGGCGCCATTTTCGGGCGAGGAGCTTGTCGACGCGTCCCAGAGGCCGTGTATGCCAGCGCTACGGATCTGACGAACCGCGGCCGACATGGAGATTTCGCCGCAGAGATTGAACGGAAGATAACGAAGGTTTCCATCGCGCCTCCGCTTGGCCCCGCTCGCGGTTCTCAGCCCGGGGCCCAGGCTGGCCGGCATGCCCTCGAAATCCGGAAATGGGACGTGAGGAACGTGAAGATCGGACCGGTTATTCGGGATCGTTCGGACGAGGCGTCTCGCGGGAACGCGAGTGGGGGTGAGCGTCACGTCGCCTTTCGCGCAGCGAAAGACCACTCTACTTTCGCCCCCAAGCATGCCGGTTATTCGCCCAGCTTCCGCCCCAAATGGTCGCCGGCACGGCGGGTTCGACAAACTCTCAGCGTTCTAGGGGCGCACACCGACAACTAGGTGCTTGGGTCAATGCACCCGGCTTCCAATCTTTCCTATTCTACCTAAATTATACAGAGCCCGGCAAGCCCCGCCGAGCGCCGTGCTCGATTCGACGGCGGGTATTCAGCTCCAAAGCCTTTTTCGGTAAGGTGTTCGGATAATGCCTAGGCTATCCCCGCAGTGTGATCGGACACACTGGACAATATGACAGGCGGGCCGCCGGCAAGTTCCGTCGGCAATCGGACAAATGAGGACCCTTGGGCCGTTCGCCTCGTTCCCACGGTCCCCCGTGGGAATGCCGGTGCAGAGCCGCTCCGCGGCTTCGGCGCCCCTGGTGCGAGCGAGGGCTCTGGGATGGTTCAGACGAGGCGTCTCGCGGGCACCGCGTCCTGAATAGAACGGCAACCATGCAAGGCAGTTACGTCCCGGACTGACGGCTCGCGGTGCGTGTCCTATTCGCCCCTTGGACGTAGCGCTCATATTCCTCGCGTTCCTCGGCCCTCAATAGCCCTTCATTGCACTTGTCCGCGAGTTCGTCGATCCTCGCCTGGTCGGCCGGAGAAGCGCGGAGCTCGACTAGCTTGCGTGCGTAGTCGATGGGCATCGCATCGCCCAACGGCTCGAGAAGTCGATCGAGGATGGAAGGAGAAAAGCGTCTGGCTCATGGGTTTGGTCCTATCGAGGAAGGAAGCCGCTCTCTTCACATCGTACCACGGCGGTGTTGGCGTGGAAATTACACGAATGGGTCAACTGTGGGGCATCGGCTCAAGCTTCGAAGCGACGCACCGACTGCAGAGGTCGACTCGTTCGGTCACAACCCGTTAGGGCTGGACGTGAATCAACGCCCGGCAAGGGACGGAGCATCGCTAGACCACATGAGTTAGGCCAGCATGTCAGGGTTCCCAGCGTCCCACTGATCAGGCTGCAATGCGTGTCTTGTCGCCCCGGAATTAAGTATGGTGTCCCCGGAATTCTGTCCCCGGAATTCGGAATTAAGTATGGTGTCCCCGGAATTGGAATTAAGTATGGTGTCCCCGGAATTACAGCCTCATCTACGGATCTCACGCTCGACTGCTCAGAAGGCCGTTTTTTGCCATATAGGCATCCTCGCGTTTTGTGTGCTCCCTCAGCATCCGCTTAGCGGACTTGCGAGCGCCCTCGAGCTGCCGAGCAAACTGAGGGGGGGGGGGGGGGGGGGGGGGGGGGGGGGGGCGGCGGCGCCGCCGCCGCCGCCGCCGCGGCGGCGGCGGCGCGCCGCCGCCGCGCCGCGCAGCGCCGCCGCCGCCGCCGCCGCGCCGCCGCGCCGCCGCCCGCGCCCGCCCCGCCGCCGCCGCCGCCGCCGCCGCCGCCACGCCCTCGATTTCGTAGTCTATCTCGCCGTCAGCCACCATCGTACAGGAAAGCCGATATTCTTCAGCCGACCCGTCCCGCGTTGTAGGCACGCCGAGGATCAATTCGGCAGGAAACAGGCCATTCTTCTCAATATCACTGCCGCTCAGATTGCGGACAAAAAAATGCCCTGAGAACTCGAAATCTTGCGACTTCTTGCTCATACTGCTCTGCTCCAAATAAGGAACTCCGACCGCCGCCTGGTCCGAGACACCGCACCAACCAGGGACGCGGGCGCAGTTTACCTGATTGTCAACGCTGCGCCCGCTTCCTGCTCCTGGCCCGCCACGCTAAAGTATTTGCACGACCTCGCCGACATCCGGACGACGGAGATTTATTTCATCCGCAAGGAGGTAAGCGCCAAAGTCGCCGCCCGCCGCATCCAGATCCGCCGGACCTACCTCCAAGGCCAGTGGGCCTCATCGGGGGTCGTCCCGAATAGTTTCACCAGCGAACGGGCTAGAGGCACGTGTAACAAGTGGATAAGATCTAGGATAAGGCGGCACGTGCCGCCGGTGTCAACAACCCGGCGTACCGGCCGAGGCGCCGACGGGTGTGTTCGCGAGGCTCCCACGATGACAGGGAATTGGTTCCGCCCCAGCAAGCGGCTCGCCCGCCTCGTAATCAACGCCACGAAGGAGGGCAGGGCGACCACCCTGGTCAAGGATGTGCGGGGCGTGCTCGGCTGGCTTGAAGTCTACGCGCTGAGGTACCCTCTCGCGTCGATGGTGGGGGCAATCCCCATCATCCTGACGGTCGCGATGGGCCTGGCCTGGGTGTGGGAGTTGGCGATACCCCCAGCTTTTACGGTTACTGATCGTCTCGCGGACGATAGACGCCCGCGTGCCGGTGTTCCTCGTCGCCATCGGATTGGCGATCGTGCTCATCCCGGCCGTTGTCGAGCTCTTCCGGGGCTGGCTCCGGCCAGCCGGGCGCGAAAAGGAGTTCCACCCGGAGGACACGCCGGAACGCGGCGGTACGGTCGAAGACGTCCAGAAGGAGATTCAAAAGAGCGTCGGCCTTGTCTTCTCGAAGCTCGCCCGTGAGGCGCTCCAGGACCGGAGGCCGCGCGACGACACGCCGATGTCGACGTGCAGTCGGCGCTGGCAGCCGGCGACAACGACGCCGGGGTTCGCCTTCACGTCAGCGTGAATCACCAATTCGTCCCCAGGGTCGAAGAGAACTGGCTTGACGCCTTCGGCATCAAGGCGGGGCGAGGCGGCCCCGTACTCGACCAACTCCGCCGCGAACTCCTCATCGCGACGATGGACCGGGCCGTCGGCGGCGACTGGTGGGAGGCCCTGCCGACCCCGGACGGCGAGATCCTCCTCGTGACCCGCTCGCCCGGCCGCGACGCCGCTGAGTCGCGCCTGCCGGAGCCGCCGGCGCAGGACGTCCAGGCGTCCCTACCCGCGATGGCTGTGCCTGACGCCTCGCTACCACCCGTACCCGCCGCTCCCGTCGGCCGCCGGGCCTCGCCCCCGCCGGCCGCGCCGCCGGCCCCACGGCGTGGGTCCCGGCGAGGACAGGGCCGAGGTCATCAAATTCGACGAGCCCTCCGGGACGGGCCAGAGGTAACGCGGCCGGGCCGGGCGAACGGGGACACGGGACATGCACACTTTCCACACTTTCCAGCTTCTGCACCTGTCCGACTTCCACATCGCGGAGACCGAAAAGGTCTTCGGCTTCCCGTATGTCCGGACCCCGGCGACCTGGAGGCGGGCCTGGTCAGGCCGCTCTCGTTCGCGAGCTGGAACAGTGAGCTCTTCGAACAGCTTCTGACCCACGTCGTCGGCCCGTGCCGGGGGGTGCTCGACGCCGTGCTGCTGACAGGAGACATGGCGAGCGACGGTAAGCCCCGCGACATGATCCACGCCGCACGGCAGATCAACAAGCTGGTCACGACGCTGGCAGTCCCGGCCGGGAACGTCGCGGCGGCGATCGACCGGGTCTTCCTCGTCCCCGGGAACCACGACCGGTATCTCGGCCGCTGGAGGCGGGCGGGAGAACAGAGTTCGACCGGTACTTCGGCCGCTACTGGCCCCGGACGGCCGCCGGCGACCACCGGCGCGTCCTCGTCCGGGGCCTGAGAGCCGGGACGAGACCCTGCTCGTGATCTCGGCGGACCTCTCGCTCGCCAGGACGCGGGACGCCACGGGCAAGATCCGCGGGGCCCACCTCGGCCAGGGGAGGGCCTATCCCGAAACGATCAACGAGCTGAAAACACTCACCGCGAGTGCCCGACAGGCCCACCCGACGGCGGCCGTCGTCTGGTCGGTCCATTTCCCGCCGAGCGGCACTACGGGGTTCGTCCACCCGTCGCTCCGGCTGAACGACGAGGATCTACTCCTCGGCGCAGTGCGCCACGACCGGGGTGTCCCACCTGTTCTGCGGACACACCCACGTGGACAGGCAGTACGCTTTGACGACAAAGGGCGTTACGGTCAACGTCTATTGCGCGGGCACCGCGTCGCAACACTACACCGACGCCGATTCCCCCAATTCCGCCCACCCCGTCGAGATCGCCGTGCAGAACGGGAACATCGTGGGGGTGCGCTGGTACACGTTGAGCTGGGACGTGACATGGGGGGCCTTCCTGCCGAAACAGCAGCAGGGCCTGCCTCCCTTGCCCACGCCCCAGGCGTTTTGGCCGATCCAGGTCCACTGACTTGACCGCACGGGCCCGTGCGTCCGTACGCCTCCCGGTCTGTCCGGTCGAACAGGTGGTTTTGCCTATCGCCCCGAAAACCATCAATTCAGAGTCCAAGAGTTCGCCTTCCCCGGCCATGGGCCATGGGCCATGGGCCATGGGGACATTGGTAATTCACCTTGCGGCTTGGATAATCTGGGTAAGCCAGTTGTCTCTGCTCGTTGTGGATGAACGGACCATGCCCCGAACCGCTGAGCCGCGATGGCCCATATAATTTATCAATATTTCAGCACGTAGGCTGGGCTTTTGCTGAGCCGGTCGCGTGAGCGGATGTAGGTGAGGGTGGCCCTCAGATCGGCGTGGCCTGCGAAATCCTGTAAATCAATGATGTCGCCGCCGCGTTCCCCGGCGGTGGTCAGCGCCGTCACCCGTAGCGAATGCACGGTGACGTTGGCGTCGGGGTTCAGGGCTTCGACGTAGCGGGTGATCAGCTTTTCCACCGCCCTGACCGTCATGGGCTTCGGCGACTTTCAGACACCCACGCTTCCCCCACGCTTCCCGTGATACCATGAGGTTCAAACCAGCGCCGCGCGGTCGATCTTTTTCCGTGAGGTACTTGACACGGTGGGACGATTTGGTACTTTTGTCCATTACTGTCATTGTGGACATAATCTCGACCGGGAATGCCCGCCGCTGTTTCAGGAGTCTCAGTCATGCCTACATACGCACGGGGCCAGATCGTCGTTGAAGATACGGTCGGCGTTTATCACTGCATCGCCCGATGCGTCCGACGGGCCTTCCTCTGTGGCAACGACCCGTACACCGGGCAGGACTATAGTCACCGCAAAGAGTGGATTCTCGATCGGCTGCGTGAGTTAGCAGTCATGCTGCTGGATTGGACGGGGCGGGAACTCCGCGCGGACAAACGCGAGGCGATTCCGGATCACCTGGCCCCGATCGTCGAGCGGCCGGGGCTCAATCGATCGAACTGGGTAGAAACTGTGCGCGGCTTCGGTCGACTGTTCAAGCAGGCGGCGGGCCGACCGAGCTCGCTCGTCGATGCCGCGGCCCGCCGTTCGCGGCGCTGGTTCCAGGGCAAGGCGGCGGCTCGAACCGCCTTTGTGTAGGCCGCTGGCTCGACACCGAGCCGCAAACGGAAATCTCCATTGTTGTACTAAGGGCATTTTCTCGAGCCCAAGCGATCAACGATCGCCGCTTATCTCATCGTGATGATTCTGCGCTATAGCGAATTCAGAGAAAGCGATCAACACGCCCCAATTGCTGAAAGGCTTGCTGAATTCGATTGAGAGCAAGCTTAGTTTAGCGATCCGATCAAAGCCGCGCTCGCCAATATCCTGGTCTCCGGTGAAGGTGAGCGATCGCCACAACGAGAATCCCATCAGGCTCTACCCGGTAGATGACCCCGTAAGGGAAGCGTCTGGTTTGGCACCGTCGCGTGTTTTCACTTAGGGTCTGCCAGGCGTCGGGAAAGTGTTTGATTCGCTCAAGAGTCAAACGTATTTCGTCGCGAAATTCCGCACCCAGTCCTCGTCGCTGGGCCTCGTAATACTGGGCGGCGTCCCGAAGCTCAGCACGCGCGGTTTCAAGGAATCGGACGGTCACAGATTTCCCAGCTCCGCGAAAACGATCTCCGACGGGACTGCTTTAATTTGTCCGGCGTCGAACGCGGTGAGTCGCGCTTCAGCCTCCGCCGCCCAGGCGTTATCGATGGTAGCGTCGGGTTGGTCGAGACTTGCCACCAGCGACTCGACCAGGGCCGCTCGATCGATGGCGGGTAAGGCAACCGCGATTTCCAGGACGTGTTTCGTATCTGTGGCCATGTTTTTTCACTCGCTTCAGAAGCGAGTCTCCTCGAATTCCCAACTGCAAGAGGCAGACCAATATTACCAGTGCTAACCGGCGAATGTGAGAGTCGGCTATCGGTAATCCATATCCCATTTTATCACAGCGAAATCCTCAGAGAACCCCGAAACAAGAGTCAGACTCTAGAGATCATCGGCTGAATCCGCCAATAGGTGAGCGACCGCCAGACCCACTCGGCGGGTCCGTAGCGGAAGTATCTCAGCCAAATGGGGCTGCTGAGGAGCTGGATGATCCAGATCAAGAGCACGATCACGGCCAGCCCGGTGCGGTTGATGTGGCCGAAGAGGCCGAAGCCATAAC
>CAWHKI010000066.1:0-15235 GCA_963829765.1 uncultured Isosphaeraceae bacterium | reverse complement strand
GATTCAGGCTAACCCATTCCACGGCACGGGTCAGGTCGTGTATTCCCCCCGCCGGCGATTGGGACGACGCGATAAGCTGAGCTGTCGTGTGCCGGCCTAGTAATGTCGATTGTCGCGGCGTGATCGAAAGTGACTCCCCTCTGCTCTTCTGCCCGGCGGTCGTTTCGACGGCTCTGCGCAGTCAAAAGAGACAGGCAAACTTGCAATCACGATCAGCATGCTCAGCATCGTAAGGCGACGGCAAGCGGTTCCGGAATGCATCGTTTGATCCTCCAGCCTCAGGGGGGTGGCGGGCGGGCGACGTCGAGAGGTCTCGCGGCCCGGTCGTCGTTGGTGGGCGCTAATGAATGATATCACTAGGGTGGCGGAATCTTCAAGAAAAGTCAAACAATTTTTGACCAAACTCCATTTCCCGGGTTCGCGTCTTTCCGCTGGACTTGCGTCAGGACGCCGGGTCTGTACAATTCAGAATGACAAAGGGCATTTCGAGATACCGTGCGGCGAGCACAACACATTGCCAGATCAGTGTCTCGCGCACTTTTCGGTTAAATGATGTGGTAAACTGAGAATGGCCGTCAGTTTGCGTGTTGTCGCTCGCGCCTGCGAGTGGCGGCGGGGCGCCTTTGGGTCTTGAGTGGGCTCTGGGCTGTCTGGGTGAATTATGAATGACTTCCGGCTCATGGAGGAAGAAAACAATGGTCGTACGGATCGACACGAACGTCGCTCGGTATGGTTTGCCGGGCCTGATCCTGGGCATAGGGTTAGCCTGGGTATTGGGGGCCCGCGGGCCGGAAGTGGCGGCACAGACAGGGTCGGGCGGTCCGCGAGGGGCCAGCGCGGGGCCGGTCGAAGGAGGCAAAGCGGGGACGCAACGGCCGGTGGCCGGCGGAGAAGTCAACGGGACACTCGCTTTAATCACAACGGCCGGGGCGGCGCAATGGCTTTACCTTGTTGACACTAAGGAACACGCGTTCGCTCTCTATCGAATCGATCCCACGAATACCAAGGGAGTCGTCAAGCTCGAGGCATCTCGTCAGTACAAGTGGGACCTCAAACTGGAACATTACAACAACCAGGCCCCGGAGCCCGACGCGATCAAGGCGACAGTGGAGACTTTGGGTCGGGCAATAAGATAAACGGAGACCGTGGACGTGACGGCTCGCGGTCGCCATACTACAAGAGTTGTTTACGACCGGCCGCGACAGCGCCGATCTCGACCGCGAGGAGCACGTCCATGGCTCAGTTTTACTCATTAGAAGAAGCCGCCCGCGTCTTGGGCATGAACGCTGACGAACTCAAATTCAAGGCGCAGTCTCGCGAAGTGCGCGCGTTTTTAGACGGTGGAACGTGGCGATTCCGGGTTGTCGATGTTGACGAATTGGCCCGGCGTCAGGGCCTGGGAAGTGACGCCGAGCTGCGGCTCCCCGACCCGGAGGTCCGGGCCGCCGTCGGCGACTCCGACGAATTGCTGGAGCTGGATCTCTCCGATTTCGAGCTCGGGGTTGGGGGGCGGGAGCCAGGGGTCGAATCCGCCAACTTTTCCAAGAAGAAAGTCGACGATGAGAGCGGCTCCGATTATGACATCCTGCTCGATGACCTGACCCTGCCGCCCACCCCGATCAAGGGCTCTAGCTCGGTGATCATCGGCGCTGGGTCTTCGGGCAAGCACCCCACCGACTCCGATGTCCGTCTTGTCCCCGACACACTCAAAAGTGCCAGCGACTCCGACGTCCAACTCGCGTCCCCCTGCGCAAGCCGAGCGATTCGGACGTGACTCTGATCAAACAAGACACGGCCGACTACAACATGGGAGGCGCCGGCGACACCTCGGTGCGGGTCAGCCCATTCGCGGGACCTTCGCCCGTTGTCCCGGCATCCGGTTCCGTCAGCGATTCGAGCTCCGACCCGCGAGCGATTTCGAGCTCCAACCTTCGAGTGACCTGATTGACGTGCTCGAGCCCGGCTCGGGGGGCAGCGATTTTGAGCTTTCCGCCTTCGACGCCAGCGACGAATTCGAATCGACCCCCTCGAAGACGAGCGATTCCGACGTGACGGCCACCGACCCCAAGTTTTCGGGGATCAACCTCTCGCGGCCGAGCGATTCGGGGATCAACCTGCAGAGCGGCGTGGGACTGAGCCAGGCCGATTCGATCGAGCTGGCGCCCCTCTCCGACGACGACCTCCCGACGACCAAGACGGCCGCCGCCCCCGCCGCCAAGCCGGCGAAGCCCAAGCCGTCGCTGACGGCCACTCCTGCCCCCGCCGTCGGCGAGGGCGAAAAGGACATCTTCGACGACAGCGACTTCGAAGTCGACCTCCCCAGCATCGACGAGGATTCCGACGATAAAACCGTTCAACTCGACGCCGGCAGCGACTTCGACTTAGACGAAAGCGACACAGGCTCTGAGGTCTTCGCCATTGACGAAGACGTCGTCGACCAAAACGCTTCCACCGCCTTGGCTCCCTCGGCGTTCGCGGAGGAAGAGGACGAAGAAGACGACGGCTTCGAATCCGCCGTCTCCAGTGAGATGTCGGCCGCCTGGTCCAGCTCGGAATCCTCGGCCAGCCCCGAACGCTCGTCGCCGGCCATGGTTCTCGCCCGCCCGGATTCCGATGTCGAGTGGGGCGGTCTCTGGGTGGGCTTGCTGAGCGTCACCACGCTATTCCTCTTTTTCGCATCGTTCGTCGCGTATGATCTGGTCCGAAACCTCTACGATTTTCAGTCGGGAGGGACCATGGGCTCCGGACTGGTCCGCGCCATCGCCGGCATGTTCGGAGGAGCCTGACCAAGGAGACGGAACGAATGGTTCGCGCGCTCATAACCTCGCCACGACTCAGGCTGAAACGGATTGGCCTCGCAGGCCGCGGCCAGCAATTCCAGCACGCGGGTTTGCTCATCGTTGCCTTCGCGCTGACCACCATCACGGGGTGCGCTATCGTCCCCCGTTCGCGGATGGATGAGTGCCAGCAATTGACACAGAGCCTTCGCGCGGACAACGCGAGACTGAAAGACCGGGTCCTCGCTTTGCAAAGCCAGAACCGCGATTACGCGGAGCGCGCCGTCGACGACGGGCGGCGCCTGGCCATTCAGGATGAGGCTATTCAGCGGCTCGAGCACAGCGTGCAAGCATACCAGGATGATCGCACTCGCCTCGAAGCGGCTTACAACCAACTCGTGTCAACCTCGGGGGGCAAGGAGCCTGGTCGTGGCAGCGCGAAAATCGATGACTCGCGAACTGCGCGCGGCGAGGGGCCCGCTTCGAAAACGCCTTGACTGAGGTCGGAAACGCGCATCCATAATTGATCGAGAGTTCGATCTCAAACGCCTTGAGGCTACTCGTTCAGGACTGTCTTTAATGCGAAAACTCTTCATGGGATTTTGCGTGGTATTTCCGACACTTACCACGGGCCTGGCGAGTGCGGCGGAAATCCGGGGCGATTACGTAGAGGCACGGACCGCGGATGTTTTCACCGGGCCGTGCTTTTCAAACGCCGAGGTATTTATTTACGGCAATCACGCCGTCATGGCGTGGAAGGTGACCGAGGGATCGTGGAACGGAATTGACCTCGGCGGGCTGTGTGTCGCGGCGGCCGTCAATGGGACGACCACGTTTTCCGAGGATAATCCCCAGAAGGCGACTGCGGTGCTAATCGTCGACGCCAAGGCGTCCGAGAGCCAGCGGGCGGCCTTAATCGAGATGGCGAGAAGTCTCGGTGGGAAAAGACTCGACCATATTGCTTCGGTGGCGACCGCCCGGATGAGCCTCAAACTGGAAGATCACAAGGATGCCGACGGCGAGCCTGCTCACGCGACCCATGGCATGCCGCAAACGCCCCGTGCCTCCTTCTGGGCCGCGGGCCTGGCGCGGATCGTCACGCGTCCTCTTGACGAGCGGGACCACGCCTGTGGAAACGAAGTTATCGCCTACCAACCCCTCTCCCAGGCAGTGACCGCGCGGCCCGCGTTCACGCTCGGGCACGCCTTCGACGGCCAAGGTCTCGACAACCGGTGGGATGACCCCAATTGCCGCAGCAGCTTTGTCGGCCATTTTTCCCGCTAAACGATGCGATTTTGTTCTCGGTCTTTCAAGACATACCGCAAGCCTTGCCCAGTGATCGCAATCTCGATGCGCTCAATCTTGGTATTTCTAGCATTGGTCGTGGTGACAACCGCGGGATTCGGCCAAGAATCGCTCACGGTCGCGGTGCTTACGCAGGCACCGCCGGAATCGATCGCCGCGGAAGTTCGTCAGAGTTTGAATCGGCAGGGATATCGAATTCAGGACAATCAGGGTCGAACGATCGCCGATATCTGGTTACGAAAGGCGATTCCCGCCTCTGAGAAGCCGGCGGAGCCGAAAGGGGCGATCCTCTATCCGTTCCTGGCCGATGGAGAGCTCGTCGGAGTTTTGCAATTCGCGATCGAGGGCCACGACTATCGCGATCAGCCCATCGCGAAGGGCGTCTATACGTTGCGGTACGGCCTCCAGCCGGTCAACGGCGATCATTTGGGCGTGAGCACGTATCGCGATTATTCGCTCATTTTGCCCGCGCTCAAAGATCGGTCCTTGGCGCTGCCCGCGCGTAAGCAACTTGAGGAGATGAGTGCCGAATCCGCCGGGACGAGCCACCCCGCCGTCTTGCTGTTGCTGGCGGCACCTCCCGATGCGTCGAAGTCAGTTCCCGCGGTCATCCACGATGGTGAAAAAAAGACCTGGAGCGTGGTTCTCCCTCTCTCACTGCGCGTCAAGGGACAGGAGGAGGCCGTGGCTTGTCCGATTTGTTTGGTGGTTGTAGGCGTTGCCGCGGCTTGAGCTGGCGTCCGTTGGATAAAACGAACGTGTTCACGCGGGAAAATCCAGGCGTCGACCGCGGTCGATAAGGCCCCGAACTAGGCTGGTACCGGCCTAAACTTAAGATGCTTCCCGTTTCCATATTCAGTCGCGCTTTTGATTGCCTTCGGAATCGAACCGTTGCCGTCGGAGGTCCCTCCATCGGAGGTCATTTCCCGTGTGCTCGAGACGTGCGGCGGGATTACGCTGGTCGCCACATTGGCATTCGGGCTCGGGTTTTGGGTGTCGCTCCAGGTTTCCCACCCCGACTATTCAGGCTCGAAGATTCGGCGTCGTTACGCGCTCGGGGCCCGGTTTCTGACCCTCGTTTCGCTCCTGGTTTACGGCTGGATCATTCACTGGGTCGGCTGGTCCAAATTGGTCAGCGAGAATTGGGGCTTGGCGGGATTGGTGTTGGTGGATGACTTCCTCATCTTCCTGCCCTATCTCTGCATTCAACTTCTCGTTTGGTGGGGTTTGTTTTTCGCGGAGCGGGCGCTCTCGATCGGCGAAAGACCACGCGAGGCGAGCCAACTCGGTCGCTACATGGTTCTCAAATCGCGGCAGTCGCTCGGCCTGACCTTGCCGGTGATCTTGCTTTATGTGGTCCGGCGAGATGTCCTGGGCCGTTACTTCCCTTATTGGGACCAGACGCACTGATTGAGCCGATCGAAATCGCCGTGCTGGGAAGTCTTATCTTGACGCTCTCCCCTTTGTTCCTCAGATTGGCGTGGCCGACTCGCTCGTTGCCCGACGGCGCACTGCGGCGCCGCCTCACTCGGATCAGCGATCGCATCGGCTTTCGGTTCACCGACGTCTTAATCTGGGACACCGGCCATATGATGGTAAACGCATGTGTGACCGGGGTCTTACCTCGGTTCCGCTACGTTTTGCTGAGCGACGCTTTGATCGAGTCATTGACGCCACAGGAAATCGCGGCGGTGTTCGGACACGAGGTAGGCCACATCGCTCACCGCCATCTCCTCTACTTCGGCTTTTTTTTCATGGGAAGTCTGGGCCTACTTTCGGGCCTGGTTGAACTCGTCGCCATGGGCGATCCCTGGATCGAACCCTTGGCACGGCTCACCCCGTGGTCACCGCCGGTTGTCGTTGATGCGTTCCAGGGACTCGTACTGCTGTCGGCTTTGGGGCTGTACTTCTGGCTTGTCTTCGGCCAGCTTTCCCGCCGATTCGAACGGCAGGCGGACGTTTTCGGCAGCAAAGTGGTATCCTGCGATCTGGCGAATTGTCCGCCGCACCATGACCGGGATCACGACCTGGCACCGGATTTGGTTCGCGGTACAGAGCAGCAGGGCCTCTGCCCGGTTGGTATCAGTATCTTCGCGGCCGCGCTCACGCATGTCGCTCGCGGAAATGGGCAAAACCCAGACAGTCGGTCATGGCGACACGGCAGCATTTCCAGCAGGATCGCATTCCTCGAAGGACTCGAACAGCGCCCCGATATCGAGCGCGACTTCCAGCGAGCTGTAAAGCGGCTACGAATCGGACTCGGCGTCGTTCTGGCCACGGCGATCATGCTCTCGTTCATCACGCCACTCATGTAGCGGTTGATTCGACATCGCCGGCGGACACGTTGGCCTCGGGTGGGCCACGATCGGCCTCGAGGAAACACTGCCACTGACCCCGATCGCATGCGTGCATGCGGCTGTTTCCCGCAATCGTGCCTTCAGCCGGGTCGTCGATTTTGGTATAGTTTGTCGCTCACAGTGATCCCCAAGAGTGACCGCGAGACGCGGCGCGGATCACAGCGCATTTGTCTCGACGACAAGGAGGTCGTCATGCCCCGATGGCCCATTCGGCTCAAGCTGATCGTCGGCCTGAGCGTCGTCGTCGGGATGATGCTCATCTTGATGGGCGCTTCGATGTTCGGGCTGCACTCATTCCATATGAGCTATCTGACGCTGGCGGACCAGTTGCCGGAATTGGGTGCCTCGGCAGACTTGATCGAGTCGGTTTATCGGTTGCATGTTCCGCGTGAAGGGACAAACGCCGAGATCGCGGACCTGCGGCAGCGGGTTGTCGCCGCGCAAGAGACGCTTTTGGTTTATTTTCGCCAGTTGAAAAAGAACACGACGCAGGGGAGCCGGGTTGATAACGGCACCGACGAGCTGGGCCTCGCTTTCCGGATCGACGATGATCTGGCCGAAATCAACAGAGAGCTCAGCGGATCTTCCGGGCCGGCGGCGGCGATCTTGCCGGGTACGTCGGTCTACATCAAGTTTCATCCCGAGATGCTCCCTTCGGTCAAACCCGCGTCGGGAATCAAGGAACGCGTCGATCGTTTGCACGAAACCGTGATGCAGCTTCCCCGCAAGCTGTTCCGAGATTCCTGGGCGGTCCTGACATTGTCGCAGATGAAATATCACACGAGCCGAGTGATCGTCTGGATTTCGGCGGCGATGGTTCTGGGAATGCTGTGTGGTCTGATGGTTCTGTTTCAGCGGTGGGTCGTCTTCCCGCTTCGAGTCCTTCAGCGCGGCGTTCGCCACGTCGCGAGAGGCTCTTTCGCCTACAAGATCAACTTACAATCTGGCGATGAAATGCAAGACCTGGCCGAGGCCTTCAATGACATGACGGCCCAGATCAGCCTGACCTACGCCGAGCTCGAGCGGCAAGTCCAGGAGCGGAGCGGGCAACTGGTCCGCTCGGAGCGGCTGGCCGGGGTCGGTTTCTTGGCCGCCGGCGTCGCTCATGAAATCAATAATCCGCTGGCTTCGATCGCGTTCTGCGCCGAGGCCCTCGACCATCGCCTGGAACGCTTGCTGAGCACGTCGGATGATCCCGATCACCGGGTCGTCGCCAACTATTTGAAGATGATTCAGGAAGAAGCATTTCGCTGCAAAAACATTACCGAGAAGCTGCTCGATTTCTCCCGTTGCAATGAGATCAAGCGCGAACGCATCGAGCTGGTCGAGCTGATCCAGGGCGTCGTCGACATGATCCGCCACATCGGCAAGTATACGGGCAAAACGGTCGTGTTTCACCCGCGCGAAGCCGTGCTGGCTTACGTGGACCACCAGGAAATCAAGCAAGTCGTCTTGAACCTGATCGTCAACGCCCTCGAAGTCGATGGACGAAAACGGGATCTTGCGTGTGGAAGCGCGGTACAACCAGGGCATGGCCGAGATGGTCTTTATTGACAATGGTTGCGGTATGAGCGCGGAGGTGCTCGAGAACATCTTCGAGCCCTTCTTCACAAAACGGCGCGATGGCAAGGGAACGGGGCTGGGGCTCTCGATCACGCATCGGATCATTAGCCAGCACCACGGCGAGATCATGGCCTCCAGCCGGGGAGAAAACCAGGGCTCGACCTTCACGGTGCGACTGCCGATCCACCCGACCGAGACCGATCTCGACGATATAGAGTCACCAAAGAGCGGGAGCCGCCGTAACGTCATTCCAGCGGCAGCGGCGGCGACCGTCATAGAGAGCGTGCCGCCATCAATTCAATCGATTAATTCCGTCGGCCGAAGCCACCCAGGGGAGCTAGACATGGATAAGTCACGTCAGGGAGGATTGCGGATCCTATTTGCCGATGATGAGGCTCACCTCCGTGATCTCATGCAGATGGAGCTGCCCCGGATGGGGCACGAGGTGACGGTGTGTCCCGACGGGACGGCCGCGCTCAAGGCCCTCGAGCGGGGCTTCTACGATGCGGCCTTGCTCGATCTGAAGATGCCGGGATTGTCGGGGATCGACGTCCTGGCCCAGATCAAGCAAATGAGCCCCGAGACCCAGGTGATCATTTTGACCGGGCACGCCACGGTCGACACCGCCGTCCAGGCGCTGCGGCACGGGGCCTTTGACTATCTGACCAAGCCGTGTAAATGGGCCGAGCTCGAGATGATCTTGAACCGGGTCGCCGAGCGACGCGACATGGCCAACAAGACGGCCGCGCTCGAAACTCGCCTCAAGGCCGCCGAGGGCTCGCCGCTCTTGATCGGCGAGACGCCGGCGATGCAACAGGTCCGTCGTCTGATCGACACGGTCGCTCCGACCGATGCCTCGGTCATGATCCTGGGGGAGACCGGCACGGGCAAGGAGCTCGTCGCCCGCAGCATTCACGACAAAAGTCGCCGCGCCGAGCGGGCGTTCATCCCGGTCAATTGTGGTGCCCTGCCCGACAACCTGGTCGAGAGCGAGCTCTTCGGCCACCGCAAAGGGGCCTTCACCGGCGCCGATACCAACCGCAAGGGCCTCTTCGAGGTCGCCAACGGCGGCACGCTGTTCCTTGATGAGGTTGGCGAGCTCGATAAGAGCGTTCAAGTCAAGCTGTTGCGATTCCTGGAATCCGGCGAGATCCGGCGGGTCGGTGAAAACGAGCCGTTCCATGTCGACGTGCGTGTACTCTGCGCGACCAATCGCGACCTCCGCGATATGGTCGCGAACGAGTTGTTCCGCGAAGACTTGTTTTTCCGGCTCAATACCTTCGAGGTTTTCTTGCCCCCGTTGCGAGAGCGGCGGTCCGATATCGCGGCGCTCGCCAAGCATCTGCTGTCGCGTCATGCGAACCGTCGTGGGCTCATGGAGTCAGCCATTGCGCCGGAATCGGTCGAGCTATTGATGGCGCACGAATGGCCGGGCAACATTCGCGAGCTGGCCAACATGATCGAGCGTGCCACGATCTTGGCGGGCAATGGCCCGATTCTTCCCGAGCACCTGCCGACCCAACTGCCCGCGCGTGGCAAGTCGCACCCGGGTCAGAGCATGACAAGCCGCGCGAGCGGGCCTCATTTCCAGGTCCCCGAAGGCAGCCCGACGCTCCGCGACGTCGAAATGAAATACATCCAGGCGGTTCTCGAGAAACACCAAGGCAATAAACCGGCCGCCTCGCGCGAGCTGGGGATCAGCTTGAAGACGCTGTACAACAAGATCAATCAGCTTCAGCACACTTGAAGCATGACTTGGCATCGGAGGCAACAGGCGGACATCAAGCTGCGTACTGGTTCAGAAGAACCGCACCGGCTATAATCCGCTTGAGGAGGGGTTATGCCGCTGCGCGATCACTTCCGCCCGCCGGTCTCCAAACGCTCTTCGTGGGAAGGATTTCACGGCGGCTGGCCGATGAGGATTGTTGAAGAACTGGCGCCCCGGTTACCCGATGGGTTCGTGGCGGAGCCGCGCGTGCATCTTGGCAGCTATTACGAAATCGACGTCTGCACGTTTGAGTATAATGAAGAGGGCGAGGGTGTCTCCGGTTCTGCCCGAGAGTCAAACGTTGGCATCGCGACCGCGCCTCAATCGGTCCCCATGCCGACCCTGACCTTGGATGCGGAATTTCCCGACCAGTACGCCTACGAAGTCTTGATCTTTGACCTCGAACGTGACCGCCGGTTGGTAGCGGCCGTTGAGATTGTCAGCCCCGCCAACAAGGACCGGCCCGAAAGCCGGCAGTTGTTTGTCGCCAAGTGCTTAAATCTGCTGCGCCAAGATGTCTGTCTGTCGATCGTCGATTTGATCACGATTCGTCAATTTAACTTCTACACCGAGTTGCTTGCACTGCTGGACGGTTGCGACCCGGCGTTCAGCACGCCGGCGCCGCCAATCTACGCGGTCACGTGTCGCAAACGGAAAGTCAGGCGGCAGACGAAATTGGATACCTGGTCTCATCCCCTCGCGGTCGGTCAGCCGCTCCCTTCTCTCCCGGTGTGGCTGTCCGAAACCCAGTCCGTAACGCTCGACCTGGAAGCGAGCTATGAAGAGACGTGCCGGGTATTGCGGATTCCATGAGGTTATCGCCGAACGTCGCACTGTTCGTTTCCCCGTCGCTCACCGTTCCGCGCACCCCTGATTGCGGTTTCTTTTTTCGTCAGGGGCAATGGAAGTCTCCACCGAACGGATCTGGTGCTTGCAGGTTAAGTCAGGTTAGGTTCGTCCCGTCGAATGGGTAAGTCCCCTGATCTCATCACTTCACAGATCGGGGAACTATTCCATTGCTCGGAAGCATCCCGTTCGATCCCAACGAGCGACGTTGGGACGCCGGAGGACTTTCGCCAACTTGAAGACCTATCCGACATCGCACGTTGGTCCGAGCCGAGCGAGTTGCTTCAGCTCGTCGAAGATTCAGCGGGACCGAACGCCCGGTGGCAACGACAACCCGGTAGCCGCGTGTACGATCCGGGTATACGCGCCTCGGCAATCCGCTGGCCCAATATTCTGGGATCGATCTCGTGCGGAATACGAGTAGAATCCTAGTAGACAGTGAGGAGCGGCCGGATTATCGAAACCCTGGCGGACCGGAGGGCACGATGAGTGATGTTTCGCGTTTTCAGTTGGATTTAAGCACCGAGGAGTTGGAAGCGATTGAACGGTGGAGCACAATGGCGGGTTTCCGGACGAAGAAGGAATTCCTGCTCAATGCGTTCACCATGTTCAAGTGGGCCGCGCAGCAAATTCTGCTCGGGCGAAGCATCTGTGCCATTGACGAGGCGACGGGCGAGATCCGGCACCTGGAAATGCCCGCGCTGGCCGCGATCGCGGAACACGGAACGCCGCCACCGATAGGTCAAGAGGAGCGTCGTCGCCGGATGGCCGCGCCGGGCTACCGTTTGCCGGAGGGGTTTTTCACGCCCGAGGGAAAGCGCGATGTCAAAGCCAACCGTCCTTTGGACTGCGAAGGCAAAGGAAGACCTGGCTCGCATGTGGCAAAGAAACCCACTTTACCATGATCAACTGGCGGCTCATTCGTCCCGCCATTGAACATCGCCTCGAGCGCGACCCGGAAGGGTTCGCGCTTGAAGTGCGATCGGACGGCTCTGCGGTAGGAATCGAGCCCGAGCTGCCGTTGAAGGCGGGCCAAGACGTTGCGATCGGCGTGGAATTCGTCGTCGCGGAGCGAAAAGTGATCCGAGCGTGGATCTACATCAGGCCGGATCGGCGTCGGCGGCGTGGGTGAGACAGGGCCTCACCGGAACCTCGCCGGTGGCAAGAGCACTCTCGATCTCACCTCGAAATCGCGTTCACGATCACGCAACGGACGATGGACGACTGACAACGGACGATCCCCGTTTCAAAGCCCTCGGTGCGGGCAATGTGGCCCCCGGGGTATAGGATGTCCGCAATCGGATGGCAGCGTCGACCTGTTTCAAAGCCCTCGGTGCGGGCAATGTGGCCCCCGGGGAGGAGCTGGACGCTGACTCGCAGCCGGCACGCGTTTCAAAGCCCTCGGTGCGGGCAATGTGGCCCCCGGGGCGCGACGACGCTGTCGGATTGACGGCCATCGGTGCATGTTTCAAAGCCCTCGGTGCGGGCAATGTGGCCCCCGGGTGGCGGCGAGCTCCTGCACGGTGCGAGCGGGTCATCGTTTCAAAGCCCTCGGTGCGGGCAATGTGGCCCCCGGGACGTACTTAAGTGACATGGCTGAAGTGCGACGAGTTTCAAAGCCCTCGGTGCGGGCAATGTGGCCCCCGGGTTGGCTCGATGCCCGACGCCATCGGGTGAACCCGTTTCAAAGCCCTCGGTGCGGGCAATGTGGCCCCCGGGATGCTGGACGATCGACGAGCCGGTACCGGTAGCTCGTTTCAAAGCCCTCGGTGCGGGCAATGTGGCCCCCGGGGATGTGGCAGATGTATGATGCCGTGGTGCGAGCTGTTTCAAAGCCCTCGGTGCGGGCAATGTGGCCCCCGGGAGTGCAGAGTGGATGCTACAGCCATGGGCGACTGGCAGTTTCAAAGCCCTCGGTGCGGGCAATGTGGCCCCCGGGACCGGCCATGACGCGCATCGAGCGGTCGTCAGCGTGTTTCAAAGCCCTCGGTGCGGGCAATGTGGCCCCCGGGGAGCAGCCGGAGGACGCCAGCTGGCTCGCGAGGCTCGTGTTTCAAAGCCCTCGGTGCGGGCAATGTGGCCCCCGGGGCGATCGGGCATCAGTTCAGCGGCGGATGCACATGTTTCAAAGCCCTCGGTGCGGGCAATGTGGCCCCCGGGGGGGGACGCTGCAACAGTCGACCGTTGGACACGTTTCAAAGCCCTCGGTGCGGGCAATGTGGCCCCCGGGAGTACTGCCTGACGACGATTCGAGCGGCGGCACACGTTTCAAAGCCCTCGGTGCGGGCAATGTGGCCCCCGGGGATGCGGCGTCGGACTACCAATGGACGCGGCGTGGACGCGTTTCAAAGCCCTCGGTGCGGGCAATGTGGCCCCCGGGGCATGATCGCGACGATCGCTAGGTCCGTCGATCACGTTTCAAAGCCCTCGGTGCGGGCAATGTGGCCCCCGGGGTCGCCGCTGATCGTCCAACGACCGGCGCGACGCGTTTCAAAGCCCTCGGTGCGGGCAATGTGGCCCCCGGGGGGCTGACGGTGAGGCAGGATGTCCTGGAGACCACGTTTCAAAGCCCTCGGTGCGGGCAATGTGGCCCCCGGGATCGCGCGTGAGGTCATCGGCTGTCGAGTAGCAGTGTTTCAAAGCCCTCGGTGCGGGCAATGTGGCCCCCGGGGTGCTGATCGAGCGTCTGACGCGGCACGGCTACGTGTTTCAAAGCCCTCGGTGCGGGCAATGTGGCCCCCGGGAGAAGTGCCAGCTTGCCGACGTGGGGCAGACACGTTTCAAAGCCCTCGGTGCGGGCAATGTGGCCCCCGGGAGTGGTCGAGATCTATGGTTACCGGCGAAGCACGTTTCAAAGCCCTCGGTGCGGGCAATGTGGCCCCCGGGAGATGCTGATGCATGCGCGAGAGCTGAGGCTAGTTTCAAAGCCCTCGGTGCGGGCAATGTGGCCCCCGGGACAGTTGCGTCGGCCATCTGACGGTCAGGCGAACCGGTTTCAAAGCCCTCGGTGCGGGCAATGTGGCCCCCGGGGTGCGGCGTGCTGATCTGGTGAACGTGGCGAGTGACAGTTTCAAAGCCCTCGGTGCGGGCAATGTGGCCCCCGGGGTGACCGTCGGATCGGCCAGGCACGGGCTGACAATGTTTCAAAGCCCTCGGTGCGGGCAATGTGGCCCCCGGGATGGCATGCCGAGGCGCAGAAGGTCAGAGGCATCATGTTTCAAAGCCCTCGGTGCGGGCAATGTGGCCCCCGGGAGATCGCGGCGTTGGCATATCGCCGACAGGCACGTGTTTCAAAGCCCTCGGTGCGGGCAATGTGGCCCCCGGGGTCAGAAGGCAGTGTGGCATGGCAGAGACGCGTTTCAAAGCCCTCGGTGCGGGCAATGTGGCCCCCGGGATGTTACATGGTCCATCTGATGCTGGTCCAGAGCCGTGTTTCAAAGCCCTCGGTGCGGGCAATGTGGCCCCCGGGGCGAATGCAAGCATGCCAAGATGACCTCGGCGACGATGTTTCAAAGCCCTCGGTGCGGGCAATGTGGCCCCCGGGTGTGAAGGCGCAGAGTTCTCAGACGGCGGAAGACGTGTTTCAAAGCCCTCGGTGCGGGCAATGTGGCCCCCGGGGTGCGGTTAGGGCTTGCCGTGCAAGTCGGTGACAAGTTTCAAAGCCCTCGGTGCGGGCAATGTGGCCCCCGGGCGATAGGACGGCAGTGATTGCACAGCGAGGCCGGTTTCAAAGCCCTCGGTGCGGGCAATGTGGCCCCCGGGATGTAGATCGGAAGGCGTTGGCAGAGTCCGAGGCGTTTCAAAGCCCTCGGTGCGGGCAATGTGGCCCCCGGGATGTCGCGGTGGTCCGGATCAACACGGCTGCGAGACGTGTTTCAAAGCCCTCGGTGCGGGCAATGTGGCCCCCGGGGTCGCGGGCTGCCTTTCCGCGGCGTAGTTGGCCAGTTTCAAAGCCCTCGGTGCGGGCAATGTGGGCCCCCGGGACGCGCTCATCAGCCTGAGCTCCCCCCCGCCAGACAAATGTTTCAAAGCCCTCGGTGCGGGCAATGTGGCCCCCGGGGATCTAGCTCTGGACCCGTGGTTATGGTGTTACCTGTTTCAAAGCCCTCGGTGTGGCCCATTTAGCTACCAACATTTACTGCAGTATGCGATCTCCGCGGTGAAGGTTTTGATTCCCTGGGTGTGGCCGATGTGGCTAGCATCGTTTACCCCGCAGTCACTGCACTGAAAATTCTGGTTCCCTAGGTTCACCTGGACGCCTTCGTTAACGTTGGGGGCATCGAGCGATTCCTGGGCGATGAATTGGGCGACCGTTCTCCGAGCGACGCCCTCCCCTAAGAGCGGGAATCTGACCTGTCCCCCGCGCTTGCCCGGCACCTTCGCGATCCTTAGATTAGGGAAACCAACACAATCAACCAACCAACAACATGCTGGCGGGGCGGGATGGCCACGATGGCGGCTGCTTTGATGTCACCCCCTGAAACGGGCCAGCTCTGGTCCAGACGTCCGGTCCCGCAACTGGATCGTCAGCGAGGTCGTCCCCAGCACCCTGCCATCCCGCGGCCTGCAAGGGATCTCGAACCCCCAGACTCTTGTCTCGCTGACATCAGCGATACGTC
>CAWHKI010000065.1:0-9437 GCA_963829765.1 uncultured Isosphaeraceae bacterium | reverse complement strand
CCTGGCGCGATGTCAAATTGTCGGCGGAGGTCATGCTATGGATCGAGGCCGTATCTGTTGGCCTCATCCTGATTGTGCTTATCCTGCTGGCGGTTCACCTGGGCCTGCACCTGGGACACCAGCCAGTTCCGGCTCGATGGCGTTTCGTTGCGGGGACTGGGGCCTGCGCTGGTGCTCTCCATCTTCAGCTTTGCCGGATTCGAAAGCGCGACGACTTTAGGCGGCGAGGCCCGCGAGCCGCTCAAAACTATTCCCCGCGCCGTGCTGCAATGCGCGCTGCTGGCCGCATGTTGAGCCGGTGCCGATCAAGCAGCCGGTCCGGCATCACAGGCCGCTGAACAAACCCGTAGAGGTGCCGGAAGAAGCGGCAAACCCGATACCTGCCGTGAGCGCTCTCGGCCAACTGTCTTCAGGCGACCCGGTCAGCTTCCGCAACCAAACTGAGGATTCCATCGCAGCCATCGAGCGCGGGCTGAACGGCATCAATCGCCCGCTGGATGACACGGAGCAAAAGACCGCGGGTCAGATTCGCGAGTTTATCAAGCAGGCCAAGACGGCGCTGTCAACTGGCGACACCGACGGTGCGCACACGCTGGCCGAGAAGGCGAAAGCACTTCTCGACGAACTGACCAAGTAGGGCTGCGACTTTTCTCAAGCTACAACTCGCCCCAACTCAATTTGCTGCGGAGCGCGTCAAAGAAGCCGGTCTCGCCCAGGCGAACCAGATTCACCGTGAGGCTGGGCACCCGGTGACAGCGCACCTCGTCGCCACGCTGTCACCTGGCGGGCCCCAAATGGGGGATTTCTCGGCCCCAAGCACGACCCGTGGCAAGTGCGTCAGGACCCCAACCGCCCCGGGTTTGGATTCGAGGGCCTGTCTCTCGCCCGCCGGCCTGAGTGTCGAGCGGCTCGATCGACGCAAGTCGCTGCGTGCCGAGCTGGGAGACTTGCACGACCAGATCGCGACGCGAGTTTCCGCGTCACGAGACCCATTTGCCGAACAGATCCATCGAGCGTACAGCCTCTTGCTGTCGGGCAAGGTGGCCCGGGCGTTTGACTTGACTGCGGAAGATCCACGTCTGCGCGACCGGTACGGCCGCCATATGTACGGCCAATCGCTTTTGCTCGCCAGGCGTCTCGTGGAGACCGGGGTTCCAGTTGTTCAAGTCAACATGGGGCGCGTCCAGACGTGGGACACCCATTCGGGCAACTTCACGACTCTCAAGGGGCGGCTGCTCCCACCCACCGACCGGGGAGTGTCCGCGTTGATTGACGACTTGGAAGCACGGGGACTGCTCGACGAGACCTTGGTCGTGATCACGGGCGAATTTGGTCGCACGCCTCGAATCGGCTCGAGGACCGGAAACGATAATACCAAGGACGGCCGCGATCACTGGGCGGCCGTTTTCTCGGCCGCCTTCGCCGGCGGCGGCGTGCGCGGGGGGCAAGTGATTGGACAGTCGGACAAGATGGGTGCATACCCGGCCAGCCGCCCCTATACTCCGGCCGACCTGGCGGCCACCATCTACCAGGTCCTCGGCGTTGACCCGGCCACCGAGCTGCGCGACCGGCTCAACCGTCCGATCCAGCTCTGCACCGGCGAGGCGATCGCCCCCTTATTCACCGGCTAAGAGACGCGGAACCGAGCACAAACAAACACTAGATCACGTAAGGATTCGGCATGTCCATTGTCGAGAAAATGCGCTCTCAACTCGCCGAGGCGATGAAAGCCCGCGACACGGTCCGGCTTAACTTCCTCCGTTACTGGATCGCGGAGTTAACCCTGGGTACCGGGGCCGAGATGTCGGAACCCGACGCGATCAAGAAGATGCGAGGGGTGCTCAAGGAGGCCAAATCGGGCGTGACGACCTTCACCGCCGAAGAGCTGGCACTTCTGAGTCAATGGGTCCCCGCCTTGCTTACGCCCGATCAGATCAAAGAAGCCCTCGCGTCCGTCGCCGAGCAAATCAAAGCCGCCCCCAAGGAGGGCATGGCCATGGGGATCGCGATGAAATCACTGGCTGGCCAGCAGGTCGATAGCGACGACGTCAAGGCGGCGATTGCCGCGTTGCCACCTGATCTCGGCAAACGCTCTTGGTTTCCGTGTTGGCGTTCTACAAAACGGCAACCAGGTCCTGTATGCCGGCCAGGGCGGCGTTCCCAACCGCGGAGCGGTGATATCATAGAGCCTGGCGGCGTCAGCCCCAGGTTGGCGTTCCGCTAAATCTGTTTCGCGGGCTCAGAACACCAGCGTTCCCATCAACGGAAACGTGACGAAGGCTTTGGCGGTCCCAAAGAGAATCTCGCCACAGATATGAATTGGAAATGGAATGGACACTGCAACTCACAGAGGACACATCATGGGGATGCGGCTGATTATAACGCTCTTCCCCGTCATTGTGACAGCCGTGTGCGCCCTCCTCTGGGTCGACAGTCTGTTCGCTGTCCGCCGTCTACTGCTTATCCCGTTTGGTGATGCGGAACTGGGATTGAAATCGGAGGCTGGCTGGCTTTCGTGGAACACGTTCTGGCTGTGGGACGAGGCGAACCCCGAAGCTGCGGGGATTTCCTTCCCGTACTGTGTCCTCACCTCGGTGGGCTTGGCCCTGGCATGGTGCGCCGTCGTCCTGCGGCGTAAGGACACGAGATTTCGCTGGTGGGATTGGACGGCGCTCGGCTCAATCGCCCTGTCCCTCGCGTTCCTCCAAGGACGGATCGATCCTGTCGACGACCTCCTGCGAGCCATCCGCAACCCACGTGATCGTTACGCCATTCACGAGGTGTACGAGGCAGTTGATGAGGTCAACCGTGTCGAGCGTGGCAGCGAAGCCGCGGTGCCGTTGAGCCGTTTGTTGGAGGACAACACCAGTTCCATCCGCGTGACAGCAGTTCGAGCCTTGGCGAAGCTTCACGCCGACCCAAAACTCGTGGTCCCGGCGCTCACCAGAGCACGCGCGGACAAGGAACTTCGACCCATCGTCACGTGGGCGCTGGGCGAGATTGGCCCCATCGATGGCCGCGTCGTTCCGGCCCTGATTCTCTCCCTCAGAGACGAGAATCCGGAGATCCGCGCTGCCGCGGCGTCGGCGTCCTCAAAATCGGTCCCGCGGCTGAGGCCGCGGTGCCGGCTCTCATCGAGGCTTTGGATGACCGGACTCTCAGATTAGAGGTGCTCCGCGCGCTCGAGAAGATAGGCACTAAAGCCAAATTAGCGGCTCCGGCTCTCATCAAGCTGCTGAAAACGTCGACCAGCTATGATCGGCTCAATGCGGCACTGGCTCTCTGGAGGATCGATCAGGACGTCGACGTGCTGGTTCCAGCACTCGCCGAATTACTGAAGGACCCCTTCTTGCCCATCCGATGCGATGCCGCCGCCGCACTCGGAGAGATCGGCCCGCGGGCTAAGGCCGCGATCCCAGCACTGATCGCGGCAAGGGAGTACAAGCCACGGCCGCAACCGAAACGCGAGACACTTAAAACTGCCGAGGCGAACTTTCCGATCGCTGTGGAAATACCAGAAGAAGAGTTCTATCCCCGAGTTCGAGATGCAGCTATCAAAGCGCTTTCGAAAATCGAGCACGGAGAGTGACGCGGACTTGGCTTGTGATGTTGCGACGGATTCCGCCGATGGTTCTCCCCGTGACGTCTGACCCGCCTGAGCCGAAATGAGTCGCAAAGCTTGGCCCATCGTTGGCGCGAACAGTCGGGCGCGGGACGATGCTGAAACTGGGAAAGAGTGATCTATGAAGGAGGGGCGCACTGGTGATCGTCTCGGGCGTTCGTGGGCGCCTTGTGCGTTGGGCTCGGCTTAAGATGCGCTTGACGCCGGTACTCGGGATTCTGAGCTGCGCCTGCGCCGTCGCGGGTATCGGCGCCTGGGCCGGCTACGCGCGGAACGCGGGCGCTGGAGCCACAGCGATGGCACTTAGGAGGCATGCGGAAGCCGATCACTTCGTCGCCCTCGCCGGTTGGTGCGGTCTGACCCAAATGCTCTTGGGCGGATTCGCCGTCGGCCTGGCCTGGTTCGTTTGGACCAGGAAGGGAATCTCTCGGCTGGATCAATGGGCGAGCGGCGTCGGCTTCTTCCTCGGGGCTGTGGCCCTTCTTCTCATGCTGCTGATCGTCTAGCTCGGCAGTGAGTTCCGTGGTGGGCAATCGGTGAATTACAGACGAGGCCCCGCATGACAAAGGCCGTCGCAATCGTCTTGATGTGTATCGGATCGGCGATTATCTATGGCGTTCTGCACGACCAGGTCACCGCCCATGTTTGCGTCGAGTATTTCACCGTCGGCCACCCGCTGGTCTTCCCGACCGAGTCGCCGGTGCTGCTCGGACTCGGCTGGGGCGTCATCGCCACGTGGTGGATGGGCTTGCTGCTTGGAGTTCCATTGGCCATCGCCGCCAGCGCGGGGCTCGGCCGAGCGGGGTACGGTCGCTGGTGCGGCCGATCGTTACCCTCCTGCTTGTCATGGGCGTCTGCGCCCTTCTCGCCGGGGTCTCAGGATACGCTCTCGGCCGTCAGTGGCGCGGTCTACCTCGTCGAGCCGATGGCCTCGCTCGTCCCACGACCCAGACACGCCCGGTTCCTGGCCGACCTGTGGGCGCATTTCAGCGAGCTACTTTGCCGGATTCGTTGGCGGTATTGTGGTCATCGTACGGGTTTGGCGATCTCGAGGCCGTCAGGTCTCAGACCCGTGATGCTGGTCATGCGCTTTGGAGTTTGATCCTGGCCATGAGATTTCAATTTGGAATGTCGGCACTCTTGCTCACTACGGCTTTCGTCGCAGTTTGCTTGGGCGGCATGGTGGCTGAATGGAGGCTTCTCGTTCCCCTGCAACGAACAATCCTGGCGCAGACGATATTCTGGTTTGGTCCGTTTTGGCTTCCGTTCGTGTTTGTCGCGTATGCGGTGGGTCGCAGGGATGTCACCACGAAGTGGGTCTTGGCGTTCGCAATAATCTTTTTGGGTCCGTTTTGGCTTCCCTTGGTGTTCGTGGCGTATGCCCTGGGGCGAAGGGCCATCACCGCGAAGTTTGTGTTGGCGTTCGCACTCAGTGAAGCTGCCGTCGTTCAGGCCGCGATTTGGGTGTCCGGGTAGGGCCCAACCCGGCTGGGTGGAGGTTCCAAGATGAGCCAAGACAGGTCGACGTATCTTACGATATTCCTCCACAATAACGACGACTTTAACATACACCTCGAATTTCTACCGCTCGATTCTGATGTTGATGGCATTTGGGTGCGGACGACGCTCACAGCGCAGGGATTCACGTCACAGTTCACGTGGTTCTTGGCGTCGATCATCCAGCGCGATTTGGCATTGGTATGCTGTGAGCTCGGGTATGACAAGGAAGTGCCCGCATTTGAAATATGCGATACTGACTGCTCCTTTGAAGCACGATTCAGGCCAAGCTCAATTCGTGCCTGCCTTGAAGTGGAGATCGAGGGTCGATGGTTTCTTGAGAAAAACGGGCCAGCCATTGCGCTCGACGTGAGAAATGCCACAGCTCGGATCATCGAGGTCCGCTCGTTGTTGCAGCGATTATCGGCGTTCGAATAATCCGCACGAAGCCTGTCATCAATATCCCCTGCCGGGCGTTGCCGTGGGTTCGTTGGTGGTATTGTGATCATCGTAAAGGTGTTGCGAAGCGAAGGACGTGGAAGAGGACGATCTCTTCAAGCGCCTCTGACAACGACCGCCGCCGGCCTACTTTGTCACCGAACCGATGGCATTGGTATGCTGCGGTCTCGGCCGTGACAAGGCAGCACGGAATGTTATTGAACGGAGTCCAATTTCCTTTTCGAGCCCAATTTCATCATCCCGGGCGTCGCATAGACTGCATGAGAGACTGACGCCGTGTTCTTAGAGTATCGTTGACCGTGTTCCCCACGCGGGGTACAATCGCGCTGGAAAGGAGGAATCCAATGTCTAAGACCGAGACCATTCGCGCGAGAGTCGATTCAAAGCTCAAAGCCGATGCCGAAGCGGTGTTGCACAAACTGGGGCTTACGGCAAGCGATGCGATCCGCTTGTTTTACCGGCAACTCGCGTTGCGGAAGGGCCTACCGTTCGACGTCAAATTGCCCAATGCGGAAACGCGGCAGGCGATGGAGGAACTCGACGAGGGCACGGATGTGACCTGCTATGACAACTTCGATGACTTCCGAAAGGCGATGACGGGAAGTTGACATTTGGCTAACGCTGAACCGCCCCATCCCCGCACAGTTATCAGTTCTAAGCAGTTTGAGAGGGATGCGAAGAGGCTTCGCAGTCGAGGGAAAGATATGGCTCGACTGGTCGCGATCGTCGCCGCCCTTCGGGACCGCGCACCCCTCGACCCTCGGTGTCGCGACCATTCACTTGTGGGGGATTGGCGCGGATACCGGGAATGTCATATCTCCGGCGATTGGTTGCTTATCTACCGGCTGGATGAGGACACGGTGTTTCTCGCGCGGAGCGGCACCCATTCCGATCTATTTGGTTAAATGCCGATCGACCCGCGGAGCACTCCGGAATGCCTCGAATTCAGCTTCGGCTCTGGCACCTGATGCTCACGATTGCGGTTGTGGCGTTGATCGTCGGGGGGCTGATCTGGCGCGATGCGACCATTGCGGAGGTCGCTTCTGTTTCTCGGCTCACGAACAAAAGGCTCGGTAAGCATCACCGCGTCATGGTGCTGGCCAGCTCGTCGAGCGGAATCTCTAGTTCGCGAGCGATTCGGGCGGCGATCGAGAGGCTTGGTTCGCGCTGATCCTGCTCGATTGGATGGCATGACTCTTTGGTCAGGTCGTGTTCGGCGATGTGCCGCACGTTGCCGTCCGGGTCCTCATCCATGTCCTAGATTATCGTCAAGTAGCCCATGCGCTCTCCCGTTCGACTCGTACCAATGCATTATAACACTCGTGATTGACACGACAATGGTCTTGTGGTGGTTTGCCTTGTGGCCTCGAAATGTCGGTCAAGAACGCGGCGCATGCGGCTCTATAGTCGCGCCGGCAGACGGGCGCGGGAGGATGCAGGAACGCCTGTATTTGGGCAGCAAGCAGGCTTGCCACGCCCAGAAAGCGCAACGCGTGAATTTTAGTTGGCCGGGGGCGCTTGGGCACGGGACGATGCTGGCGTGGGGAAAGGGTAGGATAGAGATGAGGGTTAGAAGAGTTCGCGATGTGCTCGTCTACCAGATTCACGGCGCAGCGGAGCGGACGCTGCCGGTCAGGCACACCCGTCCAGACGTGGTGGTCCCGGGCGGCTGGCCACCTTTTGCCAATGACCCACGCGGATGCCGTTAACGGGTTTATTCGCATTCGTGTCGCAACACACCCACACGCCTGGATTTTGGCGAGAAGATCGGGGCCCTTGAATGACGGTGCGTCAGGCTTGGCCTACAGTGCGGTTGTCGTGACTCATGCTGCTGATCGTCTAGCTCGGCAGTGAGTTCCGTGGTGGGCAATCGGTGAATTGCAAACGAGGCCCCGAATGACAAAGGCCGTCGCGATCGTCTTGATGTGTATCGGATCGGCGATGATCTATGGCGTTCCGCGCGACCAGGTTACCGCCCATGTGTGCGTCGAGTATTTCACCGTCGCCGCGGCAGGCGGCAAGGATTCCCAGTTTTCGATGACATAACGCTCCTGCTTGTTCCGGTAGTAATCGCGGCTCGGCGGATCGGGATCGACGACCAGTTGGCGGTAATCTCCCTCGGCGTTACGGACGACGACCTCGGAAAAATGGAAACCTCCCTGGACCAGCCTCGGTGCCCGTCAGGCGGGCATCGCCCGCCATGCCCTCTATTAAGGAGAGGCCGATGCCGACCTGCAAGCGCTGTCAATTATGGCATAGCCTATCTGGCGCAAGACGGGGAGTATACCCGCGATACGCGATGTTTCATGTTGTGCATCCCGAGTGGGATGAAGATAAGCTCAGCGTCTGGACGTTTGATGTAAAGTTGGCGCGGACAGGGAGGCGCGGGACGATCAAAGGACGTGGAAAAGTGTAACAAAGTGCCGAGCGTTTACGCACGTTCTGCGGACGACGGCGACCGCCAACCACGAGCGAAACTCGCGTGATTAACCTTGAAGTCCTGAAGGCGCGAGTAGATTACGAGGCTTCGCATCCGATGCCAAAGGGATGATCACGGTCGGATTTGTTCGGTGTCAGTACGTGCGGAGTCGGTCGATTCCGCTACGCTCGAACGCTCCTTACGTAAGGCCCTCTTCTGCACGTACTGCCGAACGAGTTCGCGTGCTTTCTCAGACGGCAGCGGCCCTTCGGGCAACCGAATGACGATGGACTCCAACGCGCGTAAGCGGCCCGCTCTCGATGTTTCAACGAGCACCTCGAGATCGACGACCGTGTCGGCGACCGACAGGCAGAGATAGCCAGCCCTTGAAGTCACCGGTCGTCCGGCTTGAGCGAGCATGCCCCTCAATTTCAAACATAGACCTCGGATCTGGCCAAGACTTGCCAGTTTACGGGCTGCCCGGGATACTGGAAACAACAACGGGACTGGCACGAGGTCCCAAACGGACCCGTCCACTTTGTAGCTCAGCTTCCACTTGTCGTCGGGGACGGATGGATCGAAGCGCACTTCGGTGGCCCGGTCTCTAATCGCGAGCAGAACGGTCAAGACCAGGATTCGATTAACGGGAACTAAACTATCGATGACGTCTGAACTATCGATATGGATCAGATTCTTTTTGCTCATCGAGGCCTCCGGACTAGCGAGGCTCCCGGGGATCCGTGAATCGCGATATGCCAAGTGTGGTCTCTAGATCACCCTTTCCGCCTTCTGACATCGTGCCGCACCCGAGCGCCGCGCCAACCATGGTATGCCTAGAATGACCTTGCGTGATTCCGGGAGGGCGAGGCTCCGTCCGAGCCGGATGGTGCTGCGGCTCGCCAGGAGGCTCGCCCTCCCAGGATCGTGCAAAGGCGTTTAGAGGTGGGGCGGACGGTTGGCGGGATGATGGGCGACGTAAGGGCGATACAGAAATGACGTGGCGGCAGTTGATGGCCGAATCTTAAAGCCGCACTCGTCGCCGCGAGATTAAGGCGAGGTAGGTCGTAGTGGACGCTCACTACCCGACTGTGGAAAAACCGGCTTCCCCCGAGTACGTGCTCGCCGTGATACGCGACAATCACCGCCAGCAGTCCGAGTTCGACCCGGAGGCTGACGGCGAGGCGAAGTTGACGTTTGAGGACCACCGTCGCCGAGTGGCGGGAGGCGTGCGACCTCCTCGGCTGGCGGCAATTGAGCCAGGCGCTCAACGAGTTTTGGCGCATCGACGCTTCCATGACCGAGTGGAAGAGCGTGCTCAAACCCGAGCGCGAAAGGCGGCTCGGGGACGTATGCGTAGTTGACATTGGCTGGCAGTCGTTAGGGAAGGGCACCAATGGAGTTTCTGTCAGGCGTGGTCGCCGGTCTGTTAGCAGTCCTGGG
>CAWHKI010000064.1:0-10094 GCA_963829765.1 uncultured Isosphaeraceae bacterium | reverse complement strand
CATTTTTTCAATGTCCCGAGGCACGGCTAGAACCGTCGCCGGACAGAGCCGGCTCCTACAGGATTTGTAGGAGGGAGCTCCGTCTCCCGATCCCCGATCTAGCCGTGTGTCGGGACGTTGTTTTTCAGCGCAGTCTGGCCTATCTGGCAACCTTTTTCCGGGGAACTCATCATGATTCGGGGTTTACTGCAAAGCCGAGGCAAAAAAGTGCGACCACGACGCACAACGACCGCCGGTCGCGGGCCGATATCCGGGCTCGAGAGTTTGGAGGGGCGCGTCCTGCTTGCGGCCACGCCTTATCTGGTCACGTCGCCGAGTGGCGATCCGACCGTGGTCGGCTCACTTCCCTATGAAGTGGGACTGGCCAATACCCAAACACCCAACCCCGACGGCAGCGACATCACCTTCGACCCGACGGACTTCCCCACGGCGACCACGATCACCTTGACCACCACCACGCTGGCGCTGTCGCAGCCGGAAGGGCCGGAGGTGATCGATGGGACGGGCGTCACCGTCACCGTCAGCGCCGGCGACGCCTTCGGAGTCATGAGTGTCAATTCCGGTACAACGGCGGTCATCAACGCCCTGACGATCTCGAACGGCTCGGCCACCCAAGGCGGCGGCATCTACAATCAGGGCACGCTGACGATCACCGACAGCACGCTCACAGACAACACGGCCGGCCAGGGCGGCGCCATCTATAATGACGGCGGCACGGTGACCATCAGCGAGAGTTGCGGTATCGCCAGCAACCGCGCCACCAGTAGCAGCGGCGGCGGCATCTACGAGAACGGCGGTACGGTCACGATCACCGGCAGCAACCTCGCGAACAACCACGCGACCTACGGCGGAGGCGTTTACGTTAAGTCCGGCTCATTGACGATCACCGGTGGCACGCTCGAAGACAACCACGCGGAAGAGGGCGGCGCCATCTTTAATCATAGCGGCGGCACCGTCGCCATCAGCGGCGGTTGCAGTATCGCCAGCAACGGTGCCCGCAGCGGCGGCGGCATCTACGAAAGCGGCGGCACGGTCACGATCACAGGCAGCACGCTCGCGGACAACGGCGCGCGCGATGGCGGTGCTTACGTTGCTTTCGGCTCATTGACGATCTCTGGGAGCACACTCAGCGGCAACTCGGCCGAGTTTGGCGGCGGCATCGACAATCACGGCACGCTGACGATCACCGGCGGCACGCTCAAAGGCAACCACGCGTTCCGGGGTGGTGCCATCTATGATGACGGCGGCCATGTGACCATCAGCGGCGGTTGCAGTATCGCCAGCAACTCTGCCTCCCAGGGCGGCGGCATCTACGAGACCAGCGGTACGGTCACGATCACCGGCAGCACGGTTACGGGCAACTCCGCGGACTACGGCGGGGGCATTTACGTCAGTGACGGTTCATTGACGATCACGGCGCCACCGGTCTAACAGACAACACGGCGTCCGACAAGGGCGGTGCCATCTATAATGACGGCGGCCATGTGGCCATCAGCGGCGGTTGCAGCATCGCCAGCAACAGCGCCCCAGGCGTAACGAGCAGCAGCGGCAGCGGCGGCGGCATCTACGAAAGCGGCGGTACGGTCACGATCACCGGCAGCGCGCTCCTGAACAACCACGCGAACGAGGCCGGCGGGGGCATTTACATTCATGGCGGCTCATTGACGATCTCTGGGAGCCCACTCATCGGCAACTCGGCCTACTATGGCGGCGGCATCTACAATCGAGGCGCGCTGACAATCACCGCCAGCACACTCCAAGACAACAGCGCGTTCGAGGGCGTGCGCCATCTTAAATGACGGCGGCCATGTGACCATCAGCGGCGGTAGTATGTCCAGCAACTTTGCCTCCTACGGCGGCGGCATCGATGAGAGCGGCGGTACGGTCACGATCACCGGCAGCACGCTCGCAAACAACAGCGCCTACGAAGACGGCGGCGGCATTTACGTTTCTTACGGCTCATTGACAATCACTGGGACGACACTCGCCAGCAACAAGGCCAGCTACGGCGGCGGCGTTTACGATCGTGATGGCGCCGTGACGATCAGTGGTTGCAGTCTCATCAGCAACAGCGCCCGCACCAGTTCTAGCAGCTCCGGCAGCGGCGGCGCCATTTACCAGTCGTCCGGTACGGTCGCGATCACCCGCAGCACGCTCGCGAACAACAAGGCGTTCGGATATGGCGGCGGGATTTACATCGAGACGGGCACGCTGACGATCACCGCCAGCACACTTTCAGGAAACTCGGCAGGCCAGGACGGCGGCGGCATTTACGACTCGGGGAATACTCGACGACGGCCCGACCCTCACGAATGACACGATTTCGGGCAACACGGCGGGCGGCAACGGCGGCGGCATCTATGTCAACGCCGGGCGCTCACCACCGTGAACGTCACCATCGCTTACAACACCGCCGGTATCGCGGGGGTGGGCTGTTCGCAGCGGGCGGCACGGCGGTGGAGATCTACAACACCATCGTCGCGAGCAACACCGCGGGCACGTTCGGCGATATCGCGGGCACGGTGTCGGGCTGGTACAACTTAATCGGCACCGGCGGCACCGGCGGATTGTTCAATGGCATCCATGGCAACCAGGTCGGCGTCGCCGATCCTGGGCTGGGGACGCTGGGCTATTACGGCGGCCCGACCGAAACAATCCCGATCTTTTCCTCCGGCCCGGCCGTTGGCATGGGGAGCAGTGATATTCCAGGCATCACGACTCCGACCGTGGATCAGCGCGGGTACCCGCGGCCGTCCGACTTCATCGACATTGGCGCGTACCAGCTCCAGTTGACGCTGACGGGAACCACCGGAAACGAAATCACGGGCGTCGAAGGGGCCCTGACGCCAGACACGTCGCCCAGTACGGTGGGGACGCTGCTCGGGACGTTTACCGATTCCAATCTGTTTGCCACCGCGGCCGACTACACCGTGGTGGTCAACTGGGGCGACGGGTCGGCGCTAGAAACCCTCAGCGCCAGCAACCTCTCCATCGTCGGCGGCACCGGTGGCCCTCTCGGCACCGAGTGGGCGATTAATGCCTCCCACTCTTACGCCGAAGAGGGGACCTATGCCTACTCGATCTCGGTGACCAGTCTCTTGAGCGGTGCCACGATCGTCTCGGGGTCGGCGATCATCGCCGATGCCGCGCTCACCCCAGTGCCACTGCCAACTCTGGACGTGTCGACGGGAGTCCCGATCCCATTCGGCACGGTGCTCGGCGAGTTCAGTGACGCCAATCCAACCGCGCCGATCACTGACTTCACCGCCGTCATCGATTGGGGCAACGGCTTGCCAAACTCGATCGGGACGATCACGCAGCCGGACCCCGGCATAGCGATTTTTGACGTTACCTATGATGGGCCCGCGAACGGGCCGAATGAGTACCCCACGTTCGGTACGTACGGCATGAGTATCGTGGTCGAAGACGTCGGCGGCTCGGTGGTCACCCTGACGAACACCGTAGACGTCACCGACCTGGCGGTGACAGACGCGGTTGACAACTTCGGCGCGGTCGAGGGCCAGAACACCGGCACGATCGTGCTGGCGACCTTCGAAGATCCCAACACCCTGGCGACCACCTCCAGCGTCACGGCCAGCCTCCCCGCGGGTGGCTGGGGCGACGGCACCCCGGCCGCGTCCGCCACGCTGGCGGTGCAGCAGATCGGCCTCGATCCCAGTACCGGCGAGCCGATCTTCGAGGTCCTCGGCAACCATACCTACGCTGAGGAAGGCACCTTTACGGTCAATATCAACGTCACCACCTCAGGCGGCGTGACCACGGCCTTGACCCCCGGCACGGCCACCGTGCTCGACGCTCCGCTGCTCGGCTCGGCCGGCACCGAGATCACGGGAGTCGAGGGCAGCTCGACGGGCACCGTACTCCTCGGCACGTTCGTCGACGCCAACCAATTGGCGCCGACGACGACTCCGTACGACTACACGGCCACGGTCAACTGGGGAGACGGCTCGACACCAGAGACGCTCACAGACGCCAACTTCACGCCGATCGGTACCCCGAACGGCATTGTGTGGGAAATCACCGCCGCTTACACCTACACCGAGGAGGGGACCTATGCCTACACGGTGACGGTGACCGACGACGGCGGCGCCGAGACAGTGGTCTCGGGATCGGCCATCATCGCCGACGCGGCGCTAACCCCAGGGTCACCCATAACTCAGGACGTGTCGACGGGAGTCCCGATCCCATCCAGCACGGTGCTCGGCGAGTTCACCGACGCCAATCCAACCGCGCCGATCTCTGACTTCACCGCCGTCATCGATTGGGGCAACGGCTCGCCAAACTCGATCGGGACGATCACGCAGCCGGGCGGAGTCGGCACGCCGTTTGACGTTACCTATGTCGGGCCCGCGAACGGGCCGAATGAGTACCCCACGTTCGGGTCGTACGGCATCAGTATCGTGGTCGAAGACGTCGGCGGCTCGCGGGTCACACTCACGGGAACGGCCGATGTCACCGACGCGGCGCTGGCGGGCGACTACAACACTCTTCCAGCGGTCGGCAATCCGAACCTCGTTGAGGGCCAAAGCACGGGAACGGTGCTCCTGGCGGTCATCACCGACCCCAACACCCTGGCGACGGCGGCTGATCTCACCGCGACGGTCGATTGGGGCGACAGCGAATCGGGCCCGGCCACCGTCGTGCAGGACGGAAGCACGTCCGGCGGCACGGTCTTCGATATCTATGGGAGCCACGTCTATCAGGAGGAAGGCACGTACGACTTCACCCTCGACGTGACGAGTGTGGGGGGCGCGTCGACGAGCTTCTCGACGGACAACGGCGTCGCGACCGTGGTCGACGCTCCGCTCACCGGCTCGGCCGGAACGGAAATTACCGGAATCGAGGGAAGCTCGACGGGCACCGTGCTCTTGGGCACGTTCGTCGACGCCAACCAAGCGGCCACCGTCGCCGACTACACTTCAGGGGGCGGATCGGTGGTCGTCAACTGGGGCGACGGCTCGGCGCCACAAACCCTGGCCGCCGGAAACCTCACCGCCATCGGCACGCCCAACGGCGTTGAGTGGACCATCAACGCCGCCCACACCTACACCGAAGAGGGGACATACTCCTACACGGTCACGGTGACCGACGACGGCGGCGCCGCCACCATCGTCTCGGGCTCGGCCATCATCGCCGACGCCGCGCTGACCGCGGGCCCCGCGGTACTGCTGACGCCCAACACGGGGGTCGCTCTGCCCTCCTCCACGGTCGTCGGCACCTTCACCGACGCCAACACGTTCGCCACAACCGCCGACTTCACGGGCACGATCGACTGGGGCGACGGTTCACCGATGAGCACCGCCGTCTTCTTCCCCACCGCCACCCCCGGCGTGTTCAACGTCGAGGGGGGCCATACCTATGCCAAGCCAGGCGATTACACCACCAAGATCACCGTCCATGACGACGGCGGCTCTCAGGTCGTGATCCTCGGCTCGGCCACGGTCACCGACCTGCCGGTAACCGGCACCACCAAGAACTTCACGACGACCGAGGGCCAGAACACGGGCCTGTTCGTGCTGGCGACGTTCACCGACCCCAACACGCTGGCGACCGTCGCCGACGTGAACGCGACCCTGGCGATTGGTGGCTGGGGCGATGGGACACCGACCGTGGCGGGCGTCACGCTCGTCGTTCAGGAGATCGGGGTCGTTCCCCTGGTTCCCGCCGTATCCACTTCGGGCGAGCCGATCTTCGAGGTTCTGGGCAGCCATACTTACACCGAGGAAACCCCGGCGGGCACGCCCGACCCCCTCAGTGTCATCATCACCACCTTGGGCGGTGCGACCACCACGCTGACCAGCCCTCCGGGTGGAGGAGTCACCGTACTCGACGCTCCGCTTTCCAGCTCCAATGGCACGGAGATCACCGGCATCGAAGGGACCGCGACCTCGGCGACCACGCTGATCGGGACCTTCGTCGACGCCAATCCTTTACCCCCACAGGGCTCGTCGGCGATTGCCGACTTCACCTCTGGCGGTGGCTCAGTGGTGGTAAACTGGGGTGACGGCACGGACCCGCAAACGCTAACCGCCGCAAACCTGACCGTCCAAGGCACGAACTTTCGCGCGGAGTACACCATTACCGCCGGGCATGATTACATAGAAGAGGGCACCTACGCCTACACGGTCGTTGTCAACGACGATGGCGGCGCCACCACGACCTTCATCGGCTCGGCCATCATCGCCGACGCTCCGCTCACGACGACGGACCTCACGCAGCCGGTCGTCACCCAGGACGAGCCGACCATCTTCCCGCTGCCGGTGTTCTCACCGCCGCTTTTCAGTGGGCCGGTGGCCGAGTTCACCGACACCAATCCGCTGTCGATCAATGGCGGCTCGTCATCGACGGCCGACTTCACCGCGACGATCGACTGGGGCGATGGCACGCCGCTGTCAGCCGGCACGATCGTCGCCGCGCCCAGCGTGCCTGGCGGCCTGCCGAACTACTACGTGGAAGGCACGCATACCTATGCCGACGCGTCCGTCAATGGCGGCAACGGGACCTACGTGATCACGGCCTTCGTCCAGGACGACGGCGGCTCCAGGCTGACCATCACCAACACGGCGACCGTGATCGACAACCCGCTCTCCGTGACCGGAGCGATCAATCCGGCGAGCGTGAGCGGATTGTCGACCGGCACTCCCAACGTCACCAACGTCACCCAGCCTAACTTCTACGGCACGGTTTTGGCGGCCACTCCGACCGGCTCGACGCCCGAAGCTTACGCCGAGGTGACGCTCACCGCGCTCAACACGACGACCGGTGCCTCGTACGGAATCGGCTCCGTCCAGGCTGGTAGTGGCGGGCAATGGAGTCTCACTTCGGATGTCACTTTGCCCAACGGATATTACACGGTCACGGCGACCGCCGTCGATCAGTTCGGCGAGACAACCAGCATTGCGACGCCGAGCGTCATCGACTCCAACCTCTTGATCGACACGGTTGGCCCGGTGATCACCAGTGCCTTCTGGAACCGTCTCAACGGCCAGATCGACTACACGATCCAAGACCCCGGCACCGCGCCGTCGGGTGTCTGGTTGAACACGCTGCTCGATTCGTCGAACTACCTGTTCACGAAGGTGCACGCCAACAAGGCTTATCCCGGCAAGTATCTCGTGACCGAAGTGACCGCGACCCCGGGTGCAGCGGCCGATTCGTACAACGTGGTTGTCACGATCAACGGCGGCAGGAGCATTCGGGGCGGGTTCTACCTGTTCACGATCCGCGACTCGAGCAACGGCAATAGTTCGGTGCAAGACCTCGCCGAAAATCACTTGGACGGCGTGTTCTACGGTTCGTTCCCCTCGGGCAACGGCATCAACGGGTCGGACTTCGTGGCCGAGCTTTCCGGCTACCACAACAAGATCTTCGCGCCCCAAACGATCGTCGGGACGGCGAACAAGGCCAACGGCGGCGTGGGCGGAGACCCCGTGGGCGCGGTCCACAGCGGCCACTGGACGCCGATCGTGCGGCGGGCCGGAAGCGCGATCGCCGGCCTCGACACCAAGAAATCCGACTTGATCGTCAAGCGGTCGATCAAGGTCAGGACCGATATCTCGAAACCCGTCGGTCACGCGGACGCCCGCCTGAACGTGCATGACATGGCCATCATGGCGCTCGTCGACACGACCACGACCAAAGGCAAGAAGTGAGCGTGCCTCGTTGAAAATCCTCTCCCTTTTTTAAGAGCGCGGGGCCGGAGTCACATCCGGCCCCATTTTTATGCGCCACTCAACAACACACCTCAAGAAGATTTCAGAAGCCGTCGCCAAGTCGCGGGTCTTGCCTCGATGAAATTGTCGTGAGAAAATAACTGGGTGGTTGCGCGAGCGCGAGCGCGAACCGAGTCGATCTTTGCGTGTCGGATGGGCAGACCGGATACGGTCGCGGGTGTGCGACCGAGGCCCTTTGGCTTCGTTCTTTTGTAAGCGGCGGGGACGCCGAACCGTAAATGTCCGAAACATTGTTTGAAAAAGTGTGGAATCGCCACGTCGTGGCGTCGACCGACGAGGCGACGCTCTTGTACATCGATCGGCACCTGGTTCACGAAGTGACCAGTCCGCAGGCGTTCGATGGGCTCAGGCTGGCGGGCCGGCGCGTGCGGCGGCCGGAGCTGACGTTCGCCACCGTCGACCATAACGTCCCCACCGACAATCAGCTTGATATTCGCGACCCCTTGTCGCGGAAGCAAGTCGAGACGATGCGGGCCAATTGCCGCGAGTTCGGCGTCACGCTCTACGATATTCAGAGTGGCCATCAAGGGATTGTGCATGTGATCGGTCCCGAGCTGGGGGTGACACTGCCGGGCACGACGATCGTCTGCGGCGACAGCCACACCAGTACCCACGGGGCCTTTGGTGCGCTGGCTTTTGGTATCGGTACCAGCGAGGTCGAGCACGTCCTGGCGACTCAGACGCTCTGGCAGGGAGCTCGGCCGCACTCGCTGGGGATCGAGGTGAAGGGCCGGCTGGGCGCGGGCCTTGAGCCCAAGGACATCATCCTGGCGATCATCCGCAAGATCGGCACGGGAGGTGCCACGGGGCATGTGATCGAATACTACGGGCCGGCCATCACGGCGTTGTCGATGGAAGGGCGGATGACCATCTGCAACATGTCGATCGAGGCGGTGCGCGGGCCGGGCTGATTGCTCCCGACGACGTCACGATCGAGTTCATCACGCGGGCCGATCGCCCGTTCGCGCCGCGAGGCGCGGCACTCGAAGCGGCGATCGCCGATTGGAAATTGCTTCGAACCGACGACCCGGCCGACTTCGATCGGCACGTCGCGATCGACGCGGGCTCGCTCGTCCCTCAGGTCACCTGGGGGACCAACCCGGCCATGACGGTCGACGTCACGGGCGTCGTCCCCGATCCCGACGATGTTCCTTTCGCCTCACCCGAGGCGGCTCGCCGCGCGCTCGAATACATGGGGCTTAAGCCTGGCACGCCGATCAGTGCGATCCCGGTTGACGTCGTCTTCATCGGATCGTGCACCAACGGCCGGATCGAAGACCTGCGGGCGGCCGCGCGAATCTTTCAGGGGCGCAAGACGGCGGCCGGCGTGCAAGCACTGATCGTCCCCGGCAGCGAGATCGTCCGGCACCAGGCCGAGGCGGAGGGCCTTGACCGGATCTTCGTGGAGGCCGGCGCGGAATGGCGTCAGGCCGGATGCAGCATGTGCCTGGCCATGAATCCCGACAAACTCAGGCCCGGCCAGCGCTCGGCCAGCACCAGCAACCGCAACTTCGAGGGCCGTCAAGGACCGGGTGGCCGCACCCACCTCGTCAGCCCGGCGATGGCGGCCGCCGCCGCCGTCACCGGCCACTTCACCGACGTCAGAGAACTTATTTAGAGGAAACGATGGAGCCGTTTGTAACCCACCGCGGGCGTCTGGCCGTGCTCGACTGGAGCGACGTCAACACCGATTTGATCATCCCCGCTCGCTATCTCAAGAAGGTCGAGCGCATTGGCTTTGGCCCGTTGCTCTTTGCCGACAAGCGTTACGCCCCCGGCGGCGCTCCCGAGGCCGACAACTCCGAGCACCATGGGCCGGAGGTCCCTGATTTTCCCCTCAACAACCCAGCCTACCAAGGCGCGACCGTGCTGGTGGTCGGGTCAAACTTCGGCTGCGGCTCGAGCCGCGAGCACGCCGTTTGGGCCGTGATGCAGGCCGGCTACCGGGCTGTCATCGCACCGGGCAAGGGTGTCGGGTTCGCGGATATCTTCGAGTCGAATGCCTTTCAAAATGGGTTACTGGTGATCGAGCTCGACCAGGCCGACTGGGCGTTGATCGCCGCGGGCGGCCGTGAGCACCCAGCGGCACCGCCGCCGTGACCATCGATCTCCGCGACCAGACGGTCAAGCTCCATCTTGCCAATGGTGCGGGCGTCAAGAGTCACAGCGGTGCTTTTTCTTCGAGGTCCCAGATTCGCACCGCCATCGACTGCTCCATGGGCTGGACTCGATTGCCGAGACATTGACGCACGAGTCCGAGATCAATCGCCACGAACAGCACGCCCCAACGTGGCTTCGCTCTCGGCAAGAATCGGTTTGATCGAGATGACGGCGCCTGAT
>CAWHKI010000063.1:0-7580 GCA_963829765.1 uncultured Isosphaeraceae bacterium | reverse complement strand
CAGCGCCGATGCTATAACCTTGAATGCCGAGAGCGGGCAAAATGCCCTGATTTTTATTCTCGCTCTCGCCCTGAATCGTGCCATAGGCACTACCCAGCGACGTCATATTGAAGCCACTGCTCAGGATCTGCTGGAAGTTGTAGTTCTCAAGATACGAAAGGTGAATATCGGCAAATGTTGTCGGATTGAAGGTGTGGCTGTCGCCAACTTCCGCACTTCCTGCGTATTGTTTCCGGTCGGACCCAGGCCCGTATTCGTGCCCGTCGGATCGCTGGGCCCATTGTGGGGATTCCAGTATGTGTAGCGCGCGAACAGCGAGTCTTTCTCATCGGGCGTCATATCTCCGCGAACGTTGAATTGTGTCTGGTAACCCTCGGAGGGCGCCGAAGCCGAGAAGTTTGTCGTGAAGGGCGTCTGCGTTATCCGCGATTCGCTGGGAGTCTCCAGTTTTGCAATGTTCTGGGCGGTAGTGTCGATGTAAGTTAACTTATTCCCGGTCAGCGGTTGTCCGGGCGTGCAGCCATACGATCCGACGGCAGGACAGTAAATGACCTGCGGATCGGCGGAGAAATCGCCGGGCTCATTATCCCTGAAACATTGCGACAACAAAACATTGCGACGGCAGTGGCGGCCCCTTTGAGTCGGTGCCCTGGATTATGACAGGGCCGGCCGGCTCGTTTCCATCGAGCTGTTAGACGCATCGGAACAAGTCAAAACACCGCAGTCGGTGGAGTTCGCGTTCGCGGGCGGTGAGTGAATTGGTTCGCCAGGGTAGAAATTGGTGCCAGTTCATAAGGGTAGAAATTGGTGCCAGTTCATAAAATTGGGTAGAAATTGGTGTCAGTTCGAATGGCACGGGGATAAGCGTAACCCTAACAGGAAACATGAGTTGCGATTAGAGAATGGATTATCAGAATAACCATCGCACATATGCAGTCATGAAGTCGGTCGCGAGAACGCCTTGAATTGTAGTGCGATCGATGATTGCTGCCATGATCTTTCGTGAATTAATGCGGTTTGGGCATCTGACCTAACCTCTTTGTGCGTAAGCATTTATTCCTTAGCTTCGTGCCATTCGAACTGACACCGATTACGACCCCCGCGGAAAAGCCGGGCGGCCATCTTGTCAGATCTAGATCCGACGGGTTCGGCCAGATGGCGTGGGATGAAAGCAGCAAGCCCGGGGGCGATGACACCTTCGTCTAAGGTCGGCGCCCGTACGCGTTCTCGAACAGCTCAGGAGGTCCCGTCGCGGGCGCCATTCCCCTCCTCGGAAGTCACCATAGCCGAGTGACGCCGTAGGAATCGAAAGCCACATCGGCCCCGACCACCGAAAGTCGCTGGCGAAGAGCGTGGGTGATAATCATTCAACAGGGCCGCGGCCTTGGGGCTCATTCGTGGGTCGTCGTTCGCGTGCCACAGGAATGTGTGCGTGTCGAGCAAAAGCTTCACTCCATGTGCTCCTTCATGTCCTCCAGCGGTGCGTCAAAGTCAGGGGCCATGTAAGTAATCATCCCCTTGCACAGGCCGGGCCCAGGGCGGGGGTCTCGTCGGCGTCGGCGACTTCGCTCACCAATTTCGCCACCGGTTGCTGATTCTCTGTAATGACGACCTCTTCGCCCGGGGCCAAACGGTGGATCAAGTCCTTCAGTTTGGCTTGGGCCTCGTCGATGCTGATCGTCGCGGGCACGTTTTGGCCTCCTGTCAGTTACTGTCTCGGAACTCGCTTATCGGCTGGTGGACGCTCGGGGTCAATCTTACCAAATATCGCTCCGACGGCTTACGTAGGCTTGCGTCCGCCAAGCCCTCGCGGGAGCGATTCGGATGGTTTGAACGTCTTGCGTAGCCGAGACGCGAGCACGAGAGGTTCTCCGCGGCGGCGAAACAGAAGGAGAAATGACGACGGGCAAGAAAAACCATACGCTTACTGAAGGGGGGGCCGGGGGGGGGGAACAGGGCGGAACCGATCACTTGGCCGAAGGTGGCATCGAGCCCTATCGCTGACCTCCGGCACGCTTCAAGAGCGAGTCGACATCCGACCAAAGAGTTCGCCAGGCCTTTTGTTCCTGAGCCGGGAGTATGCCCAGGGCCGCGGCATCGCGGATTCCGGCCAGGGCGGTGTCTTGCTTCGAGTGATTCGCGGCTTGGACCACGGACAAGAATTAATCAGGCCACGGAATCCTGAAAACGTCATCGGGTGGGATGATCATTTTGGATCGAGACGCCTGGGCGGCGTCGGTCCAGGCGCTCGGGGGCCTCTGGGAACTCGGAGGGGGTCTTGCCGTTCAAGGCGAACTTGAGGCCAAAGCCGGCGGGAGCTTGTTTCAGCTCGACGGCTTCGACGTCGGCCAGCTCGCGTTCGAGCGTGCGCGGCAAGGCTGTTGGAATGTCGCCTTCGACCGCCTGGCACCAGACCCGCGACCGCCGGCCCGCCGTGATGCCGACCGCCACGAGCAGGCCCTTCTTGGCACTGATCGGCTCGGCCGGGGCCAGGATCGCGTCAGCCGGCTTTTTCTCGGTCCAGCTCGGCCAGGGGGAAAAAGACACGCACTGCGAGCCTCAAGTTCGCGAAGTAAGTCATCTGAATATTGCGCTTTGCGTTAAAGACCAATCATGTCCCAACCGATTCGTTCGATGCCGACTGTTCGTCCGATCCAAAACTCACTGACGACATTTCTTCGCGGGGGTCTCGCGGGGTCTCGCAAGGTCAGACCGAGTTTCAAGCTTTTCTAAGGGACCTCCAACGAGTCAGACAGCATGCCATAGCAACGTAAAGCATTAACGGCAATCTAGTTGGGCGGAATACCAGAGGTCGCCGCTCAGGATTTTCATGCCTGATGTCCGCCTAGATCTCGCAGTTTTTCCAAATTAAGTTCTCCCTGAGAGACGAATGTTTTATAGTTGGATTCAGGTGCCGTCCTGGGCCATCCAAGACTTGCGTCGCAGGAACAACAGCGGAGAAATTGTCCCGTGATATCGGTGGCTTGCAGGTAGATTCGACGGCCGGAGACGTGTAGCCTAAAGACTGATGACTCTTTCACGGCCATCGTTTTCAGGAATGCGTCGGCATGGAATTTAAGTACGCTTTTCTTGCGAATAGCGCGGAAGTCTCAACGGACGGGAGGTTTTTCGTCCTCGGGGGTGGAATAGATGGCATCAGCGTAGCTGGCTTTCCCGCGTATTTGCCGGCTTTGGCGGTCGTTGCCAGTGTGCATTTTTCCGTAGAGGAATGCGGCCAGGAACACCAGTTCCGGGCAGCGCTCCACCTTCCTGATGGAACCGATCTAGGAGCGCAAGCGAGCGTGCCGCTCCGGCCAACGACATTGGCTGAAATGCCGGACACTGGACCAAATTTGAAAGTTGCGATCGGCCTGTTTGGTCTCGGTTTCCCTGTGGGCGGCACTTACAGTGTTAATTTCTATGTGGGCGACCGGTTTATCGGCGAACTCGAATTTATGGTCGCGGAAGCGCGCCCAGCCAAGGATTGCCAAGGGGGATGACGATGAGCAATTTCTCGCCCACGTTCACTTCTAGCTCCGCGTCGGGTTTTTACTCACCGCCGCACAACTTTGCATCTACAAATGCGTCGGCAGTGTGGGTCCAGGCTGGGACCAGGTGCGTTCTCAGCCTCTCGCTCAGCTTGCCGCTTCAGGCCGATCCAAAGTTGGAATCAGAGAAGACGGCAGCCGAGGCGGATGCTGGCCCCGAACGGCCATTAACCCGTCGTGAGGCCCTGCAGCGCCGCATGCCACCGCGAACTGGCATCAAAGCAATCATCGATCGGCGTCGTGCGAAGCCCGACCCCTGGTTGGATGACAAATACGATTGGAAACCCGAAAACTGACTCACCCTGCGAGCGCCTTGTGGGTCGTTTTCAATTCGGCCAGATCGTCTATGCAAGGATTTCAGACGGCTATGGAAATGATAAACCCCGGCCAGCACTCGTGATCTCAGGGGATCAATGTAATGATGCCGGGGAAGCGCTTCAACTCTTGGCAATCTCCACCACCCCAGATCATACATGTCCGCCTTATCACATAGAAATCACCGCGAGCGCGGGGCATAGACTTAACCCGGGCTCGCGAGTGAAATGCAACTGGATTAGAGATGTAGAGAAACATGATGTAATTAAGCCTCTGGGGTGGCTTGACGATGACACGCTCGAGAGAGTTGTCAACTGCTTCGATCGGCTTTACGGCGACGATTTGTTTGATGACTGGCAGTAATTCGCGGGGGCCTCGCGGGGGGCAGACCGAGTTTCAAGCTTTATCGAAGGGACCTCCAACGGGTCAGACAGCATGCCGGGGCCGCAGGACGTGCATTGTCATGTCCTCTCTCCCCGCGGGGGGCCGGGGGGTGAACAGGGCGGAACCGATCACTTGGCCGAAGGTGGCATCGAGCCCTATCGCTGACCTCCGGCACGCTTCAAGAGCGAATCGACATCCGCCCAAAGAGCTCGCCACGCCTTCTGCTCCTCGGCCGGGAGCTTGGCCAGGGCCGCGGCGTCGCGGATTCCGGCCAGGTCGGTGTCTTGCTTCCAGTGGCTGAGGGTTTTGATGACGGTTTCCCGAGCCTGCGGCGGGCCCGATTCGATGAGCTTGGTCCAGGCAGCCAGCTCGGCCTTGAGCCAGTCGTGAGCCTGCTGGCGTAGCTTCTCCTTCGCCGCGTCGTCCAGCGCGGGTTCATCTTTGCCTTGCCCCTCGGCTGCCAACAAGGCGGCGCAGGCGGCGCTGTAACGTTGACCGGCCTGTTGGTCGTCGCCGAACTTCGGGTCGGTTTCCAGTGCCTCGCGCCAGAGGCGGGCAGAGGCGGCGAAGTGCTTGCGATCGTAGGCGAGCTGGGCGAAGACCAGGCGTTCGGCGTTGTCTTTTGGCTTGTCTTCGCCACGAAGTATGGCCAAAAGCCGATTCGCCTGGGCCAGTTTCCGCTCGGCGTCGGCGACCCATTGCGCCGAGGGATACCACCAGTCCGGCCTACGCGTGCCCAGCTCATGCCCTTTTCGGTACATTTCCACCGCCCCGACATAGTCACCTTGCTGTTGAAGGATTCCGGCAAGGTTGCAGTGGGCTTCGGCATGGTCGGGCTTGAACCGGATCGCGGTGCGGTACTCGGCGATGGCCTCGTCTTGCTCGCCGTGGTCTCTCAGGGCATTGCCGAGGTTGTAGTGGGTTCCGGCGTCGTCGGGCTTGAGGCGGATCGCGGTGCGGTATTCGGCGATGGCCTCGTCGACCTTGCCCTGGCGCTGTAGGGCGAGGCCGAGGTCATAATGGGCGTTGGCGAAATCGGGCCTGAGGTGGATCGCGGTGCGGTATTCGGTGATGGCCTCGTCGTGCTTGCCCTGGCTCGACAGGGAGTTGCCGAGGTTGTAGTGGGGTACATGGTCGTCGGGCTTGACGCGGGTCGCGGTGCGGAACTCGGCCTCCGCGGCTGGGTAGTCGCGCTTGACGTCGCAGAGCAACGCGCCGAGGTTCGAGTGGATTTCGGCGTCTTCGGGCTCAAGGCGGATCGCGGTGCGGTATTCGGCGATGGCCTCGTCGTGCTTGCCCTGGCTCGACAGGGTGTTGCCGAGGATGTAGTGGGCTCCGGCGTATTCGGGCTTGAGGCGGATCGCGGCGCGGTATTCAGCGATGGCCTCGTCGAGCTTGCCCTGGGCCGACAGAGAGAGGCCGAGGTAGAAGTGGGACACAGCGTCGTCCGGCTTAAGTCGGATCGCTTCGCCGCCCGCTGCTACAGCGGCCTTGAGGATCTCGCTCGCCTCCCTCGACAGCCCTCTCGCTTGGAGCGCGACGCCCAGGCAGCCCAAATGCCTGGCATTGCCGGGAAGCAGCCGATTGAGATCGCGGAAGACGGCGATGGCCTCGGCGGAATCGCCCCGCTTTTCGAGGGCATGGGCCAGCTCGTGGGCCGTCTCGGGGCGGATTGCCCGCGCGACGGTGTAGAACCGGATGGCCTCATCACGGCGGGAGAGCTTCTCCAGCACCGCACCCAGGGTGTAATTGACCCAAACATCCCCCGGATGCTTTTGCTGGGCGACCCGCAGGACCGACGCTGCCAGGGTGCTATCGCCGGCCTCGTTCAGACCGGTCCCCAGTAAGTGCAAGCTGATCGCGCCCAGCTCCTCAGATTTCGCCGTCTTGGCCAAGGCCTGCAATTGAGTCAGCCGCGCCGCTTTGTCGGGTAAGTCCAGGGCGGTCCGCAGATCACTGCGCCAGGGGTCGGGGTCGGCGGCGCGGGCCGCCTCGCTCAATCTCACCGCGCCGGCGGCGTCCTTCCGCACGCGGCGGACCGCCGCCCAGTCGTCGAGGCCGCCGGCCAGCGTTAGCGCGACCGACGGCGGGCGGGCCTTGATCTTCGCAGCCGCCTCGGCAGGCGCCTGGCCGGCAAAGTCGATTCCGGCCTCGCCGAAGGCGTCGGCATAGGCGGCATCGGCGGTCGAGCCGTCCCGGTCGTCCGCCTCGGCCGAGCGGATGTCGACCAGGCGATCGAGCAACGCCTGGTCGCGCCGGGCTGCGTCGAGCCGGGCCTGGACCTTCCGGTGCAAGTCAAGCAGGCGGTCGTGGGCCAATGCATTGCCGCCGGCCTCGGCCTGCTCGACCGCCGCCAGCGCCACCTCCCATCGCGAGAGGTCCGCGGGATTCGCCCGCGCCTGGTCGCGAAGCGTGACCGCCCGGCCGACGACGCGGTCGACGGCCGCCGCTTGCTCGACCCGTAGCCGGGCCCGCTCGGCCCGCTGCTGGAGGTAATAGGTTGTGCTCAAGCCCCCCAGCGTCAGGAAGGCCAGCACCGAGGCCGCCAGCGCGAGCTGGACCTGGCGCCGCCGCCGCTCCTCGATGGCTCGCGCCACCGCCACCGCACGCTCGCGCTCAGCCGCCTGTACACGAGCCTGGACGCCCGCCAAGTAGGCTGTGATGCGATCCGCGACCAACCGCGCATCACGCGGCCGGTCCTCCGGCTCGACCGCCAGGCAGTCCTTCGCCAACGCGATCAGCTCGGACTCGGCCCCGCAGCCATCCAGCCGGGCCAGCGCAACGGCCGTGTCGCCCCGCATCGCTTTGCGATGGATCTCGGCCGCCGTGCGCCCGGTATAGGTCGGTTGGCCGGTCAGGATCTCGCAGAGAATTGAGCCCAGGCCAAACACGTCGGCCCGGCGGTCCACCCGTTCGATTTCACCGCTCGCTTGCTCGGGAGCCATGTACGCCGGCGTACCCAGCACGCTGCCAGCATGCGAATCGTCATCGTCGGAGCCGCTCCGCACCGTCGCGATCACGCTCAGCGCGGGCGCGGGCTGGGCCGGGGCCTCGTCGGCGACGCCCCCTTCCCTCAAAACTTTGGCCAGGCCCCAGTCCATCACCTGGACCTCGCGAAGCTCCCACCATCACATTCGCCGGCTTCAGGTCGCGGTGGATCACGGCTCGGGCATGAGCGTACGCCATCGTCTGGCAGATCGACTCGAAGATGGAGAGGAAGCGGGGCAATTGGTCGTGCGCGGGGCAGGGGAACTTCCGTGAAGGGCCGGGTGCCGTGCGATGCATCGGGCGGGGAAAGGAGACCTCCGGTCACAGGGCGGGCGGGGTCATGAG
>CAWHKI010000062.1:0-20822 GCA_963829765.1 uncultured Isosphaeraceae bacterium | reverse complement strand
TCGGGAGACCCTCGCCGAGCGCGCGACCCGTGCCCCTCGCGAGGGGCGTTCCGCGAGCAAGGCCGACAGCGTCCGGCCCTTGACCAGCTTCATCGTGAAATAGGGACGGCGATCCGCGAACGCGCCAGCTCATAAACCGGCACGATGCCGGGATGTTGCAATTGCCCGCCAATTTGCGCTTCCTCGACGAACCGGCGCACCAGGTCGGGCTTATCCCCATGCCTTTCCAGCAAGACCTTGACCGCCAGGTCTCGCCCCAAGTCGGGGTCGCGGCCCTTGAGCACCGCACCCATCCCACCCCGCGGATCTCACCGAAGAGCTGATAGCGATCGCCGCGCTCACCCGCCGAGGGCATCTCGCCGGACGACGGCTTGATGATCGGAACACCGGCGTCGTCGGTCGCCGTGTCGGGAAGCAGCACCATGGGAATCGAGCCGATTGACCGGGCCAGGCTCTCCAGAACATGGCCGGACCGGGTCGACTCGAAGCCAAAAGAAGTCTGCACCCCCGCCGAGCTGTCCGCCGGCCCGAGATCCGCATCGGGCTCATGCAAGGCGCGGAGCGCGCACACCGGGCAGATCCCAGGGGGCCCGTCGGAACGAAGCGGGTTTCCACAGCGATTACAGCGCCGAATCTCGGTCATCGTGGGGCTCCGGTCGGGGAACGTCTTGGTCGTCTACCACCAAGAGACGGAAAAAGCCGGCGTGGTCACAACGAAAAACTGGAGCGACTCACTGGAATTCAGTTAACCTCGTGAATTCTTCGTTGAACAGAGACGAAGGTAACGAGGGGATAGCTCGCCGGCCAAGGCCGCGGCCTGTTGGCAGCGGTTTACTGGGTGAGGGCTGCGAGCAGGGTGCGGATCTCGTCATCGATTTCCGCCGGGTCGGCGACGGTACGGGCGATCTCGTCGCGGAATCGCTGGCGGTAGCGGGCGCGAAGCCGATGCGCCGCCATCTTGACGGCTCCTTCGGTGAGACCCAACTCGACGGCAATCGCCTTGTACGACGGCGCGTCTTCCTGACCCAGCAAGCTCGGCCGGAGCCGGTCGTAAAGTGGGCGCTTGTCGGGGTCGACCATTTCCGCATCGAGCTCGGTGAGGATGTGATCGAGGAGCGTCAAAGCCCATCGCCGGTCGAAGAGCCGCTCGGCGGTCAGGTCGTGAGCGAGTTCGCCACCGAACTGGGTTTCCGCCTGGAGGGTGTCGAGCGAAAGGATCGCGCGACCGCCGCCGCGCTTGATGGCTCGCTCGCGGTCGTGCATCTTGGCGAGGTAGTGCGTGCAGCAGGCCATCAGGAACGATCGAAAGCGACCGTGCTCGGGCTCGACCGTACCCAGGTCGCCCCGTTCCAAAAGGTCGACAAACAGTCCCTGAACGATGTCTCGGGCCGTCTCGGGATCATGCCCCTTGCGCCTGACGAACGCGTAAAGGGGGTGCCAATAGTCGCGACACAGTTGTTCGAGCGCGACTTGAGCCCCCGGCGCGGCCATGTCGCCCGCCTCGAGAATTCGGCTCCAGCACGTCGTCGGAAAACCAACGGCGAACGAATCACCAGGAATGCCGGGGGTCTGCGTCAATTTTGTCGCTTTTGTTCGCTCGGGCGCAGGTATCCATCTGAAACGAACATCTTATCGTAATCGCTCTTAATTTGATGAGCCAGGATTGCCGGAAGGCGCCGATCGGAAGGGTTCTTCAGTCTGTCGCGGCTGTCGCGGTCTTACCGAGTTTTCGCGATATATCGGTCTCCTCGGGCCGTTACGCCGTGCGCAATGATCGCGGACAAAAATTTCGGAAAACATTTCAAGTCTTTGCAACGCAGTATGTTCTGATCGAAAACCACCGCAAGACAGGCATAGGTGCATTAACGAAATTTGCAAACCACGTTATATTGTTAGTATAGGCGGTGTGCGCAAAGTGTGCGCGGACTGTTTCTCGTAGATCGCCGGGTCGCCGCCACGACTCAGTTTCTGAGACAGAGCCCTCTGAAATAGTGCCATTTAGCGCCAGAAAGCGCCGTTTCACCGAATAAGCTGGAAGAGACGCTGGCTCCAACACGCTCGTTCTGGGGCGGGTTCTTGCCCCCCACGAAGCCGACTGGGAACTTGCCGCGACCTGTTTCTCGTGCCCCGAACGGGAGTGCGCCTGCTCGGTTGCCGAATTGTCGTAGCTCGTTGTTCAGATGGGCTTTCCGAGTCACAGCCCCGCCGAAACCGTGCCCAGTGGTGCCAAATAGTGCCATCTCAACGAATCAGCATCTGAGAATTCACATTCGGCCTTTCTCACACTTTTTTTTGTGAAAAAAGCGAAAAAGGGCCTGTGACCGATAGACGAACCCAAATCAAGCCTCTAGAATAAGGACTGTCCGCGGTAATTTAGCGTGCGATGACTCGCGGTTCGTTTCGCTCAGTGGTTCTTCTGGCTTGAGGTGGCTTCGATGTTCGAGTCTTCAGATCGAGTCCTTCTTGATTTGATACGTCGTGGCGGGCCGCTGACCGTGGCCGAAATGGCTGAGAACTTGGGGGTAACGGCGACCGCGATTCGTAACCGGCTGACACGCTTGCTCGGGGCCGGGCTGGTGGAGCGCCAGTCGGAGCATCAAAACCGCGGTCGGCCCAAGCATAGCTACCGGGTGAGTATCGAGGCGCAAAAGCGGCTGGGGCAAAATTACACGGACCTGGCTCTCGTGCTTTGGGATGAGATGATGAGCACAGTCGCCGACCGTAAGCTGCGACGGCTCTTGTTTACACGTGTTACCGACCGCCTCGCCGAGCTTTATCGGTCTCATGTCAACGGCCACGAGTGGGAAGGAAAGCTGGTCCAGCTCAGCAACTTACTTCACGACCGAGGAGTCGAGGCGGAAGTGGCCACGATCTCCGGGGAGGTGATTCCGGTTCTTCGCCAACACTCGTGCCCCTATTATGAGCTGGCCGAATCTGACCCGGCCATCTGCGCCCTCGAGCGGAAAATGTTCGAGAAAGTGCTCGGGCGGAGCCTCCGGCTGAGTCAGTGCCGACTTGACGGCGATCGTTTCTGCGATTTCCAGGCCAAGCCGATATCGATCACCCTCCCCAACCCAGCCCAAGGCGGATGATTCCGGGTGAATCCCCCCCGCGGCACACCCGTTTGAAAATCGGCCCACCACGAGTGGGCCTTGCGTTAGGACCACAACTGAGCCTCAAGAGAGCGACAAATTGATGAGCAAGGTTCTTGTGATCGAAAATCTACACGTGGCCATCGAGGGCAAAGAGATCCTGCGCGGCGTGAACTTGACGCTCCGCCAAGGTGCAGTGCACGCCCTGATGGGCCCCAATGGCTCCGGGAAGAGCACCCTCAGCTATGCCTTGATGGGGCATCCTAACTACGAGGTCACCGCCGGTTCGATCACGCTCGACGGAGTGGATTTACTGACGCTCGAGCCCGACGAGCGTGCGAAGGCGGGGCTCTTCCTGGCTTTTCAGTACCCGACGGTGATTCCGGGGGTGTCGGTCGCCAACTTCCTACGGCACGCGGTCACGAATGTGCGCAACCCGGCCCGAAAAGAAGGCGAAGATCTCATTCCGATGCGGGATTTTCGCAAGGAGCTGCGGGAGCAGATGGAAGAGCTGGGCGTCGACCAAGAATTCGCCCGCCGCTACTTGAACGACGGCTTCTCGGGGGGAGAGAAAAAGCGGGCCGAGATCTTGCAGCTCGCGATGCTCCGCCCCGCCTTCGCGATCCTCGACGAGACCGATAGCGGCCTCGATATCGATGCCGTGCGGATTGTCTCTGAGGGAGTCAATCGCGTCGCGGCCCGCCACGAGACCGGCATCCTGGTGATCACGCACTACGAGCGGATCTTGACCTACATCAAGCCGCAATTTGTGCACATTCTTTTCGGTGGCCGGATCGTCGAAAACGGCGGCCCTGAATTGATCAAGCTGCTCGAAAAAGAGGGATATAACTGGGTCCGCGAGAAGTATCCCGACGCCGCCAAGGACGAAGCCGAGATGGAAGCGGCGCTAGAGCGGCAGAAACCGCCCCTGGCCGCGTCAGCGGCAACAAGTTCCACCAAATAGAAGGGACAGGCCATCGATGTCAACCGATTTGAATCTCCAGGTTGCGGGAATCAAAGATGATTACAAGTACGGGTTTCACGACTCGGAAGCGAACTACGCGTTCAAAAGCGGCAAGGGATTGACGCGAGAGATCGTCTGCCAGATCTCGGAAATGAAGAATGAGCCGCTCGTGGATGCGTGACATCCGCTTGAAGGCGCTCGAGGTGTTCCGGTCAAAAGCCCACGCCAGTGTGGGGCGGCGATCTGTCGCAGCTTGAACTTCGACGACATTTACTACTACATGAAGGCGGCCGACCGGCAGGGAAAGACCTGGGACGACGTCCCGGCCGAGATCAAGAACACATTTGATAAGCTGGGCATCCCCGAAGCCGAACGCAAGTTCCTGGCGGGCGTCGGGGCCCAGTACGAGTCCGAGGTTGTCTACCACAGCCTGCGTGAAGACTTGCAGAAGAAGGGGGTCATTTTCGTCGACACCGACACGGCGGTTCGCGAGTATCCCGACCTGGTGAAGCAATACTTCACGACGGTGATCCCGATCCAGGACAACAAGTTCGCCGCCTTGAACACGGCGGTCTGGAGCGGCGGGTCGTTCGTTTATATTCCGAAGGGGGTCAAGGTTGACGTGCCATTGCAGGCCTATTTCCGGATCAACGCCGAGAACATGGGCCAGTTCGAGCGGACGCTGATCATCGTCGAGGACGGGGCTCAGGTCCATTACGTCGAGGGCTGCACGGCCCCGATGTACTCGACCGAGAGCCTGCACTCGGCCGTGGTCGAGATCGTCGTCAAGAAGCACGGGCGCTGCCGGTATACGACCATCCAGAACTGGGCCAATAACATCTACAACCTGGTGACCAAGCGGGCCGTCGCCTACGAAGACGCCTTGATGGAATGGGTCGACGGCAACCTGGGCAGCAGGCTGACGATGAAATACCCGGCCGTTTACATGCTGGGCAAGGGGGCGCGGGGTGAAATCCTGTCGATCGCCTTCGCCGGCAAGGGGCAGCACCAGGACGCCGGCGGCAAGGTCGTTCATGGAGCACCTTACACCAGCTCGCGGATCATCTCCAAGAGCATCAGCAAGAACGGCGGCCGGGCCAGCTACCGGGGCCTCTTAAAGGTTGCCGCGGGCGCCAAGGGCTCGAAGTCGAATGTCGTCTGCGACGCCCTGATCCTCGACCCGCAGAGCCGCTCCGACACGTACCCCTACATCGAGATCGACGAAGACGACGTCAAGATCGGCCACGAGGCCAGCGTCTCCAAGATCGGCGAGGAGCAGCTCTTCTACCTGATGAGCCGCGGCCTCTCCGAGGCCGAGGCGTCGACCCTGATCGTCAGCGGATTCATCGAGCCGCTCGTCAAGGAGCTGCCCATGGAATACGCCGTCGAGATGAACAAGCTCATCCAGCTTCAAATGGAAGGGTCGGTGGGATAAATCGGAGGATAGTGACGTCAACGAGACCATCAGCTTTCCTTCCCTATGACAAGATACTGCATCTGCACGACCATGACTGCGCACTTAGGCAACGACAGATCCGGACAGCTGGTTTCCACGACAGGGTGACGGGACCTTCGACGCTTTCCTGCGCGATCCGCGATGAGCCAGCCTGGTTGACCGACGCGACGCCGCGAGGCCTTCGCCCGGTTCCAGGCGTTCGCCTGGCCCAGCGCCGCGACGAAGAATGGCGGCGAACCGACATCCGCGGGTTGCGGCTCGACACATTCGGTCCACCGGCCAATGATGAAACTGGTCCCCAGTCCCGAACCGCCTTGGACGATGTCTGGCGGACGTTGAGCTCGCACTATGCCACCGGGATCGAGCACGTCAATGGCGGGCTGGCACGCCAGGCCGATGCGTCTCGCTTGGGGCGGGCGATCTTCCTCGATCTGAACCAGGCGGTCAAAGACTACCCCGAACTGCTGGAGCGTTATCTGCTGACCGAGGCCGTCAAGCCCTCGGACGACATCTTCGCGGCGCTGCACGCGGCGTTCTGGACGAGTGGCACATTGCTTTATGTGCCCAAGGGAGTAAAGCTCGACGCGCCCCTTTTCAGTCTGATCGGCCTTACCCAGGAGGGGCGTGTCGACATGAGCCATACGCTCGTGGTCCTCGAAGAGGGGGCGGAAGCCACCTTGGTCCGCGAATCGGCGGGTCGAGGGGGCGGAAAAACGCCGTCGCTCCACGTCGGGGCCGTCGAGGTTCTCATGGCCCAGCGGGCGCGGCTCCAGTTTGTCAATATCCAGAATTGGGACGACGCGACCTGGCATTTCAGCCGGGAACGAGCCTTGGTCGGGCGCGACGCCAGACTGCAGTGGACTGTTGGCGGCCTGGGCTCGCGAGTCGCCAAGGTCAATCAAGAGGTCGCCTTGCTCGGCCAAGGGGCCGACGCCCAGGTCAACGGCGTGATGTTCACTACTGGTCGACAGCATCTGGCCTACTTTACCCGCCAGGACCATGTTGCCCCCCATACGACCAGCGATTTGCTCTACAAGGGGGGACTGAAGGATAAGTCGCGGATTGTCTGGAAGGGCATGATCCGGGTCGAAAAAGACGCCCAGCGCACCAACGCCTACCAGAAGAACGACAACCTCGTGCTGTCGGCATCAGCCCGTGCTGATTCGATTCCCGGCCTTGAGATCGAAGCCAACGACGTTCGCTGTACGCACGGCGCCACGGCCGGGCGTGTCGATGAGGAGATGATTTTCTACGCCCAGGCCCGCGGCATTGACCGCCAAACCGCGATTCGGCTGATTGTCGAAGGCTTCTTCGCCAACGTTTATGATCGGATTATGATCGAGCCGGTCCGAGAAACGCTTCGCCTGGCGGTGGCAACAAAGCTCGCGGCCAAGCCGTCGAATGAAGTCGATTCCCAATAGATTCCAGAAACCGTCAGGAGTTCATGCCATGAAAGAACCGTACGCTCACCCCGAGGTGCTGGTCTCGGCCGATTGGGTCGAAGCACACCGCAACGATTCCCAGGTGCGCATCGTCGAAAGCGATGAGGATATCTTGCTCTACGATCTGGGTCACATTCCGGGGGCAGTCCGGATCGACTGGCAGGGCGACCTGCAAGACCAACTGGTTCGCGACTACATCAACGCCGAGAAATTCGCCGCGTTGTGCGCGAGGGCGGGGATCGCCCATAACACGACTGTGGTCTTCTACGGCGACAAATCAAACTGGTGGGCCTGCTACGCTTTCTGGGCTTTCAAATTGTTCGGCCACGCCGATTGCCGGATCTTAAACGGTGGCCGCAAGCTCTGGCAGGATCAGCATCGTCCCACGACCACGGAAGTCCCCAGCTTTCCCGCGACGCGGTACACGATTCAGGGGAATGGCGAGGACAAGATCCGGATCTTCCGCGACGCGGTCGCGTCGCACGCCAAGGCGGGCCTGCCGCTGATCGACGTGCGCAGCCCCAAGGAATTTACCGGCGAGATGTTGCACATGGAAGACTATCCCCAGGAAGGCGCCCTCCGAGGCGGTCACATCCCGGGTGCCAAGAGCGTGCCATGGAGCCGGCTGTCAACGAAGACGGGACGTTCAAGTCGGTCGCCGAGCTAAAGGCCATCTATGAGGGCGAAATCGGCCTGAAGCCCACCGACCCCGTCGTCGCCTACTGCCGCATCGGCGAACGCTCCAGCCTGACGTGGTTTGTCTTGACGTATTTGCTGGGCTACTCAAACGTCAAGAATTATGATGGGTCGTGGACCGAATGGGGCAACTTGGTACGTGCCCCAATTGCCAAGGGTGCCTGACGTCGCGGCTTCCAGGGTTGATCCGCCTTGACGAGAGGATTCATGCCAACCTCACTAGACGCCATCGTGGCCGATCTGAGCGGATGCGACCGCCAGGAAAGGATCGATTTGTTGCTTGACTTCGCCAAGGCCCTGCCTCCTTTACCCGAACGCCTGGTTGCTCACAAAGATGCGTCCCATCGGGTTGAGGAATGCCAATCTCCGGTCTACTTGTTCGTTGAGTTCAATGGCGACCGCGTTGCCTTGTACGCGGACGCCCCGATCGAGGCCCCCACCGTGCGAGGGTTCGTCTCGCTCCTACTCGAGGGGCTCAATGGCGCCACCGTTGACGAGGTTCTTCAGGTTCCAGGCAACCTGGTCGAACGATCCGGGTTGGGAGAAATTCTGGGAATGCTTCGGGTTCGCGGCTTGAGCGGGGTACTTCGCCGACTCAAGGCCGAGGTGACTCGCGCGGCGATCGAGAAGGCCCGCTCGCCGTCGGACCACAGACCGCAAGGACCGGCGTCGGGATCAGTCTCCGTATAGGCGAGCCAGTGATGGTTATGGGAAATTGCAGCTCGCCCACCAAATCAGTTTATTTGTTTCGTACGTTTTGAAGGATGCTCCAAAAGTAATGGCATCATTTGTAAAGGTCGCGACCCGCGGTGAGTTACCAAGCGGGGGCAAAAAATTGGCTGAGGTCGACGGGAGAGCCATTGCCGTTTTCAACGTTGATGATGCATTCTACGCCATCGACGATGTTTGCACCCACGACGGCGGTCCTCTTGCCGAGGGTGAATTGATCGGATGCGAAATTGAGTGCCCTCGCCATGGAGCGCGATTCGACGTGCGAACGGGCAAGCCCCTCTGCATGCCGGCCATCGAGGCCGTCTCCGTTCACACGGTCGAGGTGCGCGGTGACGATATTTACGTCGCGACCAACGATTGACAATTGCGAGAGCCGGCACCGTTGAGTGCATCCGAGCTTATGAGAAAGCGGGCGTCATCTCACGATAACCGTATCGATTCCAGGGAATTACAATGATTGAGCAAGAAAGTCTCCTTTCCGCCCTGCGCACCGTGAAGGACCCCGAGTTGAATGTCAACGTCGTCGACCTGGGATTGGTCTACTCGATCCAGACCCACGACGACCAAGTTGACGTGGAAATGACTCTGACCTCGCCCGCGTGCCCGGTCGGTCCGGAAATTCTCCGGGCGCGGTCACGGCCTTGGAAAAAGTCGAGGGCATCTCCAAAGCCAACGTCAAGCTTGTGATGTCTCCTCCCTGGTCGCCGGATCGAATGACGGACGCCGCCCGCGATGAGCTCGGTTTTTTCTGACATTTGACCGGTTTTCGCTCAGCCATGCGGCGATGTGCTGAGCAGCGCGGTCCGAGGCACCGGGTTTGGCAACGAGATTCCGCAATCGCGTGAGGGAGGCCATCGTCTGAGAACGCGATTCAGAATCGTCAAGCCAGCAGAGTGCCCATCCAGCAAGCTCGTCGGACACGTCGCGCCACGTCAAGTACTCGGGAAACACCTGTTCGTCGGCCAAAAGATTGACCAGGCTGATGTACTTTGACTTGATGAACCATCGAGCCACCCAGAGGTCGAAACGCTTGATTTTGTAGAGTACAACGGAAGGCAGGGCTTCCACCATGAGTTCAAGCCCGACTGAACCTGAAACAGCCCAGGCCACGCGTGCCAGCCGGATTAACTCCGGAGTGCGACCGGCGTAAACCGTGATCGCCAGGTCAGGGGGGGCGGTTATATGGGCGAGCGTCTCGCGATGATTGCCTCTGCCAACCGCTTATGGCGATCATGCAGACAGGCAACGGCAAAACGAACATTGGGACGTTGTTGAGCGAGCTTCACGGCGGCGCGTACCATCTCAGGTAGGTTGCGCGTGACCTCCTGGGTCCGTGAGCCGGGAAGGATAGCAACTATTGAACCCGCTTGTTTGCTCTGCTCAGACAGAAACGTCGTGTCTAAGGGCCGATCCCTAAGCTCATCGAAGTAGGGGTGCCCCACATAAACGGCCTGAGCGACGCCCCGTGCATGATACCATGTTGGCTCGAAGGGGAGACTGCACAAAACCTGATCGATGTACTTGCGAACCTTGCTGACTCGCCAACCAGCCCATGCCCAAATTTGGGGCGGCACAAAGTAGAAGACCGGAACGCCCCGGGCTTTAGCGCGGGCGGCGATCCACCAGTGCAGACCAGGATAATCGACCAGCACCACCGCGTCAGGCTTTTCATCGCGAAAGTATCTGTCAGCAAGAAAGATCAATCGAATGAACGTCACCAGGTTTGCGAAGACGCTCAAAAACCACATGACGGCAAGGTTAACGAGGGGATAGCGCAGATGTGCACCAGCCGCCGCCATTTTCTCGCCGCCAAAGCCGTCGAAATGCACGTCCGGCAGATAGACACGCAGTGAACGGATCAGATTGGCCGCGTGCAGGTCGCCACTGGGTTCCCCCGCCGAAATAAAGATGCGCATCGGTGATGACTCGCTTCCTTGCTTATCGCGCCCCTTTTTATCGATTCCTTGAACTCCGGCGAAGCTATCAGATGCGATCCGGCCTGAAAAGACAGGTTTTTTTGAACGTTTTTTTGAAGTAGGTCGCCAAGACCGCCGCGGGCAGCGACACTGCTGGACGGGAATCGCTCAGATTGCGATCATAAACCAAACCGCTTGGCGCGTGGCGCTGCCTCCATCGGCCAAAAACTCGCGTTCCCCCAGGGCAGAATGAGTCAACGATGAAAAACTTGATATTGGTCTTGAGCCTTCTGCTCGGCACGACCACGACGGCATCCGCCGAAGGGCTCAAGGCGGGGGCATCGGCCGCGCTCTTGGTCGCTGACGATACGATGATCATCGGCGGCGGGATTGGCCCACACAGAGCTCACGGGCAGGAGGGCGAACTTCGGGCAACGGCGGTGGTGATTGAAGATCCGCGGGGAGCGAGAATCGCGCTCATTGCATGCGACGTACTTATGGTGAATCGCGACATCCTCGATCGTGCCGCTCGCCGTATCGAGCGCGAGGTTGGAATCCCATTCGAGCATATCTTAATTAACGCGACACATACCCATAGCGCTCCGACAACGGTCACGGTTCACGGTTACAAGCGAGAGGAAGCGTTCACGCATCAAGTCGAAGAGAAGATTGTCTTCGCAACGATGGCGGCGGCCAAACAGCTCAAGCCGGTGACCATGCACTTTTGGCTAGGAGAAGAGTCTTCCGTGGGGAGAAATAGCCGGCTGCTCCTGTCCGACGGCACGATTTATTGGACTGGTCCCTATACCGACGCCGTTCGCCCGACTGGGCCCTTCGATCCTGAACTGCCTGTATGGGCGTTCCGCCACCGGGACGGTTCGCTCGCGGCCGTGATGTTTAACCATTCGACTCACACGATTGGCAGTCAAAAGCCGGGGGTTCGCTCGCCATCCTTTTACGGCCTGGCGGCGCAGAATCTCGAGAAACAGAACGGCGGGACGTTCCTCTTCTTCGAGGGTGCCTCGGGGTCCACGCACAATCTCGATTTGCGGGCACCTGAGATGACCCTGCGGATTACTGAGGCCATATCCAAAGCATTGGGGCAGGCCCAGATTCAAACGGTAAACCACGTCAAGGGCACTCGAAGCGAGTTTAGTTTTAAGATGCGCTCGTTCAATGAGGCCGCGGACGACGAGGCCGTGGTCGCCTATTGCACCAAGAGAATCAAAGATCCGCAGGGAGCCCAGTTTGTCGTCAACACGTTCCGGAATATGCGAAAGGAGCTGGCCCCCTTGCAGGGACAAGTGCGGAAAACCTGGCTGCAAGCGATCGTGATTGGCGATACTGCGATCGTCGGTGTGCCCGGCGAGTTTTTCACGGTTCTCGGGCAAGAGATCAAACGTCGCTCGCCCTTCCGATTCACGTACGTCTTCGAGCTGGCCAATGACTACATCGGCTATGTTCCCGATCGCCAAGCTTTCAAGCTCGGCGGCTACCAGGTCTGGACGGGCCTACACAGCTTTTTGGAGCCGGGAACCGGCGAGGCGATCGTCTCAGAGTCGATCAAGCTTCTCGATCGACTTCATGCGATGAAGGCGGACGTCGGCGTACGGACTGGATCGGCTCATTCTAGCCCGAAGTTCCCGGATCGTTTACGAGATAAGTCACAGGGCAACTAGGGTTTAACCTTCACGATGCCTATCCAAACCTCTCCAACTCTTCCCCCTTGGCGAGGACGACGATGCCATCGTCGCTGATGGTAAATCCCCGAGCGAGATCGGCTTCGCGGTTCCAACCGATCTCGAAGCCGCTGGGAATCCGTACGTCTTTATCGACGATGGCGCGACGGATTCGAGCGCGGCGGCCAACTTCTACTCCGTCAAACAAGATCGCGTCTTCGATCAGGGCAAAGCTGTTGATTCGCACACCGGGCGAGACAATGCTCCGGTAGACCTGGCCTCCTGAGATGATCGCTCCTTGACAGACGATCGAATTAAAAGCCGCACCTCGGCGGTCTCCCTCGGTGTGGACAAACTTCGGGGGTGGGTAGGGCGGCTGGTGGGTATGGATGGGCCAGTCCCGGTCGTAAAGGTTCAAAATCGGCTCGATCTGGATCAAGTCCATGCTCGTCTGAAAATAAGCGTCCAGTGTGCCAACGTCACGCCAGTAGGCGGCTTCCTTACGGTTCTCGTCCCGAAATGGATATGCAAAGAGGCGTGAGCCTTCAGCAATCATTGCGGGAATAATGTCGCGGCCGAAGTCGTGGTTGCTCGCTTCTTTTCGGGCGGCATCTTGAAACAAAAGTTCGTACATGACGTCCGTGTTGAAAACGTAGATTCCCATTGAGGCGAGTACCTTATCGGGCTGGCCAGGCATACCGGGCGGATCTCGAGGTTTCTCCAGGAAGCGTACCACCCGGTCGTTGGCGTCAACCCCCATCACACCGAACTCGCGCGATAGTAAACGCGATACCGGCTGGCAGGCGATCGTCAGGTCGGCGCGGTTTGCGCGGTGATATTCGATCATCCTCGCATAATTCATTTTATAGATGTGATCACCGGCCAGAATGAGTGTATCGCGAGGCGCGGCCTTCTCAATGGTGTACACATTTTGGTAAATGGCATCCGCGGTTCCCTGGTACCACATTTCGGCGATCCGTTGTTGCGGTGGAATCACCTCAATATACTCACCAAGCTCGCGGCAAAGGAATTTCCAGCCCTGATCAAGGTGACGGCACAGACTGTTAGCCTTATACTGGGTCAGCACCAAAACCTTGCGAATGTCGGAGTTAATGCAGTTCGAGAGGGTGAAATCAATGATCCGATAGATGCCGCCGAAAGGCACCGCGGGTTTGGCACGATCGCGCGTTAAAGGCTCGAGACGCGATCCCCGGCCGCCGGCCAATACAATGGCCAATACGTCACGATACACCGGCGAACCTCCGCTTGAAATTTCGCTATGGGATCAAAGAACCATGAACGCCAGGTGAGCATCACTATTGTGCATCGCGTGAGGGGAGAAGCCAAACGCTTTATCCGACTGACGTCACATGAACGCAGACGTTTCCCTCTTCACCGCCACCAGATCACCGACCCTGCTAAAAGAACCCTAAGCACGTGGACCTTCCATTTCTCCCCAGTTGCCTGATAAAGTCAACTCACAACGCATCGTTTATTCCACCTCTATTCTGCGTAGAATAGGTATCGCAAACACGTAAGCCTCGGTTTATGATGAGGGCAGAGAATGATGGATGGTGTGGCTCAGGCATGGGTGACAAGGGTGCTTTCAGCAGCGCGGGCGTCGTGCGGCGTGAGCCGAGTGCTTGGCCTCTTACGGACTCGTTTATCAGCATTCCGCGCCGTCGCGCTGGCTATCGTGCTCGTGAGCCCCGCCAGACAGGCCGCGGGAGATCAACCATCCGACCGGCTGAAGGAACTTCAGGCGTCTTACGTTGCCAATGCGAGCCAGAAGTTAATACGAGCTTATCACTTCGGATCACAAGGGCCCGGCGATGTATTCTCAAACCATACCAGTCACACGAACCGATTGGTGCCCGTCTACGTTTTCGGCAAGAAGGCTCACCTGGAAGCGGTTACCGGCGCGAACAGCCGATATCGCGACCCGGAAAAGCTCAAGGCTGTCTACGGCTTTCTGCCAAAAAACACGGTCAACCCGAGTGCCGTTTACGCCGACCAGAGTGATTTGTACTCGGTTCAGAAGGAGGCCATCGCGCGTGGAGTGAAGCACTTGTTCATTGTGTGGTTCGACGGTCTTGACTGGCCGACCACACAGGCCGCGGCCATTGTCAAATCAGGCAAGATTTATGCGGAGGGCAAGGGCGCTGGCCTCGTCTTCCAGGATTATGACGCGAATGGGACAGCACAATACGGCTTTGTTGTCACCAGTCCGACTTATGACCAAAATCGTGTGGACGTCGACGAACAGACGATTGTTATCCCGCCAACGAGCATGGCGGGTGGCTACGATGCCCGGATCGCTGGCGCCAATCCATGGATGCTCGGCCCATTAGGGTGCAATGCGTCGGGATACCTCAAGGGGCAGTCGGCCAATGAAACGGACCGGGCTGGCGTGTCGGCTGTCGGTGGTCTGTTGCACGCATACACTGATTCATCTCAAAGCGCGGCGGAGATTGTTAGTGGAATCAAGTCGTACAATAACGGGCTCAACGTCAGCGATGACGGGCGGATTGTAACAACACTGTTTCATGAGCTCCAAGACCAAGGTTGGAAAGTCGGAACAGTCACGAGCGTTCCCTTTGATCACGCCTCGCCGGCTGCTATGTACGGCCAGGACGTCAATCGTGACGATTATCAAGATCTTGCCCGCCAGATGCTTGGCCTGCCGGGAATTCTGCAACAGGCCCGCCATGCGCCGCTTCGGTCGGGTCTTGACGTGGTCATCGGCACCGGCTTTGGAATCGTCACCAATCCGAAATCGCTGACAGTACAGGGGAAGAATGGCGTGGTTGGCAACGTGTTCATTACCGATGCTGATCTGGCTGTAGTCGACATCAAGAACGGCGGCCCATACGTCGTGGCGCACACCGAGCCTGGGGTCGACGGCGGTCAGGCATTGAAAAATGCTGCTGCCCGCGCAGCCCAGCGATCGGCGCGGTTGTTTGGCCTTTTTGGTCGCAATGGGCTCGATCATCTTCCGTTCCAGACCGCCGACGGGAACTATGATCCCGCACCGAGCATTGGCGCCAAAGGCGAGCCGCGACCGGCCGAGCCGTATACCCCCTTAGACCGAATCGAACAACCCACTTTGGCTCAGATGACCGAGACTGCGCTCGCCGTCTTAAGCGCGAAGCCCGTTCAACCCTTTGCCCTCTTCATTGAGGCCGGTGACGTCGACTTCGCGCTCCACGCCAATAATCTTGACAATGCGATCGGCGCGATCTATAGCGGTGAAGAGGCCATCCGGGCCGTCATCCGCTGGGTCGAATGTCACAGCAGTTGGGATGACTCTGTCCTGATCGTCTCATCCGACCACGGGCATTACCTCGTCGTCGACGATCCACAGGCATTTGTTTTGAACGAGCAAAAAAACATGATCAAAAGCACGCCATGAGCAATGTTATGTGCGGTCGCCAAGACAACGCTCGCCGGCACTGCAACTCAATTTACAAAAAAAGAGCCGTTCGAGCGGTCACTTGTGCCGTCGCGTCAGGAAAGGTCGACCTGACATCACTCAATCCCCCAAATCGAATCGGAATCTCATCCGGAGGTGCAGTACATGAATCTTGTTTATTTCTTGCTCATCGGCCTGGCGGCGGGCTGGTTAGCGGGCCAGTTGGTCAAGGGCAGCGGCTTCGGACTGATCGAGAATCTCATCGTCGGCGTTATTGGAGCATTAATCGGCGGTTTTGTGTTCGGAACACTGGGTGTCAACGTCGGCGGTCTCTTGGGTGAATTAATCGCCGCCACGGTGGGGGCGCTCATTCTCCTTTACCTGCTCAAGTTCATTCGCCGGGTGTAGATGCCCCGTGGGTTTGCTGAATCGGCGCTACCCATTGTGCTTTTCACTTTCGCGCTGGAGCCATCTCATGATTCGGCCTTTGTTCGTTTTTAGCCTTGTCTTGGTGCTAGCGAGCTGGTCGCCGAGCGCTCGGGCTCAGTACGGGTATCCAGCAGGCTATGGAGGCTATGGATGGGGAGGCTGGGGTTCCACCCCGCAAAGTGCGCTCGCTCGCGGACTGGGTTCCTTCAACATGGGCCGGGGCGCCTATAATGAACAGACCGCCGTGGCCCGATCGATCAATGCCGACACGGTGATGCGCTGGAACGAGTACGCTTATCAATCGCATTTGGCGGCAGCCAACAGCTACCGGGCTCGCCTCCTGGCCGAGCGACGGGATATCAATCGGGCGCGTGCCGAGATCCAAGAGAACTTGCGCTATAACCCCTCGAACCACGACATCACCGATGGCAATGCACTCAATCTCTTGCTCGATATCCTCACAAATCCATCCAGTGGAAGCTCGGCTGTTCATCGCATCAAAACCCCCCTACGGCACGAGCTGATTCAGGAAATCCCCTTCGCGTTTGCTTCCGAAGGTTTTACGATCTGCCTGGATCAGATGACGATGAACGACCAGTGGCCACTGGCGCTGCGGGTCGACGACTTTAAGCCCGAGCGCGACGCTTTGCGCAAGGCCGTTCAGGTCGCCTTGGAAGAAGACAAGAAGGGGGACATCGAGCCGGCGACGATCGAGGCCGTCCAGACCGCCATCGATCGATTCCGGCTCAAATTCGAGAAGCTCGTTCCGCCCACGAGCCCTGATTACATTCCGGCACATGACACCATCAAGGCCATGGCCGGCCTGACCAAAATGCTCTATAGTCCCAAGGTCGAGGAGATCCTCGCCGAGTTGGAGGATTATCAAGGGACGACCCTGGGCGACCTGCTGAGTTTCATGCAGGCGTTTAACCTGCGCTTTGCCCCCGCGAATTCGTTTCGCCAGCGCCGGCTTTATTTGAAACTTTATCCCATGCTGGCGGAACAAGTGAATGGACCTCTCGCAACCGCTGGTGCCTCTCAGACACCCCAGGCCGTCGCAGGATACAGCCCGCCAGGCCGTCGGCACGGCTGAGAACGTGGGTGAACAAGGCCGTCAATGGCCTGAAATCAGCGGCCGTTGATTTTTTCAAGGACATGGACTGGAAGCACCTTGGCCGGTAAGGACAAGCCTTCGCAATCTCGTTGATCAGAGGCTATGCTCGCAGCTCCGCTCCGACCCGCTCTTTCAAGACGGCCACGATCTGGTCGATCGTTTCGGCAACTTCCTCGGCCGTCAGTGTGCGCTCAGGGTCCCGGAAGACCATGTGAAATGCCAGGCTTTGGTGCCCCGGCGGTACCTGAGAGCCCTGGTACTGGTCGACCAAGCGGATCGACTCCAGCTTGGGCCCGGCTGTGGAACGAATGGCATCGACGAGATCCGCATAGGGAACCGTAACCCGGACCACGACAGCCAGGTCCCGCGTGACGGCCGGCTGGCGAAGAAGTTGACGATAGACCGGCGACGTCTGAAACCCGTCTTCGAGCGCCTGCAAGTCGAGCTCGAATCCGAAGACGCGGAAGGGCACCCGCTCAAACTCGACAACTTTGGGATCGATCTCTCCGATGGAGCCAACCGTCCGGCCGCTTTTCAGTGAGATATCCGCCGCGGTTCCCATAACGAAAGGCTGTCGATCGGCTGGCTGGAAGACGAGATCGCGAGCCCCGATTGTTTCCAGCAGGTCTTCGACCGTTCCCTTGAGCGTGAAGAAGTCAACCTGGGTTGAGTCGCAGCGCCATTGCGAACGTTGGAGTTGACCACCAGCGATTCCGCCAACGTGCCACCGGCCTGACATCGCGCCGCTGTCGTCTCCGTCGCCGTCGGCCGCGCCAAGACCGAAGACCCGGTCGACCTCGAAGAACCAGACCGCCTGGGCGCCGCGGCGAACGTTGGTTTGCACCGTTGCGGCTAGGCCTGACAGTAAGGTCCGCCGCAGGACCGACATCTCACGCGTCGCCCAGTTACTAAGGCTGATCGTATCGGGGACATCCCCGAGCCATTTGCTCATTCTGGGCGACTCGAGCGACGGATTACGGCACTCGAAGAAGCCGGCCGAGACGAGGTGGTCCGAGACAACTTGCCGCAGCCGGTCGGCGATGACCCGCAGGCCCACCGACGGCATCGACGGCCGCGGCGCGACCGGGATCTGCTCATAGCCGATCATTCGCGCCACGTCCTCGATCAAGACGACCGGATCGTTGACATCGGCCCGCCAAGTCGGGACCTTGACCTCTAATTCCTGGTCGCTGCCTGTGCATTCCATGCTCAATCGCGTGAGGGAATCTCGGATGGTCGCGGCCTCAACCGGCATTCCCAGGTAAGAGCTCGCTCGCGCCGAGCTCGACGCTGAAAATGCCGGCATTCGCGAGGGCGGGGATACTGATCGAGCAATGGCCCCTCAGGCGTGCCTTCGGCGAGTTCGGCGATCAATTGCACGGCCCGTCCCAAAGCTCCTTCGAGCATCAGATTGGGATCGGTGCCTCGCTCGAACCGATAGGATGCCGCGGTGCCCCGGCTTTCCATGCCAAGGTCGACCTGTTGCACGGTCTGCCGGATCAAGACCGGGTCGAAGTGAGCCGCCTCGATCAAAACCTCGGTGGTCGCCTCGGCCGTCTCGGCAAATCGGCCGCCCATGACGCCCGCCAGAGCCACGGGACGTTCGGCATCGGCGATCACCAGAGGCGGCTGCGAGAACGGCTTTCCACCTGTCTGCCCGTGCGCGCCCACGACCGCGCCGCTCAAGAGCTCGAGTGTCTCGCCCTCGGCCATGCGCCGAACGACGATCCGGGAGCCGGTGATCTTCTGGAAGTCAAAGGCGTGCAGCGGCTGGCCCCACTCGTAAAGAACGTAGTTGGTGATGTCGACGACGTTGTTGATCGGTCGCATTCCGGCCAGAAGCAATCGGGCCTTCAGCCAGGCAGGCGAGGGCGCGACCTTCACGCCGCGCGACGAGCCCGCACATATAGCGCGGGCATAGCTCTGGTTCGCGAATATCCACGGTGACCGGCAATGACCGGCCGGCGGTAGCCGCCTGATAGGTCGCCGGGTAGCGCAGCTCCAGCCGCAAGAGGGCCGCCACTTCCCGGGCGATCCCGATCAGCCCCAGAAAATCGGGCCGGTTCGGCAGCACGTTCAATTCGGTATTGTGCTCGTGCGTTTGCTCGATCTCCAGGCCGAGCCGGGGGAAGGCATCGAGCAAGTCTTCGTGCGAGCACTTTGGGGCGAGATATTCGAGAAGCCACGCGGTGTTCACAATCATCGGCATCGGACAAACTCACTTAAGAATGGAAGGACGACGGACCTCGACGGGGCCCCGATCGCTCGATTCGCACAGCGGCTAGCGTCGCCCGCCTCTTTAAAACTGCGAGAGGAATGACTCCTCGTTCGCATACAGCAGCCGGATATCGTCGATTCCATAACGCGCCATGGTGAGCCGATCGATCCCCATCCCAAACGCGAACCCCTGGTACCGATCGGCATCAAGCTCACCGTTTCGGAGAACTTCCGGGCGAATCATGCCCGACCCGAGAAGCTCCATCCATCGACCGTTATAAAACACGTCGACCTCGGCGCTGGGCGTTGTGAACGGGAAAAAGCTCGGTCGAAACCGGAGCTTGGCATCTTCTCCGAGGAGCGTGCGGATCAGCCGATCGAGGGTCCACTTGAGATCAGCGAAGCTGATCGCCTCGTCGATCGCGATGACATCAATTTGGTTGAAAATCGGGAAGTGGGTCGCGTCAATCTCGTCGCGCCGATAACAGCGCCGGAAGTCATCGCGCGGATTGGCGGATTTTTCTGTTGCCGCATCGCCCTCACCTGAAAAGCGGTCGTGTGCGTGCGTAACACGCCGCCGGTCTTGGTGTAGAACGAATCGTGCATGTCGCGCGAGGGGTGCCACTTCGGCGTGTTGAGCGAGTCGAAGTTGTGATACTCGGTCTCCACCTCGGGATAATCGTCGTAGCGGAACCCCATACCCTGAAGGACCGTTTTGACCGCCTCCATCGTTTGCATTAACGGGTGGCGCCTACCGACGCCCTTGCGAATTCCCGGCAGCGTCACGTCGATCGTGCTTTTCGGACGACCGGCCAGCGTGCCGAGCGAGGCCTTGCGATCGTTGATCGCCTCCTGCAAACGCTTCTTCCCCAGGTTAACGACCTCGCCGAAGGCGGGTCGAAGCTCCGGCGGGACCTTGCCCAGCTCTTTGGAGAGAAGCATGATCCTGCTTTGCTTTCCCAGGTAAGTCACGCGGAGTTTTTCGAGCTCTTCGCTCGTGGTGGCGCGGTTGATCTCTTCGGTCGCGGCACTACCCAGCGTGGCAACCTCTTGCGACACCGCGAGCACCCGCGGATCCGTGGTTTGCGTGTTTTCTTGGGAGGTCATGCGAGTATTATACCAGGCCCGTAGCCGGTAACGAGGGCTTTCTTACTTCGTTGATTTTGTACGTGCAGGAGCGGCTGGTTTTCCGTAAGCCTCTTGGGGGATACTCGCCGGCACTTTAAGCTCGATTCGCAGACGGTCAAGCTCTCGCTTCAGATCAGCCACGACGGTGCTGTAGCGAGCGTCCTGATACACGCTACGTAGCTCGTGTGGGTCTGTTGCCAGGTCGAACAGCTCCCAGTCATTGACGTCAGGCCCGTCAAAGTGGATGAGCTTGTAACGGTCTGTGACCACGCCGTAATGGGGACGAACACGGTGAGGAGTCGGATACTCGAAATACTGATAGTAAAAGCTTGATCGCCAGTCGGGCGGTGTCTGCCCTTTGAAGAGTGGAACGAGGCTTCGGCCTTGCATCTCCGACGGCACCGGCAAGCCTGCGACCTCGAGAAACGTCTCGGCGAAGTCGATATTGGAGACAAGGCTCGGGGTCGTACTTCCCGCTCGGATGACGCCTGGCCAGCGAACAAGCAGTGGTGCTCGCAGTGATTCCTCGAACATCCAGCACTATC
>CAWHKI010000061.1:0-18003 GCA_963829765.1 uncultured Isosphaeraceae bacterium | reverse complement strand
CATTGTCGCCACGGCGACGACCCCAGGTTTTTGCCTCAAACTTTTGCACAAAAATTCGCTTTGCCTATCAGTGGGTTAGGTTTGTCTCGAAAGTGTTGATAGTTGCAGCGCGCCCCGAAGGCGCGGATCACCAGTGGAGGAAGATTCCGCCCAGAGAATTGTCGATTGCTCTGGTAGCTGACGAGCGGTTCGGTCGGGCAGCCGGCTGGATCGAAGCTTCGTGACAAAGGCCGCCTTGGGCGGTTGAGCAATCCGACGGGCAGTAACGTGAGTGAAGCCTGAGCAGGCTCGATCCGCCGGGGTAGTGGGCACGGCACGCCGGAAAGGTGATGTCGGCTCGGTTCTGGTAGGCTCCGCTGCGTGGTGGTTCGCGAAGTGAACGGGAACTTAGAAACGGCTGAAGGGAACCCAAATGGACGACAATGTGATGTATATCTTTGGGTTTGTGATAAAAGCCCATCCACGTTTCAGTCTTTTACAACTCAATTTCCAGCTGATGGGCGCGGGAGGCATTTACGCCTGGTTCAAGACACTCTGCAGCCACGCGGGAATTGCTTTATGCACCGCTATGAGCACTCTGTGAATGAGGTTTCCGAAATCGACAGAGAAGGATATCGAACTTTAAAATTGAGGAATCTCGGTATGGTCGAGCACGTCGACGCCGTTATTCGTGGTGACGAGGTTGAACATGGCTCATAGCGGCAGCCTTTCGATGTAATTGGTAGATCGATTTATAAAGGATTTCGTATCCAACTACGTCGGTTAGCCGTTGCCAAGGCTCCCACGTCGCTCTCGCAGCTTGTGATGTGGAGAGTCGCGGCCAATCTCGACTGGAACACAATTGCCCAGTTGTCGCAGTCGTGGGCCAATCGCTTCGAGCTCGTTTTGGCTCAAAACTTCGTGGACCATCTCGATGACGCGACGGATGGCGAGACAGGTCGGCTCTATTTCGAGGTGGACAGTACGGGCAGCGCCGGCAAAGTCATTGCGGCCGAGCTTACGAAGGCCCTGGAAGGCAAAATGGTTCTCGGGGTGCTGGCCACCGCCGGGATATCCGCGTATCCCCAAGGGCCCGCGCTCGCCTGTCGAATCCGGTTAACTCCCAAAGAGGCACTGGTGCAGGTCACCGGGAGCGATGCGACGGCCATGAAGTGGGTCGCTTTTGGCAAGTTCTCGCAGCCGCTCGTGCAAGAAAACGGCAAAGTCGACACGTTGAAATTCGCGGATTCTTTGGCCGAGGGAATCCTCAATCGCCTGGTTCGCGCTCAGGTCGTCAAGGGCTCCGTCCAGAAAGAAAAGGGCAAGCGGGTGCATCAGATTCGCATCGAGAACGCCTCTCCACTCATCCTGAATGGGTTGGCGCTGGTTGGAATGGGAAGCAACAGAGACGAAGTGCCCAAGGTGCTCTCGGGCATTGCGATTCCTCCGCGCCGCAGTATGCTCGTTCCAACGAACGATGACGTGGTCAAGAGTCTGGGGCTCAAGAAAGGGATCAAGCTGTTGGCGCTCGACCTCAGCGGACTGTGACCACAAAGTGTCACGCGGGCGCCTGCACTTCGGTCGTTGGGCCGACCGAGACGATCGTGAGCGGCCAAAGCGGCCAGTCCGCGAGCAATCGGCGGAGGTCGGCAACCGTGACCTGGTTGAAGGCCTCGAGTTCCTGTTCCAACGAAATGTAAGCGTGACGGTACATCCAGTGGAACCCGAGGGCCGCCAGTCGGCCCATCGGGCGTTCGCTTCTAAGCACCGACCGGGCGAGGACCTTGTTTTTGGCCTGGACTAGCTCTTCCTCGGTCACGCCGTTGGCGATCGCGTCGCGATAACCTTCGCGATCCGATCGAGGTTTGCCTGTGTCGACGAAGGCTCGCAGCTCAGGAACGAGAAGAATGCGCCGGCCTGGTTGTAGTCCTGGTAGGAAAGCTCGGCGCCGTCGGCCAGGCCGGGATCGATCAAGGTCCAGTAAAGCCGCGAGCCGGTGTGGTCGCCCATGATGGTCGCCAGCAGGTGGGCCGCGTAACGGTCGGCACTTTCCAGCGGAGGGCCATTGCACACGGCCACGACGGTTTGTTGCTGGTCGTCGGCGCGGAGGATGGCCTGGAAGGAGCCGGTTCCGTGGACCGGGCCGGCCACTCGGGTCGGCCGCGTCGCCCCGCCAGGCGCCGCAATGCGATTCGGCGAGCTCGACCAACGAACCCCAATCCGACTTACCGGCGAAGGCGAGCACGATATTGCGCGGGCTGTAACGCCGCGCGAAGTATTCGCGCATCTGGTCGGCCTGTAGTGCGGTGATCGAGTCGACGGTTCCCAGGATGCTGTTGCCGAGCGGATGCGACCCGAAATGGGCGGCCTTGGCGGCCTCGTAAGCGACCGACATCGGGTTGTCGAGGTACATCCGGATCTCTTCGATGATCACCTGCTTTTCCGTCTCGAAATCGTCGGTCCGCAAGGTGGGCCGGAGGATGTCCGAGAGAACGTCGAACGCCTGAGGGAGATACTCGGGAAGGCAGGTGACGTGATAGAACGTGTCTTCTTCCGAGGTCTGGGCGTTGTGCTTGGCGCCGACGCGGTCGAAGTCGCGATTGACGGCGACGGCGTCGCGTCGGGCCGTTCCCTTGAAGGTCATGTGCTCGAGGAAATGCGAGACGCCGGCCAGATCGCCCGACTCGTCGCGGCTCCCCGTCTTGACGAAGAAGCCCGCGGCGACCGAGTACGAGCGGTCGTTGAGCTCGGCGATGACTTCGAGCCCGTTGTCCAGGTCGTGTGCTGAAATTGCATTGGAGTCAACTCGTGAGAGAAGAAGCGGAACCAGCCAGCCGCGCATCCCGCCGCGGAGCTAGCATGGTCTTTTACGCTTCAAGTGAGGGGAAGCTTGAGGGCCGTCGGTCCGAGCGTCAGGATCGTCATGTCGCGCGGTTCCGCGACCGGCCGGCATATTCGGATACGGACCCCGGCGTCAGCGCGTCGAGTTCGGCGGCGATTTCTTCGATCGGGCGAACCCGGCCCAAAAAGTACCAATCACTGGCCAGCGAGCCCGAACGGCTCATGCTGGATTCCTGGGCCATGATCGAGCGAGCTCTTGAGGCCTGCTCGCATGGTATCAAGCTCGTCCAAGGCGACTCCCTCGCGGCCGAGACGTTCGATTTCGGCCAGCATCACGTCCAGCGTTTGCTGCGCCCGGTCGGCCGAAGTTCCGGCGTAACAGAGGATGGCCGCGCGATCGAGCTGACCTTCATAAGAGGCGTAAACCGAGTAACACAGGCCGCGTTTCTCGCGGACCTCGGTAAAGAGCCGGGCCGAGGAATAGCCACCCAGAATCGCGGCGGCCGCTCGTGCCTGGTAATAATCGGGGCTGGCCACTGTGGCCGCGGGATACGCCAGCGCGATCTGGATCTGCTGAGTCTCTCGCGAGATATGATCGCGGGCCGGTCCGCTGGGTCGCTCCGGGACCGGCGGCTCGGGCCGCGGCTTCCAGTCGCCGAACAAGCGGCCGACCGACTCACGCAGCTTCGGCCAGTCGATTGCTCCGGCGACCCCCAAGATCGCTCCGTTGGGCCGATAGGTCGCATGAAAGAATTGACGAAGCTGCTCGGGCGTCAGCGCGGCCACCCCCTCGGGCGTCCCCGGAGCGGGACGGCCCCACGGATCGGGGAAATGCCGCCGACGCAGCTCGTAGATGACCTTGGTACCGGGGTCATCCTCCAGGCTGCGTAAATTCTGCAGACACAGGGCGCGGATCGGTTCGACCTCGGCATCGTCGAGGTGCGGGCGGAGCACCATGTCGGCGAAGATCTCCAGGGCCGGGTCGAGATTCGCGCCAACGTCGCCACCGCGAGCGACGTGTGCATCGTCTGGGCACTTTCGGCGTGGCTCACGCCGAGATTGTCGAGCGCCGTCAGCAAAGCCCGACTGTCGCGTGGGCCGGCCCCGCGTGAAATCCATTCGGCGGCCATGGTCGCCGCCCCGCCGTTTAGGTTCAAGCCCGCGGCCCTCTCATAGGCCGCCCCCGCGGGCAAAAGCAACGAGAATGCCGCCGACTGAACCCCCGGCATCACTTCGGCGACCAGCACCAAGCCGTTCGGAAATGTCTCTTGTTCAATTGAGGATGTTTGTGCGGACAAAGACACTTGGAGATCTCCCGGTTCAACTGTCGGCCGGCCTGGCCAACCCAAAGGGGAAGCTGAGGGTTCGTTTCTAATCTTCGATCGCCTTGTAGAGCGTCTTGGTCCGGCGAAAGCCAACGTTGCGATAAAGCTCCACCGCGGGGACGTTCTCCGCGGTCACCTCCAGATAAGCTTGCCGTAAACCGGCCTGACGAAACCCCGCCAGCGCCCGCTCCACAAGCGCTCGGCCCAACCCCTTGCCACGATACACCCGGAGCACTCCCACGTTCTGAATCGCACCGATTGGCCCCTGATCGGCGACTCCCTGCACGGTGCCCACATACCCTTCGGTACAGCGGATCAGCCAGGTCGCACCGGGAAGGAAACCCGGCTTTCTGCGAATTTCCGCCATCAGCCGCCGACAGCCAAACGATCGCCCAGGCAGGGGAACACATACGCATCAACCTCACCAATAAAACTACGATACTTCACCTCGGCGTGTTGTTCCATGAGAGACTCCTCCCACGGTACCCAGACAAAACCTGGCGGCAACGGAAAAATCGAGGTCGGGCCGTCCAGGTCGATCTCCATGCGGAACCGCTTGTAATAAGTGATCGCCATCGCGTGGTTGCAACCCGCACGCGCCAGTCTGCTTGCCGCGACCAATCCACCCGCTTCCCTATTTACGTCATGATTATAAAACGACCGTATACCTGGGGTCAACAACCCGGCTGGGTACGCGAATTCCGGCGGGAGCTCAGCCGAGAGGGCAGGCCGAGCGATCGCGTCCGGGCTCTCCCGGCTTTTGAGGATGCCCGTGATGGTTTTTCGTCGCGCGGGCCGGACCAAAAGCCCGCTGGCGAGCGCAAAGTGCAAAACGTATTCTTATATAAGTGTCTAAAGAGGTGGCGATTTTTGGCACCAAACACCACGGTTTGGCTGGGCTTCTGTCTCAAAATGCCAAACCGTCTCACTGTCATACTCGCTCGGGAGATGCGACGGTCTGGCGGGCAACGCCACAATTCCACCGTGCCTCCGTTTGGCGTGTTCGCGGTTCTCAACTCGCGACTCGGGGCTGGCCGGCTTGCCCTCGGCCTCGGCCGAATCGTGACGAGACTCTGCTTCCACCTCACGCCAGAACTGATCGTGGGGAATGCCCCCCGTCTTTTCGATCTGGCGGCGCAACTTTTCTAGGATTGCTCGGAACTTGGGTGAGTGGGCCAGGATCAACCGCTCCAACTCGTCGTTGTCGGTGATCGCGAGCAACACCGCGACCGCCTTGCCGTTGCGCATAACGATCACCGGCCCAGACTCGCTCTGTTTCACGATGGCCAGCCTGGCGAGCGCTATCGGCCCGCCGTGGCCGATTATGCGTCAACGTGACCCGGTTCCGCCCCGGCCGCGCGGTCTGGCCGGGCGATAAGCATCGGCACGCTCAGACTGTGCCGTACCTTGTCGACAGTCTGACCCAAAAGCAGGTCACGGACCATTCCGTGCCCGTGCGACCCGACCACCAGAAGGTCCACCGGGTTGTTACGAAGGTAGCCCACGATCTCGGCGGCGGCATTGGGACCATGTAGCAAGACCGCGCGGCCTTTGTATCCTCGTTCTTTTAACGCCGCGATCAAACCGGACAGGTAACGTTCGTCAGCCCCTGATTCGCGGTCGGCGGTCTCCGCGCCGAGCACCCGTGTCAGCGGCGTATCCACCACGTGGAGCAAGATCAGCTCGCTTTGACCGCTCTCAACCAGGCCCAGGGCACGGTTGAGGATCTCGGCGTCGCCCTGATCGTGCTCAAGCGCGACACCAATCTTTTCCAGCCGGCGCGGCCGAAGCGCCTCGATCCAGTTGAGTTTGAGACTCGGCTGCGGCGTCCAGGGGGGCGAAGGGCGTAAGATCGGCTTGAAGGTCACCCAAAGCAAGAGGGAGCCGGCGCCGGCCATCATGCTATAGAGCAGACACGCTACGAACCAGCTCAGAGGAATCGGGCCGAACCGCGATGTCGACTGAGCCGACAAGTCCACCCATTCGCCGACCTGATCCAGTACCAGCCGGCCGTTCAGTGCCACGATGACCGCGGCCGCGCTCCACGCCAGCAACTGCCCCCACCAAGGCGTGGCGAATGATCCCATGTTCTTCCGATTCGACGTGAAATGGATGAGTGGAATGACCGCGAACGAGAGCTGCATGCTAAGGATCACTTGACTGAGGATTAAAAGTCGCTGGGTCGCGTGATCACCCACCAGCGAAATGACCACGACAGCGGGCACCAGGGCAATGAGCCGCGTCACCAGACGACGCAGCCAGGGGGCCAGACGCAGGTGGAGGTAGCCTTCCATCACGATCTGGCCCGCGAGCGTTCCGGTAAGCGTCGAGCTCTGACCGGCGCACAGGAGAGCGATCGCGAATAAAACGGGTGCGCCTTTACCCAGAAATGCGGGAAGCAACCGGAACGCCTCTTCGATTGTGGCCACGCCCAGGTCGTGGCGGTGAAAGACCGCGGCGCTCAAGACCAAAATCGCGGCGTTGACCAAGAACGCCACGTTGAGCGCGATCGCTGCGTCGATCAAATAGTAACGGCACGCCGATGACTTGTTCCGCTCGTCGAGCCCAATTCTGCGGGTCTGCACCAGCGCGGAGTGCAAATAGAGGTTATGAGGCATCACGGTAGCCCCGAGGATGCCTGTCGCCACGAACAACGCACCCGGCGGCAGGGCAGGCCGCAAGCCCAAAACCATCCCTCCCAGGTCTGGTTGCGCCAGGAAAATCTGCACCAAGAAGCAACCGCCGATCGTCGCCACCAGCGCCACGATGACGGCCTCCATCTGCCGCATGCCCCACCGTTGCAGATAAAGGAGCACAAACGTGTCAAAAGCGGTGATCACGCAGCCCCACAAAAGAGGCAGTCCGAAAAGCAGCTTGAGGGCGATGATTGTCCCCAGAATTTCGGCCAGGTCGGTTGCCGCGATCGCGACCTCCGCCAGCAGCCAAAGCACCCTGTTGAGCCCGCGCGAGTACTCAGCGCGGCAAGCCTGGGCCAGGTCGTGGCCCGTGACCACCCCCAACCGCGCCGCCAAGGTTTGCAGCAGCACGGCCATGAGATTCGACATCAGCAAAACCCAGAGCAGCGCGTAGCCGAACCGCGGTCCGCCCTCCAGGTCTGTCGCCCAGTTCCCCGGATCCATGTAACCGACGCTGACCAGATAGGCCGGGCCCAGAAAAGCGAATAAACGCCGGAGCCGATACAAATTCCCTCTCCCCGAGGGAACCTCGACAGACCCGTGCACATCCTCCAGCGACCGACGATCCGCAGTCATTTTCCCGTCCGGCGCGATCAACGACCTCACGATTATGTCTGTCCCCTCTCGATGCCGCCCCGTCAGCCGCCTTGTACTAAATGACCTTGCGTGATTCCGGGAGGGCGAGGCTCCGTCCGAGCCGGATGGTGCTGCGGCTCGCCAGGAGGCTCGCCCTCCCAGGATCGTACAAAGGCGTTTAGGGTGCCAGGCACTAACACCAAGCGCGCCCTCTTCCCCCGGCAGCGATAGCAGCTTTTCCGTTTATACCTGCTTTTTCGGCGTCGTCCAAGACTGATATCGGAAGAATGAAAAAAAGAATTTAGGTCACCCTAAAAAACTAAATTTTCTCCTGTTGTTCGTTCTCACGACTTTTACGAGGTAAGAAGCTTACAATGCATTACGAGTTGTTCGGACTTCGCGGAAAGGGAAATAACGATGAGACGCTGTTGCGTTAGGCGGCTGGCCGTGGCGATGGTCGTGGTGTTGACGGCTGTGCGATTAATGACCGGCGAGGCACGAGCCCAAGCGGTCGTTGGAGGGCCTTATGCCAGCTCGTACCGGGTGAGTGATTATCTAGGGGCCCCGGGGCTCTATGGCATGAGTTATGGATTTGCAAGCTACGGAATGCCGCAGACCTACACGGTGTTCTCGGCTTACCCGGGACCATCTTACGGCTCGAATTATCCGCCTTACGGCATCTTGCCCGGCCGCTATGGCGCCGGCTTGTGGCGGCCTGGATTCGTCGCTCCGGGCTACGTTTATGGCGCGGCTGCGTACCCGTATGATTCTTATGCGTCGGGCTCTTACTCCTACCGTACATTCGCGGTGGGTGCGAGCCCAGGCTATGCTGGGAACCAGCCTGGTGCGCCGCCACCGGTCGGTGTTTACGCACCGGCCTTGGGACCAAAGAGCCTCTACGGGTGGTGAGCCTGTCTTGGTCGGCAGGCCGACTGGTATGGCGAACGCCCGGGCCCGACTGTGACGTGATCATTTGGGTGCTTCGCGCACGGCCTTGGGTCTTGAACACTGTTGTTCCATCGACCGATCCGCGAGCATGGTTCAATGGGGCCTTCGCGATGAAAACGTTTGGGCACGAGAGCCCGATGCGGGCGGCCGTGACCCCGGTTCAGAGTCCGAGTGGCCGGCCGAGTCGGCATCCGCTGCCGGCCAGGGACCGGCACACCTGGCTGGTCGTGATTCCGTTGGTTTTTTTCGTCATTTACGCCTTCATTCCCATCCTCGCGAACGGCTTCGTGGGGTGGGATGACGATCTCAACTTTCTCGAGAATCCCTATTTTCATGGTCTGGGCGCAGACCAGTTGAAGTGGGCTTGGACGACGTTTTGGGTCGGCGCTTACCAGCCGCTGGCGTGGTTGCTCTACGAGACGGAATATGTCTTCTGCGAACTAAACCCACGAGGTTACCACCTCACCAGCCTGCTCCTCCAGGTTGCGAATGCCGTGGTCCTGTATTTCCTGACGGTGGCCTTGCTCGTGCGATGCGGGACTGATTCCCGCCCCGAAAGTCGCTGGGTATGCTCATTGAGTGCCGGGCTGGCGACCGCGCTTTTCGCGGTGCACCCGCTTCGCGTTGAGGCCGTGGCCTGGGTCTCCGCCCAGATGTATCTACCCTGCATCCTGTTCTCCATGCTGTCGGTTCTGGCCTATCTCCGCGCATTTCCGACCGGTTCATCTCCGCGTTCGGGATGGCTGGTGGGCTCATTCTTCCTATTCCTGGTCGCCCTGTTGTTCCATGCGTTGCCGGTGAGCCTGCCCGCGGTGCTGTTGATCCTAGACGTCTACCCGCTCCGCCGATTTCCGGACGAGACCGGGCGATGGTTCGATGCGTCGGCGCGCAGGGCCTTGTTGGAAAAGGCCCCGTTCGCAGTGACGAGCCTTCTCTTCATGGGCATCGCGATCGCGGCCAAGCCGCAATCACAGTTCCCGGTTCAACGAGACCACGCCTTAGAAGGCATCGCCCGGGCGTGCTACGCGATCTGGTTTTACATGGAGAAGACGGTGTTCCCGCTGGACCTCATCGCCTTCTACCCGGCCCCCAGGGAGCTCAATTGGCTTGCATTCCCATTCAGTTTGAGCATTCTCGCCACGGTGGCGATCTCCGCCGGCTTGTTGTTCCTGCGCCACCGCTGGCCCGGACTCTTGGCGGCCTGGCTGAGTTACCTGGTGATGCTGGCGCCCAACTCGGGCCTCATTCGGATCAGCGACCAGATCGCCGCCGACCGCTATAGTTACATGTCCATGCTGGGCTCGGTCACGGTGGCGGCGGCTGGGTTTTGCTGGCTCTGGCGGATCTCGTCGCGGCTGCCGTGCGGACGCCGGTATCGGGATCATCGCGATTCCCCTCGGAGTGCTTCTGGGGCTGACCGCCTTGACGCGCAACCAGTGCCGGACCTGGCACGATACGGAAGTTCTGTGCACCCATGCCCTGACCCATGGGGCAAACTCTAACTTCTGGGCACACAACAACTTGGGCGTCTGCCTTTTCAATCGTCAGAAGTATCGGGCAGCGGCGGCTCATTTCACCGAGGCGCTGCGGCTCCATCCGGCCAGCGTCGACGCCCACAACAACTTGGGCACCTTACTGTCTGCCCAGGGGAAGTTTGACGCGGCGGCGGCCCATTTCACCGAGGCGCTGCGGCTCAATCCCCGCTTTGACAAAGCCCACAACAACTTGGGCAATATCCTCTATTACCAGGGGAAGAATGAGGCGGCGGCAGCCCATTACATCGAGGCGCTGCGGCTCAATCCCGGCTTCGACAGAGCACACAGCAACTTGGGCAATGTGCTCTTTGCCCAGGGAAAGGAAGAAGCGGCGGCGGCCCATTACACCGAGGCGCTGCGGCTCAATCCGGCCAACGTCGACGCCCGCAATCACTTGGCCGCCGTGCTCTCAGCTCAGGGGGAATACGACGCGGCGGCAGCCCATTACACCGAGGCGCTGCGGCTTAATCCCGACTCCGCCGATGCCCGCACCAACTTGGGGAAGATTCTCTCTCGTCAAAGAAGGCCCTATCGAGAGGTGGCCCCACAGCACGCCCCGGCTGCGGCGAACCCGTGATCATGGAGACTTCCTGATGCACGAGATAGGGCAAGAAAGCTCAATGCGGGCCGCCGTGGCCGCGGTTTCCGGCCCGAGTGCCGGGCCGAGTGAGGAGCCGCTGCCGGCCTGGGACCGGCGCACCTGGCTGGTTGTGATTCCGTTGGTTTTTTTCATCATGTACGCATTCATCCCCTCGCTCGGCAACGAGTTCGTGGTGTGGGACGACGATCAGAACTTCCTGGCCAACCCCAATTTCCGTGGTCTGGGCGCAGCCCAGGTGAAGTGGGCCTGGACTACGTTTTGGTTCGGCGCTTACCAGCCGTTTGCGTGGTTGCTCTTCGAGACGCAATATGTCTTCCGCCAACTTGACCCACGAGGTTATCACCTCACCAGCCTGCTCCTTCAAGTTGCCAACGCCGTGGTCCTCTATGTCTTGACGGTGGCGTTGCTCGTCCGCTGCCGGATCAATTCCTGCCTCGAGAGCCCGTGGAAGTGCTCCTTAAGTGCCGGACTGGCGACCGCCCTGTTCGCGGTGCACCCGCTTCGCGTTGAAGCCGTGGCCTGGGCCTCCTGCCAACCGTATCTCCCCTGCATCCTGTTCTCGATGCTGGCGGTTCTCGTCTATCTCCGGGCATTTCCAATGGATTCATCCCCGCGCTGGGGTTGGCTGGCGGGCTCGTTCCTCCTGTTCGTGACGGCCCTGTTGTTCAAAGCGGTCGCGGTAAGCCTACCCGCGGTGCTGCTGATCCTGGATGTCTACCCACTCCGCCGATTTCCAGACGCGACCGGGCGATGGTTCGATGCGTCGGCGCAGGGCCTTGTTGGAAAAGGTCCCGTTTGTACTCACAAGCCTTCTCTTCATGGGTCTAGCGATCGCGGCCAAACCGCGATCACAGTTCCCCGTTCAGCATGACGACGCCTCGGTAGGCATTGCCCGGGCGTGCTACGCGATCTGGTTTTACATCGAGAAGACAGCGTTACCACTGAACCTCACCGCCGTGTACCCGATACCCAGCGATCTGAATTGGCTCGCACTTCCGTTCGCATTGAGCATCTTTGCCACGGTGGCGGTCTCCGTCGGCTTGTTTCTCTTGCGCGGGCGGTGGCCCGGACTGTTGGCGGCTTGGCTCTGTTACCTGGTGGTCCTGGCACCCAACTCGGGCATCATTCGGATCAACGAACAGATCGCCGCGGATCGCTATAGCTACATGTCCATGCTGGGCTTGGTGATGCCAGCGGCCGCTTGTTTCTGCTGGATCTGGCACATGTCGTCGCGGTGGCGTCCTGGTGCAATCGGCATCATCGCGATTGGCCTGGGAGCGCCCTGGCTCTGACCGCCCTGACGCGATACCAGTGCCGAACCTGGCTCAACTCGGAAACCCTGTGGGCCCATGCTCTGACCCATGGTGCAAAGTCCAGCCCCGTGGCGCACAACAACTTGGGCAACGTGCTCGCTAACCAGGGGAGTCACAAGGCGGCGGTGGCCCATTATATTGAGGCGCTACGGCTCAATCCCGGCCACGCCGAAGCACACAACAACTTGGGCAATGTCTTTTCTAGCCAGGGGAAACAAGAGGCCGCGGAGGCTCATTACACCGAGGCGCTGCGGCTCAATCCTGGCTACGCCGATGCGCACAACAACCTGGGCCATCTCCTCTATGCCCAGGGAAAGTATACGCTGGCGGAGGCTCATTTCACCGAGGCGGTGCGGCTCAATCCCGGTGACGCCGATGCTCACAACATCCTGGGGAAGATCCTCTCCCGCCGCGGGCAGTACGCGGCGGCGAAGGCTCATTATGTTGAGGCCATACGGCTCAATCCCGGTTTCGTCAACGCACACTTCAACCTTGGCCTCATCCACGCCGAACGGGGGAAGTACGAGGCCGCGGCGGTTCATTTCGCTGACGTCATCCGGCTCCAACCCTCCAACGTCCGAGCACACCACAACCTGGGCAACGTCGACTCCCGTCTGGGGAACTACGAGTCCGCAAAGGCTCATTACGCGGAGGTGATACGGCTCGATCCCGGCTTGGCCGAAGCGTACAACGCCAGCGCGATCATCATGGCTGCCTGTCCCGAAACGAGGTTGCGTGACGGCAAGAAGGCGGTCGAATTCGCCGGCCGCGCCTGCGAGCTAACGAAGTGGAAGAACCCGCGCATTCTTAGCACCCTCGCCGCCGCGCAGGCCGAGGCCGGCGACTTCGACGCGGCGGTTTCGTCGCAAAAGAGGGCAATCGAACTTCTGACGGACGAGCGGCGGAGAGCTGAATATCGCTCGCGGCTGGTTCTCTACCAGGCCAAAAGACCCTATCGCGAAGTCTCCCCACAACACGCCCCGTCTGAAGCCCGCCCATGATCATGGAGATTTCTTGATGGAAGAGTTGGGGCAAGAAACGTCAATGCACGCGGCCGTGGCTCACGTTCCGACTCCGAGTGCCGGGCCGAGTCGGCGCCCGCCGCCGGCCTGGGACCGGCGTGCCTGGGTGGTTGTGATCCCGTTGGCCTTGATCGTCATCTACGCCTTCATCCCCTCCCTCGCCAACGAGTTCGTGCTGTGGGACGACGATCAGAATTTCCTCACCAATCCCTATTTTCGCGGTCTGGGCGCGGCCCAGGCGAGGTGGGCCTGGACTACGTTTCGGGTCGGCGTTTACCAACCCTTGGCCTGGTTGCTGTTCGAGGCGCAATATGTCTTCTGCGAACTTGATCCACGAGGTTACCACCTGACCAGCCTGCTCTTCCAGGTTGCTAACGCCGTGGTCCTTTATGTCTTGACGGTGGCCTTACTCGTCCGCTGCCAGACTGATTCCTGCGTCGAAAGCCCGTGGATGTGCTCGTTGAGCGCGGGGCTGGCGACCGCCCTGTTCGCGGTGCACCCGCTGCGCGTTGAAGCCGTGGCCTGGGTCTCCTGCCAACCGTATCTGCCCTGCATCCTGTTCTCCATGCTGGCGGTCCTCGCTTATCTCCGTGCATTCCCGATCGATTCGTCCCCGCGGCCGGGCTGGCTGGTGGCCTCGTTCTTCCTATTCCTGGTGGCCCTGTTGTTCCACGCGTTGCCAGTGAGCCTGCCCGTGGTGCTCTTGATTCTGGATGTCTACCCCCTCCGGCGTTTTGGGAAAGGCGTCGGCCGATGGTTCGATGCGTCGGCGCGGCGAGCGTTGTTGGAGAAGGTCCCGTTCGTGATGACGAGTCTTTTCTTCACGGGCCTTGCGATCGCGGCCAGGCCGCGATCTGAGTTCCCCCTTCAGCATGACGGCGCCTTGGTCGGCATTGCCCGGGCGTGCTACGCAATCTGGTTTTACATCGAGAAGACGGCGGCACCGCTGGACCTCATCGCCGCGTACCCGATACCCAGGGAGCGGAATTGGCTCGCGCTCCCGTTCAGTTTGTGCATCCTCGCGACGTTGGCGATCTCCGCCGGCCTGTTTCTCCTGCGCTGGCGCTGGCCCGGACTGTTGGCGGCTTGGCTCTGTTACTTGGTGATCCTGGCTCCCAACTCGGGCCTCATTCGAATTAGCGAGCAGCCCGCCGCGGATCGCTATAGCTATATGGCCATGCTCGGCTTGGTCGCAGTGGCGGCCGCGGGTTTTTGCCAGCTTTGGCGGATCTGGTCAGAGCGACGTCTTGATGCCGCCATTGGAGTCATCGCGATTCCCCTCGGCGTGATATTGGGTCTGACAGCCATGACGCGGAACCAGTGCCGGACCTGGCGCAACTCAGAAACCCTGTGGGCCCACGCTCTGGCCCATGAGGCAAACCCCGGCCCCGTGGCACACAATCAGTTGGGCATCGTGCGCTCTAGCCAGGGCAGATACAACGCGGCGAAGGCTCATTTCTCCCAGGCGCTGCGGCTCAAACCCGACTACGTCGATGCCCACTACAACCTCGGGACGGTCCTCGCCGTCCAGCAGAAGTATACGGACGCGGCGGCCCATTTGGCTGAGGCCATACAGCTCCAGCCCGACCACGTTGGCGCCCACTACAACCTTGGCACCGTTCACGTCCACCTAGGGAATTACGATGCGGCGAACGCGCAATTCGCTGAAATGAGACGGCTCGATCCCGGTTCCGCCGACGCGTACAACGCCAGCGCGATGATCATGGCGACCTGTCCCGAAGCGAAGTTCCGCGACGGCAAGCGGGCGCTCGAATTCGCAACCCGTGCCTGCGAATTGACCGACTGGAAGAATTCGCGCATTCTGAGTACGCTCGCCGCCGCGCAGGCTGAGGCCGGCAACTTCGACGCGGCGGTCTCGGCGCAGAAAAGAGGGGTCGAACTCGCGACGGGTGAAGGGGAGAAAGACGATTATCGTTCCCGGCTCGTACTCTACCACGCCAAAAGGCCCTACCGTGATCCTCAGGCCAACGTTCGCCATCTGCGTGGCCAATGATGGTTGTGACGACCTATCATCCGGTATGCTCTACCGCGTCCTGTCCGACGAAGCGGCGGCTGGCGAGGGCCTGCTTCGCGTCATCGACGACTCAGGCGAGGACTACCTCTATCCGTCCCAACGTTTCGTCATCGTTGAAGTACCACGGGCGGAGGAGCAGAAGCTTTTGGCGGTGGCGCCCGCGAACGTCGCCTAAATTGCGAGTATCCGGTGGCGCACCGCCTCCTCGATGTCTCGCGAAAAACGCAGGTCAACGAGATCGCACGGGCGCTCCAGATCCTGGGTAAGCGCGTCGTTATCGGCGTTGAGAACGGTGGCTGATCGGCATACCAGCCATAACGAAACCTATTCGGCCGGTGATAACGAGAAAACTCGCCTCAACTGATTACGGCGAAACGCCTGGTTGAGCGAGCCATCGACGACGCATTCGTACGAGCCGAGCTGGGCGACGAGCTCGCCTTGGACGTCGAGAAAATCGATATCGGCCATGGCACGCGCATCGCTCGTTTGACGGACCTCGGCCACGATGCGCACACCCTCGGCCGGGAATGACCGGCAAAACTGGCGATAGCTGCCGATCGCCGTGGGCAGGGAATTCTCCCCCAGCCGCTCACGGCACCAGAGCACGACGAGCTGAAATGCGCAGTCGATGGCGAGAGGGTCGGTCAGCCAGCCGTTCCTAAGCGGTGCCTCGAGCCACTCCGCGGGCGCTGGCGACGTGGCAACCCAGCCCGCGATCGTGCGCTCGCCCAGGCCGTCGATCCGCTCGATCCCTTGCATGGCCGGTCCATGGAACAAGATGGTCTGATAGATCTCGTCGCGCGATCCGGGGTAGGGGGGTAACTGACTCTCGGGCATTGCCCGCGGGGATGTCGCGTGTCGTTCGGCCAGGACGACGTCGGCTCGCGCATGCGCAACGTCGCGGCCGTTGGCAAGAGTGCCTCTCAGCTCGGTGGGGACGATGAACTGACCTTCTCGGCGAAGGGTTTTGCCGACTCGGATCTCGAGCGTGGCCTCGTCGCTCGCGCCGATGATCACGCCCTTGAGAAGCCGCAGATTCTCAATGCCGCAGACGACCAGCCCCGGATTACGGTGGACAGCCCCCTCGGCCAACCACTCCATGATGATCGCCATTGGCAGCACGGCGTGTCCGTCGATGACGTGCGAAGCAAGCACCGGCAGAGAGTCGAGATCGACACTGCGGCGAAACACCGTTTCCAGCTTGTGCTGAGCCGCCGGCGGCTCAGCGGAGTCCTTTTGTGGGCGCTCGGATGACTGACCGGCCGGAGTCGGTTCCGCGAGCACGACGACCTCGACCGGACCCGTGCCGCCGCGACGTATCCGATCGACGACCAGGCGAGCCCCCGCGTCGAGCGGGATCAGGGAAAGTCCTTCCTTTTCAAAAACCGCCTTGAGCGAGTCTTTCACCATGCCCCCTGCCCAGGGGCCCCAGTTATACGAGACAACGTGACAATGGGGCAGCCGGACTGACTGTTGCTGGGCCCACTTGTTGAGAGCCTCATTGGCCGCCGCGTAGGCTACTTGACCCGAGCGGCCGAATCGGGCCGTCGATGACGAAAAGAGGACCAGAAGCCGCAGCGCGTCGGGATCGATCGACTCATAAAGATTACAAAGCCCTTTAACTTTGGTATCGTAAACCAAGTCGAACTGGCGATCGGTCTGGTCGAAAATTTTGCGGTCGGCCAGCACACCCGCGCCATGAATCAGTCCGCGGACGGCGCCGTACGTCTGCTGAATCTCCACCATGAGGGCGTTTACGGCGACACTATCCCGCACGTCGACCGAGCGATAGATGACCGGCGAGCCGATGCTGGCGATCCGATCAAGCTGATGCCGGATCTCGCGCTGGGCGAGGAGTCGTCGGGCTTCGTCGCCGACCTCGTGCAATGGCCCGCGGCCGTGCGATCGGTTCAGAATCGCCCGTTTGATCTGGGCCTCATCGTGCAGGTCCACCAGCCAGTCGGGCTCTGGCGCCGGAGCTCGCGTGCGGCCCAACAGGACGAGTTGGGGCCGAAACGACTCGGCCAGCGCGGCCGCGACTTCGGCGGTTACGCCGTGCGCCCCCCCGCTGATGACGACCAGGTCCCCCTGCTCGATGGGGACCGGCCGGCGCTCGGTCTTGCCACTCTTGGCCAAGGTCTCAAGCTCGACGACGACGCGACCCTCCGGGGTCAGGGCGACTTCGGCTGGACCGCGAAAAAGCAGTTCATCGACGATCAGCTCGCCGGCTTGAGAGGGAGAGTCGAAGCCAGGGGCTAGGTCCACGGCTTTGCAATCCACCCCATCCCACTCGTGGCCGGCCGTCTTGGCCATGCCCGCCAGCGCGCCGGTCGACCAACTCGATTCAGCACCAAGCCCGGTGAGGCCGAACGTGCCTGCGAGCCGCGACACGGTCAGGAGGGCGGCCCCGCCTGCCGCCGCGGATTTTTCCAGGGCCGGCCCCGCGGCCCGTATGATCCTAAAGGCGTCCTTCACGAAGTCGTCGCCGCTCGGTGCCGCTGGCGCCAAAACAATCAATCCGCATAGCCGATCGTCGGGCACCGGCGCCGACCGGTCCTCGAGGCGGATCACCTGGCAACCAAGGCCTCGTGTTTTCAGGGCCGCGCGCACGGCATCGGTAAGAGGTAATCCGTCCGATGTGACCCAGACGATGCCGCCTGAGTGAAAGTGAACTCGCTCGCGGTTATCAGCGGATTTCAGCGTACGGAGAACCGGATACGAGAGTCGCAGCGGTGACGGGCGAAGATGCCTCGCCGTCGCGATTTCGTCACCGTTGCAACTGACGCTGCCGGAAAGACCGACGTGATGAGGCACCCCGTTGGTGCCTTTCACCACACTCGGCTGGCCGTTCCGCGGCGTGGCGACCGTCGTCGGCGCGGGTGAATGAGTCGCGAGCGAATGACTGCCGATCAGCACTTCCACGATTTGACGAAGCGACTCCAACCTACCGAGTTGCTCCGGGCCGATCGCGCCGGCCCGCGGGAGCCGGTCCTGCACGGCCGACAGGATCTCAACCCGCTTGATCGAGTCGATGCCCAGATCGGCATCCAGCCGCATGTCGAGCTCGAGGATGTCGACGGGATACCCTGTCTTGTCGGCGACGGCTTCGAGCAGCACGCGCGTGACCGACTC
>CAWHKI010000060.1:0-14913 GCA_963829765.1 uncultured Isosphaeraceae bacterium | reverse complement strand
TGGCAATGTGGAACTATATGGGGTGGGATAACGCCTCGACCGTAGCCCAGGAGGTGGAGAATCCGCAGCGCAACTATCCCCGCGCCATGATCTTTTCCATCATTCTGGTGGCTGTCACCTATATTCTGCCGCTGGCGGCAATGGCGATGGCAGGACTCTCCCCGGCAGGCTTCTCGACCGGCGACTGGGTGCCTGCGGCCAGAGAGATCGGCGGTCCTCTTCTAGGCATGGCGGTGGTTGCAGGCGGCGCTATCTCTGGCGTAGGCATGTTCAATGCGCTGGTGATGAGTTACTCGCGCCTGCCCGTCGCCATGGCCGAGGATGGCATGCTGCCGCGAGCGGTGGCGCGGCGCAACCGCCGCGGCGCGCCATGGGTGAGCGTTATTCTGTGCATTCCGGAGGCGAAGGCGGCTTGCCAAATTTCGCGTCGTCCACCGGAACATTCTGCTTCACTTCGCTCACCTGAATTGTGAACCGCCCGCCCGGCCGCGCCAGCGTCCAGCGTAACGGAATCTTCACTCCGCCCGTTTCCTTGTAGTCGGCATAATCAATCTGCGTGGGCAATCGTCCCAGCGGAGTCTCTCCAAATCGCACCAGCCGCACCAGCAGCCCGGATTCCTTATCAAAATAAAGTTGCAGCGGAGTTTTTCCCGCGCGCTCCCCCACTACCAGGTAAGCCTCGTGGTCTCCAACCTTTTCTGTTCCCCTCATTTCCACTTTGCTAAACATTTCCGTCAGGTGCGCTGGAAAATGCAGGTCCGCGTCCATCGACGCCCCATCAATATCCGGCCCATGCATCTCCCGCACCGGGTGCCCCGGAACTCCCAGCCATCCCTCATGCCCATCAAAAACCGTAATACTTTCCCCGTGCGGCATATGCGTGAAGGATGCCCGCTCGTCCGGAGCCTTCGAATAAATCTCGATCGGAACATTGCTGTCGCCAAACGTAATTGTCCCCTTCATCACGCGGCTGTTCACCTTATCGACGGCGCTTGCTCCACCCACGGCCTGCAAATATTTCTCAAACAACTGATCGGCAGATGGTCCGTTACTCTCTTTTGCGTTCGCGCCTTCATGAATCACAGCAATACGTAATCCTACCAGTAAATACATAAAAATAACCGGCGCACGCGCAAGTATGTTGGGCGGGGAAATCCATCAGCCGGGCATCCTGGCCGCTGCGAGTCTTTTTGGCATCAGACATCAGCTCACTCGGCTTAAATCGTTCCGCTTTTCTTCCGGTTCTCGAACGGCACGACCTCGGCGCCTTTGCTTTTTTTGACTCACGCAGCGATTTTCGCCGGAGTTGGTGCTGCGGGGGGCACGGGCCTGGGCTGGGCGTGGGGAGATCGCAAGCGCATCGTCCGGTGCATGCTCGGCGGTTTCGTGGGCGTGCTGGTGGGTACAGTGGCCGTCGATATCATCAATGTCGCTACCTCGGGGATCTCGCGCATCTTCGAGCCAGTGCCGGCCCAGACCGTCCCTCGGCTTGTGGTGCATCTGGGAGTGGCCACCGGCGCGGCCATTGGGGCCGTGTGGGCTGGTCGTCGAAAAGTCCGTCGCGGGTCGGCGTAGTCCTTGCTCAGATATCGACAGTGCTCGCCGAACACGACCGGGGTTGGGTCCAGATGCCATATCAACCCGACGCGCAGCGAGGGATGCCGCGAGTCACTCGCGGCGCCGGCATGCGTCCCCCTCGCTCGCGCGTCGGGTTGGTATTGGCGCTGATGGAGCCTGCAGGGTAGGCCCGCTTGTCTTCGATTTGCGTCGGACGGTGTTCGGGGAGGATGTCCTATCAACCTGACGCGCTAGCGAGGAGTGCCGCGAGTCACTCCCGGCGTCGGCATGCGTCCCCTCGCTGGCGCGTCGGGTTGGTATTGCCGCTGACGGAGCTAGAGGGATAGGTCCGCTTGTCCATGCTTTCTGCCGGGTGATGTTCGGCGAGGAGTACCGGTTTACCGGTGCGAGGCAGACAAGCGTGATGTCGTCGAACTGGGGGTGGTCGGCAACGTGGCGCTGGACTGCTTTGACGACCGCCTCGCCGACGGCCTCGGCACCGGGGCCCGAGCTGCCGATGGCCTCGTGAATCGCTGTTTCACCGATCCGTTCGCCGGCGCTATTCATTGCGTCGGTGACGCCGTCGGTGTAAAGAATGACGGTCTCGCCCGGCTCGAGCGTGGTCTCGGCCGTCTCGTAACGGTATCCGGGCATGATCGCCAGGGGCAGGCCCGACATGCCCCTGCCAATCTCTTCCAGGCGGCCGTCGCGGCGGCGTACGAGCGGGCCAGGATGGCCGGCGTTGACGACGCTCAAACAATGCTGGTTGACGTCGAGCACGACCAGGAGGAACGTGATATACAGGTCGAGCAGTCCTCTGTCTTCAAACTGGTGGTTGAGCAGCTCGACCACTCGCGCCGGAGTCGGGTTGCCCCGCAGGAACATTCTTACCTCGGCGGATAGCTTGGCCGTCAGCAAGGCCGCCGGCATTCCCTTGCCCACGACGTCGCCGACGGCGATCGCCCATCGAGCAACGTCCTGCTGATGGTGGCAATCGTCCTCCGCGATGGGAATGATCCCGTAATAATCCCCGCCAACGTGTCGGGCCGGCTCATAGTAAGCCCAGAAATCATAGCCGGGGACCGAGGCCGGCCGTTCCGGCAGCAGCGATTGCATCACCTGACGCGCAAACTGTAGTTCGTGTTCCATCTCGCGCTGCTTGACGAGCGCCTTGTGCAATTGGGCGTTTTGCACGGCCACGCTGATCTGGTTGGCGACGGCCGCCAGCAGGTCGAGATCGTCTTGCTCGAATTGGCCACGGCCGTCACGGGTGTCGATCTGAACGATGCCGGCCGTCTTCCGCTCGGTATCAAATAAAGGGACGCACATGAGCGAGCGGATGTTGCACTCAGAGACGCTCGCGCTGTCGGGAAACTCATGGGCAAGATTTTTGGAAAGGATCGCTTGGCCGCCGTCCAAGACCCGGTTCAAGACAGTCTTGCTGATCTTCAGCTCACCCGCCGGTCCAGTTCGCGACCGGATGATTTCCGGCGAGAGGGCGCCGGTGTTCGGATCTTTCAACAACACGAAGCCGCGCTCGGCGGTGGGGAAGATTTCGAAAAGCGCATTGAAGATCCGATCCAGCACCTCGGTCAAGACCAAGGTCCCGCCGAGTTCCTCGCCGATTAATCGCAAGGCGCGAAACTTGGCCTCGGGCTTGATCAGTGGGACCTGGTGATCGCTCTGATTCAAGATGTCGATTGTCCCGTAAACCGTCGACGACTTGTCGTCGCCTTCCTCGATCTCGACGAGACACCGGTTGAAGGTGAGCTGGACCTCGCCAATTTGAAGCGTATCTCCATCGTTGAGCGAGATCGCGCCTGTCAGCCGCTGGCCGTTCACCAGCGTCCCGCGCGTGCTCCCCAGGTCTTTGATTTCCAGGGTTGATCCCTTCTTCAAGATCGCGGCATGTTTGCGCGATACCGACTTGGGCTGTAAGATCACGTCGCAATCAGGGCTGCGGCCGACGATCGTCACGGCCCGGTCCAGGTGGAAAAGCCGCCCCGGCATTGGTCCGTGCATGATCTGAAGCGTCGACACAGTGTTTGGCGGAGTAGGCATGATTTTGTCACTTCTTTCCGCGTCCCCTGCATCATGCAATTTTGTACATCGATCCTCTTTGGAACGTCAATGTTATTATTCTACCAAACGGGTGAGTCGATGGAGTAGGATGCCCGCGGCTACCGCCACGTTGAGCGAGCCGGCCCCTGGCGCATCGGGATCGTGACGATCCGCTCGCACCGCTGGAGCCATTCCGGCGCGATCCCTTCGTCCTCGTCGCCTAAGACGAGGGCAATACGATCGGGACGGGGCGCGGCATCGAACGGCTGGGCCGCAGGATCGGCGACTGCGCCCCATAACGCGACGCGGTCGTTTCGAGTCAAGTCATCGATGAGGCTGGCGATGTGTTCGGCGCGATCACGGGAACGTTGAGAACCGAACCCATCGAAACCCGCAACACCCGGCGCGAGAACGGATCGGGACAAGAAGGCCCCGCCAGAATGGCGGCGACACCGAAAACGTCGCTAATCCGCGCGATCGCGCCCAGGTTTTCAGGATTCGAAAGCCGGGGACAGACTACGAAGGTGAGGCGCGATCCAGCCGATTTCACGATCTCCGCCAGCGGCGGCCACGGGCGCAGTTCCGCGGCGGCCAAGACGCCTCGGTGGAATGGAAAGCCAACGATGGAATCAACCAGGCCATGCGGCACCACGTACATCGGGGTTTCGGCGGGAACGGTCGCGGCAAGTCTTGGCTCGTGACGATCGGTGACCAGCACGGAAACCGGCGGGAACCGACTGGCGAGCAGGCGGTTGACCAATTTTTCGCCTTCGACGACGAATTGCTTGAGCCGACGGGTCTGGTTGGTTGCTTTGAGCGATCGGTAAATGGCGATGCGGGGATCATCAAGGTCGTTCACCGTCTCGCGCGGCATCCCATCTTCTCCGCCTGAGAAGAGTAATTTCGCGGCCAAGCGCTGCCCCGGATGCCCCGCCACGGTTACCAAGCTCGGCCCGTCGGGGTGCTTGTACTGTCGATGGCTCCGCCGTTGTCGACCCAGATGGTCTTGCTGATGACTGACGACCACGTTCGGCGGACCGGCCCGCCGAGCACCAATGTGAATTCTAGCAGAAAACCCAGATTGCCGGCGGCCTGGGTCGGACCGATTTATTGGACAGAAGAAGCCAGGGGGACATACCGATTTGCTGCGCCACTATTCTCCCTTTTTCCAAAAAAGCGATTCCCGGATTACGGCCTCTCGTCGAACTCGGGGGCATGTGGCGCCACCTCGGCTCGAACCCATGCACGGAAGGAGCGAATCCACTGGGTCTCGTCCATGGTCTCGCTGGCTTCCAGGAATCGGCCCAGTTCGGCCATCGGCAACCATGGAAAGCTCCGGCTATAGTCCATGCTGGCATAAGTCCCATCGTCCTGGAGTCGCGAGATCATGATCTTGTCGCCGTCACTCCACCAGATTTCAGAGACACGTAGCGCGGCATAGATTCCCAGGCGATCGAGCACGCTCCGAGAAACCTCGACCTCGACAGCAAGATCGGGCGACGGGTCGACTGCGAGATCGAGATCGGCCCGACCCCGTACCAGGGGTTCGGTGGCGATCCAGTAGCATTCGTCCGGCTCGAGCCCTTTTTCTTTCAACTGCTGCTTGAGCGTCGTCGAGCCGCCACTGCGGATCGGAATGTTCAGCTCCTCGGTCATGGCCTCGATCATCCGTCCGATCAACCGTTTTGACCATTCGTGCCGGGCCGAGAGTGTCGTAATTTCGAGAGTCCCTTCATCGTAGGTCAACCGTTTGTGACACCCCTCCAGGTCCTCGAGGCAGCGTTTCATAGGTACTCCACCGTACCCCATGAAGCAATACATGCTCATCCTCAGCCTGGTGAACGGGAACCGAGACTGTCGCTGTCGCCGTCGCCATGTCAATGCCTCCAACATCCTGGAGAAAGAACCCAGACCTGCTCAATGATACCTTCCGCCGAGGAAAATCGGAATCATCACCAAGGCGGCCGCGCGGTTCGCCTGAGAAGCCTCGTCAGTCGCTTGAAAAAACGTCAAAAAGCCCTCAATGTGACGGTTTATGCGGATTGTTGTTTAGGTGTGAATGTGCGCCAGTTCGACGCTCCCCGGCGTCTTCTTCTTCGACGCGGCTCGGCTTGCTAAACTAAGTGGGCTCGTGGAAGTCGTCGCGCGGCGTAGGTCAGGCTTTCTAGCCTGACTCCTTTCCGCTTGGCACAGAATGTCAGGCTGGAAGGCCTGACCTACGCGTCGCACGGAACGTCAGGCTGGAAAGCCTGACCTACGCCAATGTTTCGGCGGCCCCACGGAGAGCGAGACTGAACAACCGCTTCGCAACCGATTTCACCGACGAGCCGCAATGATGGACACGGTTTCCACCTCGACCGATTCCCGCATCCTTGTCGAGCTCGGTCCGCGCTCGTACGAGGTCCGCGTCGTCACCGGGCGGTCCGAAGACTTCGGCGCCTTTGTTCGCGACGCGCTCGACCGCACCTGGTCGGGATCATCGTGTCGGTCTGCGCTGGTCGTCACCGACGCCCATCTCGCGGACCTTGCTCTTCCCGCCATATACCAGGCGGCGTTGGCCGAGGCTGGAATTGCATCGACGGTCGTGGTGGTCCCTGCTGGTGAATCGTCAAAGTCGCTGGGGCAGGCTGTCGCGGCTTTTTGACGAGCTGGTGCGGTGCGCGGCCGATCGCCATACGCTGATCGTCGCCCTGGGCGGCGGCGTGGTCGGCGACCTCGCCGGTTTTGTCGCGGCCACGTTTGCTCGCGGGCTGCCCTTGATCATGGTGCCGACGACCCTGCTCGCCCAGGTCGACAGCTCGGTCGGCGGCAAGGTCGGGATCAACCATCCCGGCGCCAAGAACATCATCGGAGCGTTTTATCAGCCGGCCGGCGTGTGGATTGACACCGATACCCTGCGCACCCTGCCGTTACGCGAACTACGGTGCGGACTGGCCGAGGTCGTCAAGTACGGCGTGATCCTTGATGCCGAGTTTTTCGCCAGCCTGGAGCGCGACGTCGAAAGCATTGTGGATCGGCACGATCAAGACTTGCGGCGAATCATCATCGAAAGTTGCCGGCTCAAGGCGGCCGTCGTTATTGGCGACGAGCGCGAGCAGACCGGGCTTCGGGCCGTACTCAATTTCGGCCATACGATTGGCCACGCGATCGAGACCGTCGCCGGATATGACGGTGCCTTCCAGCATGGCGAGGCGGTCTCCGTCGGCATGGTCGCTGAGGCTCGGCTCGCGGAACGAATCGGCTGGATTGGTCCCGCCGAGGTTAAGCGTCTGACACGATTGCTCGAACAATTCGGCTTGCCGACGTGTGCGCCGGGACTTGATGAGGATCGGCTGGTCGCGGCCATGATGCGCGATAAGAAGAACCGCCACGGCCAGGTCCGCTTCGTGTTGCCACGTGCGATCGGCCAGGTTGAGCTCACCGATGCCGCGGGCCTCGAGCGAGGTTCGCTCGGTGCTCGCCACCCTCTGAAAAACCGCGATCCGTTAGCAGCAGCGGGAGCTACGATTGGCCGAATCAGACGATGATCAACGACTGCTCGACCTCATTCACCTGGCGATGGTTCCGGGAGTTGGCCCGCGGATGAGCCGGGCGCTTTTGGAGCGATTCGGGTCGGCTGGGGCTGCCCTGGACGCATCGCGCGGGGAGCTGCTAAGCGTCGCCGGCATCGGCCCCAAAATCGCCGAAAAGGTTTCCCGAGCACGTCAGGACTTCGACGCCGCCGCCGAGCTGGCCTTATGCCGCGGCTTGGGTGTCAGTGTCATTTCGCGGGGCGATCCGGGTTATCCCCCGCCTCTTGAGAACATACCTGACCCGCCCAATCTCCTTTATGTGGATGGGTCGATCCTCCCGCGGGACCAGCTTGCCATCGCGGTGGTGGGCTCTCGGCATTGCACGACCTACGGTTTACGGATCGCTGAGCGGTTATCCGCGGCCTTGGCGCGGACGGGTTTCACGGTGGTTTCGGGACTGGCTCGCGGCATCGATGCGGCCGCTCACCGCGGCGCGATCAAGGCGGGCGGGCGAACGATCGGCGTCCTCGCGAACGGACTGGCGTCGGTTTACCCTCCCGAACACAAAGAGCTCGCCCGGGCGGTTGCCGCGGCGGGGGCCTTGATCAGCGAGATGCCGATGCGCCAGGGGCCGCTGGCCGGTTTATTCACGCAGCGGAACCGGATTATCTCCGGGCTCTCCCTGGGTGTGGTGGTCGTCGAAGCGACCCCACGCAGCGGGTCACTCTCGACCGCGTCGCACGCCATGGAACAAAATCGCGAGGTCTTCGCCGTTCCCGGGCCCGCCGATAGCCTCGCGAGCCGGGGCTGCCATCGCTTGATCCGCGATGGTGCCCGGCTCGTCGAGACGGTCGACGACATCCTTGAGGAGCTCGGCCCCCTGGTTCAGGAGGTTCGCACCGATCCCGAGGAACCCCCGGTTCGCCATCCGGCCGAGCTGGCACTCACCGATTCGGAACGCTCGCTCTTGGGGCGGCTCGACGACCAGCCGACCGCCGTGGACGATCTGATCACCAGCACCGGCATGACCGCCGGCCAGGTCATGGCCACGCTCAGCGTGCTTGAGCTCAAACGCCTGGTCAAGCGTCTGCCGGGACATCGATTTGTGCGGGCGTGACCTTATCTCAGCCGCTGCTCGAACCAATGAACGACATCATCGAACACCTGTTCTCGGCCCAGGTCGTTGAGCGGCTCATGGAGCATTTTGGGATAAATGAGGAGCGTTTTGTCTTCGCTGCCGATCCGGTTGAAAAACTCGCGTGAGGGCGCGGGGTCGATGACGGGGTCTTGGCCGCCGAGCAACATCAAGATGGGGAGATGAATCTCGGCCGCCCGGGCCAGCAGCAGCTCGCCCCCCTCGACCATTCCGAAGAAAAGCGGCGGACTGATGCGATTGTGGCGCAACGGGTCGGTGCGATGCTCCTCTTGAATTTCCGGGTCGCGAGTGAGGACGCCGGTGCGAGTGTCGCCCGTCAAGGTGACCCAGGGGGCGACCCGGGCCAGCAGCTTGCCCAGTCTGAGCTTGGCGGGAGCGATGGGGACCGCGATCCGTAGCGCGGGGTTCGATACGACCATCCCCTCGATCGAGCCAATGCCCGCCAGCGCCAGCCGCAGCGCGACCTGTCCGCCATTGGAGTGCGCCAACACAAACTGAGGCACCGTGGGCAACTGGCGGGCGGCCCATGCCAGGACGCTCGAGAGATCAGCCAAAAGGTCGTCGTATCGCTTGACCACCCCGCGACGGCCGGGGCTGCGGCCGTGGCCCCGGTAGTCAACGGCGATGACGTCGAGATCGAGCCTGGCACCGAGCGCCTCCGCGATATGCCGGTAGCAGCCGCCGTGCTCGGCGAAACCGTGCGAAATAATCACGGCCCCTCGTGGCGCCTGCCGGCGCCACCACCGTCCGCGCAGCATGGTGCCGTCGGCGGAACCGACTTCGATATCGCGAACCAAAACCTGCTCCGTCGCTATCTGCTCGCTGGGCATCATTTTTCCGTCCCAAGTCGTCTTTTGGGCGTGGCTCGAGGCCGTGCGTCACCTTGTCTTGCGCCACGCCCACGTCCAGTGTCGATCCGAAGTCATCATGACATTCTCGGCCGCAAGGCCCAGGTCCTTAATCAAAGACCGAATTTCCTCGAGCGTCAATGCGGCATTGAGGGAAGCCTCGAAGAGCGCTCGCCCTTCGGGGCGTTCACCGCCGGCATAGGTCGCGGTCAGGCGCTTGACGTCGCCCGTCGAATCAGGACGGGCGAGGTCTCTGACGAAGAGCGTGCCGCCAAAGGCCACCAGACCGGCCATCGCCGCGAGCGCGGGCAATGGGTCGGGAATGTGGTGAATGATCGTGTTCGAGATGACGCCTTCGAACAGACCGCGGCCAAACGTGTCGAGAAGGGCCTTGGCGTCGTCCTTGTGGATGCGGATTCGGCGGGTCATTCCGGCCGCGGCGATGTTCATCTCGGCTTGAGCGAGCATGGTGTCGGAGAGGTCAACCGCCAGCACGCGAGCCTGGCCGTCGGCAGCGGCCAGCGCGATCGGAATACGCGCTGTCCCCGTGCCAACGTCAAGGATCTCGCCGCCACGACACGGGCCGTGGGCACCCAGAAAATCGTCGACAAACCGGGCGTTAGCCGCCGAGTGATCCATCGCATCGTAGTGACGGACTTGGTCGACCGTTTCCATGGCCTCGGGCTCTAGAACGCGTGGGATCATTCCGATCGTCCCCTCTCAGGCTTCGCGGACGAGGGCGATGGCCCTGGCGGCCTCGGCCAGGCAGGCTTTGATATCGGCAAACGGATTGTCGGGGTTCTCTTCGTATTCGATCGCAAGGCAATAGTTGTATTTGATCCGCGCTGATGCGCTTAAAAGATCGACCGTGCGGAGGTCGCCTTTTCCAAGGACGGTGAACGTATTGGCGTCTTTGACGTCTTTGAGATGCACGCCATAGATGCGCTTGCCGAACGCGGCGACGGCATCGACAGGATCGATCTTGGAGCGCAAGAAGTGACCGGTATCGACGCAGCAGCCAATCTTGGGATGGTGGTCTTTGATGGCCTTGGCGATCGATTCGATCTTTTCGTATCGGTGGCCTGGACCGTGGTTGTGGATACCGACGGCGATGTCGTAGGTCTCGACGAGCTTGTCGAGATCGTCGAAGCTGGCGGGGTCCGGATCGGCGGAAAGGTAGCGGATACCCATGCGCCTGGCGAACTCGAAGATGCGACGGTTGGCGTCGGCGTTTTTGCCGAAGTGAACCACACCGTAACCGACGACCTCGACTCCGGCCCGCTCGACTTCCCGCTTGATGCCCTGAAGAGCTTCCAGGCCGAGATCCATCGGGACGTGGGCGGGGTACGACTCCCAAAAATGAAGGCCGAGCTGCTTGGTCGCCGCCAGGGCTAAGGCGCGGTCGGACCGTCCGCCCGGCGCGGTGAGGCCGCGGAGCGAGTAGCTTTGCAGCCCCATCTGGAATGGGCGGTAAATTCCGTCTTGACCCGCCAGGGGCAACTGCTCGCCACGCGCGAACCGGCCCAAGCCGAGCGTTCCAGCCACGACACAGCCGGCGGCGAGCATCTCTCGTCGGCCCCAGACGTCTTGTTCCCTCACGGAGATATCCCCCCTTCGCTGGTAGGTCAGGCTGGAAAGCCTGACCTACTACGTCGATCTTGCCGAAAAACGCTCTAAATGACCTTGCGTGATTCCGGGAGAGCGAGGCCCCGTCCGAGCCGGATGGTGCCGCGGCTCGCCAGGAGGCTCGCCCTCCCAGGATCGTGCAAAGGCGTTTAGGCGAGGCGATTGTCGCCACGCGTCTAAACAGAAGCTAAAGCTAATTCAAGCCGCGGGCTGATGCTAGTCCACGTTGCGGAAAAACACGAAAGTTCATGCATCCGGCGGACGGCCCTTGAGAAATCGAGGGCTTCTTTGGTAGAAAATAGGAAAGATGTTTGATTTCTCAAACGAGCTGTGGCGTCGCCGGATTTCGCCGATTGAACACACGAGGGGAATGCCATGCCGCCTCCATCCGATGTCCTTGGGGTCATGTATCCGGTCGGAGGTGGTGACCCGATCCCCTTGACCAAAACCGAGATCATGATTGGCCGGCGGCCGGGCAACGACATTTGCGTCGACTTCGAGAACGTCTCGGGAAAACACTGTAAGCTGCGTTTCATGAATGGACTGTGGATGGTCCGCGACCTCGGCAGCACCAATGGAACCACCGTCAATGGCTCGTTGATCTCCAGCGAGCAGAGCATCATGCCCGAGGAAGAACTGGGGCTCGCGGGCCATCTGTTCACGATCGACTACGACCCGGCCGGCCCCGAGGCATTTTTGAGTGCCCACAGAGAGCTCGATGAAGACGTTGTCGTCGAGCGACCCCATCACTCGCTCATGGATCTTGCCGGGCTCGACACCGATCGCTCAAAGCCGCAGCGCCCGAAAAGCGCACAAGAGTCATTGAGCGACTCTCGGCTGACGAGGCGGAGTTTGATGACGCCGTCCCCGAGCATTTCCAGGCCCCACCACCACCGAAAAAACAAAAACCGGCCGACGACGACTTTTTCAAATTGATCGAAGACGACGTGAAGAAACCGAAGTGAAAAAAACAACGACCCGTTAAACGGCTAGAAAGATCGGCGGACGGAGCCGCTTCCTACACGAACTGTAGGAGGGAGCTCCGTCTCCCGATCCCCGTGCTAGCCCTGTGTCGGGCCGTGGAAAAAAATGGTTTTTCGAGAAAATCGGTCGTTACCGTATTCTTTGACGCTCAGTTAGTGAGTCAGCTTCGCTGTCTCGTCTTAAACTATCCGGGTTTGACCTTGGGCCGCATGGGCACAGTCACGCACGGATTCAAGCGGGTTGTGACCCATCCATTTAACACCCCGGGGGAGTTTGCCACCATGAGAACGATGTTCAGAGCCGTGTTGGGATTAAGCCTCGTCGCTTTGGTCGCTAGCCCGGCTTTCGCCCAGGGCCGGCGAGGTTTTGGCGGCGGCGGCAATTATGCCATGCTGATCAGCAACGAGGGGGTCCAAAAAGAGCTCAAGCTCGACGATACCCAGGTCGAGAAGGCGAAGGAATTCGCCGAGAAGACCAGAGAGAAGATGACCGAGGTCTTCGAGAAGCTGCAGGGGCTCGGCGACGAAGAGCGCCGCGCGAAGATGCAAGAGATTACTAAGGAAATGAACGAGTCGGCCATGAAGGCCTTCGGTGAATTTCTCAAGCCGGAGCAGCTCGCCAGGCTCAAGCAGATCTCCTATCAGCAGCGGGGAGCAACGGCCTTCGCCGACCCCGAGGTTGCCAAGAAGTTGAATCTCACCGACACCCAGAAATCCGAAATTCGCGAGATCGTCCAGGAATCGATGAGCCAGATGGCCGAGCTCCGTCAGCAATTCCAGGGCGACCGCGAGGGGGCGATGAAGAAGATGGCGGAGATCCGCAAAGAGACACTCGGAAAGGCCTCTGCCAAGCTGAACGACGAGCAGCAGAAGACCTGGAAGGAGTTGATCGGCGCTCCGTTCGAGGTGCGATTCCAGCCGCGGGGCAATTAGAACGCTGCTTCAAGGTCCCGCTCGCTGGCTCCGCCAGTGGCAACACGATACTAACCCGACGCGCGAGCGAGGAGGACGCATGCCGCTGCCGCGAGTGACTCGCGGTATCCCTCGCTGGCGCAGTCGGGTTGATATGGCTCTGTGGCCGGCCCAGGGCCGATACCAACCCGACGCGCGAGCGAGGGCGCATGCCGGCGCCGCGAGTGACTCGCGGCATCCCTTGCTGGCCGTCTTGGGATTCACTCCACCGTGACACTCTTGGCCAGATTCCGCGGCTTGTCGATATCGCAGCCGCGCCGCAGCGCGACATGATACGCCAGCAACTGGAGTGGCACGACGGCTAACAGCGGCTGAACGACCTCGGGCGCGTCGGGGACCGGCAGGAACACATCGGACAACTTGCTTGAAGCAGTGTCCCCCTCGGTTCCGACGGTGATGATCGTGCCGTTGCGGGCCTTAACTTCCTCGAGGTTGCCCAGCGTCTTGGCGTGCAGCACGCCGCGAGGGGCCACGAAGACGCATGGAGTCGTGCCATCGACGAGCGCGATCGGCCCATGTTTCATCTCGGCGGTCGGATACCCCTCCGCATGAATATAGGTGATCTCCTTGAGCTTGAGCGCTCCCTCCAAGGCGACCGGAAAATGGAGGTCGCGACCGAGAAATAGAGCGCTTCTCGCCGTGTCAAACTGCTGGGCGGCCCGCTCGCAGAGGGGCTCGGTTTTGAGCACTTCACCCAGGAGCTCGGGAACCGATTCGATGGCATTGACGACGGCCAGACCGTCCGGGAAAGAAAGCTGCCGCAGGCGACCGAGGTAAAGCGCCAGCAGGAGAAGCACGGTGACCTGGGCCGAAAAGGCCTTGGTGCTGGCGACGCCGACCTCGGGCCCGGCGTGCAGATAAATGCCGCCGTCGGCCTCGCGTGCGATGGTGCTGCCGACCGTGTTCACGATGGCCAGCGTAGGGTGCCCGCGGCGCTTCGCCTCGTGAAGCGCACCTAAAGTGTCGGCCGTCTCACCCGATTGACTGAGTACGAAGACGAGGGTCCGATCGTCGAGCGGTGCGTTGCGATAGCGAAATTCACTGGCGTATTCGACCTCAACGGGCAGATGAGCGAGCCGCTCGATCAGGTATTCGCCGACGAGGGCCGCGTGCCAGCTTGTCCCGCACGCCGCCAAGACGACCCTGCGCACGCGGCGGAGCTGGCGAGCAGAGAGGTTAAGCCCGCCGAACTGAGCCGTCGCCTGGTCGCGGCGGAGCCGGCCGCGGCAGGCGTTGATGACGGTCTCGGGCTGCTCGCGAATCTCCTTGATCATGTAGTGGGCGTGATCGCCCAGCTCGACGGCGTCGGGCTTCCAGTCGATCCGATCGACCCGCGGCGTGATCGGTCCGTGCTCGCGATGGCGGATCTCGAAATCTCGGTCGGTGAGGCGGACGACCTCGCCGTCTTGCAAGAACGCGACCCGTGCCGTGTGGGGCGCGATCGCCACCGGATCGCTGGCCAGCAGGTGCTCGCCCTCGCCCAGCCCGACGACCAGCGGGCTGCCGAACCGGGCGCCGATGACCTCGCCCGGCCGCTTCGGACTGACCACCGCCAGGCCGTACGTCCCCTCGAGCCGCGGCAGGGCCCGCTGCACGGCCTCGAACAGCTCGTCCATTGTTTCCAGCTCGCGCGCGATCAGGTGGGCGATGACCTCGGAATCGGTCTGACTCACGAACGTGAAGCCTTGTGACTCAGCTCATCCGCAGACCGGCGTGATTTTCGATGACGCCGTTGTGCACGACGGCGACCGTGACCTCCCCCGCCCGGCCCCCCAGATGGGGATGGGCATTGCGGTCGGTGGCGGGGCCGTGAGTCGCCCACCGCGTGTGGCTGATCCCGCAAATCCCCGGGGCCGACTCGCGGTCGAGCAATTCCTCGAGGACTCGCACCCGGCCGGCCCGCTTGCGCACGATCAGCTGGCCACCGATCGATCGTCGCCAGGCCCGCGCTGTCATAGCCGCGATATTCGAGCCGGCGCAGGCCCGCCACCAAGATCGGGGCGGCCTCGTGAGCTCCGGTGTATCCGACGATTCCACACATCGCCACCATCCTTGTTCAACGGGTTTTGGCTCATCCTGCTGGCACTTGGCCCGCGGTCTTTTCGGAAAAGTCGCGGCCAGCCGACACCGAAAGCCGGGCAGCACGTCTTCGCCAGAGAGCTCGCCGTCTTCGCGCAGGCCAGAGTTCAAGCGATGCC
>CAWHKI010000059.1:0-18768 GCA_963829765.1 uncultured Isosphaeraceae bacterium | reverse complement strand
GTTTCCCTGCCAGCCTCGACTAGTCGTATTGCTGACACCAGCGACACCACCGCTGGCTCCGGCACCGGGAGCGGCCACACTCTAACCGACGTTTCGCGAGATGGGTCACCTCAACTGCAAACGAAAGGAATTCGTGATGGTGAGGCTCGCTCGTACCGTGGCGGTTATCATTCTCGTAATCACCGGCTTGTGTTCCGCGGGTTGCCTCCACACCTGGACAGGAACATATAAAGACTACCCCCCCGCGGCGTGGGACCCTCCTCAACCCCACCAAGGTAATCCGAGCGATGGCTGACAGCATGGCGAATGGTTGTTATCGTAAGTTCGCAGACATTCGAGGCGGGGCCGAGTACCGAATCTGCTCGGCAAGCCGGACTCGATCAAGACGGAAGGGCCAAAAGACGGAATAATCGTTGGCATGACACCAGGAGCTCAAACTTATGATGACAATCACCAGCATGAAGACTCGTTCGATGATCCTCACCGCGACGGCGGCCATCGGTATGTTTTCCCTTGTCGCATCAAACGGAGCGAGCTTGGCGGAACCCGGCCAAGGCGATGCAGCGGAAAGAAAGAGCATGAAAAAAACGGCAAGCGGTCTCGCGTATGTCGACGAGAAGGAAGGGACCGGTGACACGCCCAAGACTGGTCAGACCTGCATCGTGCACTACACCGGCTGGCTCTGGGAAAACAACCCCAAAGGCAAAAAATTCGACAGCTCCAAAGACCGCAATTCGCCTTTTGCGTTTCCTGTCGGTGAGGGAAGGGTGATCAAAGGCTGGGACGAGGGAGTCGCCACCATGAAGGTTGGCGGCAAACGCGAGCTGTTGATACCCCCTGGCCTGGCGTACGGCCCTCGTGGTGCCGGCGGTGTGATTCCACCTAACGCGACCTTGTTGTTCGAGGTTGAACTGCTGGGGCTCATGAAAAAAACCGCCAGTGGACTCGAGTATCGCGACATCAAGGTGGGTGATGGACCGTCGCCCGCGCGGCCAGACTTGCGTGGTGCACTATACCGGCTGGCTCTGGCAGGGTGCCAAAGGGAAGAAGTTCGACAGTTCGGTAGACCGTGGTAGCCCATTTTCGTTTCCCGTCGGTGCGCAACAGGTCATCGCCGGTTGGGACGAAGGGGTTGCCAGTATGAAGGTCGGCGGGAAGCGCGAGCTGCTAGTACCACCTGAACTCGGCTACGGGGCCCGTGGCGCCGGCCGTACCATACCCCCCAATGCCCCCTTGCTTTTCGAGGTCGAACTCCTTGACGTGAAGTGAGCGGAGCCACGTCCAGGGCACGGATTCGATCAACTTAGTTGACTCGCCAATCATCACGTCCTACTTTCCTTTTCAGGATCACGACGGGTTCATCATCTGCGTCGCGATAAAACACCGGACTAAACTCCGCGGCCCGCCAGAACGCGCTTTTCTCACGAATTACACCCTTGAGGAGTGTCCCGTCATGACATCTCGCCGGACCGAACGACGTGCAGCTAGCTCCGTGTCGCCCTTGCAGATTTACTTGAATGAGATCAACGACACGCCGTTGCTGTCAGCCGAGGAAGAACGAGAACTCGCCGAGAGGGTGGCCGAGGGTGACCCCGAAGCGCGCGACCATATGGTGAAGGCCAATCTCCGGTTGGTCGTCAACATTGCACGGGGATACATGGGTAAGGGGCTGAACCTAGAAGACCTGATTGAGGAAGGAAACTTGGGTCTGATGCGAGCGGTTGAGGGATTTGATGGAACGATGGATACGCGGTTCAGCACGTATGCCAGCTACTGGATCAAGCAATCGATCCGGCGTGCCGTGATGAACAACGGCAAGCTGATTCGTCTACCGGCTTACATGGTCAGCCTACTTTCAAAATGGAGGCGTGCCACGGCCATCATGACGGAACGGTTAGGGCGTGCGCCCACGCACGAGGAAGTCGGCAAAGCTCTGCGACTTTCCAACAAAAAGATCGGCATCGTCGCCAAAGCGATTCGGATCAATAACCTGACGCCACATTCAGAAAGGCATTCCGCCGATGGCCCGTCCGTTGACGACGTCTTGACTGATGACCGCAATAAAGGAGCCGAAATCCAATTGATCGAGTCCGATGACCTCAAGCGAATCTTCGAATTCTTGGAATCACTTGAGAATCGCGAGGCCGCCGTGATTCGAATGCGGTTCGGCCTCGACCATTACAAACCCATGACCCTCCGCGAGGTTGGGGAGAATTTAGGCCTGACCCGCGAGCGTGCCCGTCAACTCGAGAACCAAGCCCTTAAGAAGCTGACGCACGCTCTGGCTGAAAGGAGGGGATAAAAAACGGCTTGGGCGGCAGCTTTTTGGCCGCTCGGCCACGCGCACACCGAGCGTTCACCCCCAATATCCTGAAAGAAAAGGGTTCCTCGTCCGCATCTCCCTGTGCTGTCGTGAGTTCCGTTTAGGCGCCCGTGTAATCGGAAGTTCGATTCGGGAGAATCACCATGTCGGAACTGACCCTGGAAAGCCTGGCCCACCGCCTCGCGGAACTCGAGCACCGCATGAACGAGAAGGATCCGATAGGCACCACCATTTCTTACGGCCAATCGCCGAGATTTCGGTACGTGGACACGTACAAACGGCACCACCAAGAACAACCCCGCATCGCCTTCGCCGCCTCCCCGTGACGTCAGCGGATTTGCGTTGTTTGCGTTGTTTGCGTTGTGGCCATTCTTAAGTATGCGATCAGAAAAGGCTTGCGTCACAACGCAAAATTGCTGGCCCGCTCACTCTTTGCGTACGGCGCCTCGCCGTTTGCGTACGGCGCTTCGCCGGTTTGGGTCGTGGGTGTTTTTTTGCGCCCACGAGCAGGGCTCTCATCGTCCGCGGGATGACACTTATGATGAGTTATTTGAATTTTCTAGCTTTTCTTGTCCGGCACGTAATGACGGTTGGTCCTAGTAATCCGAGTCTTCCGTGCCGGCAAACCTCTGGTGAAAAAGCCTCGCTCTTTGCCGGAACGTCGGCCTCACGAGATCGATGAGGGGTTGAGAGGACAGACTCGACGCTCTTGACGATGAACGAGAGGGTCACGTCGGGTTGGCGAGCCTGTGTTACTTTCGTGCATCAGCGAGTCGACCGACTAACGTCGCGGGTCGCGCCGGCGGCAGGTCGAGCACGCGATCATAGCCATTCTCGCCCGCCGGTCGAACGACAGCGTGTTCCAGGGGACGTTTCGCTAGCGTTTGGACTCGGTTTGGCCTCAGGCCCAGGCCCGCAATGTCGCCTGGAAATTGTTGGGCACTTCGAGTGCCAATGTGCCATAGCCCAGCTTCGTGAGTGGGGCCAAGAGCGTCGCGACGAGCTCGGGAACGTCTTGTGTGCCGTGCATCTCGCCCAGAATCAGGATGTCACTACGCGCCGCGAGCTTCTCGATTTCGGCGCTTGTCTCGGGAGGCAGCGGGTACGGTTTGAGATCACCGGCACGGGCGCCGATCCCCGTTAGCAGGTGAGCAGAAACGCATGTGATGATCGCCGTCCAATGACGCACACGCATGATCGTCGCACTCCTGATGGCCGTCTCTACACATCGACATTCCCTTCGATATCCGGACGCGGAGATTCTCGCAAGTGCAAACGCAATCGCCGGCCAACTCGGCGTTGGCGGACCTGTTATTTCGTTTGTGGCAGGAACCAGCGGCATGTTGGCTGAAGTGGTCTGGCCAATCGGCATGAGAGGAGCGCGAGCAGGATAATCGAGACTACTTGAAGCACCGTAGACAAGCGGATAACCATGCTGCGTGAAGTCGACTTGCCCGGCGAGTTCCGCCGAGAGCACTGCGTTGTAGACGTTGATTGGTTCTAATCGGTCGGTCATCGGGAAAGTCGTGATCGCGACGTGCAGCAGCGTGTATCCAAGAATGGCCAGAATGCCGCCGATCACCGGCCTGCGGAACCAGCACGTTCCGAAAACCGCAAGCGCGTACATAAGCGAGTGAAAGATGGGAAAGCAACCAACGTAAGCCCAGCTCATTCCAGTCGTCATCGTCGCGGGTGGAGTTTTCCAGGAAATGAGGATTGTGGCTCCGTCCAGCACACCCATAACAGCCGCTAAACCTACCACGAATTTGGTCCAGAACCACAGGTCCGGCGCGATCGGCCGCGATCGCCAAAAAGCGCCGAGGCCGGAGCTGAGATCGGCCGAATACAGGCCGGATCCGACCACGATGGCCCACAACATCGCGACGGCGGCCGTGGAATGCGGCATGTCCATGAGTAAGGAGGTGCCGAACGAATAACCGTGCTGATGCTCGATCAGCACACTCGCGATCGACATGAGAACTCCCAGGAGAAGCCCGAAGGCAGCCAGCGGCATCGATTGACGAAGCTCCAGCCAGATCATCGCCGGTAATCGGCCAGGCAGACGAATCGGAATGCGTGCGAGAATCGGCGGAAAGGCGATGCGGAAGCGCCGCCGTTTTGCTGGTGTCGAAGATCCGCGCAGCGCTCCGTAGCGCGTAATAAACAAATGGCCGATGATCGCCAATACGGGCAGCGACAATCCCATGGCAATCCAGCGATACTGGGCCAGCTCATGATCGGTGTAGTAGCCAAGCTCTTCACCATAACTCCACTGAATTGCCAGCGATTGCGGCAGCAGAATGCCATAAATCAGTTGGTTCTGCGGGCTGCAATCACGAAACCAGAGCGCGGTCGCTGCGATCATCGAGCCCAATGCCATGACGGCTCCCATCAGGCCGATTTGAGCTTGGCTGCGCAGGTAACATCCCAGCAGGCTCAATAAAAGCAATAGCTCAACACCTCCCAAGATCGCGATCGCCGCGATGCTCCAAAGCTGTTCTAGTGACGTGGGCAACGCCGCGGTTTCCCGTTGCGGTAATTGCGTGTAAGCACGCCCGAGGCGCGGCCCCACCTGCTCGACGAGCCCACACGCCAGGGCCATCGACAGAACGCCTGCCGCGATCACGAGGGGGATGCCCAGCGTTGCGACGGCGCTCGCGATCCGAATGGTTGCTATGCGACGCATGGAAATCGGCAGAGCTGCAGAGAACGCGATTGTCCCGTCCGTCCGCTCGCCGTGCGATGTTCGCGTGGCGAGAACAACAGCGGCAAATAGGGAGTAGAGGAGGGCCCAACCACTGAAGTGTCCCACGACGGCACGATAGTGGTGGCCCAGCTCATATGCGATCGCATAGCAAACCGCGATGGTCATCCAGGCAGTGAAGATCGCCAGAATGCCTCGGGTCTCGCGCCACTGCTTCCACAACAAACTGTTCATGACGGGCCTCGGGCCAAGGAACGCATGATTTATGCCGACGCCAGCGAGCTCTGGGAATGATTCGGCCAGTCGTGCGCGCGGCCGATCACGTACGCTTCAAAGATCTCGTCGAGGCTGAGGTCGACCACGTTGTGATCGATTCCGGCGAGCTGACAACTGTTGAATGTAGCGGCCTGCCTGATCGGTGATGATCGCCACCCGATCGTCGTGTCGCCGAACGTCCAGCAGGCCCTCGGGCTGCGGGGCTTCGGCGAGGGAATCAAAACCCAGCACAATCTGCTTGACTTCATCACGCAGGCGATCGGTCGTGGCGGTGCGGACGATCTTTCCCCGGTCGAGGATCGCCACGGCGTCAGCGACCGCTTCGACCTCGTCCAGCAGGTGCGAGCTGTAAAGGACCGTGCAGCCCGAAGTCTGCAGGTGTTCGATCAGATCGCGATTGAATTCCTTACGTGCGATCGGGTCTAACCCCATCGCAGGATCATCCAGGATGACGATCGCAGGGCGATGGGCGAGTGCGACGACCAGCCCAAGCTTGACGGCCTGACCTTTCGAGAGCCTGCCAATGCGCGTATGGCTCGGGATCTCAAACCGATCGAGAGAGTCGCCGGCCAGCTTCGTATCCCACGTTGGATAGAACGGCGCGAGGAATCGGCATAGCTCGACTGGCGTCATCCAGCCGTACATAGTCTGATCTTCTGCCAGGTAGCCGACCTTGCTCCGTACTGTCAAAGGATCGACGGCCGGATCGACGCCGCCGAGCCGACAGACGCCGGAATCAGCGGGTAGTAGCCCCAGTAGAATGCGGATCATCGTCGTCTTTCCCGCCCCGTTGCGCCCCAAGATCGCCAATGTCTGCCCCGCCGGAACGCTCAGCGAAACATTCTGCAACACGTTCTTCGACCCGTAGGACTTGACGAGGTGCTCGATCTGGATCACTGGTTCAGTCATGTCGCGTCTCCGAACTGTGCTCTTTGGAGATCTGCTCTCTGGCGTCGGTGACAGCCTCTGTCAGCATGCGGCGCAGCTCAGGCAAGGTTAGTCCTGCCAACAGCCCACGCCGAACGACGCCCTGGAATTCGCGCGAGAACTGTTCGCGGTGATTCTTCAATTCCGCGGTGCCGTCGGTCGATGCCGGCGGCGGCAAGACAAATGTTCCATCGCCGTGCCGCATCTCAATCAACCCCTCGGCAGCCAACCGCTCGTACACACGAACGACGGTGTTTACGTTGACCACGAGTTCCCTGGCGAGCTGTCGAACCGACGGCAGGCATTGGCCCGCCTTCAGCCCACCTGCCAGGCACTGGGCACGGATCTGCTCAGCAATCTGCCGTGAAATCGGCGCGGAGACTCCTCTCTCGATGCGAATATACATGCGATTAAACCTTTTGATCGCGTATCAGACACTACACAGTAATAGTACTGTGACCGCCCGGCGGTGTCAAGCGACCGTTTTTGATCGCGCCCTCAATCACCCGCGCGAATCCACGCCTCGTTGAACATCGCGTGCTTAATTCCCTTGAGCATGGCGCCGTCGGACTTGCCGGCGGCACTTTTGGCGGGAGTCGCGTCCGAGGCAATAAAGCAACTGTAGATCGCGTGGATGCTGCCGTCGCGTCCTTGAATCATGGCCGGGTAATGAAAGCGGCCCGCTTTGTGTCTTTCGAGGTGTCTTGTCCATTTCCAAGTGCGGCCTTCGTCGTCCGAGAGCGACACGGCAAGGGTGCTTCGCGACGATTGTGAGTCATTGTACACGAGTACCCAGCGGCCGTTGGCCAGTCGAACGCCGTCGATCCCGCTACCCGGATTAGGCAGTTCCGTCTCGTTGACCGGCCCCCAGCTTATGCCGTCATCCTTTGACTCCGAGACCCGGATGCGTTGCAGTGGACCGTTTTCACGCATGTAGGCGACGAGCGTCGCGTCGTCCCTCCGTAGCACGGTTGGTTGAATATTTCCGAAACCGATGAGCGGCTTGCTGGGATACCACGATTTTCCTTCATCGTCGCTCAAGGCCATGATCGAAATCGAAAAGGTATCGGAATAAACCGGCAGGACGATCCGGCCGCTGGGCAAGATCGTCGGCTTGCAACGCGGCGCCCAGCCCAGCGCTGAAAGAGCGGGTCGCTCAGTTTCGCCTTTTGACCAGCCGGTCCCCACGATCGCGCCGCGAGGCGGATCGGATTTCACGCGGTCCGAGTAGCCGGAGGGACTCTTGGCTAAAGTCGGCGGGTTTGAGCAGGAGGATGCCCTCTCATCCCACTTCGGCGGCCCGGGCCTCAAGTAGTCTGTCGCGATTTGATAATTGAGCAGCGACGATTCCCACGAGCTTGCGAGAATCGTCGGCCAAAAGAGCCAGAGGCGACCGCGTCGGTCGATGTTCATGGCGGTATTGCAGTCCGGGAAACCCGGCCGATTCGCCATGACAAAGGGCGCGTCCCACGCCGTCTCACCGTGCCGTTTTCGTGCGCCGAACACGGCGGAGTCATTGGGGCGAACATCACCGTACCACGATGCTATTAAGTCGCCATTCGAACATTCCACGATTCCGGCGCATTCGTTTGCGCCTCGACCGGTGGGAAGACCAGTTCGGCTTGGAGTCTTGGCTCATCGGTCTTGGATGACGAAATGGCGGCAAGCACGAATAGGACGAAGGTATTCATCGGCGACGAAGATTCCATTAATAGCCAGGCTCGTTACCGCTCTTCCACTTGATATTACAGCCGAGGCTGGGCTGCTGGTTATCGCTCAGGGGCTTACCGGCGAGTACGGCGTCGAGGGCTGAGCGCAGGTCTTTGCCGGTGACCGGGATCGGATTGCCCGGCCGGCTGCCATCCATCTGGCCTCGATAGACGAGCTTCTGATCCTTGTTGAACACGTAAAAATCCGGCGTGCAGGCCGCCTTGAAGGCGAGGGCGACTTGCTGGGTTTCGTCGTAGAGATACGGGAACGTATAGCCGACCTCGGCCTTCTCTTTGGCCATCTTTTTTGGGCTATCGTCGGGATGGGTGGTTACGTCGTTGGCGCTGATGCCGACAACGGCCACGCCTTTGGCTTGATATTCCTTGCCTAGCCGGGCCAGCTCGTGGCGGACGTGCTTGACGTAGGGGCAGTGGTTGCAGATGAACGCCACCAACAGGGCAGGGGCCCCTTTGAAATCGTCGAGGGATACTGTTTTACCATCGGTGTCCGGAAGCCGGAACCCAGGGGCAATAGTGCCCAGCGGAAGCATGGTCGAGGGTGTCAATGCCATGGATTTTTTCCTCTTATCTCACCTTTCCAAACTGTCGATCCAAGCGTCCCACATCGGGCGCAGCTTGGGGTTGGTCTGTCGATCAATCAGGCCTGATTGGAGGGCCATATTGATCCAGATTCGCAACTGATGGCGCTCGGGTCCGCGTTCCGGTTTGGGCTTCGGATTATACCATAAGAAACCGGCTTGTCCTTGGGAGGGGCACAGGTACATCACCACATCCCCGCGGTCGGTCGATTATAACTGCGCCTGCTGAATTCAAGGAGCGGAATTGGGCGCTTTGATTTCGGCATTGTGCCGGGATCATCGAGCCTGGTTTTGTGTAGCCGGGGTCACAGACCCCCGCTACAGAGCAAAGCGTGGTTAAGCGGCCAGGAGTCTGGGATGGGTTTTTGTGTAGCCGGCCTCTGTGAGGCCGGCCGGGGTCACAGAGCCTCGCTACAGAGCAAAGCGCGGTTAGGCTGGCCAGGAGTCTGGGATGGTTTTGTGTAGCCGGCCTCTGTGAGGCCGGTCGGCGTCACTCACAGACCCCGGCTACAACGCGAATCGCTCAATCGTAACGAAGTTGCGCGAGTTCGCCTTGATACGTCCATTCGTCGGCCGATTCGGCGAGACCAGCGCGGACCGGGTTGTTGCGAACATACTCCCATTTCTCTTCATAGCTTTCTGACGAACGAAGCACATGATCGAAAAACTCCGGTTGCCACAATGGCGTCGTGAACCCAAGCCGACGATGGCAATACTTCGCGGTCCATTCCTTCCACTTGCCAACGAACTGGGAAAGCGTTCGCTTGCCTTGACTATCGAACGCGAAAAAGTGAACGCGATCGGGCATGATGACGTATCGGCCGATCGACCATTCATATTGGTCTTTAATCGTTGAATCGCTCCATCACCTCCGGGTTTTCCAGATCGATGACGGTGGCTCGATCGTCCCGAAACCACTCGGGATGGCATGTCAGGATGATGATCTGGAGAGGACCGGCCGGTGGTGTTCGGTTGGGGTCGCCTTCGGCGGCCCGGCGGAGAATCATGCGCATCTTGTTGAGCCGCCCGACGTCGCAATGCGTCAGCGGATCGTCCAAAATCGCCACCGCCGGTTGAGCGGGGCTCGTCAAAAGCGACCCGAGCGCGACCCGGACCAGCATGCCGATCTGCTCTCGAGCACCCGTTGATTCTTCATCGATCGAAAATTCAGCCGTCCCATCCCGTCTCACCAGTTTTTCGGGAAGAAAGGTGTCGCCGAACCTCATCTCTTTGTAGTCGCCGAGATCCAAGACGCGCATCCAACCCAAGACGCGATCATGAATCGGGCATAACAGTGTGCCAAGCTGTTTCTCGCGGCATTCCTCGAAGAGTTCGTACAAGCGATCCACGGCGTCTTTTTCCAGAGACTCGCTTCGCGTGAGGCGCAGTCAGTTCGTCAACGCGGGCAGCCAGCGACGCTCGGTCGGCGTGCAAGCCCTCCGAACCTTCGAGCCGGCCTTTGATGCGATTGTATTTTTCCTCGTTCTCGCGAATCTGCTGTTCCAGCACGTTCACTGCTTCCTTGCACGCCGCGAGTCGGTCGTCGACGGTTGATTCCTCAACAGTCAGTTGCGAGCGATCGAGCTCATCCTTGGCCGCGGCCAGGTCGCGTTGCGCCTGATCGACGCGGCCGGCGATCTGCTCGTCGCTCCGCAGGCGATCGAGCTCCTCCTGGCGGCTCCTCGCGGTGGCATCGAAGCCCGCGCATTCCTCCTTCGCACGCGCAACATTCGCCCGGGCGTGGGCTAGCTTGCTTTCAACGGCTTCGATCTCTTCTTCAAGGCTCGAGATCCGTTTGTGGAGTACGTCAATCTTGGCGCATCAGATCGGCCTGGAGATTCTCAAGCTCGTCACGCTCGCTGGGCATCGCGTCGGCTTCGCGCGGCTCCGGCGCGGCCGCGTCTTTGAGTTTTGTCTCCAATTCAAGAACTTTCCGTTGCAGTGGATCGAGTCCCTCGGGAGCAAACTTCTTGAGCTCCTGCTCTCGATTTTGAAGCTCGGCGCTCTTCAAGCCGTGCTGGGCGATCCGCCGCTGCAGTTGGTCGAAAGCATCGGGGTCATTGGCCGCGATTCCGTACGATGCCAGAGCGGCCGCGTAATCTTCTTGGCACTGCCGCAAGTCGGCCTCAATTTGATCGAGGTCGCCGTCGTTCGACCCGCGAGTCAGTTCTACGCGTCCCCAGGCTGGGATGTCGAGTTCGGCCTTGCGGTGCACCGAATAGGCCTGAGGCGGTGATGTGTTCGCTAACGGTCAAGCGCACTCGCCGTCCAGGGCGAGCTGAGCCGCGCCGGCGCCCTCGATCGGCATCACTCGCAGGATCATCGAGGCCGCGTTGAGATCGGCTTGCAATTGAAGGATCTTGTCGCGATTGGTTTTGAGCTCGTCCAGTTTCTTTTTGTCGGGCACGGGGTTCCGCACCTGATACGTCTTGAGATCGGCGACTGCTTGCGCGATTCCCCGCGCTCGCTCCAAACTGGTTCGGGCACTGTTGAGCTTGTCCAAGTCATCGATCGCTCGCACTCTGGCGGCGACACGATTGGCACGGCGCTGCAATTCCCGCTGGTCGTCACGCTGTTCGCTTAAGGCCGGCTTGCGCTGGGCTTGCGTGGCTCTAACGCCGCGACTACCTGCTCGAAGTCGTCGACGCTCTTTTTGGCCGGCAGCATGGCGTTTTGTGCTTCGTGGAGGCGTCTGTCCGCCTGGGCGCACTGCTGCTTCTCATCCAGTGCCGCCGTTTGTTCCTTCTGGGCACTTAAATGGCGTTCCTCGGCCAGCTTCCGGGCCGCGATTCTGGCCTGGCTGCGCTCGCGTTCCTCCCGGCGCGTCTGCAACTCAGCGGTTTGTTCGCGCAGTTGGAGAGCCAGGTCGAACCGACGTGCCTCCAACTCGCTGGATTGGCGGATTTGTCCCTCCAGTTCATTGAACCTGGTCTCGCATTTCTGTAATTCTTCTTGAGCGTGCTCCAGCTTGCTGCAGTTTTCGCGAGCCGGCATCCCACTTTGATCGGATGTTGTTTCCCGGCCTTGCGCTGGCCGCTGTGCCATTCATTCCAGCACTTCTTCACGCGATCGATGAATCGGTCGTCGAGCGGGGTTTGCAATACTCCCAGGATGCCACGAAGCTGTGCCTGGACGTTGGCATCGAATTTCTTTGGTTCGGGCAACTGGAATTCCGCCTGCGTGAGCCACAGAAGCTGGTGTAGCCCTTTTGTCGAGTCGTCGCCCCCCGCCAGCTCGCAGACGCGGCTATGCGTCTCGGCCGCCGTGGTTGTCTCGACCCGCCAGTTCCCCGTCGAGGTTCGGCTGGCCAGTTCGCTTTTGTTTGTTCCGAAACACTTCTTGATGCGGTAGGCTGTCCCTCCGACGCTAAAAGTCACGGTTACTGTCGGCTTTTCTCCGCTTCCTCTTGGATAACAGGTCTTCAATGCGGTACTGGTCGATGAGTAATCCATCAGGCAAGCTCGCAGCGCCTTTACGAGACTGCTTTTTCCTCTTCGATTCGGCCCGTGCAAGACAATGACCCCTGTCGGGGGCAGGCCGGTCACCGTCAGTTTTTTGATGCAGGTCCAATTCTCAATTTCAAAGCCTTCAAGGATCATGCGGGCTGTTCCTCCCAGGCCAGTTGGTAGAGGAGTTTCAGGGCGTGCTCGGCGACGCGTTTGCTGTCCGGGCCCGCCGATTGCGCATCGTCTTTCAGCCGCTCCAGCACCCGCTTTAAGACGCCAGTGCCCACCGCCTCAGCAAGCTGTTCGGCATCGGGCACGATCAGCACGCCGTCGGAATCCAGGCTGGAACCGGGATGATAGCGGTGCTGGACGATTTTCCGGAGTTCTTCGAGCCGAGTATAGGCTTGCGGGTCCATCACGCCAGCCAAAGTCAAGCGCAACAAAGTGAGCTCGGGGCTGCCGCGATGGGAATACTCGTTGATCAAGGCGCCGATCGACATGCCGGTCGCGTCTTGTTGTTCCGCTCGCCAAGAGAGACGACCTACGAGGACCGGCTCAATTCGGGGTGGGGCTGTGGCCGCTTCGATTTCGACGAGTAGGGCCCTTCCGTGCCCGTCGTCATGAAAGCGTTCCGCATCGCCATCGGCCGAATACGACAACCATCCGGTCGAAAGGCCGGTATTCCCGCCGGGAAAAGACATCGGTTCGTGTGTGCCGGAATAGGCCGTCCGCTCGATTCCATCGGCCGATTTGTGGAGTAAACGCTTATGCCAGTGGCCTAAAGCGAGGTAATCCAATCCATAACGATCGGCTGCATCGGGACGAATGAGATGATCATCGTCGGGAAGGCGCATGATATTGAGGCTGCCGTGGGCGAGCCCGATGCGGATGTTTTTATCTCCATCGGCTCGGGGGTGGTTGGCGATCCACGATGTGGGATCTTCCAACGATCGGCGCTGCCTGAGCGGGCACGGAAAGATCGTTACTGGGAGATTTGGGACGGCGATAGGTTCCGGCTTCCGCAGGAAATGGACGCGCAAATGCGGCTGCTCGCGAAACCACGGATCTCGATCCCAAACACCGCCGGGAACGAGCGGGTCATGGTTGCCGGGGATGATAAACACCGGACAAGAACCGGACGAACTTCGAAGATGGGAAAGGCCCGAGATGCATCCGAACGTGACACGCAGTGATCATCAAAGACGTCTCCCGCGACGACGATGAAGTCGACACCAAGCTTCGCCGCGGTTTGTCGGAGCTGCTGGAGCGCCGTGAAGCGGGCCTCGCCAACCCGATGACAGGCATCTTCGTCGAACCGCGTGACTCTCAAGCCCAAGTGCAGATCCGCAGCATGGAGGAAGCGAACCATGAGGCAACCTTTCCAAATCAGGCATCTTATCGTCGCCTTATGGCGCCTTGCAACGAGAGCAAGGCGTAGGGCCGTGTCACGAACGGGTCAGCGAAACGACGGCTGCATTTACGCGGTCACCCGTTTATGATAATTGGGTGTCCGGAATTCTCCGGAATTCCCGTTCATGAGCCGGTCGCGCGGAGGTCCATCACGATGATCGACGTCGGCAGCTTTCCTTGTGGAACGTGCCAGGGAGTCAGTCGGCGGACATTTCTCCGTGCTGGCTTCGCCGCGCCGTTCGCGCTGTCGTCGGCCGACCGGGCAACGCTGGTGGCGGTTGAAGCTCCGAAAGCGAAATCAATCCTGCTCATCTGGCTAGGGGGCGGCCCGAGCCATCTTGATCTTTTTGACCCGAAGCCCAAAGCGCCGGCGGAATATCGTGGTCCCTTCGCCACCATCGCCACTCGCACGCCGGGCATCCGATTTACCGAACTGTTGCCGAAGCTTGCGGCCCGGTCGCACAAGTATTCGTTAATTCGAAGCAATGTGAACTTTCACGACGGCCATCGCGAGGCCGGTTCGATCGCCTTGACCGGCACGAAAGCGGCCACGGCGGTGTACCCTCCTAATTTTGGCTCGATTGTCGCTCGCCAGCGCGCGCATGATGCACTGCCACGCTTCATTTCGTTGGCCCGTGGTCCGATCGGCGAGAAAGGGGTCAGGAACCGTTATTGACATTCGGAGCATGATCCGTTATCCTCTTTACATGCCAAGACCACGACGAGCGGCGGAGGGCGGCCTTGTTTACCACGCCCTCAACCGCGCCAATGCACGCCTGGCTATCTTTGAGACTGACGAGGACCATGCCGCGTTCGAGCGCTCCTCGCCCAAGCTGTGGTGCGACACGAAATGCGGCTGCTGGCCTACTGCCTAATGCCCAACCATTTTCACCTCCTGCTCTGGCCGCGTGAGGATGGTGACCTATCCCAGTTCATGCGGTGGCTCACCGTGACGCACACCCAGCGCTGGCACGCCCACCACCGCACCGCCGGCACCGGCCACCTCTACCAGGGCCGGTTCAAGTCATTCCCGGTGGAATCGGACGACAATTTCCTGACGGTGTGCCGCTATGTCGAGCGCAACGCAGTGCGGGCCAACTTAGTTGAACGAGCCGAGGATTGGCGATGGGGCAGCCTCTCGGCACGACGGGCGAAGGCGGATGAAGAGCGACCACAGTTGGCTCCGTGGCCCATCGCGCGGCCTCGCGACTGGACCGCGCAGCGTGAATCGGCCGTTCGGACCGAAGGAGGAGGCGGCGGTATGCCGAAGCATTCAGCGCGGCCAGCCGTTCGGTTCGCCCTCGTGGCAGGCGTCGGTAGCCGCCCGGCTCGGGCTGGAGTCGCTGTTCCGTCCTCGGGGGCGTCCACGAAAGGAGCCCTTAAATGATTCCTGACCCCGTTTTCCGTTTTCTTAAATGATTCCTGACCCCGTTTTCCCTGACCCCGTTTTCTGACCCCGTTTTCCCGTCCGAATCTGGCCCGGTCGACCACGCGAGGGATTGGTAGGGTGCGTCCGGGGGCTCTTAGTTGTTAGCGGGCAGCGTGGTGTATGCGGTGTCGCCCGTTGAGACAACAGCGACAAACTGTATGGCGCCCGTAAGCCCCGTGATGGAGAACTCAACATCGGCGATACCGTCCGAGCCGGGGGACGCACTCGGTCCCGTCAGGTCTACGCCGGCCGATTGGCCGTCGCTAACGACCGCGAGGGAGAGCAGTGTCCGAGGCTCTAACTGGTCGAGGTCGAAAATACGTCGGCGGCGCAGGCGGGCGCTTCTCGAAAGCATGGGTCTTCACCGTTGATTCAGGGACCCGCCCTCCATAACCCTGTTGGCCCTCATATCCATCTAAGGGACCGATAAACAGCTATCCGACAGGCGTAGACTCTAGGCACGCGGTGCGGCAATGCCAAGCTACCGCCAGATTGGTTCACAATATTTTTACAAATGCATTTGCGAAGAAATGCGTACAGCGGCGACTATTTCCGTCTAAATCCCGCTTGTGCTTGCCGAATGCTGGCCCGGTTGGCCGCTGCACCCTTGGGCTCGCGGTGCTCGTTGGGTCCTGGTCCAGCGCTCGACGCTACCACTGGATTCGGGCCGTGGCGGGCGCCTTGTGGTCCGAGAAAAGTCGGCGCCCGGGGTTTGGCCGCGCCGCGAATGGGGCGTGTGGCAGTCTAGTATCGCAACGCCCGCACGGGAAAGCCCGTGTCGCTATGCGCCGCCCCTTCGGTGCCGGGCGACCGCCCGTTGTTTGGGTTCATGTCTCGCATGGGCCACACACTAACGCCCCCGCGAATCGTTTTGAAGGAAAAGGGGACATTCTTATATCTAGACGGGATCTGGGAAATCTGGGGGGGATTCAGCCCCCCGGCACAGCTAGACGCGTCGCGGCCGTCCCCGAGGACGAAGACTGTATCCCAAGCCCCAGGCCGTCTCCAACGTCCGCCCTGACGTCCCAAAAGGGGCGATCCCGGCACACCGACTGTCGAATGATCGCCAGGTCAGTGTCGGCCGTGGCGGCGTAAGATCATCCCGTCGCATGGCGTTTTGCCGAATTGATCGTCTCCCGACTTGTGGTCGGACGGAGACTTCTCCCCCGGCCGGATTCCGGCTGCATGCCACCGAGGAAAGTTTCGGTGCCGGCCCGAAAAAGCTGAAAAAAGTCAGCCCGGGTGAAATCGCGATCGTGTCGGAGGGATTGGTCGCCGCGAATGCCCCAGAAGGAGCGGAGTGAGAAAACGGGGCGAATACGAGGGACCGGCCCGCGTTGCCGGCACCGGCGTCCCGCGCCTCCCCCGCCGCCCGCGGCTTACGTCTGAATCGCAGCAATGACGTTGTCATGGCTCGACCTGCCCGGAACAATTGACTATCGTGAATGTCGAATCACTCGCGCCGGGCGATGAGTGGGCGGCCTCGTTTGTCGGTGGTTGCGGCGAGGAGGGCGGAGAGTGACGGCCCCAGGGGCCAGGTCTCGAATCGAAGGGGTCGCGCCATGGCCAGGCAGACGAATGAAACCGCGAAGGATCGGCCCGCGAGTGGGCGGATGCCGTCCGTCCGCCCGTTGACAGCGAGGCCCTTTTTCTTGGTTCTCAAGGTGTTATGGCCCGTCGGCGCTGCTGCTGCCAGCGGGCTGCTCGTTTACGCGATCGCGCACCGTTCGCGGCCGGCGCCGAACGCGTCGATAGCCCTCGCGCCGATCGCGGCTGTGCAGACAATGCCGATCGCCTTCGCTGCAACCAAGGCACGCGATCAGGGAGCGCCCGCGGCCGCGCCCAAGGGCATGGTGTGGATTCCGGGGGGCGAGTTTTCGATGGGCTGCGTCGACCCGCGAGATTTGCCGCACGGCGGCCATGACGCCATGCCCGACGCCCGGCCGATCCATCGGGTTTACGTCGATCGCTTTTGGATGGATCAATCCGAAGTGACCAATGACCAGTTCGCGGCCTTCGTGCGGGCAACGAGCTACGTGACGGTCGCCGAGCACACTCCGACGGCCGCCGAGTTTCCCGGCAGCACGGCGGAAACCTCGTCGCCGGCTCCGTGGTGTTTTCGCCGCCGCCCGAACCAGTCGCGCTCGACGATCATTACCGCTGGTGGAGCTACGTGCCGGGAGCGAACTGGCGTCATCCACAGGTTCCTCCCACCACCATCGAAGGGCACGGCGATTGCCCCGTCGTGCAGGTCGCTTACGCGGATGCCGAGGCTTATGCCGCTGGGCCGGCAAGCGGCTGCCAACCGAAGCCGAGTGGGAATTCGCCGCCCGCGGCGGCGTGGCCGGCCGGCGTATTCCTGGGGCGACGAGCTTTGCCCCGGCGGCAAGTGGATGGCCAATATCTGGCAAGGGCGGTTTCCGATGCGCGATACGGCCCAAAACGGATTTGCCGGCATCGCCCCGTCGGCCAGTTCCCGCCCAATGGATATGGGCTCTTCGATATGGCCGGCAACGTCTGGGAGTGGTGCTCCGACTGGTATCGCCCTGACTCCTACGCCGAACAGCCGGAACCGTCTCCCGAAATCCTCAGGGGCCGGCAAACAGCTTTGATCCCGCCGAGCCGGGGCGACCCAAGCGAGTGCGTCGGGTGGGTTGTTGCTGTGACGGAAGAGTATTGTACGCGTTATATGATTGGTACGCGAGGAAAAGGCGAAGTCTCTACGGGCAGCAATCACCTGGGCTTTCGGTGCGTCATGTCGGCGCCCTAAGCGCCACATCAGGACGACGTGCGGAGCAACAGGATCATGAGAATCAAGGAATTCTTGGCGACGATTCCCGATTTCCCGTTCCAGAGGGGAACAGCTTGAACGCGGCGGGGATCAACGATCAGGCGCTCAAGGCCACGGCGGCCTTGAAGCGTTTGCACGAGCTCGAGAACAATTTCGGCACCGGGAAACTGAACCGCGTCGAGGATCGATCCCAATGAAGAGTCATCGGCCATAAAAGGCGACGTGAAGCACATCCTTGCTGGCGGTCATAAAGCGGTGATGGCCCTTCTCATGGCCACACATTCCGGGATGACCACCGACGAGTACCAGAAGCAGTACCGAATGGATCGCGGCGGCGAAACACCCGAAGACCGGGGGATTTTACACGGAAATCGTCTCAGGCCGATGCTCGAATTGCTCCGCTAACCGCGCAAACGGATCAAGACCTATATTGTTTCCGCCGGAGGTGTGAGTTCATGCGGCCATGGACCGAGATGGTCTACGGCATTCCGCCCGAGCAGGTCATCGGCAGCACGATCAAACGAAGTATGAGAAGCGGAACGGCAATCCTGTGCTGGTCGTCTGCCGAGATCTTTTTGATCGACGATGGAGAGGGCAAGCCGGTCTGGATTGAAAAACTCGTCGCCCCGACCGATTCTCGCCTTCGGCAACTCCGACGGTGAACTCCATCGCTCACTCCTCGGGGTGGCACTCTTCTCGCCAGGACCGCTTGCTCGCTCGCGCCGACGATGCTCGCAGCATTGCGGCCGGGGGACTGATGGCGGCCTGCTCCTCTACAACATCGCGGTCGCTGCTCTTTTGGGCTACGCTCGCATCGTTTCAGGGCTGTCGGGCATCGGTCTGTGGCCGGCTGTTGTTCTGCACTCGGCCCTGGCAGTCTGGTGTGTCGCCTGTTCTTCGAATTGCACGCGGCTGTGAAAACGCTACACCAAATTCGCGTTACATGAGGACGGAAACCAATGAGACCAACGAGCGGTTCGACGACCCCGGATAACAAGATCGAGCCGGCTAGAGAGCCAAAACGGCTTCGTCGTGATTGCTTCTGTTACGGAGGCTTGCCTCCGGAAATCAGATCACTTCCCCATCTGTTTCTGGCCGGGCTCAGAATCTGCTCTTTCACGGCCTCGAGGTTGAAGCTCGCGCCTTTCTGCATT
>CAWHKI010000058.1:0-19213 GCA_963829765.1 uncultured Isosphaeraceae bacterium | reverse complement strand
CAGCCATCGAGGCGACGAAAGGGCGGGCACGGCTCCCGTTCGGATGGACCGCACTCGACCTGGCCTGGAAACTCGTCCAGAAGGAACCGATCCGGCTCCTCGATCCCCATCTTGCCGGGAAGCATTCCCAACGGTCATTGCGGGCATCGCCCGCCAGTTGCAACTGCTGCAAGGAGCGAAGATCGATCCTATTGCCTATCGATCATCTGAGGGGATTGTTGGAGCAGAGGAAGGTCGTCGTCTCAGGAGCAGTGCAGCGGCTCGTGGACGCGAGGCCTCTTGATTACGCAGACAAGACGTACCACACCGGCAAGGCGAGGGAGTTTCGTTTCCTCGGAATCGAGGGTGAGCACTTCGAGAAGGTTGAGGTGCATGGCAAATAGAAAGGGGAGGGCGCACCCCCTTTTCGTCCGATGGCTCCGGCTTCCAAGCTCGATGTGCCATAGGCACCCGCGCCACGAGATTTCCCGCTGATAGCGAGCCGAGGCCCGCGCCCCGTAGTCAAAAGCTTGGCGCGGTGGCAAGCGACAGGGCCTCAAATCAAAACTGCCTTCAAATGGACCTCCTGGGGCAGCCCCCGGTGAAGCCATCGATTATAGGGGCCATGCGGCTAACTATTTATTACGGGCGTCGCCGCCGCCCCACCTAGATAGTCAGGTGTCAACCGGCTGGCCGATTTGGGAACAAAATGGGAACAGGACTGGCAATATCAGCCCAATGCGGCTACAATGTACGTGCGTCAGGGCAGTATCGTAACTGCCTTGAAATCAAAGCCTTTAAGTATCACTGCAACGTGTTTCCAATACCACGAGTATGGCAGACGTACCGGACTCAAAATCCGGTCGGGTAACACCCGTGTGGGTTCAAGTCCCACCTTCGGTACTTCAAACTCACGGCCGCCGATTCACGCGGTAGCACCATCGGCCAGGAGTTAGGCTCGCAAGCTTTTCGTCGATGCAAGTCCGCGTAGAGCAGCATCCGCCGTTACTCCACGGGGCCGTCGCCGCCCTCTTCGTTGTCGCGGATGGCCTGCTCGATCTCTTCCCGGTTGGCTGCGACGTATTCCCAGGCGGCTTCCAGGTCGGGGGTATCAGCGAAGGGTAGGTCGACAGGATTTTGGCATCGGGCATGCCCAGACGGCGACAGTTGTCCAGAACCCAAACCGGAATGCGCGTGCCATGAACGCAGGCGTCGCCGCCCTGACGATCAGCTTGCTTGAAAATCCTACCGGTCGCCGTGGCCATTGGTCATCCTCCCGAGCTGATCAAAGTCTCTGGAACGAAAGCGAAACAATCGCCGTGTCGCCCCCTTTGGCGCCTGCTTCTGATTCTAAGATACTGTCTCGTCGGCCCACTCGACACCGGCTTCCCCTCCAGCCAGACGACTGTCGAGGCTACCGACAAGAAGATAGACGAATCCGCTCACAACCTGTTGACCCTGCGGTCGGTTTTCTTCAATGCTTCTTCCGTTCGCGCTGTTCGGTCTTCGCGCTGTGAAAGTGACTCAACTCAACATTGAGAGCGCCGACCATTCGTCATTCCGAGCCTGATAGGACCAATCGGAAGAGTTGCGTCGATCGTCAAATCCAGCAGACGCATGCGGCCATCCCACTGGTCGGCGCATGGCGAACAGCGATCTTTGTGCGCAAACACCGAAAAAGCTCAATTCGGCGGCAAGCAACGCGATTTTGCGCACAAACAGAAGTCACGCTAGCTTAATGGCTTTATGAACGGGCTGTGCGGCAAAATGCGCAAAAACGCAAAATCCCGGAGTTTGCGAGGCTCCGTCGGGCAGCATCTCGCCCAGCTTCGCGATCGCCTGGCGCAGGTCCGGCTCGAACGGCGTCCCCCGAAATTGGTGCACGACCGGCTCGGTCAGAAAGAGGTTGCTGGTCACGGCCAAAGGGGACAGACAGCCGGCCGGACATCTCGTGGTAGCGGCGTCGATGACGGCCGGGGCCTGCGTCGCGGCCAAAGGGGGCGACACCCGGCCCGAGAGCCGTTTGCAACGGCCGGGGTGCTGGCCAGGCTCCGCGTCACGGCCAAAGGGGGCGACACCCGGCAGACCGTTGTCGAAGGCTTTCACGCAGGCGGGGCGGGCCGGGAGTCAGTCCCCTTTGGCCTTCGCCACGCCCGCGGGCTGGGTGGACCGGGAGCCAGTCCCCATCATCGAAGGAGAGAACAACCGCGAGTTTGCGGCCCTGGCGGATCTTTGCTCTCAGAGCGATGTCGTGGAGGAGAATGCGCTGCGTCGCGTGCCACGCGGCGCGACACCTATGGCTCTCAGCAGGCTCGGGAGCTTGCTGAAAACTCCGCATAAACGGCTTATCCATTACATGCGAGCGAACCCGCGAAAACCGTCTTTTCACCATGAGGGCACAGTTTGTGCCCAGGCGGTGCGTCACACTTAAATTCATGCAGCATAAAGAGATAGGCCAAAACCGTGCGCGCTCCCAAAGAACTGCGTCACACGTAAGTCCAATCCCTGTAAGGCTGTGACGCAGCGTGACGCAGTTTGGGGGTCCGCGCGCTGGTGCGCGCGCTTCGCTGGCCGCTGGCGCAACGAATTTTAGGATTGTGCAGGTTTTAGGACCTTCGAGCCGCGCAGATTGCGGTCAGTGGCCGGCTTGAGGCCGGATGACAGATCGGCGCAATCCTCAGATCCCTCACGTCCCATTTCCCACGCCCTTCGAGGGTATGCCGGCCAGCCTGGGCCCTGGGCTGAGAACCGCGAGCGGGGCCAAACGCGGGCGCGATGGAAACCTTCGTTTTCTTCCGTTCAAAATCTCTTGGCGAGCGACAACTCCATGGCGGCCGCGGCTCGTCAGATCCGTGGCGCTGGCATACACGGCCTCTGGGTCACGTCGACAAGCTCCCCGCCCGAAAATGGCGCCCGCCATTTTTCTGGGGCTCGGGCGCCAAAAAAGTGGGCTGACATAAAAGCTGCCAGACCAATTGGTTGTGTTTAAAGGCATTGACTCCAGTGACCAAGAAATGGCGCTTTTGGCCTTCGAAAAAGCGCCATTCTCCGCCATTTTTTCCCTGTCTTCAGTGAAACCTCCTGGTGGACCGCGGCTTCATCAAGGGCCGTGAAATCCGCCGGCTGGATTGCCAAAGCACGGAGGCCAGTGCAGGACGCCCCGCCCCGCGATGGCGACCCCGGCCCGACGCAACCCCCGTCCCGGGATGCCCCGCCGGCTTACGTCTGAATTGCAGTTCAGCGGGTGGCCGGGGGCGGTCCGTTGCCGACGGGAGGTAGGTAGTCTGGTCGGGCCGTGTCCACTGGTTCGATGTTGCCTGGGGGCCGGAGATAGGTGATCTCTTGGGCGGGGTAGCCCAGCGCGTGGAACAACTGGAACTCGGCGCGGTTGTACTCGGCGACCGTGGTGAAGTACTCGTCGAATGCGAGTTTCAAAAGCCTCAGTGCGTAGACCACTTCCTGTGGTCGATAGATCAGGACCAAAACGTCGCCGAAGCGGGTGGTATGGCGAAGCCCCTCGACGTTGCCGTTGAAGGCGATGAGCCCCGCGCGCAGGGAGCGATCGGCCTGGCCGACCCGGGCCGCCGCTGACTGGAGGCTCGCGTGGGCCTCGGTCACTTCCGCCGCGACCTTGTCTTGCATCCTGTAGAGCTGAACGAAGGTCTCCGACTGCCCACCGCGCTGTTCCTTGATCCGCGCGAGGTTCCCAATCCCAAATGCATCGAATTGCCAGATGAGCTGGAAGCTCACGTCGTCACGACCTGCCCACTGGTTGAGGCTGGTATTGGGGCCCAGGCCGAAAGCCCCTCCTTGGATCATCATGCCGCCAGGGCTCTGGAAACCACTGATAATAACGAGCGGGAGGAGCGGGCGCAGCTTCTCCCGGCTGATCCGCTCGGCCGCCGCCCGAACGAGCTCCCGCTTCGCGGCGAGATCGGGGCGGTTGGTCAGGGCGATCTTCTGTAGGTCGGGAAGCGGCTGGGCGGGATCAATCAAGGTGAGCTGAAGATGATCGTGCTCGAGCGGGACGACCACTGCGCGGGGGTTCAGCCGGAGGACCCGTGTTAGGTTGGCGCTCTGGACGCGCCATGCCTGACGCGCGGAGGTGGCTTGCTGCTCCATCTCGGCGAGCAGGTTCCGGGCCCGCTCGACCTCGACCCTCGTCACCAGCTCGCCGCTCAAGCTGGCGATCTGCTGGACCAGTTCATGTCCCCGCTCAACGCAGTAGAGGGCCCCGGCGTACATGCCGCGGTACTGGTGGACGCGGAAGTACGTATCGGCGGTCAGGAGCAGTGCGTCGTTCTTGGCGGTCTGGATATCCCATTGCCGGGAATTGAGGACCCGCTGCGCGACCAGCGGCTCGAAAAAGGCATCGGTCACATTCACGAACTGAAATAAACCTGAATTTGACACATTCAAGCCGCCACCGGCCTCGAAATAGTTCACGCTCGGGGAAGTCAAGACGCCCTTATTGAAATCCGGGCCGCCGCCGTCGTGGCGGACATAATCGGCGCCCATCACCAATGTCGGGACCCATAGGACCTTGGCCCGCGTGAGTTGTGCTTCGGCCACCCAGACACTGGCCTGGGCGGCGGCCACGATCAGCGGCCGGGCGTCGGAGAGCCGCAAGGCGGTGGCGAGGTTAATCGGGAATCCGACGTCGGTCGGCTCTAACGGCGGCGCTTGAGCCTCGCGAACGGATCCGCCTGCGGCGGCGGCACGGCCGACGTCGGGGCAGTCGATTCGCTTGGCAACGCGAAGGGGGCGGCGCCCGCGGCGGAGTCGCGGTCGGGAACGGGATTGACTCTGCAGTCGGCTGACACCGGCGAAATCGACCGGCAAGCGTCGGTCAGTCGGCTCACGCGCCGCGGCTTGAATCAGGTCTTCCAGTGTTGGAAAGTCCAGAATAGGAGAGCGGACGTCCGTCGTTTCGAGTGACGCACGCTTTATCTCGTAGGCCCCGAAGTCGCTCCCCGAACGGGGCGGCGGGATCGACGTCGCCCGCTGGTCCGAAGATTGGGCGCGACTCCGCGACGGGTTGAAAACCGCGAGCAGCAGCAGGGCCGCGAGGGCGACCGTGAATCTGCTGACTCGATCCATCGGGCGCGGCTCCTTCCCCGTCCCTCCTGATCTGAACCCGCAGCGCAGCGCCTCAGGGCTTAACAGGACGTCGAAGTCTTTATCGGCTGATCACGACGCGGATGTTGATGACGAATGCAGCGATTTTGAGTCGCCACCCATCCTGACCCGCTGGCCTCGCCAGAATTCGGAGTGGCAGCCAAAGTTGGCGTGATCTGTCTGCTGATCGGGAGCTTGCGCCCGAGGTCGAGACGCCGAATTCGAGACCGCTCACGTCGAAGCCGGCCACCGGCTGCTAGAAATGGCCGGCGAAGTCGCTGCGCTGCGTTCTTGCGTCGGCGATCTCGTTGATTGACGTATTGGGCAGACCATATTGCGCGCCCTGGCCCGTCTCGTTACCTTGGCCGTAGGCAACGATCCAATTCAGCGTGCGCGGGAACGTCGCGGGATCGTAGTTGAGCCGAAGAAAGATGCCCGCGGGGCCCGGAATGGCTGTCGACGACCGCCCGCCCAGATTGAACTGGAATCCGCCGGCGACGAACGAGACCGGATAGTACTTCTTGGTCAGAACGTAGAAGACGAGAATCTGGCCCGGTTTCCACTGTTCATTACCCGTGAGAACGGGAAAGCCGCCGAAAGAGCGGGGCTGGTTGGTCATTCTTACGGTAAAGTCGTTGCTGGCGGTGAAGGTTTGCGACGTCCCGTTCTTGACGGCGACATCGCACACGTTGTAAACCTGGCCGGGCGTCGGTTTGCGACCTTGGACAATGACCTGCTGGAACGGAGGAATCAGCTCGTACGGGGTTTGCCACGGCGTGTTGGTCACGCGGAACGCGAGGTAACCATAGGCCCCCGCGGGTGCGGGTTGGCGGCGATGGTCGGATGCCCTTGAGCCGGCATGACTCGTCGCGGTCTCATCGGCGGCCTCAGGAACATCCGGAGTAGAGGCCGAATGGAGGCGCCAAGGCCCGTGATCCATCCTGCGCGTTCGCGACATGGGGCGTCGCCGAACCGGCACTGAGCAGTTGTTTCGCTTCAAAAAGCTCGAGACCAGGCCGGAACCTCATGATCGAGCGTGGGCGCATGGACGAAGAGCGCTCCTGGTTCGAGGACGCTTGGCACGAATATCATGTCGAGGCGCATGGCGGCCTGGTCGATCATGATGCACTTCGAATCGGATGCCGGGAGGCTGGGGGATGATCCGCGGTGGCCACTATCCCGCTCGGGCCAGCTCGATTATGCGCGACGAACCGGATACAGCGGCTGGTCGAGCGGTCGGGGCCTGGTGCGCGCAGCGGCGCACCCTCTTGAGGGACGTTCCAAGGAGCGGAGGCTGTTCGCGAGGCCCGGTTAAGCTGAGGCGGACGTCTCAGCGGGTTGCCGGCGGCGGCCCATTGCCCACCGGGGGCAAATAATCGGGCCGTGTCGTATCCACCGGTTGCACGGTGCCCGGAGGCCGAACGTAGGTAATCTCGCGGGCGGGGTAGCCAAGCGCGTGGAATAACTCGAATTGCGCCTGTTGTATTCGGCGACTGTCGTGAAGTACTCGTCGAAGGCCCTCTTCATGAGCTGGAGCGCGTAGACGACTTCCTGCGGCCGGTTGATCAAGACCAGCACGTCGCCAAACCTCGTGGTATGATGCAGGCCCTCGAAGTTTCCGTTGAAGCTGGCGATGCCCGTGCGCAGGGCACGCTCGGCCTGGCTGACCCGGGCCGCCGCCGACTGGAGGTCTGCCTGGGCCCTGGTCACGTCCGCCGCCACCATGTCTTGGATGTTGAAGAAATCGATGATGGCCTTCGACTGCTCACCGCGCTGCTCTTTGATCCGCGCCAGGTTTCCCATCCCAAGCCCTTCGAGCTCCCACATTAACTGCAAGCTGACGTCGTCGCGGCCGTCCCACTGGTTCATTTTGCTGTTGGTGCCCAGGCCGAAGACCCCGGCTTGAATCATTTCGTCGGGAGTCTGGAAGCCGTTGATCAGGACGGTGGGCAAGAGCATGCGCCCCCTCTCCCGGCGGATCCGCGCCACAGCCGCCTGAACAGCGCCTGGTAAGAGGCGAGCTCGGGGCGGTTGGTAAGCGCGATCACGTGCAGGTCGGGGAGCGGCCGGGCGGGATCGATCAAGGTGACCTGGAGGTGATCGTGTTCGAGCGGAACGACCACCGCGAGCGGATTTAACCGCAGGACCCGGGTGAGGCGGGCGCTCGATACCCGCCATGCTTGACGCGCGGAGGTGGCTTGCTGCTCGATGTCGGCGAGGAGGTTTTCGGGCTCGTTGGACTTCGACGTCCGTGGTCAGCTCCTTGCTCAAGCTTCCGATCCGGTCGACCAGGTCGCGTCCGCGCTCGACACAGTAGAGGGCACCGGCATACATGCCCCGGTGCTGGTGGACGTCGAAGTAAGTCGTGGCGGTCATGAGCGCGGCGTCGTTCTTGGCGGCCTGGATGTCGGCTTGCCGGGAATTGAGCACCTGCCGCTTGACGAGGGGCTCGAAGAAGACGTCGGTCAAGGACTGGATCTCCCACAGTCCACCGCCACCATAAAAGAAATTCACACTGGGTGCCGTGAGAATGCCCTTGTTGAAATCCGGGCCGCCGCCGTCGTGTCGGATGTAATCGCCGCCCAAGTTCAACTGAGGGACCCAGAGGACTTTGGCACGCGTGAGCTGTGCTTCGGCCACCCAGACGCTGGCCTGGGCAGCCGCCACGATCAGCGGCCGGGCGTCGGAGAGCCGTAGGGCGGTGGCGAGGTTGATTGGGAAGCCGAGGTCGGACGGTTCCAAGGGTGCGGCCTTGAGCTTGATCGACAGGCCGGCCAGCGGTGGCGCCAAATCCGCGGCCTCGACCGGCGTCGGCGTGGGAGACGGACTGGGTTGTCCGAATGGGCGCGCCGGTGGTATGGGGCCCCGGGGCGCCGTCGGCGCAGGCAAGGGCGCCGGCTGTTCCGCCACGTGACCGCTTTCCAATGCCGAGCTTGTCGACCCGCTCGCAGCCACCGCGGGCGCGGTTGATTCGCCCGGCGATCGAAACACGGCGGCAAAGTTGATCGGGCGCCGCAGGTCGATCGCGACATCGTCAGCCGTTGACGGGCTCGGGCGCGGCGTCGCCGGCTGCGGGTCCGGGGATTGCGCTGAGCTGGTCCACGTGATCACCGCCGAGACCAGAAGGGCCTCGAGGACGATCATCAATCGGCCGGATTGTTCCATCGAGGGCGGCTCCTTGGTTGGCGTCCCTCCGGATTGGAACGCCATACGCGGTCGCTCACGCGTCACCAGACATCGCTCGCCACGGTTGGCGGTCTCGATCCTCTCACACGGTCGAACCGTGAGTACATCGTCATTATCGGACGGCCAGCTACGCGAACTTTGGCGTTTTTGCGGGTTGGACCGCGGCCGACACGGAGATCGGTCAAAACTTCTTGAGGGCCGCTGCCTCGTCAGGGAAGATCTCGAAGATCTTGTCGAACCTGCTCACCTTGAACGCGTCGTGGGCGACCGGCCGAAAGGAGCAAAGCCGGATCTTGCCTTTGACCACCTGCATCTTGCGGTTGAGCTTGATCAGATGCGCCAGCATCGCGCTCGAGACGAAGTACGCGTCAGAAAGGTTAACGAGTATCTTCGTGAATCGCTTGGCCTCGACCGGGTCGAGCAGCTCCGCGGCGACCTCCTCGACCTTGTCACCCTCGAACATGGAGATTTCATCCGGAAGGTTGACGACCGCGATTCCGTCCAGATTTTTGTCCGTGATGTACTGGTAGCCGCTCCTGCCCATGGATCACGCTCCTCGTAAGCTCATCGTCAACGGCCGACGACGGAGAACTTACCGTCCGCGGACGACTGCGATCCGCGGGCCAATTCTCAAACTACCGGATCGAGTTCTTATGCGGGGGATTCCGACATGACACCGGCGAACCGGACGACTTTCCCAGGCATTTTTGGGATTCCCACGGCGCTCGCGGCTGCCGCGGGCAATTGACGGTTGCGGCTCGATTTCGATCTGATAGTCGCTGAAGATCAATCTTCCCGCCACCGTGGATCTCCGGGCGACGCGGGCCGGTCGAACGAAGGAGGTGAGCGATCGGGCAAGTCGATGGCCTCAAGCAGATCAAACGCTTCGGCAACGTCTTGGTCCTGATCAACCAGCCGCAAGAAGTAGTCTACGCGATCGAGCTTTTGTACATAGCCTTCGAAGAGTACTTCGCCACGGTCGCCGAGTACAATCGCGCCCGGTTCGATCTGTATCAAGCGCTCGGATACCCTGCCCGGGAAATCGCCTTGCTTCGGCCCCGAGCGAGATCTTGCCGGTGAACATGGCACGGCCGGCGTTTTTGCCCCTCGTGGGCAACGGCCCGCCGCCGGCAACCCGATAGGAACGCTGCCCCCCGCACTTCAGTGATGTATTTGACCATCTCGGTCCCATACCCTAAGATCGAGGAAAGCGTGTCGTACAGAAGTTGGCTGGCATCCTGTTGAAATTAATTAACTTGGATGGGCATCCTTTTCGCCTTCGGGGGTTATCCCATGACCGACAATCAGCTCACGGTCGGCCATGAGCCCGTATCCACGCCACACAGCGAGGTACGTCGAGCCGGACGACCACCTCGCGTGCTGCGGTGGGGCTGGTGGGGCCTGATCCTCGTCATTCTAGTCATCGGCGGAGTGGGGGGCTTCTGGTTGACCGCAGTGGGGCAGGCGGCACAAGAAAGCATTAGAGCACGAGACCCAGAGACGGTCTGAGACAAACAGTATTGTCAAGGTACAGACCATCAAGCCGGAGCGAGGCGGAATGGAGCGCGTCACCAGTCAGCCTGGCACCATTCGTGCATTCGAATTCGCCGCCTTGTACACCAAGGTCTCCGGGTTCGTCAAAACGTTGAAAGTCGATCGCGGCAGCCGGGTCAAGAAGGGCGAATTGCTGGCGGAGATCTACGATCCCGAGCGCGATGTGGCCGTTATTCAAGCCAAAGCCAGCCTGGAACATGCGAAGGCGGCGGTGGCGCAAGCCGAGGCAAGCATTATGACCGCTCAGGCGACCGTGTTGGCCGCGAAGGCCAAGCAAAACGAAGCCGCGGCGACGCTGGAGAAGGTGTTGGCCTCGCGCGACTATCGCAAGAAAGAGTATGAACGGATTTCAGAGCTGGTCGAGCGCAGGTCGGTCGAACCGCGCTTGAAAGACGAGGAACTGGACGAATACCATTCATCGGAGGCTGCGGTTCTCGCGGCGCGGGCGGGAATCGAAACAGCCGCGGCCTTCCTTTCCGAAGCCGACGCCAAGGTCGCCCAGGCCAGGGCCGATAAGAAAGCCGCGGAGGCGCAAGTGCAGGTTGCCGAGGCGAACCTCCAGATGGCCAAGGTCTTTGTCCAATACACCCGCATCGAGTCACCCTACGAGGGCGTCGTGACCTACCGTGGTGAGTCGGTGCATCCGGGTTCGTTTGTCCGCGCGGCCGACCAGGGGGGGACCAACGAACCTCTGCTGATTGTCGCAATGACCGCCAAGATGAGGACGATTATCCCCGTTCCCGATCGAGACGTCCCCTACTGCCACGTCGGTGACCCGGCGACCATCACACTCGATGCGTACGCCGGACGGGTCTTCACCGGCAAGGTCGACCGCACCGCCGAAGCCGAAACACTCAACGACCGGTTGATGCGCGTGGAAGTAGACCTCGATAATACCGATGGCGTCTTGCGTGATGGCATGTTTGGGCGGGCCGATATCCTCCTCGAGAAAGTCGTCAAGAATTTGACCGTACCCTCGTCGTGTTTGATCGACCGCAACGGTAAAGGCGATGGGGCCGTCATGGTGGTCAAGGACGGCGAAATCCACCGTGTGAACGTCAAGGTCGGCATGGACACGGGACTCCGCGCCGAAATCATGACTGGCATTGCCGAGAACGAGCAGGTTATCCTCCAGCCCGATCCGTCGATCGCAGAGGGAACCGCCGTCCAGGTCGAATCCGTGAGTTCACCTTCGGCCTCGACCACTTCGAAGGAAGGCCACTGAAACCGGCTGTCTTTGGGTCCCCCAGAGACGGAATTCAGTCGAGAGCAGGCAGGTGCCGAAAATGAAGAGGAGGTGGTATCGTCGCGCTCGTGCCGCGGCTGCCTTCACGGAGGTTCATCCATGTCCCGAAATCGCGTACGCGACAGCCGGCCCTGCTTCGAGCGGCTAGAGGGAAGGCTGCAACTCAGTGCGGCAATACCGGCGAATTCGATCGGCGTGGCACTGGGAAACGTGGCGGCCCCACGTGAGGTTACCGCGACTTCGGTCACGGTGGCACCCAAGAACCTGACACAGGGTAAATCCGCGACGCTTTTTGGCATTTTCGTCCAACCCGAGCCGGGCAGTTCCGTCGCCCCGAAGATTGTCGGCGTCGAGGGAAGCAACGGGCAACGCCTACCTGTCCAGCAGGGCCGGCCGTATGTCGCCGGCCGTGATGACGGCCAGGCTGCGGCGTTCGTCAAGGTGAGCCAGCCCGGCCCGCTGACGATCCTGGTCACAGGCCAACAGCATTCAACCGGCGCCTATGAAGCGAACACGACCCTGGTTGGCGACGTCAACGGCGATGGCACCGTCAATCAGGCTGACTTGCAAGGCTTCGCTGCCGCGTACGAAACGGGCCCGGGCAATCCCAACTACAACCTCGCCGCCGACTTCAATCACGACGGCATCGTGAACCAGGCAGACGCCAAGGCCCTGATGGAGAACATGCCAGCGCTGACTCCCAATGTGCCGTTGCAGCTCGTGATGAACCTGCTTCCCGCCGATCAGGCTCACTACGCTGCTCCCAAGAACTCGGGCGGATCGACGCTGAAAAAAAATGTCACGATCGAAGGGCATACCATGCCGGGCAGTATCGTACTCGAGGATGACAGCAGGGGCTACTTTAAGTGGGACGGCGGCGCGATCGCCACCGACGCCGACGGCAACTTCTCGGTGAACGAGACGAACACGCAAGGCGTGAATGCCTACAACTTCCTGATCATCGACCCCTATGGACGCCAGCTCATCCGCTCGTACCCTGTCTTCTGGATTCCGTACGCTGCGCCTGGGTCGAAGCTCGCATGATCCGTGAGCGAGGCTTCGGGCACGGGACGTCCCTTTCTGTTGGCCGTCAATCAGATGCCAGCGGCGGCGGAGACCCTAGCGAGACCCAAAGCCGATATTGCGACTGGTCATAGCGGATCAGGGCACGAACGAGATTCACTCGCGCACCAGCGAGCAAGTCCAGGCTATTGAGGAGTTCGATCGGTAGCACGTCGCGTGGCTTATCGCCGCCTCTGAACTTGGTCCGGTCCAGATCTTCCTTGTAGGATAATTCGGCTGCCGCCAACTGGCCGCGCGCGATATCGATCTCATTCTGCGCGGCTCGGGCTTCGGCGAGCGACGCGCTGACTTCGTCACGGGCGCGGTTGATCGTCCGCGATCGTTCGGCAACGGCTTGCCCCATCTCGGGCGCGCGCGTTCCTTGATCAAGGCGAGGTTGCCCGCGCCGAGATTCAAGAGGGTCCAGAAAACGTCGACGTCGAAATCGGTGCGGGAGGCGAAATTGCCCACCAAGGGGGGCGTGAGATTGCTGCCGCCCCCGAACGCACCACCGCTGTATCCCATCCAAAGGGTGGGGAGCAAGGGACGGCCGATTTCCTGTTTCCAGTGTGCCTCGGCTTCGTCGATCGCCGCCGTCCGGGCCGCGATGTCGGGCCGTCGGTGCAAGGCAATTTGAACCAGTTCTTGCTGAGGAGTGTCGACCGGGACGAGGGTGAGAAGGACCAGCGGACCACCGATCGGCTCGAGCCGGACGGAGGGGTCGAGATTGAGCCGGTTCGCGAGTTGGGCTGCGGTAACGGCAACGTCCTCCTCGGCCTTTTGCACCAGCGCGCGGTGCCGTTTCCACTGCGACAGGGCCCGGTGAGCGTCGGCTTCTCGGCCTTCTCCGGCCTTGGCGTAGTCGCTTGTGATCCGATATACCTCGTAAAACTCGGCTTCCGACTTGCGCGCTGGAAGTCGAGGACGGATTGGTTGCCCAGCAGCTCCAGGTGAAGTACGGCGACGTCGAGCAGAATGTCGTACGACGTCGCACTCGCACCGAAACTTGCTCCAGCAACACGCTGCCGCGCGGCCAGGGGCTCAAACCAGGCGTCGGTCAGGCGACTCAAAATGGTCACACCGGGAATGTCGACCGTGCCCGCTACCTCGGGGCTGGCACCGGCCGCCCAGGTAGAGCGATTGCAGTGAAACATCGATCACCTTTCCCGAAGATCGCTCGAGGGCACCGTTATGGCCGTGGTAGCTGGCACCCGCGTTCAACGAGGGTACGAGGAGCGTTCGCGCCGCCAATTGCGAGCGCGAGCGCCTCGAGAATCATGGTCCGAGCCGCCCCGATCGTCGGGTTCGAGACGTCCGCCAGGCGGAGTGCCGTGGCCAGATCGATGGGGTAAGTTCCGGAGGGCGGAGGTATGACGTTCGGACAGGGAACAAGGGGAGTTGCCTCATCGGCGGCCGGTTTCACGCTTGGATCACGATCGGTGCGGGCCGAGGTCGCAGTCGGCAAAGTTGCGTCCGCTCGGACCTGGGCCGGCGACGTCGCGTCGCGTGCGGGGTATACGGGCTTCAAATTCGACCGCGATCGAGCTGGCGGCGCTGGCGGGGCCGTATTTCCAGACGCCATCGTCTGCCCTGCCATCAGTTTCGGCTCGGCGGTTGCCGTCGCGTAGGTGTGGTGCAGGGCGCGGGAGGCTTCGTCTGTCGCGCAACCCCGCCATCACGGCGACCGCGATGGGCATGATCGATCGGAGCGGTCTGACGAGTTGAGGGCGTTCGGCGGCTAGCCTTGGCTCGAATCGAGCTCATGGATGCTTCCTTCCTCCCTCAAGATTTCGCCACGAACTCATCTTGCGCTGGCGCCAGAGCACTCGCGATATCGCGCGGAGGAGGAATCGCCTGCCCAGGTCCGACGGCCGCTCCGGAGCCTGTGGGCGTCGTCGAAGCGCCGGCCGGATTCGCCCCGGCAAGCGTGCCGCGCCTGCGCGCGCCGGCAGAATTTGCTGCCTGGGGGCCGTCAGGTGACGTCGCCGGCCCCGTGCCCGGTATGTTTCTCGGCGGCGGGACATTGCTCGGCACGACGCCCTCAACGGGGACCGGACGCGCCAGCGAATTCGCGGGAGGCTGGCCCAACGCCACATACATCGCGAACTGAGCTTTGTTGTAGTCGACGATCGCGTCGATGTATTCGACACGGGCATTGGCCAGCAAGTCGAAGCTGTTCAAGAGCTCGATAGGCAGCACGTCACGCGGTCGATCGCCACCCATCGACAACGTCCTATCCAGGTCTTCATGATAGGCGAGATAACCGGACCGGACGGCGTCTTCATAGGTAGCGATCTGGTTGTAGCGGGCGTGGGCCCGGGCATAGGCTTCCGCGACGTCCGCCCTCACGAGATTGAGGATTTCGATCTGCTGGAACTGGGTGACCTTAAGCTGAGCGTCCGCCAGGCGGATCATCGCAATATTGCCGGCCCCCATGTTCTGGATCGTCCAGTACATGATGGCGTCGAGATCGGTTCGGCCGCTCATCCCGCCGAAGATGGGGCGAACCAGGTTGCTGCCGCCGGCAAAGCCGCCCGCGCTGAAGCCTACCAGGGATGTCGGAGAGAACGGCAATATCTTCGCCCCGTCCAGATTCATCAGCGCCGCCTGGATCGCCGCCCGCTGGGCAGCCAGCTCGGGCCGATTGAGCAGACCCAAGGCGATCAACTCGGCCACTGGGATCGGATCAGGGACCAGCGGAAAGGGGACCACGTAGGCGTCCGTCGGATGAAGGCGAATCGACGGGTCGAGATTCAAGATCCGGCAAAGCATCGCGGAGGCGGTGAGGACCTCGCCCTCGGCCGCCTGGATATAGCCCTCGCGGCGGGCCAACTGGGTGGCCGCTCGATTAGCGTCAGCCTCCCGGCCCTGGCCGGTCTTCGCATAATCGGACGTAAGCTTTGCAATCACCCGGGCTTCGTCTCGTGCTTGCATCTGAGCCGCGCGGCGAGCCTCGGCTCGCAGCAGCTCGCTATACGCCCAGGTGACTTGCAGAAAGACCTGGTTACGCACCGCGATTGTCTGGAATTCGCGCTGCCGGACGATCTGCCTGGCCGCCAGGTAGGCGAAAATCCCAAAGCCGACATTCTCGTTGAGAAACACGCCCGGAACGTTGACTGTGCCAGCCGCGACCGCGTTGGCGCCCGCGCCAATATACAAAGCTGAGCGATTGACTGAGAGGATATTACCGCTCGATTGCTGCAGGTTGCCGGTGTGCGAATCGTAATTCATGCCGGAATTGATCGAGGGCAAGAAATAGGCGGCCGCGAGCTGCCGGAGTGCGGCCGCCTCGAGGATGCGCGTGCGTGCGACATTGAGTTCGGGGTTCTGGACGCCCGCTAAGTTCAGCGCCGTCGTCAAGTCGATCGGCTGGACCTCGTGCTTCAAGATCGATGCGGGCGAGGTCGGTGGCGGAGCGATCCCTCGTATCCCGCTTCCGAGCGGTGCGTCCCGGGGCAATGGCTCGGGGCTTGTGCGATCGTTCAAGGGCGACCGGGCGTGCGGTCACGAGGCGTCGACGGGACAGGCGCGGGTGTCTGCGCCCAGCCGATGGAATGGGTGAGCACATAAGGACGCAATGACCGTCATCGACGCGGCCCTGACGATCCTCCTGATCATCTCCACAGTGGCCTCCTGGTTCCTGCTGACTAGGAGCGGGGCGTCCCGATTCGCTGGACTCATCGCAAGGCATCGTCCAGAGAATCGGGCTAACTTGACGATAATACTGATCAGACCGGGCATGGCGGTTGACACGGATCGGGGTACGGTTAACATAAAGATTGTCGTCTCAACCGCCTTTGGGATGAACGAAAACATCATCGCCTTCCATGAAAAGCACGCCTCTCACGAATTCTGATTCTTGCTTTACTGGGCCTATCGGTCTCGATTGTCCCGGTCCGGGCACACTACGCATTGACGACGCGAGACGATTCCGCCAGGCATTCGCTCGACTTTTCTACCCAGATCGCAGCAACGAATTCGACTCGTCAGCATGCGAGCCGTGTCGGTGAAATCCGCTCGCGATGACTGCCGGAGTGCGGGCGAAGCACAGTTGCCATTTCGCCTCGCCAACCTGACAACCCTCCTCACGACGCCTGCTGCCCGCCTATCCCGTCACCGGCCACGCGACCTTGAGCTGCCTGGTCCACCCGCTACGCTGCTAGATCGGATCGGGCCGGTGGATTCTTTGAATCAACGCAAAATCGTGCTGTCGCCTTGATCGGGTCAGCGTCGAGGTTATGCGCATGGCAAACGAGGCATCTTTGATTTCGGGGACATACGTCATGACTGGGCTGATTCGAGCATCGCTCGGTAATCCTCACGCCGTCATCGTCATGTCGCTCACGCTCATGCTTGTTGGGGGTCTTGAGCCTCACGCATATCCCGATCGACATCTTGCCGGTCTTCAAGAGCCCCGCCGTGCAGACGCTGACCTTTTACGGCGGCATGTCGGCGAAAGCATCGCCAACGACATCAGCAACCGGATGGAACGATGGACCGGCCAGGCCAACGGGACGTCGCGGCAAGAGTCGCGGTCGATCATCGGCGCCAGCATCGTCCGCAATTATTTTCAGAGCGACGTCGATCCCAATGGGGCCTTGACGCAAGTCAATTCGTTGTCGCTGGCGGTGATTCCCAACCTGCCCCCCGGCACGCTGCCGCCGGTCGTACTGCCCTATGACCCCACCGCGCATGACCCCGGTTTGCGTCGTCGCGGTCGACAGCCCCGACCCGGCCAATAACGAATCGGTCCTCTACGACGTGGGCCGTTATGAAGTTCGTAATATGATCATGTCGATCCCGGGCGCCGTCGCCCCGGTGGTCTTCGGAGGCAAGATCCGGGCGGTCATGGCTTATCTCGACCGGCAGAAGATGCAGGCCCGCGGTTTCTCGCCCCAGGACATCATGAATGCGCTCGACGCTTCCAACGTGTTCTTGCCCAGTGGCGACGCCAAGTTCGGCGATCTCGACTACGTTCTCGACTCGAACTCGATGTTCGAGAAGGTCGAGGACATGGGGGACATCCCCTTGCGGTATGATAATGGCCGCGCGGTTTACATGCGGGACGTCGCGACTCCCACGGACGCCAACTTCATTCAGACCAACGTCGTCCGTGTCGATGGCAAGCGCGAGGTTTACATCCCGGTTTATCGCCAGTTGGCGCGAGTACGCTGAGCGTGGTCAACACGCTGGGCGGTTCGCTCAAGTCATTCGAGGAAAGGTGCACTCGATCGGGAATCAGCCTCAAGCTGGTCATGGACCAATCGGTCTACGTCCGAGCCTCGATCAAGGCACTCGTTCAGGAAGGTCTGATCGGCGCGATCCTCTGCTCGCTGGTGATCCTGGTTTTCCTGGGCGAGCTCCGGATGACGGGTATCGCGATCATGACCTTGCCGATTTCGTGCATGGCTTGTTCGGCGGCACTTTATTTCACGGGACAGACGATCAACGTGATGACCCTGGCCGGCATGACGCTCGCGATCGGGCCCATGATCGACAGCGCCATCATCTGCCTGGAAAACACCCACCGGCACCTCGCCATGGGGGCGACGCCCCGCGACGCGGCCGTCATGGGAGCCAGCGAAGTCGCGATGCCCGAATTGGTCTCGTCGCTGTGCACCTTCATGGTGCTCACTCCCTTGCTATTCACGCCGGGCCTGGGGCCATTCCTGTTCAAGCCGATGGCGATGGCGGTGACGTTTTCGATGATCGCCGCGTACATTCTGTCGCGAACGCTGGTGCCCACGTGCAGTGCTTATTGGTTGAAAGGGCACGCCGGTGGCCACGGGGAAGGCTCTGATGGCGGCGGCCATGGGCATGGCGACGCCCACGGCCACGTGCCGGCGGCCCATGAGCCCGAACACAATGCTCCCGACACCTTTCAAATCATCGGTAACGGCAACGGCACCAGACCGGCGCCGGCCAGGCATGTTCATCCGGGCTTGGAACCGGTGGCAGGCGATGATCGACGAGGCAATCGAGTCCTACGGCAAGGCCCTCGATTTCGTCTGCGCCACCGGCTCAAAACGGTGTTCGTCGGGTACGGGCTTCTCGTCGTGGTCAACTGGTACTTCTGGCCGATCCTGCGCCGCGAGTTCTTTCCCGAAGTCGACGCCGGAGCGTTCGAGATGTACGTCCGGGCCCCAGCGGCCTGCGCATCGAGGAAACCGAAAAGCGGATCAAGGCCGTCGAGGATTTCGTCCGCGAGACCATCAGCGAGGAAGACCTGCAGCTCGTTCTCTCGGAGATCGGCGTCACGTCAGATTGGTCGGCCGCCTACACGATGAATGCCGGACCGATGGACGCCGTGGTCAAGATCCAGTTGAACGAGGAACGCTCTAAATCGGCCCAGGAATATGTCCATATTCTCCGAACCGCGTTCAACAAAAACTCCCGGTTCAGCGATCTCGAGTTCTGCGTTCGATGCCGGCGGCATGGTCCGTTCGGCGATGAACGAGGGCCGATCGACACCCATCAGCGTCCGGGTGACCGGCAAGAACGAGAAGGTGGCGCATAAGATCGCGACCTCGATCAAGAACGAGGTCAAGAAGATCGACGGGATCGTCGACGCGCGGATCATTCAGCGACTTAATTATCCCCAGTATCTGATCAAGGTCGATCGCGGCAAGGCGGCCGAGCTGGGGCTCACTCAGGAAGACGTGATGTGCAACGTCGTCGCTGCTTTTAATTCGAGCATCCAGTTCAACAAGCATAATTTCTGGATCGACCCCGTGAGCAAGAATCAGTATTTCGTGGGCGTCCAGTATTATGAGAGTGACATCAAATCGATCGAGACCTTGCTCGATATCCCGATCACGACCAATCGTCCCGACAAGCCCAAGACCGGATTCCGATGCGGAACGTCGTCTCGATCGAGCTGAACACCGTTCCGACGGAAGTCACGCATTACAATATCCAGCCCACGATTGAGCTGACGATGGGCGTTCACGGGCGAGACCTGGACATGTCGCGGACGACGTCATGGAAGTCATCGGCAAATTCGGCCAGCCCACCGAACCCGACAAGCGGGAGCAATACGCAACCGAACCAGTGGCGGCAAGAAGAAGA
>CAWHKI010000057.1:0-20285 GCA_963829765.1 uncultured Isosphaeraceae bacterium | reverse complement strand
AATGTATTGCTACTCCCATGATCCGGGTCGTGCTTCCACATCATCTGCGAACGCTGGCGAGCATCGTTGACGGAGAGGTGAAACTCGACGTCGACGGTACGGCCACCCAGCGTGCGGTCTTCGACTGGCTCGAAGCCCGCTATCCCATGCTGCGTGGGGCGATCCGCGACCACCTAACGCACCAGCGACGACCATTCGTGCGGTTCTTCGCGTGCGAGCAAGATCTATCCCATGAGTCACCGGATGCCCCGCTCCCGGACCCGGTTGCCGCAGCGCCGAGCCGTTTCTTATCGTAGGGGCCATTGCCGGTGGCTAGAGCCCGGCCAAAATGGCGTCTGACGGAGAGTCGGCATCGCTGAATTCGTTCAAGAGTTGCATGTGGTTGAGATCGGCGATCGAGTCGACAATCTTGTCGGGTTGGTAGGCGTACCGGTCAAGGTCTTCAGGGCGAGTTCCGCCGCTCAAAACCAGGATGGTCTTGAAGCCCAATTGCGTTCCTCCCAGGATGTCGGTCTCCATGGTGTCGCCGATGACGACCGTCTGGTCCGTGGTGAGTCCCAGCTCTTTGCGGGCCCCGCGCAGCATCACCGGGCTGGGCTTACCGACACTGAACGCCTTGACACCGCTGGCCGTCTCGAGCATCGCGACAGTCGCCCCGCATCCCGGTCGCATGCCAAGCTCGGTTGGGCAGTTGGGGTCAAGGTTAGTGGCGACCAGCTTGGCACCGGCCATGATCATGCGGAGGGCCGCCTCGACCATTTCGAAGCTGATGGTTCGGCCTTCGCCGACGACGACATAGTCTGGGTCTTTGTCGACGATCGAATAACCGTAATCGTGTAGCGCATTCAAGAGCCCCCCCTCGCCGATTACGAACGCCGTGCCGTGGGGCTTCTTTTTCGCCAGGAAACGCGCGGTCGCTTGCGAGCAAGTGTAAACGTGCTCTTCTTCGACCTCGATGTCGAGTCGTTGCAGGCGTGTCGCGACATCCCTCCGGGTTCGCTGGCTGTTGTTGGTCAGAAACCGAAACGGGACGTCGGCCCGTCGCAGCTCGTTGATGAAATGGTCCGCACCCGGGATGAGGTGTCCGCCACGATAGATGACGCCATCCATATCGATCAGATATCCAAGCATGCGATACAAGGTCCTCGGGGTGCCGGCTCAATCAGCAGCCTGTTACGTAACGATCGATTGAGCCAAAAGCGCTTGACACCGAGGCGCTCGCCTCGGACAAATTAAGCGCCTAAACGCCGAATAACCAAAGCAAACCACATGCCGGAGCATAAGCCGCCGCACGTGTCCAAATGGCTAGGCATCGTCAGCAAACAGGGGCTGCTGTTCTGGTTACGATCGAACGGTTCAGGCGACCGGTCGTGCGCGGCCGCGTTCAAGCCGACGTCCATGCTCGCAACTTGGGCACGCCCTGTGGGTCGAACGTGCAGGAGCTTTTGACATTCCTTCACGGAAGTAGAAACGACGCGATGGAGATCGGGACGATGCCACAGTTCAGAATCCGCCGCTGGTCGTCCGGGTGGCGATTCGTCTCGCATTCTGACTATCGCGCCGCCGTCGCCTGGTCGCGCAGCACACGGCGCAACACTTTGCCGATATTGCTCTTGGGCAGCGTTTCCACAAAGTGCACGCGAGTCGGGGCCTTGAAGCGGGCGACTTTCCGGCAGACGTGCTCGATCACCTCGTCGTGGCCAAGCTGCGCACCCGGCTTGACAACGACGAAGGCCACTACGTTCTCGCCGTAGATCTCGTCGGGCACGCCCACCACGGCGGCTTCCGCCACCGCCGGATGTTCGTGCAGTACGGCTTCGAGTTCAGCCGGGTAAATGTTCTCGCCGCCCCGAATGATCAGATCCTTCTTGCGATCGACGACGAACAGGTAACCCTCGTCGTCCAGGTAGCCGATGTCCCCAGAATGCAGCCAACCGCCGCGGAGCATCTGCGCCGTCTCTTTCGGGCGATTGTGATACCCTAGCATCGTGACCGGCCCGCGGATGCAGATTTCACCGCGCTCGAAAGCTGCTCAGCGGGCGGTCTTGGTCGTCGACGATTCGCAGCTCGACGTTCCGGTAGACCCGACCGGCCGAACCCGGTCGATACGGCTCGGTGCGGCGATTGATCGAACCCATGCCCGAGCCTTCGGTCAGGCCGTAGACCTCACGAATCCGCACGGGAAAGCGACGCATGAACGCCTGGGCCAGCTCGACGGGCAGCGGAGCGCCGCCGCAAATAATCTCCTTGAGCGAAGACAGGTCGTATTCACGCACGACGGGGATGATGCAGCAGCACGGCCAAGATCGCGGGCACGGCAGCCGTCACCGTTGAACGATGCTGCTGGATCAGGGCCATGAAGCGCTCGGGATCGAACCAGCGTAATTGCACCAACAGGGTTTGATCGGCCAGATGCTCGGGTGTCATCAGCAGATCGTTCATCATCGCCACGCCGAAAATGTGCCGCGATGGGCATGGCGCTGACCGTGATTCTGCGGTCCTTCCCAGATGTGCGGCTCCGCCGCGTCGGAAACCGCCGCGGCGCCGGCCAGTAAATTGGCGTGCGAGAGCAGCACGCCCTTGGCGCGGCCCGTTGTGCCAGAAGAATAGAGCATGACCGCGATGTCCTCGGGAGCGATCTGCGGCAACGCCGTGCGAGGAGCGGTCTGGAGCAAACTCTCCAGGCGAAGCTCGGGCGGCGAAGCTTCGGCATGATCGGCGCCGCCTTACGACCAGGATTGCGCGGACATGCCGCAATCCGGCGACCGCCTCGCGCACCGCCGACAGGCGATCGGCATCGGTGACAACAAACTGCACTTCGGCGTCGGCGAATACATATCGCAACTCGCTGGCGGTCGACTGCGGCATCACCGGAACGGCTGTGCCACCGCAGCGCATGATACCCTGCATGACCGGGAACACGAGCGCATTGTTCATCATCACGACGGCGACTTTGCCGCCGCGCGTCTGGCCCAAGTCAGCCAGTGCCGCGTGCAAGCGGCGCGAGCGGTCGAGCAGTTGCCAGTTGGTGAACCGTTCTCCTTCGATTTCATAGATCGACCGATCTCCGAGCCGCTCGGCCGATTCTTCGGCGAGCTCCGCGAGATTCTTCACTGCCATCGTGATCGAGCTCCCCGTGCGATACCGCCCGACTTCCGCAGCGTTCCGCTGAAAGGATTCACCCGATGATCCTCTTTTCCCGAGCTACTGAGTGCAAAATCGAATCTTTTTCAGCCTTCGGTTCACGGCGTCGAGGTCGAACGTCTCGGGGTCGAACGTCCCGCCGATCCATTCGACCTTATCGTCGTGATCCTCGTGGTTGGGGTCGCTGAGTGCTTCCAGAAAGTCGTAATAGCCGCATATGCCTCCTACGTCCTCTGGTGGACATGCTCTTGCCCCTCCGATGCAGCGTGGGTAGGAAACATTCGGCTCAGGATCGAGAACTTTCTCAAGAGCGATCTCATGCTGCCAGGAATCTCCGAAGTCATATTCGTAAATAAAGCGGCCCGTCCGGCCCGGCTCGGCGACCTGGCCGATCGAGAACTTTTGCTCGTCCCGCATTTCCGTATCCCAGTCGGCGTCTTCGCAATCGGCGGGCCCGTAGTAGTCGCCCCGGATGATGAACTGGTGTAGATGGCAATCCTCCCACCCCATGATCACCTGAAGGACTTCGTGAAATTCACCCAGCGTGCAATCCCTCACCTGAAACCGCCGCCAGATCGGTGGCTGGCTCTCTTTCAGGGTGACCTTGAACTGATAGATTGCGCCGGCCTTGGTAACCGCTTGGCGCTGTTCCTCCGAGTGCTTCGGGTCTTTCTCGTCTGATTGCTTCGGTTTCTTGGCTGGCATGTCTCGATTCCTCTGAGTCGGTCGCATCAGTTCTGGGGTTTTCCCCCAATCACCGTGGCCACGGCGATCTCCATTTCACAACAGAAACGATCCCGATGGCGGCAAGGAGCATGTTGCAAGGCGTGCCGACAAGTCTGCGAGCAGATCGTCTCGCGCCGTTTGCGGAAAGAAGTGATCTCCCGCAAACAATCTTAGCTTGAAGTCAAGTCGAGTCTCAGTTTGCCAAGCCTCCAGTTCCGACAACGTCACACTCGCGTCGGCCGTGCCGCCATAAGCGGTGAGCGGACACGCTAGGGGTTCGCTCGGGACGTACGTGTGCCGCTCGAGCAAGGTCGCGTCGGCACGGATGATCGGCAGAAAAAGCTGGAGCAATTCTGGATCGTCGCGCACCGCCGCGGGCAAGGGACCGCAACGTCTTTCCAGCCCACTCAGGAACACATCGAGGGGCATTTGATGAACGGGCGGATCTGGTGATGGAAGATGCGGCGCGCGGCGGGCGGAGACGAACAGGTGCCGTGGAGGCTGACCTTGCCTTTGTAGCCGCCGCGCCACCTCAAATCCAATCAGTGCTCCGGCACTATGTCCAAAGATCGCAATTGGGCGATCTAGATAGCTGCCCAAAGCCTCGACAAAGCCGCTGGTCAACACGTCGAGATCCGTGAGTAGCGGCTCGCCGCGCCTTCGTTCTCGTCCAGGGAGTTGAGCGACCAGGACCTCAACGGCGGAGGGCAAGAGCTCCGGCCAGGCGTGAAAAAGAGTCGTCAGTCCTCCAGCCTGCGGGAAACAGAGCAGCCGAATGCACGGCTGCGGGCGTGGCAGGCGACAAAAAAACCATCGAGCTCCGAGATCGTGTTTTCTCATGTTGAGAGTCTAGCACGCTTCACCGCGCCCTATCCAGGCTCTGTCAACTAAGCTTCGACCCCATGGTCAGTCAGCTCGTCGAGTCCATTGGCCGCCGCATCAAGTTTCCCGGTCAACGACCACTTGCCCGGGCCCGGATCGTGGGCACCGTTGTTCGTGCGAGTGCTAGCTGCGACGGCGGGGTTCGCGGCGGACGAAGTCGCAAGTGGTTCGGACTGGGACCGAGAGTTGAACAACTCGTCGATGACATAGCTCGTAAGCCCCGCCGCGCTTAGCCCCTCCATGAACTTCACGGGGGGAACATCCACGCCCAGCTCGGTACGGATCCTGTTTCTGCAGCTCCACAGCCATGAGCGAGTCGAGGCCAAGGTTGAGGATCGGTTGCGCAATATCCAGCTTCGACGGGGAGCCGCCCATCACCTTGGCAACCTGGTCCAACACGTACGGCTCCAATAACCCGTGGCGCTCGTCCGATCCGGCGGTGAGGAGGACCGAGATCAGCGAACTCCCCTTCTCATCGCCTTCGACGACATTCGCATCGACCAAGTGCGCGAACCGTGGTGAGCCGACTGCCGTCTGGATGCGGGCGAGCTGCCGCCAGTCCACTTGCGCGATGGCCACATTCCCCCTGACTTGGGGTAGCAGTTCCCCAAGCTTCTTGAGCATCAAGTGCGACGACAGAGTGAGGACACCGAATTGCTCGAGCATCTGACTCACCTGGGGGTTTCTCGCGACGAACCCCACGTCGCCGATTGGCCCCCAAGCGACCGAAAGGGCCGGCAGCCCGCGGGCGCACCGGTACAGCGCCAAGGCGTCGAGAAATGCGTTGGCGGCAACATAGTTCGCCTGTCCTGGGGTACCGATCACCGCGGTGAATGACGAGAACAAGACGAATGAATCGAGCGGCATAGTCTGGGTTTGCGAGTGGAGATTCCACGCACCGCGAACCTTGGGGTCGAGGGCCACCCGCATGGAAGCCGGATTCAAGTTCGGGATGGAGGCGTCGCTCAGGACCATGGCACCGTGGAAGACGCCCCGAAGGGGCGGCATTGATCGTTGAACTTCGGCCAGGACACGGGCGACTTCCGCCTCTTGAGCCACGTCGGCCGTGGCGACCATGACCTCGACACCGAGCGCGTTCATGGTGGCCACGGCCGAACGCGCCTCCGCCGTCGATGCCCCGCTACGACTCAAGAGGACGAGGTGTCTCGCACCGTGCTCGACTAGCCATTCGGCCACCGCTAGCCCAAACCCGCCCAACCCTCCGGTCACCAGGTAAGTCCCGTCTGACCGGCATGTAAACAGTGCGCCGGAGGGCGGGGCCACCTCAACCTCTTCGTCCATAGAGATGATGACCTTTCCCGTGTGCTTGGCCTGTGCCATGTAACGAAATGCGTTGGCCAAGTTCTCAACGGGAAACACGCGATGCGACAAGGGGAAGAGCTCTCGTGACTCGAAACCTCGCATCAATTCCTGAAGCATTTCATGGCACAGGTCCGTGCGCTCCGCTCGCAAGCGGTCCAGATCGACGGCGAAATACGACAAACTTTTACGGAACGGACGAAGCGCCAGGCGGGTATTTTCATAAATGTCCCGTTTGCCGATCTCGAGAAAGCGGCCATAAGACCGCAAGGTTGAAAGCGAGAGCGGGATGGCCTCGCCTGCTAGGGAGTTGAGGACGATGTCGACTCCCTCTCCGTTGGTAAACCTCATCACTTCGTCGGCGAAAGACGAGGTACGAGAATCCATTACATATTTCACTCCCAGCGCACGCAGGAGGTCTCGCTTCATCGGGCTACCCGCCGTCGCGAAGACCTCCGCGCCGGCTCGCTGGGCGAGTTGGATCGCCGCTAACCCGACGCCTCCCGCCGCCGCGTGGATCAAGACGCGATCGCCCCGGCTCATCCGGCCAAGGTAGTGGAGCGAATAAAAGGCCGTGAGAAATGCGATCGGAATAGTCGCTGCTTCTTCGTGGCTCATTCCCAAGGGTATGCGGATCGCGAACCGCGCATCCAGGGTTGTGTATTTGGCCAGTGTTCCCCGCCCGGAAGTGAGCACCTCGTCACCGACTGCGAGGTTCTTCACGTGACTGCCGACGGCAACGACAGTGCCCGCGCACTCGTACCCTAAGTATCGTCCTGAATAACCCCCCTCCAAAGCCTCGTCCGGCAACAGGCCCATGGCCAGCATCACGTCCTTAAAGTTGAGACCCGCCGCTTGGATCCGCACTTCGACCTCGCCCGGGCCGGGATCGCGGCGTGGCCAAGCAATGGCTCTTAAGCCATCGAGGATCCCGGGCGTGGTGATCTCCACGTGGAACGGAATATCCTTGCCGTCCCCATCCTTTGGCTGCCCAGCCTGACGAAGGTCCGCCAGCGCCACCCGGGAGAGGCGGTGCACGTATCGCGCGTCGCCCCGCAACGTGAGTTCGTTCTCCGCATCGTCTGCCTGCAATTCCGCGCGGAACGACTCGAGTTCGTCAGCGGACGGTCGAGCACTGAGGTCTACCATCGTGCAGCGAAGCTGCGGGTATTCGTTGGCGATGGTCCGGCCAAGGCCCCAGAGAGGCGATTGGGCCGGCGAGCCTTCATCGTTGGTACCGCCGATGATCTGGGTGCCGCCGGTCACAAGCCAGAGGCGAGGGAGATCACGCGATGTCGATGTCGCGAGCGCCTGAACCAGCAAGAGCGCGTTCAGACAGCCCAGAGTTTCGACCGTTTGCAAAGAAGCGAGAGTCGTCTGGTCGGCGGAAGGCGCATCGAGACTCCAGAGGTGTATGATACCCCGACAGCCGCTTGCATCGGCCGCGTCGAGCACCAGTTGCACGTCGTCCCGCGACTCCGGTCGGATCAGAAAGCGATCCGCCGCAAGTCGCTCGAAGACGGTTGCGGGCGAGGCGACGATGACGGCCTCGCCCGATTGACTCAACCGGTCAGCGAGACTGCGCCCGACACCGGCACGGTCGCCAAAGATCAACCAGGCGCCCTGTTTGTCGAATGGGCGGCCGAGTGCGGGGGCAGGGACGGCTGACTCCTGGACCTTCGGGCCTTTTGCCAGGATCACGCTCTGCAGGGCACGCGCCTTATCGTCCGTGTCCGAGAGGATGGACACGTCGGCGAAGCCGCAGGCCGCGAGGACCGCCTGCCAGGACTGTTGTGAGATCCACGCGTCGTCTCCTCTCAAGCCTACGTCCGTGAACGCCCACCAGCTCTTGAGCAGCCCGAACGTGATAATAGGCCAGCCCGGTGTAGACGTTCCCTCGAGCAACACCAGTAATCCCTCAGAGGCCAGCAGCGTTCGGACGTGTCCGAGCGCTTTCCGCAGGTCGCTCGTGGCGTGTATCGCGTCCGACGCAACGACTACATCGAACGAGTGTGCCTCGAACCCTTGCGCGGTCGGGTCGACCTCGATGTCCAGAGCTCGAAATTGGATGTACGGGTGCTCGCGGAACTTCTGTTCGGCGTGGCTCAGATGCACCGGGCTGACGTCTGTGAAAACGTAGTCAATTCGGTCCGCTGGCAACTTGGTCAGTATGTGCGACGTCATACCCCCGGTGCCGCCGCCGATCTCGAGGATCCGCACCGTTGGGCCGGCCGGGAGCCGACCGACGGCGAGGTCGATAACCCTCCGGACGATCAGGTTGAAGATCCTGAAGCCCGGGGCGTCCTGGTAGAGTTGTTCCGTCAGCGCCACCGATGTCTCGGCGAAAAGAACGTCGAGTGGGTCGACCGTGCCGCGCAATACGTTGGCAAGCTGTTCTCCACACCGTCGGATCAAAGTTAGTTCCGACTGGTAGGCAGGGAAGTCGTGCCAGTGCGACCTCCAAAGTGCCGTCACGCTCGCGGGCTTGACCGGCCCGTTCACTTCCCAGCAATCGCCGGCCGCCCGCAAGACGCTCGCCTCGGCAAGTAGCCTTAGCAACCGATGGAACAATCGTCGGTGCTGGGCGACGATATGCAGTTGGTCCGCCAGGATGTCCCCCGCCAACCGTTCGCCCGACCGGGGGGACCATCCCAGTTCGCGAAACGCTTGCAAGATGTAAGCCGTGACCAGCTCATTGTTCCGAGGCTCGACCTTTTCGTAATAAAGATCGCGAGCCAGTCGCTTGCGCAGACGTTCAACTTCGGGAGCGAGACGCTCCCGAAGCTGCGTGGGAGAGGGCAGCCCGCGGACCATCGAGCGGGTGCGGATTTCTCCCGGTCGTTGTTTGTATTTCCATTGGTATTGATACAGATAGTCGTGCACGTTGTCGGCGGCGCCATCGATCGCCTGGCACCCAAAGCCGTGCACTCCGACGATCACATTTCCGGTCTCGTCGATCAGGTTGATGTTGCCGACGATCCGAGTCGCGTCGTGCGCCGCGAGTCGGGCATGAGCGTACAGCCGGCCCTTCGGGGGCTGTCGGTACTCGAGGCGATCGATCCGCACGGGCAAGAAGAGTCGCCCTTCTGCCCCCGCGGCCGGCGCCGTTTGCAGCAAGGCACCGAGGAGAGCCTGAAAGCACGCGTCGAGGACGGCGGGATGGAGCGAGTAGCCGTCTTCGCCAGTCCCTGCGGGGAACCGCAGTCGGGCCAGGGCCTCATCTTCACCCACCCAGATCCGTTCGATCCCCTGGAAGCTCGGCCCGTACTCCAGGCCGATCCGAATAAATCGCCGATAGCACGACTCGGCTGAGACCACTTGGCCTAACCGGCCGCGAATATCTTCGAGCGAGACGGGCTGCGGGGCGGGGTTTCGGGCGAGCTTGTCTACTCCCCCCATCACGTGCCGGGTCCACGCCTTGTCTGAGGCTTGGGAGCGACTGAAGATCTCGAAACATGCTTGATTCGCATCGAGAATGAATTGAACGGTCCGAGGCTCTCGTTGCGTCAAGAACAGCGCCTTTTCGATCGCGACGTCTTTCAATACGAAAGCCTCAGGGCCCCAGACCTCCTTAGCCGCCGCCAAGGTAGACTCGACGAAGGCCGCGGCGGGGTAAACGACGGCCCCCTGCACGCGATGGTCAGCGAGGTATTCAGGGCTCTTGGCATCAAGCTCGTTGCTCCACGCCGTAACCGCGCACTCGAGCCGGCGTCCGAGTAGCGGGTGAGGCGCCGGGCCCACCCTGTCCAGCCGCAACCGCTCGCACTCATTCCAATGCCGCTCCCGTTGCCAAGGGTAGCGTGGCAGACGCGATCCCGCCACCCCCGCTATCGAGAAGCTTCCAGTCGATCGGATATCCCACCGAGTAGAGCCTTGCCACGGCCGCGAGCATCGTAACCTGGTCGGGTTCATGACGCCGGAGGGAGGCGAACACCGTTGGCTCGATTTCCGAACCAACAAAACACTCGGAGATCGATCCTGCCAGGGCCGGATGCGGCCCCAGCTCGAGGAAGAGCTCGTAATCCCTCGCCTTCAACTCGGCAACCGCCGCGGCGAACAGAACGGGTGACCTCACGTTGCGCCACCAATAGCTAGCGTCCAGATCAGCCCCCGTGATCGCCTGCCCCGTAACCGTGGAAAAAAGCGGGATGGAGGGGCAGAGGGGACGCAGACAGGACAAGCCATCCAGCAATTCGAGCTTGAGGGGCTCCATCGCGGGGCTGTGATAAGGGACATCGACACGCAGAAACCGGGAAAAGACGCCCCGTGAAGCCAGTTCCTTGTCGATTGAGGCGAGAACGTTTGGATCCCCGGAAAGCGTGACGGCTACCGGGCTGTTTGCCGCCGCGATCGAGACTTTCCCCTGGTAGCCGTTGAGCATGAGCTCGGCCTCATGCGGGGGCAAGCCGATCGCCAGCATCCTTCCCTGCCCGGCTGTCCGTGCCTGCAAGACGCTACGGTAATAGATCACCCGAACCGCGTCTTCGATGGCGAGCGCCCCGGCAACGTGCGCGGCGGCAACCTCGCCGACGCTGTGGCCGACGATCGCATCCGGCCTGACGCCAAGGGCCTCCCAGACCGCGGCCAGTCCCACTTGCAATGCGAAAATGGCCGGTTGTGCCACCTCCGTTTCATTGATGCGTGATTGCCGCTCGTCCGCAAAGAGCTCGGCGAGCAACGAGACGCTCGAATGTTCGCGAAAAAGTTTGTCGCAGATTTCGACGGAACGACGAAACACCGGCTCTTCTTCCAGGAGTTGACGCCCCATTCCCCACCATTGAGGCCCCATACCCGTGAAGACGAAAACCAGCTTTCGGCCCCGGCTCGCGGGCTTAACGCCAGAGGAGACGCAAGGATGTGTCTCATTGGCCAGGAATACCCGCAAGTGCTCCGCGAGCTCGTCTTTGGACCGAGCGACGATCGCCAAGCGGTCGTTATGATGGGACCTGCGCCTGCCAGCGGTGAAGCAGACGTCGGCCAGGGAAACCTCGGGGTCTCCGTTTCGCTCCACCACGTTGGTCAAATAGCTCTCGGCAAGGGCCCTGACCGCTGCCGGGCTTCGAGCGGAGATCGGAAGCACCAGCGGCCAGCCGCCGGCCAGCCGCCGTTCCGAAGTTTGCCTTTCGCCGGACGTCGGCGGCTCCTGGAGCACGACATGGGCGTTAGTACCGCCAAAGCCAAATGAATTCACGCCGGCGACTCGCGGCGAGTCGCTCAAAGCGGGGAACGCCTCGAGCGCCGTGGGAACCCGCAGCCCGAGACTCGCGAAGGGGATCCGGGGGTTCGGTGTCTCGAAATGCAGGTTGGCCGGGATTTCGCCGTGGTTTAAGCACAAGGCCGCCTTGATCAACCCCGCCATGCCTGACGCGGCCTCGAGATGGCCGATGTTGCTCTTGACCGAACCGATCCAGCAAGGCGTGTCCGCGGGGCGGAAGCCGCCGAACACCCGTCCGAGGGCTTCCACCTCAATCGGGTCGCCCACGGGCGTCCCCGTGCCGTGCGCCTCGATGTAATGAACCTGGGAGGGAAGGACGCCGGCCTGGCGGTAAACGTCCCGAAGCATCAGTTCCTGGGCGTCGGGGTTCGGGACCGAGATTCCCCCCGTTCGGCCATCCTGATTTACCGCGGATGCCCGGATCAAGGCGTAGACCCGATCGCCGTCGGCCAGCGCATGCCGCCAGCGGTTTGAGGACGATGACCCCAGCGCCTTCGGAGCGGACGTACCCGTCAGCATGGGCATCGAAGCTCTTACAGCGACCATCAGGGGCAAGCATCGACGCCTTGCTGAAACCGATCGTCCACTCCGGTCGCAGCATGGTGTTGACTCCCCCCACCGGCGCCATGCCGCATTCTTCTCTCCATAGGCTCTGGCAGGCGAGGTGGGTCGCGACCAGCGACGACGAGCACGCCGTATCAACGGCAAGACTGGGCCCGTGAAGATCGAAAAGGTACGAGATGCGGTTCGGCGCAACGCACAGAGCCGCCCCGAGGTTGTTATAAGCGTTGATCGACTCTCGCTCATCGACGCTTAATTGCATCACGCCATAGTCATAACTCGCGATCCCGATAAAAACCCCGGTGCGCGAACCGGCGATCTGTTCCAGCGGCAACCCCGCGTCCTCGATCGCCTCGTAGGCGACTTCCAGAAGTAGCCTCTGTTGAGGGTCTGCTCGCTCGGCTTCCCGGCGGGAAATACCGAAAAAATGCGCGTCGAACTGGTCCACATTTTTAATGAAACCGCCGTGTCGCGTGTACGTCTTGCCAGGCCTCTCCGGGTCCGGGTGATAAAAGGTGGGAAGGTGCCAGCGGTCCCCCGGTACTTCCGTAATTGCATCGGTCCCGTCCCGCAGCAAGTTCCAGAACAGCTCGGGACTGTCGGCGTCGCCGGGAAACCTGCAGCCGATCCCTACGATGGCAATCGGGTCGTGACACCGAGTCACGGCCAATTCCGACGCAGGCTTGGAGCGCACGTTGATCACGACTTGAGTTCCCCCAATACGGCATCACTCCGGAGCCGGTGCAATAAGACAGTATCATAGTGCGTGCTGTCACAGGTGTGGACACTCGGGAAAGCCACGCTGCTGGAACAAATGTGGCCGACTTCGACTTGACGAGCAGAGCGAGCCACCATAAATAGTACCCAGTTGTGTTCCGCTAGAGACTGACACGGTGAAAAAGACTGGTTTGGTATTGCGGACCTGCAATTATTATCCTTATTTCGGAGCCAACCGTGCATCCGCGTAGGCGGGTCCCCTTTTTAACGGTTACCTACCGCGCCGACAAACGACTTCTGATCGCCCAGGCACGTCCTGCGTCGAGGCTCTTTCAACGCCACTGTACATCCAGGAAGGCGGTAGTACCAACATGGTTATGCCTGCCAGATGATCGTGGCCATTTCTTCTCCGGCCGACGGTGCACCGCTCACCTTCTCGCTCTTCGTGGACCACAACCCTAGCGGCCTGTCCGAGAAACGAGTGAATGTAAATAAAGACTTACGCCGAGTGGCTACAGACCAGTTCTTCGTTTCTCGCGGAGTTCCCTACTTTTTGTCTGGCTTGAAATCCGCAAGTCGTTTCTGCAATTTGAGTTAACTCCCAGACTACCGCCTAGAAAACAAACGCTCACGCACGAAACCTTCTCCGTAGCGACCTGTTAGCGGACCGGCCTTATCAGTGAACTAAAGCAACTTTATGATAAACGATCGAATTGGGTGCTGCAAGGCTCTTGTCCAAGATGTTGACCGAACGCAACTTTCTCGCTCCTGCTGTTGGAATTACCGGATCCCTAGTCAACTTGACAGCGGCGGCTATTGAGGCGAGCATGATTCTTGCTCCACTCGAATGTGGATTTTTCTGGTTCCGTCGACTTCAGAGAGAATAACTCGTTCGCGACACCCTTTTGAAGCCCTGTTTTCGCAAGTCCATGGTCGGCAAGAGATAGGCCCGCTACCGTATCTGGCACCCGCTCACGCGGGGCACGCTCGCGCCCAGGGCTTGGGCGAAGGGCAAAACCAATTGTGATCGGCTTCACATCATGGAATGTTTATGCACGGCGTTAAAAATCCTGAGTTTTTTGAGTCTCTCGATGCCCTGCGCAGGATTCGGCGCTGTTATCGCTACGATCGCTCACTTCCATCACGAAACTCACGTTCGTGGAGACTTTAGAAGCATATTCCTCTTAAATGGGCACGGGACTTTAGATTTCTTCTTTATCCTGAGTGGCTTCGTGCTCACTCATGCGTATCGGGAGAGACTCGAGCAAGGGATGACGGCATCCGAGTATGTCCTTCGCCGCCTCGTGCGCCTCTACCCAATGTTCTTGATCGGGCTCCTCTTCGGATCAGCCATCCTCTTTGCTCTGCCGGTCAGTTATTGGCTATGCTTTCCATCGGAAGTGCTTGCGTCCCTGGGAGTTAACATCTTTTTCCTGCCCTACTTCGGCGTGGGGCATAATGTGCCCGTTTTCCCGGCTGATGGCCCATTATGGTCTACCTTTTTCGAGATGCTGGGTAGCCTTTTGTTTCCACTGGTGGTGCGGATGCGGCTCAAGCCACTTGTGGTTTTCACAGCAGTGAATTATGTGATTATGCTGTTAGGCAGCATCATGCTCGGACTTGACGAAAACGGCCATACGACGGTCAGGCTCTTTATCAACGCCGGTTGGCGCACGGAGCGTTTCTGGGTCGGGGTTCCCAGAGTGCTTTACTGTATGGCATGTGGGATAGTGATTTACAAATGCCGCGACAGACTGAGGGCAACCAAGTTGGCGGCGGCGTTCCTAAAGATCCGGCATCAGCAGATCGTCTTGGGCATCGCCTTGATTGTCGTTTTCTCCTTCCCTTACGAGCTTGGAGGCTTGCATTACTTCGCGGTCGTTGGTTGCTTCGTGCCTCTGGCAGTGTCTCTTGGCGTCATGATGACCCCCGCCAACGAGCGATTTAGGGCGCTGAGTCATTTTCTGGGCTGGCTCTCCTATCCGATGTACTGCATCCACCAGCCCCTTGTCAATGGCATGAGGGCAATTAACGGCATGTATGAATTCAATGACTCTTCCTGGTGGCTTCCCACGTTGGAGGGTTTCGCAATCTCGCTCTTGCTTGCCTTTCTTCTTGCCAAGTACTTTGACGACCCCTTAAGAAAATACCTATCCGGCATGCTCCGCAGCCATTTCCAAGCCCGGAAGGCCGTGATGTGCGAGGTCCGATAAGCACAGACGCTCCGACCCCGACGCTCCGAGCACTCACCGCCGCCGCATGCCCCGATCGATCTCGCGTTGGGCGTCGTGTTTCTTGAGCGCCTCGCGCTTGTCGTAAGTCTTGCGACCGCGGGCGGTGCTCAGTTCGACTTTGGCCATCCCTTTCTTGAAATAGATCGACAGCGGGACGATGGTCATTCCCTTCTCGCCCGTTTTGGTATCAAGCTTGGTGATCTCGCGGCGGTGCAGCAAGAGCTTGCGCGGACGCTTGGGAACGTGATTCATCCGGTTGGCCTGAAGGTATTCCGGTATGTCGCAGCCGATCAACCATACCTCGCCCTCACTCACCTCGGCATAGGCGTCTTCCAGGTTGGCCTTGCCCCCGCGCAGGCTCTTGACCTCGGTTCCCGTTAAGACGATCCCGGCTTCGACCCGCTCCAAGAGCTCGTAATCGTGCCGCGCGCGGCGGTTGCGCGCGACGACCTTCATTCCCGATTCATCGGCCTTTGGCGCTGCCTTCGGCTTGCTCTTATCCTTCTTGGCCATCGCTAACCCATAACCGCCGTGTTTCCTGAGGTGATCGGGGGAGTCTTTTGTGCACGAATGATAAAAGAGGCTCAGCCCAGCGACAAGGGGACGAAATGCGGGTAGCCATTACCTTTGCTTTCCATCAAGCTTCGCGAGCAGCTCGAGGACGGTCCGTTTCGTGACCGGATCGACGGCCTCGGGGGCGATTTCCGCGAGGGGTTCGAGGACGAAGCAGCGTGCGGCCATGCGGGGATGGGGAACAGTCAATTGGGGCGTGTCGATGATCCGGTCGTCGAAGAACAGCAAGTCGAGGTCGAGCGTTCGCTCGCCCCAGTGCACCGTCCGGTCCCGGCCGAAAGTCTCTTCGATCTGCCGCAGTACTTCAAGCAAGCTCATTGGCTCCAGAGTCGTCTCCAGTACGGCGGCGGCATTCAAAAACGGTCCCTGTCCCGGCGGGCCGCCGACCGGCTCGGTTTCATAAAATGAACTGATGTTTTTGACAGCCACGCCCGGAGTACCGCCCAAGGCCGCCACGGCCAAATCCAAAAAACCGCGGCGATCCCCAAGATTACTGCCGAGTGCGATGTAGGCGAGAGAGGGCAATTCGAATTATCCATTTCTAGCCACGGATGAAACACGGATCGAACACGGATTTAGCCGGCGAACAGATCCGGCTTCGAGCCAATCCTCTTGTGGGCGCGAATCAGAATACAAACTGCCTGAACTCGACTTTGTTACGTCCAAAATTAATAAGCAACCCTACCCTGATTCCTGTTGCTTTGAGCTCGTTGAGAAGCTGAGCTTCATCAGCCGTTTGATATTCCCGGGCAACCTTCAGCTCGACGATGACCCTTTCCTCCACAAAGAGGTCGGCCTCGTAATAACCAACAAGCGTGCCCTTATAAAACACTTTGACCTTGTACGCGGTATCGGCCTTTAATCCACGTGCAATTAACTCCACTTGCAGTGCGCGTTGGTAAACCTTTTCCAGAAAGCCATACCCCAACACGGAATGCACCTCGAAGGCCGCGCCCACGATCTGTTCGGTGATTTCACCGTGCTCGAGCGCCATCGCTTCGGTCCTAACAATTGCCGCGGGTACCCGTCCGGATCCCTACTTGCCTTTCCTTCTGATTCGTGTTCGATCCGTGTTTCATCCGTGGCCCAACAATTCCGGCTTCGTGAAAGCTGACCCGTGGCTCATAGCTTGAGCCTGCCGATCCGCTCGACGGCCTCGATCAACCGAGGCGTCTCGACGGTCAAGGCGGCGCGGATGTAGCCGTCGGCGGTCCGGCCGAAGCCGATGCCGGGCGTGGTCACGACGTCCGCCTCTTCGAGGATCCGGCTGCATAACTCGGCCGAAGTATAGCCAGTCGGGGCAGGGGATCCACACGTAAAACGTGGCCTGAGCGCTGGGAACGTTCCAGCCGATCTTCTTGAGTGCCCCAGGAACGCGTCGCGGCGTTCCTTGTATAAGGCGCGGATCGGCGGAGTCAGGTTTTCATAGTCATCGAGGGCCGTCTTGCCGGCGAACTGAATGGCCGTGAAGATACCCGAGTCGACGTTGGCCTTGACCTGACCCAAGGCCGCGATCATGGGGCGCCGCCGATCGCGAAGCCGACGCGCCAGCCCGTCATGTTGAACGTCTTGGAGAGACTGTGAAACTCGATGGCGACGTCCTTGGCTCCCGGGACCTGCAGGATGCTGGGGCGGGCTGCTCGTAGTACATCTCGTTGTAGGCGGCGTCTTGCGCGATCACGAAATTCTGAGCACGCGCCAGCTCGACGACCTTTTCGAAGAAAGGGAGGTCGGCCGTTCCGCCGGTCGGGTTGTTGGGATAGTTGAGAAACATCAGCCGGGCCAGCGCATAGACATCGTGCGGGATCGCATCGAGATCAGGGCGAAAGCCCAGGCCCGGTTCAAGGGGCATGGTGTACACATCGGCCCCGGCAAACATGCTGCTCGACCGATAGACCGGGATAGCACGGGTCGGGAACCAGGCTGATCTCGCCGGGGTTAAGCACGGCCAAGGGGAAATGCGCGAGCCCTTCCTTCGAGCCGATCAAGCGCGAGGATCTCGGTCTCGGGGTCGAGATCGAGGCCATATCGTTTTTTGCAGAAGGCCGCGATCGAACGCCTGAGCTCGGGCGCTCCCTGGTCGAGGGCGTATTGATGAAACGCCGGGTTCTCGGCGTGATGTTGCAGACTACGAATGATCGACGGCGGAGTCGGCCGATCGGGATCGCCGACCCCGAGGTTGATCACGTCGCGGCCCGCGGCGATGGCCGCCTTCTTCTTCTTATCAATCTCGGCGAACAGATAAGGGGGGAGCTTCCGTAGCCGCTCCGACTTCACGAATTGGGTCGTCGCCATCGCGGGTTTCGCCCTCAATCTCAATGGTCTCAGTGGTCAAGACGTTGCAATCTGATCGTTATCCACGAGTTCAAGTGTCGGGCCGCGCGATCACGACGCCATGGCTTCCTCGGGAATATTGTCGTTGGCGTAGACGTTCTGAACGTCGTCGTTTTCGTCGAGCATGTCTCTGAGCTTGCGCATTTTCTTGCCGTTCTCGACATCCAGGTCAACCGACGTCGACGGAATGTAGCTGGTCTCGGCCGATTCGGTGGGAATCCGCTCTTCCTCGAGCCGCTTGCGCATGGTCTCAAACAGCTTGGGGTCGCAAGTGACTTCGTAAAAACCCTCGACGAGCTGGACGTCGTCGGCCCCGGCATCGAGGGCCGTCTCCATCAGGCGGTCTTCGGCGACGTTCTTGGGATCGATGACGAACAGGCCCTTGAAATTAAACAGATAACCGACGCATCCGCTGGCCCCGAGGTTGCCACCGGCCAACTCGAAGAGCCGGCGCAGCTCGCTGGCGGTTCGGTTACGATTATCGGTGAGGGCCTCGCAGAGCACGGCCACTCCGCCGGGACCATATCCCTCGTAAACCACTTCTTCAAAATTCTCGGCGCCGAGCTCGCCGGTCGCCTTTTTGATCGATCGCTCGATATTCTCCTTGGGAACGCTGAACGAGCGGGCCTTATCGATGGAGTAGCGCAAGCGCATGTTGGCGGCGGGGTCGCCGCCGCCATTGCGCGCGGCCACGTAGACCGCGCGGCACAGCTTGGTGAAAAGCTTGGCTCGCTTGGCGTCGACCAGCCCTTTGCGATGGGCGATATTGGCTGAATGGGAATGTCCCGCCATCTCTGCTCTCTATTCGATGGTCACGTTTAAGGTGTCCGACCCGCCGCCGGCTTGGGCATGGGCCCCAGTTTTTCCAATGATTCAATTTTCTTGCGAATCTCGGGTAATCGCTTATCGGGCGGAACGGCCTGCGCGGCCGCTTGGGCCGCTTGCCGCCAGGTATCACCCGCCAGACCGAGTTGCTGGAGCTGAAAGTACACGTCGCCTAAGTGCTCGAGGACCGTGGCGTCGGACGCCGATCCCCGCTCCTGGGCATCCGATTTCATCTGCTCGGCGGCCTTCTTGAGCGGGGCCAGTGCCTCCTTGGTCTTGCCCTGCTTGAACAAGACCCAACCCAGACTGTCGAGATAAGCATAGGTGTCCGGCTCTTCCTGCAGGGCCTTGCGGATCATCAATTCGGCCTTCTCGAGGTTCTTGCCCTGCTCCGCGTAGAGGTAGCCCAGGTCGTTGTTGGGCAAGGGATCATCCGGGTTTCGAGCAAGGAGAAGCTCGAGCTGGGCCTCTCCCTTCCCATAGTCGCCCCGGTTCACGTAGATGACCGAAAGGGTCTGCCGTACCACCGTCACGACCTGATCGTTGTCGGCATGGCGCTTGAGCATGTCCTCCAAGAGCTTGATCGCCTCGTCCTCGTGATCGGTCTTGGAGAGGAGCTCCGCCAGGGCGAGCTCATACGCCGGGTTTTGGGGCTCTTTTTTACTCGCGTTGCGCAGACCTGAACCGCGTCTTCGATCTGGCCGACCTGGCGCAGCCCGGCGACCAACCTAAGCTGCGCTTCGCCATCAGCGGGATCGAGCTTCATGGCTTCCCGAAGCATGGCCTTGGTCGCTTCGATGTGACCGGCCCGGCGATGGTAATCAGCAAGGGAAACCAGGCTGCGCACCCCCTTGGCCTCGGGATATTTGGCGATCAACTGTTGGACGGCCGTCGCGGCCTGAGCGTAACGTCCCATGCGAGTGAGCGTATCGGCGATTTCCGCGTAGGCCAAAACGCTCGGGGCTTGTTCCAATTTGAGACGCTGAATTCGCAACAGCTTTTCGAGCCGGTGGTTCTTGTCGGCGGCAATCCCGCCGGGATTGAAGGTGGCGACGATCGTCAAGATATCGAGCGCGGCCTTCGACAAGCCGCTGGGATTGGCCGCGTTTTGTTTCCAACCTTCCTCGAGCATGGCGTCGGTCATCGCGTCGTCGCGGGCGACGGCCAGGAGTTGCGGTTTGACAGCCTCCTGGCTTTCAGGCCGACTCCACGCTTCACCGAACACCCGGAGCAGGTCGACCGATTTCTTCCGCTTCAAAAGCGAAGTCGCCAGCGCACGATAAATCTGGGGCGTCGGCTGTGAGGCCAACAGCTCTTTGTAAAGGGCCTCCGCATTGTCGATCTTGCCCGTTTCGCGATAGCGATCGGCCAGGAGATACTGCAGGGGAACGTTCTTCGAATCGCGCTGCGCGGCCGCTTCCAGCCTGGGAGTGATCTCAATCTCACGTCCAATGCCTTCAATACCTTGGCGAGTAGCTCGTAGGTTTCCACCAGGGGCGTCTGCCGGTCGATGTGATGCTGGACCAGGGCCAGGGCTTGTTCACCTTTGTTCAGCTTAAGCAGGGTGTCGGCCAGGGTAAGCGAGATCGTGGAATTATCCTCATCGTAGACCAGACCGCGTTCAAGGGCCTTTACGGCCAGATCGTACCGCCGGGCTTGGATAAAGATATTGCCAAACTCGAGGTAAGCGGCGGCGGGTCGTCGCCCAGAACGCGAGCGAGGTCCACCGGTGCGAGGCGGTTGGCCGATTTGTC
>CAWHKI010000056.1:0-3101 GCA_963829765.1 uncultured Isosphaeraceae bacterium | reverse complement strand
TTTTTCCTGCCCTCTACTGGTAGGATTACGTATTGCTCATCCTTCAGAGGAACCGACTCCACTTGCTCACCTCGGCCGCGACAAACAGCGGCTGGAGTATGCATGAAGAACGCCACGTCGCTACCGATCCCCCCCGCCAGGGTCACGAGTTTTTCCCTTGGCGTCTGGAGATCCCAGAGCCGGTCAAGCGCCACGAGCGTTGCCGCGGCATCGCTCGAACCACCCCCCAGCCCCGCTTGCGCCGGGATCGTCTTCTCGAGCACGATCGTCGCCCCTCGAAGACTTTTTGCCGATGCCGTTAAGCGCTCGGCTGCCTTCACTACAAGATTGTCATTTCCGACCGGCAATGCCGGATCGTTACACCGCAGGCTGATCTCGCCTGAGGGGTCGTCAATGAAGGTCAAGGTATCATAAAGGCTTACAGCGACCATCATCGATTCGATGTCGTGATAGCCGTCAGGCCTACGTCCCAAGACCTCCAAGAACAGGTTTAACTTCGCCGGCGCGAGGACCTCCACGCCTCCGGCGATGGAACGAACGATCATGAGACCTTGGCCCAGGTTGGGTTCGCCGACCGTGGTCGACTTGGCTCCCTGGCTCGATCGGGTGGAAACGGGATGGAGATCACGACAACCCTGACTGTGCTCATCGAACTTCGGCTTTCCTTTCGTCGGCACGGTTGCGGGGGCCGCGACTTCCAGCTCGTTCCCTCGGCGTTTTGGTCTCGTTGTGCGGTCGTTCTATCTCGATCCGCCAATCCCCGCAAGGCCGAAAATTACTAAAGTCGAAAAAACACTTAGCCGACGACACGATATTCGGCGGGCCTGCCAAATGGCCTGGCGACCGCCTTCCCAAAAGCCCTCAGGGTGACCCGCTCGACAGCCGAGTGCCGAGCGCCCGCAGGCCCTTGGCGTCATCATGACGGCCGAGGGCCTCGAGACTCTCGGCCAGGCCGTCGATCGCCTCGAAAAAGGGCCGATTATTGGGCCGGTCTCGCGGCAAGCGACCCTTGAACCCCTGGGGCAGTGCACGGTGCGCAGCTCAAACGCATAGCCAAAGTGCCCGCGAGCCAGGCCGGGATCCCGAAATTCGACAAGGGCGATCTGCCCGAGCGCGACGTGGGCCCAGATGTTGTCATGACAGGCTGAAAGCGTGTACCGCAAAGCGTCGCGAGCCGACTCCGGATCGCCGGCCTTCCAAAGCTCGATTCCCTCTTCGTAGTCCAGCTCGGTTTCCCGGACCGCACGCGGATGCACCAGCTCGAAATCGTTGCCGCCGATGCGGTTCAGGCCGATCGGGCCAGGCTTGGATCTCGCGCCCCCAGGGCTTGCGCCACTGTTGGACCGAGGGCCGGATTTGTACCGGCGCCGGCCGGTTCCCCCGCGTCGCTTGTCGGGCGGCCGTCGACCGTTGCTCTGTTCCCCGCCCGCATGGTCCGACATCTTGATGAAGCTCCCGCGGCCGCGACCCCTCTGCAACTCCCATATTATAACGATCATCCCACCGTCAGGGTGCCAGACGTACCCTCGATCTGGAGCTCGATCGCCTGACTCCGGTGTAACCTCGTGTCCAGCGTCAATGTGACCTGGTGCTCCGCCGCATTATAGGCCGCGCTCACAACGCCAATCACGCGCCGCGACACAGTTGCCGTCCGATGTCGACCCTCTTTGTGCCCGCGATGCCCCGCCACGCTCACGCTATAGTTGGTCGTATTGCCGGCAAAAGCGGGATCGGCTGCCTTATCGAAAGTGATCACCAGTTTCGCGATGCTCCCCCTGTGTTTCACCGGCGCGACGCTCGTGACCGCCGGGGCCGGCGGGGTCGTGCTCGCAGTTCGTGGTTGTCGCCGTTGGTGTTACAGTTTGAGATTTTGAGGGGGGCATTGACCCTAAAGTTGGCGCCATTGCCAGGGGAATTGGCGCGGGGGTTGGCGGTCAAGTCGAGGACGGCCGTCGGATAACCCAGGCTCGCCCCTTGCGGACTCGACAGCACCAGCTCGGCCGAGCGCGTGCCGTCGAAATCGTCGCCCACGGCCAGGGGTACCGTGAAGGTCTGGGACGTCTGGCCGGCAGCGAAATTCAGAGTGCCGGACGTGGCCGTGAAGTCAGTGCCCGCCTGGGCGGTTCCGTTCTGGACCGAGTAGTCCACGGAGGCCGGTGTCGTCGCCGGGCCGGACCGAAGGACCGTGATGGCAACCTGGCCGCTCGACTCGGCGGCCGCAGTCTCCGCGACTGGAACAGGATTTGATTCGGGGTCTCGAACGGCCCGAAGCCGCAAAGATGTCCATAGCCTGATTGGTGTCATCGGGCGTCAGGTTATCAGCGTCGCTGTCGAAATAGAGCGTCTGGCCATCGGACGAGAGGATCGGGTTAGGCTGGGTGCTGTCTGAGAGCAGGCCTCCCGTTGTCGCGGTGATCAGCGAGGTCGTTCCCGTCGACAGGTCGTTTACGAAAACATTATTCGCATTGGATCCCTGGCTGAAAGGACCGGTTCCGCTGGTGTCAGGCGGGTTGCTCTTCAGGTCGATCGCGTTGGTCGCGAAAAACAGCGACCCGCTGTCGCGGCTAAATTCATCCAATAAGCGGTCCCGTTCGAGAGCTGGTCGTTGGTCGTCGCCGTGACGAGCGTTGTGGTTTGCGCCGTCAGGTTGTAGATGAAGATGTTGCTGATTCCAAATGCGTCGTTGATGGGTCCCGACGCATCGGGGTCGCCGGTACTCGAACTTTCACCCGGAATGGCCGGAGGCGTGACTTCCAAGGGGTTGCTCGTCAGGTCGGTGGCGTTGCTGGTGTATGCCAACAGATTTCCATCGGGGCTGAAAGCGATCTGAAGGGCCGACCCCGTAGACAATGTTCCGCTGGGAGTGCCGCTCACGAGCGTGGTGACACCGCTCGACAGGTCGCGGAGGAACACGTTGTTAGCAAGGTTGGAAAACCCGCCCCCCGTTCCCGTCCCTGCCGTCGAGCTGTCGGATGAGGTCGCCGGGCCCGCGGGGTTGTTGGTGAGATCGGTCGCGCTGCTCGTGAAGGCGATCGCGCTGCCATCGGGGCTAAAGACGGGCTCGCTGGCAAGGCCGTCGGATTGCAGACCGTCCGGCGTGG
>CAWHKI010000055.1:0-29194 GCA_963829765.1 uncultured Isosphaeraceae bacterium | reverse complement strand
CCACCCGGCTCTTTCCCCTCGAACACCAGCGGCGCAAGGTTGGCTCGAGCGGCATAAAGCGCCGCGGTTAATCCTGCGGAACCCGAACCGATAATGATTGCCGTTGCGTGCGTTGGTGACATCAATCCTTTCCTCTTGTCCATTGGCCGATTCGCGGCGCCGACGCCGACTCTTCCGGCACGACAGCCGGCCGTCGACGTGTGAGGAGCAACGACTCGTGAGAACCCGGGTTTGTTCACCACCCTCTGGCGGCGATGACGCCAAGCTCGCGCCCTGATGTCGCCCGTATTATCCTGACATTATAGCCAGAAAAGTCCAGCGGTCACTTCGCCGGTCTGGCCAAAACGACCAAGTGAGAGGCCGATGGAAGCGTGACTGAGCGTGCGACGAGGTCTTTCAAACCACGGACGGGACGCGGGCCCGCTTGGCGGTGGCCACGCGCTTTTGACCGATGCGACCACCTTTGGCCGCCACCGGTGCAATCCGGGGTTGAGGAACAGCCGCTGGCTTGACGGCAAGCGGTTCAACGACAACATCGGGCGAAGGCCGATCTATGGCCTCGATTGCCTGATCAAGAAGCGGGACAGGCTGCTTCTTCCCTCTCACTTTCGGTGGGTCGTACTGGATGACGGCACACTGAGGATGGATGCCCGCTCGCGAGTAAACCGCGTTATGGCAGACGGGGCAACTCACCCTGGTCGAAATGGGCTTGATCGGAGTGTGGTAATAGTGCTTCGGATTCATCATGAGCACCTGGTGTCTATGGGTGAGGGGCTGCGCGCAGTGCTTTTACCATCAAGATGGTTTGATTTCGCTTGCGGGAGCGAGGGGCCCTGGCGGGCAGGCCCCTGCTCGTTCGTTACGCCGGGCGGTCAATAGCGCTTGCCGCCGCCACCATACCCGCCACCGCCGCCACCGCCACGGCCGCCGCCGTAGCCGCCACCGCCACCGCCGCTACGAGGCTCGCGGGGCTTGGCTTCGTTGACTGTCAGCCGTCGCCCATCGTGTTCTCGCTCATTGAGCCCCGCGATAGCCGCCTGGGCCTGAGCATCGGTGTCCATCTCGACGAACCCGAATCCCTTCGAACGGTTCGTGTCACGATCGACAATAATTTGTGCACTCTGCACCGTTCCGAACTGAGAAAACATCGCTTCCAGATCGGACTCGGTCACGTTGTAGGTCAGGTTCCCTACATACAACTTCTTGGCCAAGATCAAAGCTCCCAACGGAAAGATGACGACCCGCACATCACTTTCAGGGTCGAGAAGAAAGGGGTTTCGCTTGAAGCCCGTTGGGTCGGAAAGGCGAGGAGGGAAGCAGGAACCGGATCGGGTAGAGCCAGCGTTGCTACTCGGTCGTCAAACCTACCAGCTTGGATCATAACACAACGACAGGATTTTGAATAGGTGGTGCAGTTCCCGTGCAGTTCTCGGTAGTGCAGTCCCAGCCTTGAAAGTCTAGCCAGTTAGCTCGGAATGCCTTGGGGAAGCCACTCACGAACTTCGCCACAAGTCAGGGCCTTTCTCTTTCTGACCGTGTGAGCTATAGTAATGAAGAGTGAGGGATCGATGCATTTCGGGCAAGCTTCCGCTTGCCCCGCCTTTGGGCGGTGTGTTAGTCCCGCCCCGTTTCAATCCTGCCTGGCGCGCTCGATCAAGCCCGGGACGGGCCCATGGTGGCCTTATCCGCGCAGTGAGTCGGCCCTTGGCGACTTGCTGCCAAGCTGGTCGTTTTCCATCCAGCGGCGGACAGGTATTCTCTCTTTTGGTATTAGGTACAAGCTAAATGTCCGTCTCCTCATCCGACCAGAATTCCGACCTCACTTTCCAACAACTGAAGCTGAGCGTTCCGCTTCTTGAAGCGCTTACGAGTGCCGGTTATACGACGGCCACGCCGATTCAAGCGCGGGCGATCCCGCTTTTGCTCGAGGGCCGTGATGTGCTCGGCCAGGCGCAAACCGGCACCGGCAAGACGGCGGCTTTCGCCGTTCCGATGCTCCAGGCGATCGATCTGACTCGGAACGTGACGCAAGTCCTCGTGCTCACGCCGACCCGTGAACTGGCGATCCAGGTGGCTGCTGCGTTCAGGCGTTATGCTGCCGGACTTGCCGGTGTACGGGTCGCGGCAATCTACGGCGGCCAGGATTACCAGGTCCAGTTCCGGCAACTCGATCGCGGTGCCCACATTGTTGTTGGCACGCCCGGCCGGGTCATCGACCATATCCGCCGGGGCTCGCTCAAGCTTGACGCCGTGCGCGGGCTGGTCTTGGACGAAGCCGACGAAATGCTGCGGATGGGCTTCGCGGAAGAGGTCGATTGGATCCTCACCCAGACGCCCGGCCGACCGTCAGACCGCCCTTTTTTCGGCCACATTGCCTGATTCCATACGCCGCATTGCCCAGCGCCACTTGCGAAACCCGGCCGAAATCACGATCAAGCAACGATCCGCGACGGCGGATACCGTTCGCCAACGTTTCGTGGTTGTCGGTCCGCATGAGAAGCAACAGGTGCTGGCCCGAGTTCTGGAAGCCGAATCGATCGAAGGCGTCCTCATTTTCGTCAACACCAAAAGCACGACCGAGCCGCTTGCCGAATACCTCTCAAGCCAGGGCCACCGGACGGCCGCCTTGAGCAGCGATGTCGCGCAAGTCAGCGCAAGCGCATCGTTCAAAACCTGCGATCGGGCAAGGTCGATGTGATCATCGCAACGGATGTGGCCGCCCGCGGCCTAGACGTTCAGCGGATCAGCCACGTCATCAACTACGATTTTCCGACCGACAGCGAAAGCTACGTCCACCGAATCGGTCGGACAGGCCGCGCAGGGCGTGCCGGCAATGCGATCTTGTTCCTTCACCCCCGAGGGCGACACCTGCTGCGGCGGATCGAGCAAGCGACCCGGCAGACGATCGAGACGATGGAAATCCCCACGAATGAAGTGATCAACAAGCGCCGAATCAGGCGTTTTCACGAGCGGATCACAGCGGGAATGGCCCACCGGGATATCGCGACCTTTGCCTCGCTGGTAGAGCAGTACCGCAAAGAGAACGACGTTCCCTTGGACCAAATCGCCGCGGTCCTGGCGGCCCTCGCGGCGGGCGAAAAGCCGCTCTTGCTGACCGACGAAGAACGCCCCGTTAATTTTGGCGAAACGGGGGAGATTCGCGACGGTTCACGCCGGCACCAAATTGAGGACCGAAGAACGAGGGCGGAGGACAGAAGAAATAACTCCTCAGTCCTCATCCCGCGGTCTCCATTGCTCAGTCCGTCCAGGCCCGAGGGGCGGGCTGGCGATCGAATGGAGACGTTCCGGATCGAGGTGGGTCGTGCCCACAATGTCAAGCCCACCAATATTGTCGGCGCGATCGCCAATGAGACCGGACTGGAGAGCCGCTGCATCGGACGCATCGAGATCTTCGACGAGCACAGCACGGTCGACATGCGGGCGGGAATGCCGGTCAAAGTCCTCGAGACGCTCAAGCAGGTCAAGATCGGCGGCCGGCGACTCAATATGACTCGCCTGGACGACGCTGGTCCCGACGACTGGCCGCCCGTTGACGCGGTCAAGGTCCCGGCCCCAACGGCGCCCGAGCCGCAACGTGAAAGTCGGCCCGTCGCTGAAATGAGCAAGGCTGCCACCACCGCCGCCCCGCATTCTTCCGCCAAGAAGCCCAAGGTTAAGTTGAAGCCGAAGTTGGCGGCACCGACGTCTAAGGTTAAGCGATCGAATCGCAAACGGCTCCTGCCGATACGCTAGAGCGGTCGCTTGACGTAGCCAATGTACCCGCGCAATTCTCTCGTACCCTTTGCCACGGATGAAAATCGTGTGTCGACGTTGTGACTGTCACTGCTCGGTCCGCACCTCAGTACCGCATTTAAGGGTTTTACGTCATACTGTGGAATCTGTCGGAATCTGCCACGATTCGCGGGAGTACGATTCATGACCAACCCCTTTGAAAGCGACGATCTTGAATATATTGTTTTGATCAATGAAGAGGGCCAGTATTCACTCTGGCCAGCATTTCGTGAGGTCCCCATCGGCTGGGAAACGGTCGGGCCGAAAGGCGATCGCCAGAAGTGCCTTGATTGGATCGAGACGGTCTGGACTGATATGCACCGAGGAGCCTCGTCGAGAAAATGAACGAGGAAAGCTCCGGCAAGAGCTGAGTGGGTTGCCACTCAGACCAAGACGTGTTCAGTTGTTTGTTGCCAATGCCTGAAGGATTCTGCGAGGCCTTTGCGGGCAAGCTTTCCTGGTAAAGCACCGTGAACTCGTTCGCCAAGGTCCAGACGTGAGGCTCGTCAAACACCGTCAAATGGTGGCCGGTGGTAACACGGACGTCAACACCGCCGGCAGCCAAGGTGCTCCACACCGACTCTAACTTTCTGTTTGTCTCGTTCAGATACTCCCTCGACACAAGCAGCGCCACTCGCCCGGGGTACGCTTGGGGCGAGTAGGCGAGGACGGCCTTCTCCATTCGAGATTCCACCTCTAACTCCCTCGACAGTGGCACGACGGCATTGGTTTTCACGGCGAGTCTCGCACGGGCCGTCATTAGTTTCCGGCGAAGATGCGCCGGCCATGACTTCGGATGCATTCTGGAGAGGTGTGACACCGAACGCCGGAGGCGACCGCGCGTAGTGGCGTAGGTCGGGGCGCGCTTGGCGGATTGAGCCAACCGGGCTGGGCTCGATCAGTACGAGCAACGAGATCTCCCCCCTCGTTGGTGCAGGAGCCGGGCCATCTCGAAGGCAACCAAGGCCATCCCGCAAAAGCCGCTCAATCGATAGGGCCCGTTTTTCTGGTGTTCACGCATCCGCTCGACGTTGACCTTGGCCATTTCCTCGATCGAGTCACATTCCATGACCAGCTTCTCGTATCCGGCGAGCGCATAGATCGGCACGTCGTCGAGATAGCGAGCCATGGCCAGCGCGTAATTTAAACCGAAGACGACGGGTCGATCGTTGTTGACTCCGACGGAGATCGACGGGGAAGTGGTGGCCTCATCGTCGTGGTCGCCTTGTTGGAGCAAGGCGGCCATCTGCTCAATGGTTCGATTCTGATAGATCAAATTAAGTGGGTAAACTTGTCCGAATGTTTTCGAGATTTGGTCCCACAACTGTAACAGCAGCAGGGAATGCCCGCCGAGCTCGAAAAAGTCGTCCCGGATGCCGACACGCTCTAACCGAAGGACCTGGCACCAGATTCGAGCGAGTTTTTCTTCCGTATCGCAGGACGGAGCAGCGAACTCCGTGGTGAGCTCGTCTCTGGTGCTGGCCGGCGAGGGCAGGGACCGGCGGTCGAGCTTGCCGTTAGACGTAAGCGGCAGCGCATTGATCATCACGAAGGCTGATGGCACCATGTAGTCAGGGAGCCGCTCGGCAAGATAGTGACGCAGGGCCGCCGCGTTGGACACTGCTTGCCGCACGGCCACAATGTAGGCCACCAGTTGCTTGCCCCCCGGGCCGTCGTCAGCGCGCGACCACGGCGGTTCGCGCCACATCTGGGTGCGTGCGAGGGTCGCCTCGATCTCACCGAGTTCGATCCGAAGGCCGCGAATCTTGACCTGGTGGTCGGCTCGCCCCAGGAATTCGAGCGAGCCGTCGGACCGCCACCGCGCCAGGTCGCCCGTGCGATACATCCGCTGGCCGGGAGCCGTCGCATGGGGATCGGCGACGAACCGCTCGGCCGTCAGCCCCGGGTGATTGAGATAGCCGCGGGCGAGCCCCATGCCGGCGGCATACAGTTCTCCAGTCACACCCACAGGCACCGGCTGCAAGCCGGCGTCTAAGACGTAGACTCGCGTGTTGTTGATCGGAAAGCCGATGGGAACGCCCGCACGGAGGTCCAAATGGGGTGGTACCGGGTAGCAACACGTGAACGTGGTGCTTTTCGGTTGGCCCGTAACCGTTGATCACCTGGCAATCTGGGTGTGCACGCCGCGCTTTCGCGACGTGCTCCGCGGGGAGCACGTCCCCCCCCGCCAGGAGCTGTCTAACGCCCGCCAGAGCCGGTAGCGCAAAGGCCACAACAGCATCGAAGAGCCCCGCCGTCAGCCACAAGGTATCGACCTTGTGGTGAACGAGCGCCTCGGCAATTTCTCGCGGTGAAAGAGACCCAGGGGGCATGATCACCAGGGAGCCGCCGTTGAGCAGTGCACCCCAGATCTCGAACGTGGCCGCATCGAAGCTCAGGGGGGCCATTTGAAGGAGCCGTGACGAAGCGTCCAGCCGCACGTAATTCGGCTGGTGGACAAGGCGTACGACACCGATATGGGGCACCAAGACCGCTTTCGGCACTCCGGTTGTTCCGGAGGTATAATTTAAATAGGCCAGGTTTTCCGGCGAGAAAGTGACCCCAGGATTGTCCTCGCGTTCACCTGACAGATGGCAAAGATTGTCGTCGAGGGTCACCACGTGCGTGATGTGATTGACGAAGAGATCACGATAAGCCCTACTCGTCACCATGTGGCGGAGACCCGAATCCGAGACCAAGGCATCGCGTCGAATCGCCGGCAGGTCTGGTGCGATTGGCACATAGGCTGCGTTTGACTTCAGGATGGCGAGCAATGCCGTTACCATGGCGACGGAGCGGTCGATGCAAATGCCCACAAGCGTTTCCGGGCCTACCCCCAGGCTGATCAGATGGTGCGCGAGCCGGTTCGCCTGCGTGTTCAGCTCGCGGTAGGAGAGCGCGTCGCTCCCCGAGATGAGGGCCACGGCCTCGGGGTTGTGCCGACCCACGATTCCGAAGATCTCGGGCACTGACCGTTCGGGCACCGGGCAAGCCGTCAGGTTGAAGCCCTCCAATAGCTTATGCCGCTCGGCGGCGTCGAGCACGCAGAGATTGTGCAGGCGTTCGTCGGATCTGGCCGCCGCCTGTGCCAGCAATCGCGTGAACCGCGCGGCCATGGAGTCGGCCGTCTCTGTATCGAAAAGGTCTTGCGAGTACTCCAGCAGTCCCTCGATTCCTTTCGGCTCCCTGCACGGCCCCAGGCGTTCGCAAAGACTCAACGTGAGGTCGAATTTGGAGGCGTCCCCGACGAGCGGCTCCGGTCGAACCGCCAGGCCCGGCAATGACACGTTGGATTCGGGGGTGTTTTGCAAGACGAACATCACCTGGAATAACGGGTGCCGCGCCAGTGATCGCTCGGGACGCAGTGCCTCGACCACGCGCTCGAATGGGACGTCCTGATTCGCGTAAGCGTCGAGGGCAAAGTCCCGCACCCGGTTCACCAGTTCACGGAAGCTGGGATTGCCCGAGATGTCGCTGCGCATCACCAGGGTGTTGACGAAGAAGCCGACAAGGTCTTCCAGTTCCCGTTCACCCCGGCCGGCAATGGCGGCACCGATAGGAATGTCGTCACCGGCCCCCAGACGGTTCAAGAGGGCGGCGAGCCCCGCTTGAAGAACCATGAACAGGCTCGCGCCATTGGCGTGGGCCAGTTCGAGGAGGCGTTGGTGCAACTCGGCATCGAGGCGCACCGGCACGGTCGCCCCGCGATGGCTGGCGATCGCTGGCCGCGGACGATCGAAGGGGAGGCCAAGTTCGTCGGGAACTCCGAAGAGCGCCTTCCGCCAGAACGCGAGCTGGCTCGCCATTGGGCTGTCGGGGACATCCTCTTCGGCCAGCATCCGGCGCTGCCACAAAGTGTAGTCGGCATACTGTACCGGCAGTTCGACCCAGGCGGGCGGCTCGCCCTGGTGTTGCGCCGTGTAGGCCCGCGTCAGGTCACGCCAGAGCGGACCCAGCGACCAGCCATCCCCCGCGATATGGTGGAGGAGAATCAGCAGCACGTGACGCTCTCGCCCCATGCGAAACAGCCAGACTCGCAGCGGAATCTCCCGCCCCAGGTCGAAGGGTCTGGCAGCGGCGGCGGCCAAGCATTCAGCGAGATCCGCCTCCGCGATATCCTCGGCGGCGAGTGTGCAGCTCGCCTCGTGGGCCGGCAGAATGTCTTGGAACGGCACACCGTCCCGCTCAGGGAAAATCGTGCGAGGCTCTCGTGTCGCGCCACCACGTCGGCCAGCGCGCTTGCAGGGCATCTTGGTCGATGGTTCCCTCGACTCGCCATGCCACCGGGAGGTTGTAGGTGGCGCGGCACGCCCTCCAGGCGGTAGAGGAACCACAACCGTTGCTGCGAGAACGACAACGGCAAACGATCGGGCCGTGGCTGCCGTACCAGTAGTTCCAGGGCCCTGTTGCGCCCCGCAGCGCGAGTCGCGAACTCGGCGACCGTGGGCGCATGGAAGAGGGTGCGGATCGAAACCTCGACTCCAAAATTGGCGCGCACCTGCCCGATCACCCGAGCTGCCAGCAGTGATTGGCCCCCGAGTGTGAAGAAGTTGTCGTCAATTCCGACGCGTTTGAGCTCAAGAACATCGGCGAAGATCTGGCACAGCGCGATCTCGTCGCCGTTTCGTGGTCCGCGGTAACCTTCGACCTCTCGGCTCGGTGCCGGCAGCGCACGCCGGTCCAGCTTTCCGTTGGATGTGATCGGAAGGCCGTCCAGAAAGACGAAAGCCGCGGGGACCATGTAATCCGGAAGCCGCTCGCCAAGATAGCGGCGAAGGACCGCGGCGCTCGTTGCATCGTGCCGTGCGGGCACGATGTAAGCCACGAGCTGCTTGCCCCCGGGTCCATCATCGCTCGCGATCACGACGGATTGCGCCACCTCTGGGTGCGCCGCCAGGGTGGCCTCGATTTCACCCAGCTCGATCCGGAAGCCGCGGATCTTGACCTGGTGGTCAATCCGTCCCAGGAATTCGATCGCGCCGTCGCGCCGCCACCGCGCCAGATCCCCCGTTCGATACATCCGTTGGCCAAGTGTGACGGCGTACGGATCAGCCACGAATCTCTCGGCCGTCAGTCTCGGACGCCCGTGATAACCGCGCGCCAACCCCGGTCCGGCGATGTACAGATCGCCGGCCACGCCCACGGGAACCGGCTCCATCTGCCCGTCCAAAATGTACATCCGAGTATTCCAGATCGGCGAACCGATCGGCGGCGTGGCATCACCATCATCTTTGCGACAAGACCATGCTGTTACGTCGATGGACGCCTCCGTTGGCCCGTAGAGATTGTGCAATTCAACCTTGGCCAGCCTCGAGAAGAATCGCGACTGAAGCTGTCCCGGTAGCGCCTCGCCGCTGCAAATCACGCGTCGTAGACTGCGACACGCGATGCATTCTGGGTGTTCCAGAAACGCCTGCAGCATCGGCGGCACAAAGTGAAGGGTGGTAACCCGCCGGTCCACAATGACTTCGATCAGATACTGCGGGATCCCGGTGCTTGGCTGGCGGCATGACCACGAGTCTCGCCCCGAACAGCAATGGCCAGAAGAACTCCCAGACGGAGACATCGAACCCGTACGGCGTCTTCTGTAGAACCCCGTCCGTCGCATCGAGCCCGTAGGCGGCCTGCATCCATAAGACTCGGTTGACCAGCCCCATGTGGGTATTGGCGGCACCCTTTGGCGTGCCGGTGGATCCGGAGGTGTAAATCACGTAGGCCGGGTGTAACGGCCACAGCGGGCAAGTTCGGTCGCGGTCAGTCGGGTCGTGCACTGGGGCCTGTTCGAGCAAGGCCAGGGTCGGCGGCGCATCGAGCATGATGACGAAGGTCGTCTGCGGCAGGCGGTTTTGCAGGCGCGCTCGTGGTAAGCACCACGGCCGGGGCCGCGTCGGCCAGCATCTGCGTCAGCCGAGCCGCCGGATAGTCCGGATCGAGCGGAACGTACGCGCCGCCGGCCTTGAGGACGGCCAGGAGCCCCACCACCATCTCAACGGATCGCTCCAGGCAAACAGCCACCAGCGATTCAGGCCCAACGCCTAACCCGATCAGGTGGTGTGCCAACCGGTTGGCCCGCGCATTCAATTCGCCATAATCAAGCGACTGCTCGCCGAAGATCAAAGCCACCGCATCGGGGTCGCGCGCCACCTGAGCCTCGAAAAGCTCGGGCAGCGTCGCCTGGGCACCGGCCACGCCGTGGCGTCAAACGCCCCAAGCATCTCCCGCGACATCTTTCTCCATTCGCTTAGCACCGATCCCTAATCACGAAGCCGACATACCGAAGTCAAGCCGGTCGACGGCAGAAACAGTCACCATTCGGTCAAGGCGAGCGTACGCGAGCCGACCGTAATTGAGCTTACGACGATCGACCGACCTAAAAAACTCCGCTTAAGACCTTGATCCGATTCGTTTCGTCAAGTTGATTCTTCGAATCCAGCAGCAAAAGTATGATGAGCCTGTCGTCGCCTCAAAATCCGCGAGTCTAGTCTGGCGTCGATTTCCGGTAAATGTCGGAATGATCGTCTCACCTACTGAAGTCAACAGTGCCTCGGTTTCTTCCATTGCGGTGATTCGCGGTCGATTCCTAAGGAGATTGACGTGAGCCAGCAAGAGGGAACAGTCCATCATCAGTCCCCGCCTCAGGCTAAGATCGCCTTGTTTCGCTCGCTCTTTCGCGGACGAGACGATGTCTATCCCCGCCGCTTCGAGAATCGCAAAACAGGCAAATCGGGATACGCCCCCGCGTGCGGCGACGAATGGGTCATCAGCCTTTGCGAGAAGCCCCGGATCAAGTGCGCGGCATGTTTGAATCAGAATTTCTTGCCCGTCACGGATGAGGCTGTCCGCTGGCACCTTTCGGGACAAGACGGATCGGGGGACGACTTCGTCGAACGAGGCAATGTCCGCCGAGCGCTGAGTGCATTGCGAGTCCGCATCTTTATTCTGAAGAGATCTCCTCGCCCTGTCGGTAGAGGAGTCGAGCCAACGCAAAAGTCACGAAAGCCGTCCCGCACCTGCCGCTCATTTGGTCAGGTTCAGGTGGCTCCCCTGACTTCGCCCTGCTCGAGCACTCGCTTCAAAACCTCGGCCAATCCTTTCGCGTTGTTTTTGTCGATCATTGTGAAATGGTTGCCGGCGACGTGATGGACGCGAAGGCAACCGAGAGTGAGTCGCTTCCAGAACGAAGGCACGGGGTGAGCCACGCTGTCGGCCACAAGTATGTCGATATCACTGGCGTAGTTCGTGGGTCGATACCGTCTCACAAGGGCGAGGAAGTGGTCGTTCGCAAAGTCCTGCTCCGGCGTCTGGAGCCGGTCTGAGGCTGTGCCGTTGACTGCGCCGAACGCCCCGCTATTCGCCGGTCCCGATCGCATGCTCCCTGAGCTGCGGGCGTAAGAAGGAACTTGGGTGGTGAATCTTCGTCTGATCAGCCGAACACCTCGCCGCCGAACCTTCCTCGCCAACGAATCCAGCCTTTCGCGCACGCGCAGATCCCAGGGCAAGATGCAGTTCTCGCGGGTGTCCAGTAGCGCCAGCAGGCCTACCCTGCTCCCCTCCCTGCTCAACGCCTGGGCGATTGCGTATGCGATCCAGCCGCCGATGGAATGGCCCATCAGGTGATAAGGGCCTTGGGGTTGAAACAGGCGGATCTCACGCGCGTAAGCCGCAGCCATTTCCTCGACGGACTTGTAACGAAGCTCGTGGCCGTCGTGGCCGAGCGCCTGCAGGCCGTAGACTTTTCGGTCGTCCGCCATCGCTCGCGCAATTTCGAGAAAGTCATAGATCTCTCCGCCCAGGCCGTGGATGCAGAAGATCGGCGGGCCCGATCCCCGGGGCTGCATCGGGACGAGCGACCTCCAGTCAGGGGCCCACGCCTTGTCACTGAGCATCTGTGCGAGCGAAGCGATCGTGGGGGCTCGAAACAGGGCCGCGATCGGCAAACGCTGATCGGTCAATGGCTCGATTTCCGAGACCAGCCGCGCGGCGAGCAGCGAGTGACCGCCCAGGTCGAAGAAGTTGTCATCGAGTCCAATAGCGTCGCGCTGAAACAAGTCCTGCCAGATTCGCGCCAGGTCCAATTCGAGGATCGTGCCGCGGCCGTGGGCGTTTGCGGGAGCCGGCCTGGCCGTTCGAGCCCGGTTCCGGCAAAGCCCGCCGGTCAACCTTGCCATTGGGTGTCAGCGGCATGCCGTCAAGGAAGACAAACGCCGAGGGAACCATGTAATTGGGGAGCCGCTCGGCAAGATAGGGACGAACGGCCGTGGGGCTCGTTGCACCGTGCCGTACGGGTACGATGTAGGCCACGAGCTGCTTGCTGCCAGGTCCGTCGTCGCGCGCGATCACGACGGATTGCGCCACGTCTGGGTGCGCCGCCAAGTTGGTTTCGATTTCACCAAGTTCAATGCGGAAGCCGCGAATTTTCACCTGGTGGTCAACCCGTCCGAGGAATTCGAGCGAGCCGTCGGACCGCCACCGCGCCAGGTCGCCGGTGCGGTACATTCGCTGGCCCGCAGAGCGAGCATGGGGGTCGGCCACGAACCGCTCGGCGGTCAGCCCGGGGCGGTTCAGATAGCCCCGAGCCAGGCCCACGCCCGCGATGTACAGTTCTCCGGTCACTCCCGCCGCAATCGGCTCCAGACTTCCATCGAGAACGTAAATACGCGTGTTCCTGACCGGACGACCGATCAAGGGGCGATACGGCCAGGTCTCGGGCTGCGACGACAGGGTCTCGGCGGTGACCACGTGGGTCTCAGCCGGTCCATAATGGTTATGGAGCCGGCACTGGGGGTGACGCTCGAAGAAGCCTCGAAGGGTGGGAGTGATCGTCAAAGCCTCTCCGGCTTGATAAACATTCCTCAGCGGAGCAGATCCAGCGCACGCTCCAGCGCGGCCTTGGCGACATGTTCAAGCACGATGTTGGGAACGAACAGTTCGGTGACTCCCCGCTCTTGCAGAACGGCCACAAATCTCTCGGGCTGGAGCCGCGTCTCGGGGTCCACGATCACCAGGGTGCTGCCGGCGAGCAGCGCATGTAAGATCTCCTGGAGCGAAACATCAAAACCCACCGACGTGAACTGAGCGACGACCCGTGCGGCCCCATCAAGGTCATTCCAGGCCATGAGGTTGAGAAGGGTATCCTGGGTCAGGACTACCCCCTTGGGAGCACCGGTCGAGCCCGAGGTATAGATCACGTAGGCTGGGTGTCGGCGGTCTAGGGGGCGGGTTCGGTCCGCGTCGCTCGGGTCATGGTCCGGCCGACTGTCGAGCCATTGCTGCAAGGTCACGTCATCTAGGGCCAGACTCTCAACGGTTCGCGGCAGCCGCTTCCGCGATGTGGTTGTAGCGATGACCAGGGCCGGCGCGGCATCAGCCAAAATTCGAGTCAGCCTGGCATCGGGAAGGTCAGGATTCAACGGCAGGTACGCTGCGCCGGCCTTGAGTATGCCGAGCAGGGCGGTCACCAGGTCGAGGGAACTGTCGAGACAGACGCCGACCAGCGACTCGGGGCCTACGCCCAGACCGATGAGATAGTGCGCCAGGCGGTTCGCCCTGGCGTTCAGATCGCCGTAGACGAGGGATTCCCTGCACATGATCAAAGCCACCGCTTCGGGCACGCGCACCACCTGGGTCTCGAAGAGCTCGGGGAGTGTCGTCTCGGGCACCGGCCAAGCCGTGGCGTTGAAGCCCTCCAGCAGCTTCTCTCGCTCGAGCCGTTCGAGCACCGCAAGACGGTACAGCGGTGCGTCGGGATTGCGCAACGCCTCCTCCAGTAGTCGGATGAACCGCGCAACGATCGAATCGGCTGTGCTTGTGTCGAAAAGGTCCGTGCTGTACTCGATAGTCCCGCCGATTCCTGCCGGCTTCTTGCCGGGCCCCAGGCTCTCGCCCAAACTTAGTAACAGGTCGAATTTTGACACAACCCCCACAAGCGGCTCTTCGTGAACCCCCAGGCCCGGCAATGACACCCCGGATTCGGGGGTGTTTTGCAAGACGAACATCACCTGGAATAACGGGTGCCGCGCCAGCGATCGAGCCGGCTGCACCGCCTCAACCACACGCTCAAACGGCACGTCCTGATGGGCGTATGCGTCAAGGGCAAAGGCCCGCGCCCGGTTCACCAACTCCCGGAAGCTGGGATTGCCAGAGACATCGGTGCCATGACCAGGGTGTTGACAAAGAATCCCACGAGGTCTTCCAGCGCCCGCTCACCGCGACCGGCGACGGGGACGCCGATGGGGATGTCGTCGCCGGCCCCAGACGGTTCAGGAGGACGGCGAGGCCCGCTTGAAGAACCATGAACAGGCTCGCCCCACAGGCGTGCGCCAGCTCGAGAAGGCGGCGGTGCAACTCGGCATCGAGGCGTACCGGCAAGCCGCGCCTCGATGACTGGCGACCGGTGGCCGCGGGTGATCGAAGGGAAGACCAAGTTCGTCGGGAACTCCAGAAAGCGCCTTCCGCCAGAACGCGAGCTGGCCGGCAATCGTCTCTCGGGGCGCATCATCTTCGCCCAATAACGCACGTTGCCACAAAGTGTAGTCGGCATACTGTACCGGCAGTTCGGCCCACGCGGGCGGCTCGCCCTGGTGTCGCGCGGTGTAGGCCCGTGTCAGATCACGCCACAACGGACCCAGCGACCAGCCATCCCCCGCGATGTGGTGAAGGAGAATCAGCAGCACGTCACGCTCTCGTTCGATGCGGAACAACCAAGCCCGGATCGGAATCTCCCGTGCCAGATCAAAGGGTGTCGCGGCGGCGGCGGCTAAGCGTTCAGCGAGGTCCGCCTCTGCGATATCGTCGGCGGCGAGCATGCACAGCCCTCGTGGGGCGGCAGAATGCCCTGGAAGGGCACACCGTCCCGTTCGGTGAAAATCGTTCGCAGACTCTCATGCCGGGTTATCACGTCGTTTAGTGCGGCCTCCAGACCGTCTTGATCGAGGGCCCCATCGATACGCCATGCCATCGGGATGTTGTATGTCGCATTAGGTCCATTCAGGCGGTAGAGGAACCACAACCGCTGCTGCGCAAAGACAACGGCAAACGTTCGGGCCGTGGCTGCCGTACCAGTGGAGCCCGGCAAGCTTCGCCACGCCCACCCGGGTCGCGAGTTCGGCGACCGTGGCGCTCGAAGAGGGTGCGGATTGAAACCTCGACTCCAAAATGGGCGCGCACCAGCCCGATCACCCGAGCCGCCAGCAATGACTGGCCCCCGAGTGTGAAGAAGTTGTCGTCAATTCCGACGCGTTTGAGCTCAAGAACATCGGCGAAGATCTGGCACAGCGCGATCTCGTCGCCGGTTCGCGGCCCGCGGTAACCCTCGACCTCTCGGCTCGGTGCGGGTAACGACGCCGGTCGAGCTTTCCGTTGAATGTGATCGGCAGGGCGTCCAGAAAGACGAAAGCCGTGGGGACCATGTAATCCGGAAGCCGCTCGGCAAGATAGGGGCGAAGGGCCGCGGCACTCGTTGCCATCGTGCCGTGTGGGCACCACGTAGGCCACGAGCTGCTTGCCCCCGGGCCCGTCATCGCGCAGCGATCACGACGGATTGGGCCACGTCTAGGTGCGCCGCCAAGCTTACCTCGATTTCACCCAGCTCGATGCGGAAGCCGCGAATCGTCACCTGGTGGTCCGCTCGCCCCAGAAATTCGAGCGAGCCGTCGGGCCGCCATCGGGCAAGGTCGCCGGTTCGGTACATCCGCTGGCCGGGTGTCGTGGCATGGGGATCGGCGACATAACGTTCGGCGGTCAGCCCCGGCCGGTTAAGATAGCCGCGTGCCAACCCCAGTCCGGCGATGTACAGATCGCCGGCTACGCCGACGGGAACCGGCTCCATCTGCCCGTCAAGAACGTACATCCGAGTATTCCAGATCGGTGAACCGATCGGCGGCGTGGCATCACCATCGTCTTTGCGACAAGACCACGCTGTTACGTCAATAGACGCCTCCGTAGGCCCGTAGAGATTGTGCAATTCAACCCCAGGCAGCCTCGAGAAGAATCGCGATTGAAGCGGTCCCGGTAGAGCCTCGCCGCTGCAAATCACGCGTCGCAGACTGCGACACGCGAGCGCATTCAAGGTGTTCCAGAAACGCCTGCAGCGTCGGCGGCACAAAGTGGAGGGTGGTGACCCGCTCGTTCACAATGACTTCGATGAGATGCCGCGGGATCTCGGTGCCTGCCTGGAGGCGCAGACCACGAGTCTCGCGCCGAACAGCAAGGGCCAGAAGAACTCCCAGACGGAAACATCGAAGCTGTACGGGGTCTTCTGTAGGACGCCGTCCGTCGCATCGAGCCCGTAGGCGGCCTGCATCCATAAGATCCGGTTAACCAGCCCCAGGTGGGTATTGGCCGCACCCTTTGGCGTGCCAGTGGATCCGGAGGTGTAAATCACGTAGGCCGGGTGTAACGGCCGCAGCGGGCAAGTTCGGTCGCGGTCGGTCGGGTCGTGCACTGGGGCCTTGTCCGAGCAACTCCAGCGTCTGCGGCGCATCGAGCATGATGACAAAGGTCGTCCGCAGCAGGCGGTTTTGCGGCGCCGCTCGTGGTAAGCACCACAGCCGGGGACGCGTCGGCCAGCATTTGCGTCAACCGAGCCTCCGGATAGTCCGGATCGAGTGGAACGTACGCGCCGCCGGCCTTGAGGACGGCCAGGAGCCCCACTACCATCTCGACGGATCGCTCCAGGCAAACACCCACCAGAGATTCAGGCCCAATGCCTAACCCGATCAGGCGGTGCGCCAACCGGTTGGCCCGCGCAGTTCAATTCGCCGTAATCGAGCGACTGCTCGCCGAAGATCAATGCCACCGCTCTCGGGTCGCGCGCCACCTGCGCCTCGAAGAGGTCAGGGAGTGTCGTCGCGGGCACCGGCCACGCCGTGGCGTTGAAGCTCTCCAGCCGCTCCTTAGTAGTCGGATTAGCTTCACCAACTAACGCGCGTTCCGGCACCGCGTGGGGAGCGAAGGACAACGGCAAACGGTCGGGCGGTTGTTGCCGTGCCTGTGGAACCCGTGCCTGCTGCTCCACGACGCACGCGGGCCGCGAGCTCGGCGACGGTGGGTGCCTCGAACACGGCGCGGATGGGTACCTCCACGCCAAGGAAGTACGCGAGCCCGGCCGACCACGCGCGTCGCCAGCAAGGAGTGACCGCCCAGGCGCAAAAAAATTGTCGTCGATCCCGACTCGCTCCAGCTCAAGAACATCGGCGAAGATATCGCAGAGACTGGTTTCAGTGTGGGTGCGCGGCGCGCGGTATTCATCGCGTTGGCGTTCCGGTGCTGGCAGGGCCCGGCGGTCGAGCTTGCCGTTAGACGTAAGCGGCAGCGCATCGATCATCACGAAGGCTGACGGCACCATGTAGTCGGGAAGCCGCTCCGCGAGATAACGGCGCAGCTCCGCCGTGCCGCACATGGCTTGCCGCGCGGCGACAATGTAGGCAACGAGTTGCTTGCCTCCCGGCCCATAGTCGCGTGAGATCACGGCGGCTTGCGCCACATTTGGGTGCGCCGTCAGGGTGGCCTCGATCTCACCGAGTTCGATCCGGAAGCCACGGATCTTCACCTGGTGGTCAACGCGCCCGAGGAATTCGAGCGAACCGTCCGCCCGCCGCCGCGCCAGGTCGCCGGTGCGGTACATCCGCTGACCGGCAGAGGGAGCATAGGGGTCAGCCACGAACCGCTCGGCCGTCATCCCGGGTCGGTTCAGATAGCCCCGACCTAGCCCTAAGCCGGCGATGTACAGCTCTCCCGTCACTCCCGCCGCAACCGGCTCCAGACTTCCATCGAGAACGTAAATACGCGTGTTCTTGACCGGGCGACCGATCAAGGGGCGATACGACCAGGTCTCGGGCTGCGACGACAGGGTCTCGGCGGTGACCACGTGGGTCTCAGCCGGTCCATAATGGTTATGGAGCCGGCACTGTGGGTGACGGTCGAAGAACCTTCGAACGGTGGGGGTGATCGTCAAAGCCTCTCCGGCTTGATAAACATTTCTCAGCGCGGGCAGATCCAGCGCCGACTCTAGCGTGGCCTTGGCGACATGTTCAAGCACGATGTTGGGAACAAATAGATCGGTGACTCCCCGCTCCTGTAGAACGGCCACAAGTCTCTCGGGCTGGAGCCGCGTCTCGGCGTCCACGATCACCAGGGTGCTGCCGGCGAGCAGCGCATGTAAGATCTCCTGGAGCGAAACATCAAAACCCACCGACGTGAACTGAGCGACGACCCGCGAGCCCCCTCGAGGTCATGCCAGGCCATGAGATTGAGAAGGGTATCCTGGGTCAGAACCACCCCCTTGGGAGTACCGGTCGAGCCGGAGGTATAGATGACGTAGGCGGGGTGTTGGCGGTCTAGGGGGCGAGTTCGGTTCGCGTCGGTCGGGTCATGGTCCGGCTGACGGTCGAGCCACTGGTGCACAGTCGCGTCATCTAACGCGAGGCTATGAGCGGTTCGCGGCAGCCGCTCGCGGGACCTGGTTGTAGCAATGACCAGCGCCGGCTGGGCATCGGCCAAAATTCGAGTCAGCCTGGCGTCGGGAAGATCGGGATCCAACGGCAGGTACGCTGCGCCGGCCTTGAGGATAGCGAGCAGGGTCGTCACCAAGTCGAAGGAACGGTCGAGGCCAGACACCCACCAGCGATTCAGGCCCAACGCCTAACCCGATCAGGTGGTGTGCCAACCGGTTTGCCCGGGCGTTCAATTCGCCGTAATCGAGCGACTGCGTGCCGAAGATCAAAGCCGCCGCTTCGGGGTCGCGCGCCACCTGCGCCTCGAAGAGGTCGGGGAGCGTCGTCTCGGGCGCCGGGTAAGCCGTGGCGTTGAAGCCCTCAAGCAGCTTTTCTCGCTCGAGCCGTTCGAGCACCCCAAGTCGGTGCAGCGGTGTGTCGGGATCGCGCGACGCATTTTCTAGTAGTCGGACGAACCGCGCAACGATCGAATCGGCGGTCTCTGTGTCGAAAAGTTCCGTGCTGTACTCGAGAGTCCCGCCGATTCCTGCCGGCTCCTTCCCTGGCCCCAGGCGCTCGCCCAGACTTAGCAACAGGTCGAATTTGGACCCAGTCCCCACAAGCGGCTCTTCGTGGACCGCCAGGCCCGGCAACACCATCTCGGAGTCCGGCGTATTCTGCAACACCAACATCACCTGGAATAACGGGTGGCGTGCCAGCGATCGAGCCGGCTGCACAGTCTCGACCACGCGCTCGAACGGCACGTCCTGGTGAGCAAATGCGTCGAGGGCGAACGCCCGCACTCGGCTCACGAGTTCCCGGAAACTGGGATCGCCAGAGAGATCGGTGCGCATGACCAGGGTGTTGACGAAGAAACCCACGAGGTCTTCCATCGCCCGTTCACCGCGACCGGCGACAGGGACGCCGATGGGGATGTCGTCGCCGGCGCCCAGACGGTTCAAGAGCGCGGCGAGGGCTGCCTGAAGGGCCATGAACAGGCTCGCGCCATTGGCGTGGGCCAGTTCGAGGAGGTGTTGGTGCAACTCGGCATCGAGGCGCACCGGCACGGTCGCCCCGCGATGGCTGGCGATGGGTGGCCGCGGGCGATCGAAGGGGAGGCTGAGTTCGTCGGGAGCCCCGCAGAGCGCCTTTCGCCAGAACGCGAGCTGGCCGGCAAGCGTACTTTCAGGCGCATCATCTTCGCCCAGCAACGCACGCTGCCACAAAGTGTAGTCGGCATACTGTACCGGCAGTTCGACCCAGGCGGAGGGCTCGCCCTGGTGTCGCGCGGTGTAGGCCCGCGTCAGATCACGCCACAGCGGACCCAGCGACCAGCCATCCCCCGCGATGTGGTGGAGGAGAATCAGCAGCACGTGACGCTCGCGCCCCATGCGAAACAGCCAGACCCGTAGCGGAATCTCTCGTGCCAGGTCGAAGGGCGTGGCCGCTGCCATGGCCAGGCGCCGAGCCAGGTCTGCCTCCTCGATGTCATCAACGGAGATGACGCAACGCGCCTCCTCGCACGGCAGAATGTCCTGGAACGGCACACCGTCCCGCTCGGGAAAAATCGTGCGCAGGCTCTCGTGCCGCGCCACCACGTCGGCCAGCGCCGCTTCCAGAGCGCCTTGGTCGAGGTCTCCCCGGATACGTAACGCCATCGGGATGTTGTATGTGGCGCTGGGACCTTCCAGGCGGTAGAGGAACCACAACCGCTGCTGCGCGAATGACAACGGCAAACGGTCGGGCCGCTGTTGCCGTACCAGTGGAGCTCGGGGAGTTTCGCCACCGCCCACCCGGGTTGCGAGTTTGGCGACGGTGGGCGCCTCGAACACGGCGCGGATGGGGAGCTCCACCCCTAGAAAGACGCGCGTCTGGCCGACCACTCGCGTCGCCAGCAAGGAATGGCCGCCCAATGCGAAGAAGTTGTCGTCGATCCCGACTCGCTCCAGCTCAAGAACATCGGCGAAGATATCGCAAAGAGTGGTTTCGGCGTGGGTGCGCGGCGCGCGATATTCATCGACCTGGCGTTCCGGTGCTGGCAGGGCCCGCCGGTCGAGCTTGCCATGAGGCGTCAGCGGCAGCGCATCGATCATCACGAAGGCTGACGGCACCATGTAGTCAGGGAGCCGCTCGGCGAGGTAGTGACGCAGGGCCGCCGCGTCAAGCACGGCTTGCCGCGCGGCCACGATGTAGCCCACAAGTCGCTTGCCCGCCGGGCCATCGTCGGGTGCGATCACGGCGGCTTGCGCCACGTCTGGGTGCCCCGCCAGGGCGGCCTCGATTTCGCCGAGTTCGATCCGGAAGCCACGGATCTTGACCTGGTGGTCGGCTCGCCCCAGGAATTCGAGCGAGCCGTCGGACCGCCACCGCGCCAGGTCCCCCGTGCGATACATCCGCTGGCCGGGAGTCGTCGCATGGGGATCGGCGACAAAGCGCTCGGCCGTCAGCCCCGTGTGATTGAGATAGCCGCGGGCGAGCCCCAAGCCGGCGGCATACACTTCTCCGGTCACACCCACCGGGACCGGCTGCAAGCCTGCGTCTAAGACGTAGACTCGCGTGTTGTTGATCGGAAAGCCGATGGGAACGCCCGCACGCAGGTCCAAATCGGGTGGTACCGGGTAGCAACACGTGAACGTGGTGTTTTCGGTTGGCCCGTAACCGTTGATTACCTGGCAATCTGGGTGCGCACGCCGCACTTTCTCGACGTGCTCCGCGGAGAGCACGTCCCCCCCGGCCAGGAGCTGTCGAACGCCCGCCAGAGCCGGTAGCGCATAGGCGACAACAGCATCGAAGAGCCCCGCTGTCATCCACAAGGTATCGACCCTGTGGCGGAGGAGCGCCTCGCCAATTTCTTGCGGTGAAAGTGACCCAGGGGGCATGATCACCAAGGAGCCGCCGTTGAGCAGCACGCCCCAGATCTCGAACGTGGCCGCATCGAAGCTCAGGGGGGCCATTTGCAGGAGTCGCGAAGAAGTGTCCAGCCGCACGTAATTGGGCTGGTAGACAAGCCGTACGACACCGATATGGGGCACCAAAACCGCTTTCGGCACTCCTGTTGTTCCGGAGGTGTAATTCAAATAGGCCAGGTTCTCCGGCAGAGAAGTGATCCCAGGGTTGTCCTCGCGTTGACTTAACAGACGGCAAGGATTGTCGTCGAGGGTCACCACGTGCGTGAGCTGATCTACGAAGAGACCGCGATAAGCCACACTGGTGACGATGTGGCGAAGCCCCGAATCCGAGACCAGCGTATCGCGTCGTACGGCCGGCAGGTCTGGTGCGATTGGCACATAGGCGGCGCCTGCCTTCAGGATAGCGAGCAGTGTCGCCACCATGGCGACGGAGCGGTCGATGCAAATCCCCACGAGCGTCTCCGGCCCCACCCCTAGACTCATCAGATGGTGCGCGAGGCGGTTGGCCTGCGTGTTCAGCTCGCGGTAGGAGACCGACACGGTCCCCGAGATGAGGGCCACGGCCTCGGGTTTGCGCACCACCCACGATTCAAAGATCCCGGGCACTGACCGTTCGGGCACGGGGCAAGCCGTCAGGTTGAAGCCCTCCAACAGCTTGTGCCGCTCGGCGGCGGCGAGCACGCAGAGATTATGCAGGCGTTCGTCGGGTCTGGCCGCCCCCTGTGCGAGCAATCGCGTGAACCGCGCGGCCATGGAGTTGGCCGTCTGTGAATCGAAAAGGTCTTGGGAGTATTCCAGCAGTCCCTCGATTCCTCTCGGTTCTTTGCCGGGCCCCCAGCGTTCGGACAGACTCAGCGTCAGGTCGAATTTGGACACGTTCCCCACGAGCGGCACCGGTCGAACCGCCAGGCCCGGCAATGACACCTCGGATTCGGGGGTGTTTTGCGAGACGAACATCACCTGGAATAACGGGTGCCGCGCCAGCGATCGCTCGCGACGCAGTGCCTCGACCACGCGCTCGAACGGGACGTCCTGATGCGCGTAAGCGTCGAGAGCAAAGTCGCGCACCCGCTTCACCAGTGCACGGAAGCTGGGATTGCCCGAGATATCGGTGCGCATCACCAGGGTGTTGACGAAGAAGCCGACAAGGTCTTCCAGTTCCCGTTCACCCCTGCCGGCAGTAGCGGTACCGATAGGAATGTCGTCGCCGGCACCCAGACGGTTCAAGAGGGCGGCGAGGCCCGCTTGAAGAACCATGAACAAGCTCGCCCCACAGGCCTGGGCCAGTTCGAGAAGTCGGCGGTGCAACTCGGCATCGAGGCGCACAGGCACGGCCGCCCCTCGATGGCTGGCGATCGGTGGCCGCGGGCGATCGAACGGGAGGCCAAGTTCGTCGGGAGCCCCGGAGAGCGCCTGCCGCCAGAACGCGAGTTGGCCCGCCATCGGGCCATCGGGGACGTCCTCTTCGCCCAGCAGCCGGCGCTGCCACAAAGTGTAGTCGGCATACTGTACCGGTAGTTCGACCCAGGCGGGCGCTTGGCCCTGATGTCGCGCGGTATAGGCCAGCGTCAGGTCGCGCCAAAGGGGGCCTAACGACCAGCCGTCCCCCGCGATGTGGTGAAGGACAATCAGCAGCACGTCACGCTCTCGTTCGATGCGGAACAACCAAGCCCGGATCGGAATCTCCCGTGCCAGGTCAAAGGGGGTCGCGGCGGCGGCGGCTAAGCGTTCAGCGAGGTCCGCCTCCGCGATCTCATCGGCGGAGATGACGCATCGCGCCTCCTCGGACGGCAGAATGTCCTGGAAGGGTACACCGTCCCGTTCGGTGAAAATCGTTCGCAGACTCTCATGCCGAGTTATCACGTCGTTTAGTGCGGCTTCCAGATCGCATTGATCGAGGGCCCCATCGATACGCCATGCCATCGGGATGTTGTATGTCGCCCTAGGTCCATTCAGGCGGTAGAGGAACCACAACCGCTGCTGCGCGAAAGACAACGGCAAACGATCGGGCCGCGGCTGCCTTGCCAAAGGAACACGGGAAGATTCGCCACGACGCACGCGGGTCGCGAGCGCGGCAACAGTAGGTGCCTCGAAGACGGCGCGGACGGGTAGTTCCACCCCAAGGAGGGTGCGCGCCCTCGCGGACCACTCGCATCGCCAGCAAAGAGTGACCACCGAAAGCGAAAAAGTTGTCGTCGATTCCAACACGCTCGAGTTCGAGAACGTTGGCGAAGATACGGGATAGAGCGATCTCGTCGAGGGTGCGGGGCTCGCGCCATCCATCGAGTCGGCGCTGAGGAGCTGGTAGGGCGCGGCGGTCGAGCTTCCCGTTGGGAGTGAGTGGCAGCGCATCGATCATCACGAAGGCCGACGGCACCATGTAGTCGGGGAGCCGCTCGGCCAGATAACAGCGGAGAGCAGCCGCGTCGAGCGTGGCTTGCCGCGCGGCCACGACGTAGGCCACCAGTTGCTTGCCCTCGGGACCATCATCGCGTGCGATCACGGCGGATTGGGCCAGGTCCTTGTGTGCTGCCAAGGCCGTCTCGATCTCCCCTAACTCGATTCGGAAGCCGCGGATCTTGACCTGGTGGTCGATGCGTCCAAGGTAGTCGAACATCCCGTCGGGACGACGGCGCAAGGTCGCCGGTCCGATATACGCGTCGGTCTCGCCCTGCCGGATCGGATAGGAAACGCTCCCGCGTCAAATCAGGCCGGCGCCAGTAACCAAGAGCCAGGTGGCTGCTACAAATGGCGATTTCACCACACACGTCGTGCTCCCGGCCATCCTCGTCCAACAGCAAGATCTCGATGTCGTCGACCGGATATCCCACAGGCACTGACGAACCGGTAAGTCGGGTGTCCTGCCGGATAAAGTTTTGCAGCGCGAGGGTCGACTCGGTGAGTCCCATCCCGTTGACCAGGATGCAGTCCCGAGAGAAATGCTGGCGATACAACTCGACGTCGCGGCGGACCGCCTCCTCCCCACCCAGCACCACCAAGCGGACGCTCGGGAGCACCTCACACGAAGGCAGCGTGCCGATCAGGTAGCGGTACAGCGTCGGGGTAGAGTGATAGACGGTGATTGCCTCGGCCCGCAGCACCTGCAGCACCGCCTCCGCACTCGTTTGTGTAACGCGTAGCGGGTACAGTGTGGCACCATTGAGTAATGCGCCAAAGATATCCATCACTGCCGCGTCGTAACCGTGCGACGAGAACAATGTCAGGCGATCTTCTGCGTGCAGGTGCAGGTTGCTTGCGTAGACGCATATGAAGTACAGCACATTGCGGTGGTTTTGAACGACCGCTTTGGGCGCTCCCGTCGAGCCTGACGTATAGAGCAGATACGCCCTACTGTCGGGTGGAATCGTCAGTCGCAGATTGTAAGTCGGTGTATCGGATCCAATCGAGTCGATGTTGAGGAGTGAGCAGTCTCCTTCGGCCAAAGCCTCGGCACGGGCCTGAAGGGCATCGTTCGTCACGACAATGTGGGCCTCGGCATCGGCCAGCACCCTCGCCAGCCGTGTCTGGGGATGGCTGCTCTCCAAAGGCACGTAGGTCTTGCCAGCCTTGAGGACGCCCAATGTGGCGGCTATCATCGGCGCGTCGCCGTCGAGAAGCAAGGCCACGTGTTCCGGACGGGTCCCCCGCAAGGCGACCAGCGCGTGGGCGATGCGGTTGGCCCACTGGTTCAAGTGAGCGTACGTCCACTTGTCGCCTCCCGTCTGTACGGCCAGGCGGTCAGGGTGGCGCCGAACCTGCTGCTCGAATCGCGGGAATAGACTGTTCTATCTCCTCGTAGCGAAATTCCCGAATCGGGCGGCTTGGAGAACGGCCGCGATACTCCACTCGCTCAATGTCGAAGGGCCGCCGGATCTCCGCATTCGCGCAGCGGATAATCTCGTCCTCACGCTGAGCGGCAGGGATCGAGCGCAGGTACTCCCAACTCCCCAGTGTCGCGTCCGTCGGAGGCGGCCCAATCACCTGTTGGGGCTCGCCGTTTTCTGTGCGGAACGTCGTCCGCAGAATCTCGTGCCTTGCGACAATCTGCCGGAGGCTCTCTTCCAGTGCTGGCATGTCGAGCGATCCACGCAGACGCTCGAAGAAGCTTCGAACGGTGGGGGTGATCGTCAAAGCCTCTCCGGCGTGATAAACATTTGTCAGAGCGGGCAGATCCAGGCGCCGACTCCAGCGCGGCCTTGGCGACATGTTCAAGCACGATGTTGGGAACGAACAGTTCGGTGACTCCCCGCTCTTGCAGAACGGCCACAAGTCTCTCGGGCTGGAGCCGCGTCTCGGCGTCCACGATCACCAGGGTGCTGCGGGCGAGCAACGCATGTAAGATCTCCGGGAGCGAAACATCAAAACCCACCGACGTAAACTGAGCGACGACCCGCGGACCCATCGAGGTCATGCCAGGCCATGAGGTTGAGGGCCGTCACCAGGTCGAAGGAACGGTCTAGGCAGACGCCGACCAGCGACTCTGGGCCCACCCTCAGGCTAATCAGATAGAGCGCCAGGCGGTTGGCCCTGGCGTTGAGATCGCCATAAACGAGCGACCGTGTGCCGAAGATTAAAGCTACCGCTTCGGGGTCGCGGGCCACCTGCGCCTCGAAGAGCTCGGAGAGTGTCCGCTCCTGCGCCGGGCAACCCGTGGCGTCACGCGCCACCAGTATCGCCCGCAACAGCTTATTCTCCATCCGTAATGGCACCCAGTTGCAAGAACGAAGGAATGATCGAAATCTCAACGATAACAACCACAGGTCGCATCACACAGATCGTGTCAAACCAAGCCATGCGGGCGAGCCGCCGGCCATTCTTGATCGAAAAATTCAGACGGAACCGCCGCACGCCATCGTTCCGTGTTCCATCAAGCCAAGAATTTCCCTGAAGCAGCGACGGCCTGGGAGCATTCACTTCGCGACGGGGCGCTCGTGGCCCTTGATCACGCCTTTGGCGCAGGAACGCTCGGGTCAAGGACGCGTCGTCACCGATCTCCTGGATGGCTCGTGGCGGTCTTAACTTCGGTCAATGTTCAGGTTCAATTTGTCTCATCTCTGCAGCCGCGGCGATGTCATCGTCGTTAGTATCGTAGCACAAAATCGCTCAGTGTGTGTAGTGCTTTTGCTTAGGCGTTTGGGAGCGCTTATTCTGTGCAACATGAGCCGCGACGACAAGCGGCCATGTCGCCGCATCGGAAGCGGTGGGTTTAGTTTGGAGCAGGTTTCGGTTAACGTAAATGATCGGTTCATCGTCCTGGTCGGTCCGAGGTGAGGCCATCTGATGAGCGTTGAGGCGGCTAAACCGATTTCCCTCGCCAAGGACCCGCTCCACGGGTTGGTCCATCAACTCTCTTCCCCCAGGTCCAAGATCGCTTTGTTTCGCTCGCTGTTTCGCGGACGAGACGATGTCTATCCCCGCCGCTTCGAGAATCGCAAAACAGGCAAATCGGGATACGCCCCCGCGTGCGGCAACGAATGGGTCATCAGCCTTTGCGAGAAGCCCCGGATCAAGTGCGCGGCATGTTTGAATCAGAATTTCTTGCCCGTCACGGATGAGGTTGTCCGCTGGCACCTTTCGGGAAAAGACGGTTCCGGGCACGACTTCGTGATGGGTGTTTATCCGTTGTTGCGTGACGAAACCTGTTACTTCCTGGCCGCTGACCTGGATAAAGCGCGGTGGGAAGAAGACGCGGCGGCTGTTCTGGAAACGTGCCGCAAGCTGGAACTGCCGGCGGCGCTCGAGCGGTCGCGCTCGAGCCATGGCGGACACATCTGGCTGTTCTTCGAGCAGGCGGTTCCGGCGGCGCTGCGCGCAAGCTGGGCACGCACCTGTTGACCGAAACGATGGAACGCCGGCCCGGCATCGGGCTTGACTCCTACGACCGGTTCTTCCCGAATCAAGACACGCTTCCCCAAGGGGGCTTTGGCAATTTGATCGCCCTGCCGCTCCAGAAGGGACCGCGCGAGCGGGGAAACAGCGTGTTTCTCGACGCCAACCAGGCCCCCTATGCCGATCAGTGGGCTTTCTTGTCGAGCGTCGGCCGAATCGATCGAATCACCGTTGAGCGAATTGTGGGCGACGCCGAAAGGCGGGGCCGTGTGATCGGGGTGCGAATAGCACCCGCCAACGAAGACGCGGCCGCCCCCTGGGCCGCGCCCCGTCACGCCGTCGACCGGAACCGCGGCTCGCCGGCCCCCTACCTGACCGGCTCGAGCTGACTCTGGCCGATCAAATCTATCTCGCCAAAGACTCGCTCCCCCCCGGCCTGTGCAATCGACTCGTCAGGCTGGCGGCATTCCAGAATCCCGAGTTCTATAAGGCGCAGGCGATGCGGCTGTCGACCTACGACAAACCTCGCATCATCGCCTGCGCCGAAGACCTTCCCCAGCACATCGGTTTGCCACGCGGCTGTCTGGATGAGATTCGGGAATTGCTATCTGAGCTGGGTATCGGCGTGGTCATGCGGGAAGAACGCAATGTGGGTAAGGCCCTCGACGTGAGATTCCGCGGCGAATTGTACCCCGAGCAAGCGCTGGCCGCCCGCGGGTTGCTGGCACACGACACCGGCGTTCTCGCGGCCACAACGGCCTTTGGAAAGACCGTCGTCGCGGCGTGGCTGATCGCCGAGCGCAAGGTCAATACGCTGATTCTCGTCCATCGCCGCCAATTGCAGGAACAATGGTTCGAGCGTCTGTCGGCGTTTCTGGAGCTGCCCGCCAAAGCCATAGGCCGCGTCGGCGGCGGACGCAAAAAGCCGACCGGGGTGGTCGATGTCGCGATCATCCAGAGCCTGGTCCGCAAGAACGTGGTCAGCGATCTCGTCGGCGATTATGGGCATCTCATTGTCGACGAGTGCCACCACCTGTCGGCGCAAAGCTTCGAGCAGGTGGTCCGCAGGGCGAAAGCCAAGTTCGTCACCGGATTGTCGGCGACGGTGACCCGCAAGGATGGCCATCATCCCATCGTGTTCATGCAATGCGGGCCTATCCGACATCGCGTGGATGCCCGAGCCCAGGCCGCCGCTCGCCCGTTTACTCACGCCGTGCATGTCCGCCCCACGGGGTTTCGGCCTTGGGAAACCCTGGCAGAGGACATGCGGATGCAGTTTCAACAACTGTACTCCGAGCTGATCGTGGATAAGGAACGCAATCAGCTCATTTGCGAGGATGTCCTCGAAGCCGTTCGCGCGGGCCGATCGCCGCTGGTGCTGACCGAACGCAACGAACACCTGGATGACTTGGCCGGGCGGTTTTCAACCAGCATCCCGCATGTGATCGTCCTGCGCGGAGGGATGACGAAGAACGAGATGGCCGCCGTGACGGCACGTCTCGCGGCCATCCCCAAAGAGGAGCCGCGGCTTCTGCTGGCGACCGGGCGATTGATCGGCGAAGGGTTCGACGACGCCCGGCTGGACACGTTGTTCTTGACGATGCCAGTGTCGTGGCACGGCACGATCGCCCAGTACGCGGGCCGATTACATCGCCTCTACGCCGGAAAACGGGAAGTGCGCGTGATCGATTACGCCGATCTGAACGTGCCGATGCTGGCCCGGATGTTCGATCGGCGCTGCCGCGGTTACGAAGCGGTCGGCTACACGATCCTGCTCCCCGGAAGTGCGATCCCGGGCTGGCCGGCGGACGTGCCGTTGCCGGTCGACCCGCAATGGAAAGAGGCCTACGCCGCCAGCGTCCGCCGCCTGGTGCGCGACGGTGTCGACCGACCGCTGGCAATGCTATTCACCCACGTCGCCCGCGACGTTGTTCCCACGGACGAGGGAATCCTTCGGGCCCGCAGCGCGACCGAGGCCTTTCTTTTCCGCCGCCTGGAGACCCTACCGGAAACGGCCGGTCGGTTTCGTCTCAATGCCGAGTTGCCGATTCCGTTCGATGGCGGCGGCCGGATGGAAGTCGACTTGCTCTGCGCGGATTCGCGCGTGGCGATCGAGCTGGACGGCTCACAGCATTTGGATAGCGAGGACGCCTATCGCCGCGACCGGCGAAAGGACCAGTTACTTCAGGAACACGGTTATTTCGTGCTCCGATTCCTCGCCGCGGACGTGGG
>CAWHKI010000054.1:0-9991 GCA_963829765.1 uncultured Isosphaeraceae bacterium | reverse complement strand
TGTTGACACCTTAACGAATCATCGTATTGCTCCGCGATCCGTACGGGAGACTGGCGCCGCAACGCCACATAATCCTGAAGGCTGTCCGGCAATAGAGCCCCCTCGAACCACGCCACATCGTAGTTGGCCAGCATGTGCGATGTGTTCCTGGCCCACTTGAAATCTTGCAGCCAGAAGGCGTGGCTGGCGCCCGCATCGACCATCAGTTGGCAATCCGGCCCAATCGCCTCTCGCGCGGCGCGAACGATGGCCTCGTCCGTGGCCTTATCGCGACGCCCCGAATGGTCCCCATCCGATTTTGAAGGCGCGGAAGCCCTGCGCCTTGAGTGGAACGAGCCTGCCCGCCATCTTTTCCGGTTCTTCCATGAGCAGCGAGGCATAGGGCATCACGCGTTCCGGATCGCGGCCTCCCAGCAACCTGCCCACGGGCTGGCCCGTGCACCGGGACGATTGCCCGGCGAGAGAACCTCGAAGACAACATGAGGTGCGATCCCCCCTTCCTCCCACTGCCTGTAAGACCCGCGATAGCCCTTCGGGCGGCCAAAGGCGACCAACACATCGGGCGCGGTCCGGATCTTCGGGTTTCCTTGCACCGGATACCACAAAAGGTCGCCCGCCACAAAGACCTGGGGATCATTGCGGAACACCGCTTCCAGCCCCTCTTTTATAGTGACGATCCACTCAAACTGCAGCGTGTTGTCCGACATGGGCAGACCGTCTCTATCGGGGTATTCGGTCGCGGATCGCCGAGAAGGCGTGATCGCGGTACTCATGATTGACAAGGGCCTCCGGGGGTTTGCCGGTATCGGCACTATCTTAGCTTCCCACAATTGCCCCCGCCATTCCAGGCCGAGTCATTGCGACGCGATGGGGACGCCCCTGGGGAACGCGCCTGCCGCGATCCGCTCGCGCGCCCACGGACCGGCAGACGCTTGATCCCAGTTGCCAGCGGCGTCATACTCGCCTCATCGGTTTGCAAGCGAAGAGGAACCCGTCCGGCCATTTGGCGTGAATGCGGCCCCTCGCGGCAAACCCGGCCAGGAGTTGCTTTTGATGGCAACAACGACGCTCTCGTGGGGCATTCTGGGCTGTGCTCGGATCAGCGCGCCGAGGACTGATTCCGGGCATTAAGGAGTCGACGTCAGGCCGCCTTGCTGCCCTGGCCAGCCGCGACCTTGCGACCGCTCGTACCTGGGCACAGGAGTTTGATATCCCGAAAGCCTACGGATCGTATCAACACCTCCTCAATGACCCGGCGATCGACGTCGTCTATATTCCTCTTCCTAACGAGTTGCACAAACCCTGGGTATTCGCAGCCGCCGACGCCGGCAAGCATATCCTCTGCGAAAAACCGCTGGCGCTGGATCCGCGCGAGGCGGCCGTCATGGTCGAGCACTGCCGAAAGCAAGGCACGCTTCTCATGGAAGCGTTCATGTGGCGGCATCAGCCTCGTACATTGCAATTGCTCGAACTCGTCCGCAGTGGGGCCATCGGCGAGTTACGCTTGATTCGGTCCTCGTTTTCATTCCCGATCGCCCCGGGCGATTGGCGGCTCCACGCCGCGCACGGTGGCGGAGCCCTGTTCGACGTCGGCTGCTATGGAGTCAACACCGCCCGCTTGTTCGCCGCAAGCGAACCCACCCGCGCGACAGCGATCGGCCATTTCGGAGCCAGTGGGGTCGATCTTAGCCTGACCGCACAACTCGAATTCCCCGCGGGCGTCCTGGCGTCGATTGACTGTAGTTTTGAACAACCCTACCGCTGCTCCTACGAACTCGTGGGAAGCGACGGATTGATCGAGGTGCCCGACGCCTATCTTCCGCCCGCCGCGGCGAAAGCCGTCGCCCGACTGCGAACGATCCACTCGGGCTCCGACTCGAGCGAGCCCGTCGACCGGGCCCCGGAACTGGAATTTGAGCCTACAAACCAGTACGCCGCCATGGTCGACGGCTTCGCGCGTTCTATAATCGCCGGATCAGTCATTCATCCGGCGGAAACCGGGCTTCCTCAGATGCAGGTGCTTGATAAGATCCTCGCTGCCGCTCGACGCCCGGCGAACCTGGGGTGATCAGGCCCCTGGTATCGACGTAGGATCATTGCCTACCGAGCGATCTAGGATCACCGGGCGCGCTCCGCTCAAATCGCACGGTGGGCCGGCGGCGCCTACCGAAACATTTGACCGCGGCCGACTGGCTCGAAGGCATTGCGGAAGTGTTCGATGCGAGGGGGCGTTCGATCGTCGGGCCAGACGATGGCCACGATGTCAAACCGGCTGCGCCACTTCGAGCAAGTTATACTTGCGGAGGAATTGGAAGGCGACGTTCGTGAGCCGGCGTTGTTTCTCCAGGGTGACTGACTCAACCGGGACCCCCTGCCGCCGTGCTTTCACTTCTACGAAAACCAAGATGTCGCCGTCGCGTGCAATGAGGTCAATCTCACCCTGCTCGGTCTGGTAGCGGCGCAGCAAAATCCGCATGCCTTGGCGTTTTAAATGACGCGCGGCCGCTCGCTCGCCGCGCTCGCCCAGCATTCGATTCATGAGGGCCCGTACGATCGAGGTCACATTGCCAGTGACACGCGTGGCGCAGATTCTATGTTCTCACCCTTTCCTTAATAAACGCCGAGGTCTTTCTCGATCTGTTGGGCCTCCGGACTGAATGAGCTCCAGGCTGACCTCGTGCGGGTTGTCTTGAAGAACGGCTGAGGGTCCTTGTCATTGGAGTCAACACTTTTGAGCTTCGAGACGTCTGAATCAACCGCCTTGGGCTGGGCTGGGTCGTCCTTATCGTCTTTCTTGGTCGCTTCGTCGTTGCCTTTTGGGCGAAGCATGGAATGGAATGTTTCGCACCCCGATGCGCTGGCGACGAGTGCACTGAGAATGAGCCCGCGTGAAAGGAATTGACGGACCATCGGCTTGCCACCTTGCCATACGAAACGGGCCGTGTGCATGCATGGCGACCCGCGAGGGAATGAATCTTGACCGCGTGCGGGGTGCGTCAAACGATGGAATCGCGGAAATGAATTGGAATATTCCCAAATTGCTTTGGCGGCGTCCATAGCGATCGTGCACCGAGAGGAATGAAGCTTGCACGACGGGATGGTATCGTCACACGGAATTTTGGAGCGGAACGTTCCAGTAGGCGTCGCTCAGAAACCGTGACCAACTCGCAATGCGGGCGCCGCTGGCGTCGTAAAGGGGCTTCCAGGCGGGGCGCACGGGTGCGCGGCGAAGTTTCATTCGGGCTTGATCGGGAGTACGATTGGCCTTCCGCGCGTTGCATGGAACGCATGCGAGCGCACAATTCTCCCAGGTGGTTTGCCCCCCTGGGACCGAGGGATCACATGGTCGATCGTGAGCTCCTCGGTACCGGGTTGGCACCCGCAATACTGGCAGGTGGAATGATCTCGTTTGAACAGGTTTCGGCGGCTGAACGTCACGGTCTGATGCCGCGCCCGATCGTGGCGTGTGAGGGCCAAGACTTCAGGAACGCGAAGATGAAACCGCACCGTCCGGATAAATGGCTCCCCGTCGCGCGGCGAGAGCTTGGCCCAGTCGGCCCAGCTATAAAGTTGAAAGTCATCTGGGTCGATGACGAAAGCGGCCTCATTCCACAGCATCACGAGCGCACGTGACACCGGGGCGACGTGCACTGGCTGCCAGTGGCGGTTCAACACGAGAGTCGGTCGTTGCAGCACACAGCTACTCATGAGTTGTGACCTCTCGGACCAAGCGGAAAGCGACTCCTTTACTTCTCTCCCTGGCCAGGGATTGGCTACAGCCTCTGTGAGTCGCTATCTTAACCTAGACAAACGGAATGATGCCAGGGCAGCATCTAGATGCTACATTAAGATTTCATTTTTCGTCGCGATGCGGGCCGGGTGCCCGGGCCGCGGGATCGGTTCCGGGCAGGTGCCCGATGCGACTCTGACTCTGAGTGGAACTCCTTCATGCGGGCAGAAATCATCGCGATCGGCACTGAGCTTACCAGCGGGCAGTCGCTCGATACCAACAGCCGATGGCTCAGTCAGCAGCTCTCATCGCTGGGCATCACGGTCGCGTTCCACACGACGCTGAGCGATGTGATGGAAGATCATCTGGCGGCCTTCAGGATCGCCTGTGAGCGGGTCGAGCTGGTTGTGACCAGCGGCGGCCTCGGGCCGACGCAGGACGATCTCACGCGGGAAGCACTCGCCGAAATCGCCGGCGTGCCGCTCGTGGAAGATGCCGACTCCCTCGCGGCGATCGCCTCCATGTTCGCCCGCCGCAACCGTGCCATGAGCGAGCGCAACCGCGTTCAGGCCCTTTTCCCGACGGGAGCCGAGCCCCTCTCAAACCCCGTGGGGACCGCCCCGGGATCTGGATGCACCTTGGCCGCGCGACCGTCGCCTGCTTGCCCGGCGTGCCCCACGAAATGAAGCGGATGTTTCAGGAACAGGTTGTCCCGCGATTACGTCAGAATGGTTGGATCAGCCAGGTGACCGTCCATCGGAAAATCAACCTGTTTGGCAAGGGCGAGTCAGACGTCGAAGCCCAGGCCATGGACCTGACGGCCCGAGGCCGCGTTCCCGACGTTGGCATCACCGCCCATGACTCGACCATCAGTTTCCGCATCGGCGCGTCAGGTGCAACCGAAGAAGAAGCCCGCCGCTTGATCGAGCCCACCGCCAAACTGATTTATGAACGCTTTGGCAGCATGGTTGTCGGCGAAGGCACCGATGACGTCCCCGAAGCGGCCGTCGCCCAACTCGCCGCGCACGGCGCGACCCTCGCCACGGCCGAGTCGTGCACCGGAGGCGTGGTCGCGCAAATGATCACGGCGATCGCCGGGGTCAGCCCCTACTACCTCGGTGGCGCGGTCAGTTATGCCAACCTCGCCAAGGTCGAGCTCCTCGGAGTGCCGGCCGCGCTCATCGAGACCCATGGCGCGGTCAGCCCGGAAGTCGCCGCGGCCATGGCCGAGGGCGTGCGCGACCGCCTGGGCGCCGACTTCGGGCTCTCTACCACCGGAGTCGCCGGTCCCTCCGGTGGATCAACGGAAAAACCTGTTGGTCTCGTCTACCTGGGACTCGCAACGGCGAAAGGAACCCAGACGCGCCGGCTCGATATCGGCTCTGATCAGCCGCGCGACATCATTCAACGGCGAGCATCGAAGGCGGCCCTCAACTGGGTGCGGTTGACGCTGCTGGAAAAACGATAATCGTGCGCTTCGACTATTGCGCAACGCGATCCAGCCTCTGACCGGCTTCGTGCCAGCCGCGCCAGGTCTTTGCTGCCTGCGGGTGGTGCGACCGAAGCCAGACGGTGATCTCATCCAGGTGACGTTCGCGGTCCGCCTCTGGTGAGCGAATGGCATTGAGCAACCGCGTCGCGAGCTCGCCCTGCTCGCCAGCAGCGTGGGTATACTGCTCGAGAACCGAAAGAGCCTTAACGTCGGGATCGGGGGCACCAACGGCCTGGGCGGCCGTTGCCCAAAGGCCGATCATCGGGTCAGAGTGATTGGCCAGTTCATCGAGCGCTTCGCGAGGGATGGCATAGTGGCGGCTCGCTCCGTAGGTGAGCCGCCGCGCCAGCAAGAGCCGCAGCCAATCGGGCCAATCGGTACTGCGGGCCACCGCCAGCGCGAAACGACGAGGATCGCTGGCGACCTCATCGGTAGAAATCGCTTCCGCGAGCAAGTAGCGAGCCAAGTCGGGCACGTCGCGTCGCAGGCACATTTCCATCCGCTGCGCGTCGTTGACCCGAGGATCGTGGCTGAGTCGATAGGCCGCTTGGACGCGATCGAACTCCGTGCGCCTGGGTTGTGGAGCAAGTAGACATCTTCCCAGACGTCGCGCAGGCTCCAGAATCCGTAGGCGAACCAACCTACCATCACGATCAAGACCACAATCCCGGTGATCCCGAGATAAAGCAGTCCGCCGTACTTCTCGCGTTGGCCCAGGCGCGGGGGGGGTATCTCCGCCGGGCTGAGGATTGGCAGCTTGGGGAATTCGAAGGGACTTTCGCCCAAGGCATTCAAAGGTCAATCCTCATCGCGATCAAGCGCCATCCCTGACTGTTTAGAACGAATTGACAAGCTGAAGCTCTCGGCTGGCCATGCGTTTGGCAAGATACCGCGCGTGATAATGCATGGTCATGTGGAACAGGTAGTTGAGAACCAGCCCCGGCCTGCGATGGACTTTCAAAAACCGCCAGAGTCGCTGGCGGTAGGCCTGTTTGAGGCCCGGTTCTGGGACGCGGGTCATCAGACGGATGAAAAGCCCGATGCACTTGGCCAGGAACAACGCCTCTTGAGGATAGTATCGCGGGTTCTTGAGCCAGTATCGCCTCTTCTTGATCCCGATATCAAAGGTGGGCTTCAACCAGAGAGAGTCGGTGCGATCAAAGTAGGCTTCGGTCTCATATAACTCGTTCAAGACGCGAATATAGCCCTCGAGCAAGTCGCCTCGGCCGATCAAGAGGGGCACGACGTTGGTGCCGAACTCGTTGGTGTCGGCCCTATCCAGCCGGCCCTCGGCGGCGAGCCGATCGTGGAGCGGCGTCTTGGGAATGGCCGAGAGCATGCCGCTCATCGAAAACGAAATCCGTGATTCCCGCACAAACTGGATCTGCCGGTCGAAGATCCCGGCGTCGTCGGTGTCGAAACCCATAATCATGCCGCACCAGACCTCCATGCCGGCCTCCTGGATGCGATGGACCTTTTCCAGCATCGTTCCGCCCGTGCGAACGTTTTGGTACTTCTTGGCCTTGCGCAGCGATTCTTCGTCAGGGCTTTCGATGCCGATAAAAGTCGCGATGAAGTTGGCCTGGACCATCAGTTCCATCAGCTCGGGGTCGTCGGCCAAGTCGATCGAGGCTTCGGTGAACAACGTGAGAGGATGGTTTTCTTTCTCTTGCCAGGCAACCACGTCGCGGAGGACTTCCTTGATGGCCTTCTTGTTGCCGATCAGGTTGTCATCAACGATGAAAACGATGTCCATGCCCGAATTGCGGATGGCCTCGAGCTCGGCGATGACCTGAGCGCTGGTCTTGATGCGCGGACGGCGGCCGAAGGTGACGATAATGTCGCAGAATTCGCACTGAAACGGGCAACCTCGCGAAAACTGCAAGCTTCCGAAAGCGTAGTGCTTCATCTTAAGTAAGTCGAATCGCGGCGTAGGCACCTTCGACATGTCGGTCTTTTCGACTTGCTCGTACCGGAGCTGATGCAGTCCCTGCGCCACTCCTTGAGGAATCGCGGCCAGGTCTCTTCCGCCTCGCCGATAAAAATGGTGTCGGCAAGGTCGCCAAAGTAGTCTTCCTGTACCGTGATCCACGGGCCCCCGACCACGCAAAAGCGGCCGAGCTTTTTGAGCTCGGTGAGGATCTCCCTCATCCGGAAGCGCTGAACGCTCATCCCCGTGACGCCCACGATATCGGCTCGCCGGCACCGCTCCCAGTCGATGGGCTCGACGTTCTCATCCAGCAGCGTCACCGTGTGCTCTTTCGGTGTTAACGCGGCCAAGAGTGGTAAGCACGCCACCGGCAGGTTGCCCCCCTTGCCGATAAACGGCAGCGCGTATTCCATCCCCCAATACGACACCTCGAACCGCGGGTTGATGATAACGATATCAGCCATCGGTGGATCGACTCCCTGGAGGCCGGGGTATTTCTTTCGGTTAACGTTCCACAGGCTTTAGCCATAACTCATGTTAGCCTAAGATGGAAAGTGCTGATAGTGGCTTGACGGTGATTTTCTTCATCAAGGAGCGGTTTGTGACGAGCGACAGTCAAGTGGATGTCAGGGACAGCGACCATTTTGTTCCTCCCTTCGAGCCGCACCCTTGGGTGCGGGGGCCTCACGCCCAGACCATCGTGCCCCAATACTGGCCAGGGAATATGGTTTGGTTGAAGGCGACCTCACACGAGGTCGAATTGCCGGACGGCGATCGGCTGCTCGTTTTCGAGTCGGTGCCGCCCGGCTGGGCAAGCCACCGGCCGACCGCCCTCTTGGTCCACGGCCTGGCCGGGTCGGCCGACGCCGCCTACGTGGTTCGGGTTGGGCGACGCCTCTTTCGGATGGGCGTTCGCGTCGTTCGGGTCAACCAGCGAAACGCGGGCCCTGGCCTCGGCCTGGCTCGAGGGGTTTATCACGCTGGCCGGAGCGACGACCTACGCGAGGTCGCCCGCTGGATCCACAATCGCCATCCGGGCTCGCCGATCGCCCTGGTCGGATTTTCACTCGGTGCGAACCTGGTTTTGAAACTGGCCGCCGAGGCCGCGGCCGTTCCCGTTCCAGGTCTTGATTGTGTCTTGGCGGCCAACCCTCCGATCGACCTGGCCGCGTGCTCTCGGTTGATGCGCCGCCCGGAGAATCGGGTGTACGACCGCCACTTTGTGCGCCGGCTCAGCAAGCTGGTCCGACAGCTACACCGCCGCTTTCCCGATCTCGGCCCCCCGCCGCTTGAGGGCGTCAAAACGCTCTATGAATTTGACGATCGTTATACCGCCCAACGCGGCGGCTTCGGCTCTGCGGACGAGTATTACCGGCGATGCAGTCTTTCAACCGCCCTGGCTAAGATCCCGATCCCCGGCTTGATCGTCCACGCGCTCGACGATCCTTTTATCGACTCGAAACCTTTGCTTCAGGCCGAGAAACCGACACATCTCGCCGTCGAGCTGATCAAGCAGGGAGGGCACCTCGGTTATCTCAGCCGCCATCGCTGGCAAGGAGATCGCCGCTGGCTCGACGCCCGGCTGGCGACCTGGCTCAAGCTACGTTGGGGCGAGCTGAATGGCCGATAGGCCCTCATCGAACGGCTTTCCGCCGACCCAAATCCCCACGAATGGCTCACGCGATGACGGTGTTTCTTTGATGCTTATTCACTGAAATGGCACTTTTTGGCACAGAATGGTTCGGTTTCGCCGAGGCACCGACTCACGCGACCATTCCGAGAAGCGAGTTACGACAATTCGGCAAGGGAGCAGGTACACGTGCAGCGCAGCACCGAGCACACTCCCGCTGCCCGACCCACAAAACGGGGAAAAGAACGCTTTTTAATGCCACAAAATCGCCTTGTTTGGAGTTTTCGGCCAGTGCCGGCCGATATTGGATTTGGCCATGGTGAGCGGAGGGGATGGAAAATGCCTGCTCGCGGTTGCTTGGCGCGTTGCTTGGGAAAGGCCGGGGCGGAGGAGATCGGTCATGCTCGACAGAAATGGAAGCGACAAGTCGCCCGATCGGCGGGCGAAGTTGACCTGTGCCTTAAGCGTGGAGCCGCGTGCCGTTGAATGGCTCTGGGCGGGGCGCGTGCCGCTCGGGATGATCACGATGTTCGCGGGAGATCCCAAGCTGGGCAAGAGCTTGGTTACATTGGCGATGGCCGCGGCCGTGTCGCAAGGGACGCCGCTGCCGATGAGTGACGTCCCCAACCGGTGCGGCAGCACGATCCTCATGAGCGCCGAGGATGATCCGAGCCGCACGATCGTGCCCCGCCTCGACGCAGCCGGCGCCGACATGACCAAGATTCACATCCTTGATTCGATTATCCTGGCCAACGGCCACGAGACACTCCCCACGTTGCGGGCTGATATCGACGCGATCACCGCCGCCGCAACCCGGTTGGGCGATTGCCGGCTGATTGTCATCGATCCTGTGTCGGCCTATCTGAAGGGAATTGATGACAATCGCAACGCCCTGTTGCGCGGGGTGCTCACGCCATTAAAGACGCTGGCCGAGCGGCTGGGTGCGGCCGTGGTGTTGGTGAGTCATCTGACCAAGGGGGGCTCGGCCAACGGGAAGCACCGGGTTTTGGGCTCGGTCGCCTACGTCGGGGCCAGCCGCGCCAACCATGTGTTCGTTGCCGATCCCCACGACCCGAGCGGCCGCCGCGTCCTTATGTTCGACAACGGCGGGAACGTGGCTGCGCCCGCGAGAACCCTGGCTTATGTCATCGAAGACCGCGGCGCCGGCACAACGGTCGAGTGGTCGAGCGAACCGGTCACGATGGCGCT
>CAWHKI010000053.1:0-6706 GCA_963829765.1 uncultured Isosphaeraceae bacterium | reverse complement strand
CCGGGTGGCAGAGCACCGAACCGACCCACGAGCTCGGCCAGGTTCATACCTTGGAGATACTCCATCACGTAGTAAAATGTGCCGTCATCGGTGTGGCCGTAGTCGAAGATCTCGATCGTGTTGGGATGCGCCAGCCGGGCGGCCGACTGCACCTCGCGCTCGAACCGGGCCAGGCTCATCGGGTCGGCCCCAGCGGCCGCGGTCTTGATCAGCTTCAAGCCGCAGGGACGCTTCAAGAGTTGGTGCTCGGCGAGGTAGACTTCGCCCATGCCGCCCTCGCCGAGCTTGTGAATGAGCCGGTACTGGCCAAACTTGCGGGCCTGGTGCAGCTCGGTTCGCAGGCCGTTGACCAAGAACGAGCCATAGATCGCCAGCCCCATGCCGATTGCCAGGAACAGGATGTTGGAGCCCCCCTCCTCGGCCTCGGCGAAGCCCGCCGCAAGATCAGGCCGCCCTCGGGATGCATTGTGAGCAGAAACGTGACGGCGACCGGACCGAGGAACATTGCCACCAAGATCGCTCTTGCGCGGCGACTGCCGTGGAGTTGGGGATCAGCGTGCCGTAAATCATCATCAGTACCAACATCTGGATCACCCCGTCCTTGATGAGGGCCAGGATGGTCGGCGTGTACGTTGTACCGCTGCGCATCAATTCGAGATCGACGAAGTACTGGGAAGCCATGAGGGCCAGCGTCAGGCCCAGGAACAGCACGTTTTCGACCACGCGGAGCCGCTTAGGCGTCAGCCGTGCCTCGCTAGCCAGCAAGCCCGCGACGACCGTCGCGAGCAAGCAGCGCAACACGATCAGGCCCACCCGCAACGAATAGCGACTGCCCTCTGCGGTCAGCGTGCCCGGGTTGGGACTGGCGAAGGACCAGACGGCCAGCAAACCGAAGATTGCGGCCAGGCATGCCGACGCCGCCAGCAGGTGGCTCCTGCGCAAGGTATCAGTCTCGCCCACGAGGCTCGCGAGAGTCCCGCCGGCGAATGCGGCGGCATTGGGCTGGTCCCACCTCAAGGTACCCATGGCCCCAGAATCGGCCAGCTCCATCGTCCGCGTCGGCTCGATATCGATCACGTCAGAGTCGACCAGCACGTTCTCGGTTGTCGGTAAAGACACGGGGCAGTCTCGCAATCGTGATTCGGCGGTTGGCACCGGCTGAAGCGGATTGTTTGGAAATCACTTTGCCGCATTGAGGTTCTTGGCGTTGTCTCCGAGCTCCTCGGTTTCTTTTTGGCGATGTCGCCGAGCTTGTCGACGTCGACGACCTTGTTGACCTCGCCTTTCATCTCCTTCTCGAGGCCCTGTGTGCTGGTGCGAATGCGGTCGGCAATATTTCCCTTGGCGGACGGATCGCTGGAGAGCCAGGGGATGAATGTGAAAGCGGCAACGACCAGTCCAATGGTGAGGGCCGGCTCGATCACACGCCGCAGTGGCTTCTTCATCCTGCCCAGTTTGATCCCGTCGCGGAGCGGGATGACGGCCAGGTTGATGCCCCCGGCGACAAGCCTCGCAATATTGATCAACACCAAGAGTTGCGCCGAATAACGCCAAGGGACGGTTTTTCAGGGCCGCGCCGACGATCAGAATCATGAGAAACGGCAGGGAGGCCACGTATGCCACTTGGTTCATCGAGCGGAACAGCTTTTGGATTTTGCCAAGTTGACGCCTCCAGCCTCTCACCAGGGCATTGTCTTGAACCCTCACCCGACCGCGCGGCTCATTGGCCAGCGGTTGGGCCAGGACATAGGGCTTGGAATCCTCGGCGTCGTCAAATGCCGACGGCAGGAACGGGCGGCGGGGATCCGATCGACGAGTAAGTGCCGCCAGACCGACCTGGCTGATCCCGGCCTTGAGCCACGAGGCGATCTCGATGAGCCGCCGGCCGCTGCCGCCGGGATGGGCGCCCGCGACGACTCCCGCTCCGCCTCCGGCTGAGATCAGGGCGGGCATCGCCGACATGGACGCGAGGTCGTCCGGCCCCGCGGGACCGTCATCTGCTGGCCACATTTCTTGCAGCGGCCCTGTTTCCCGCCAACCGGGTAACCTCAAATCGGCGCCCCGCAGCTCTGGCAGAAGAACACGATGCCCATTCAGCGATCTCCCGGGATCGACCCAGCGAAAGGTCGTCCCCGGCGGGACGGCGGCCGTCGCTCCCCGGATGCGTCGCCAATCCCGGTCGGCGTTCGGTGACCCGCTCGGCTAGCATACCTGTTCGGTCGGGCTGTTGCCAGCGTGCGAAGCACGGTTCAAAGCTCTACGGAATCGAACGCTAGTGGTTCGAATCCTCTCGGGTATATGATGTCAGACGGTGACTGCTCCCGAAAAATGGCGGCTAAGCTTCGTTTTTGACAGAGCCCGGGTCTGCGAATAACCAATTACTCCCGGCACATTCCCACCCTCATTGCCGCATGTCGGCGTGTATGGTCAAGTGACACTCAAGCTGCCATTGTTGCGAGTGAGATGATTATCTAAAACCCTCAATGAGTCCACTTCAATGAATTTCGGAAATCTCGTTACTCTCTGTTTTGTTCCGTCCCTTCTGTGCGGCGTCATGTCTTTGGCGAGCGAAGCGAGCGTGAACAATGAGATCCGGAATGAATTCGTCGCCGTCACCTGGGAGGGCCCTGGGGGCGGTTTTTCGGCGGGTTGTTCCCGGCGGCCGGGTTTTCGTCGCCGTGAAGCCGAGCGCCGGCGGCGGCAGCGTGAAGAAGAGCGTCGTGACGGACCGGACCTTCGGCACGGGGGACGGCTTGGATGTCACCGACGCGGAGGGAAATCGGGTTGCCGTGATGCTGTTTCCACGGCTTCCTTTCATCCTGTTCCGGTCGACGTTGCACAACCGGGCGAACGAGCTTAAGACGATCCGGACTGTTCGGACGGTCTCGGCGGCTCTCGATCTGGACCGACCGCCGGCCGAATTGCGCACGCTGGGTACCGGGGGGCTCCTTGCCGCGGACAAAAATCCCGGCAGCTACGCATGGCTCGCGGTGGCCGACCCGGTCACGCGTCGCGGCGTGGTCGGTGGCTGGCTGACGCACGACCGTGGCAGCGGCGTGGTCCGGTCGACGTCGAAGGCGGGCATGTAGTCCTGGATGCCCAGATCGACTACGGTCGGCTCGGGCTCGCCGGCGGGCCGACACGATGCTGGAAACGTTTGGCCTCGGCGACTTCGACGACGTGCGCCTCGGGATGGAAGCATGGGCCGAAGCGGTCGCGAGGGTGTACGCGATCAAGCTACCCGCGCAGCCGGTCGGTTACTGCACGTGGTACCACGCGGGTGCGTCCAACGCGAAACAACTGTGGCGACAGACCGCCTTCGCGTCCCAGCACCTCGCTCCCTTTGGCTTTTCGGTTGTGCAGATCGATGATGGCTGGCAGGCTGGCACCGGGGGCCGTAACGGGCCGAAGAAAGTCTTTATCGACCATAATCCCAGAGGTCCCTATCCCGCGGGCATGAAGGCCGTCGCCGACGACATTAAGGCCCACGGGCTCACGCCGGGCCTCTGGTTCATGCCGTTCGCCGGAACGTGGAACGACCCGTTCTTCAAGAACCACCAAGACTGGTTCGTCAAGCGAGAGGATGGGAAGCCCTATGACACGGACTGGGGCGGCACGTGCCTAGACATGACAAACCCCGCCGTGCGCGATTACCTGCGGAGCGTCGTGACTCGGCTCGCGCGGGAATGGGGCTTCACATACTTCAAAATGGATGGCATGTGGACCGGCTCGGCAACCAAGCAGATCTATGTGAACAGCGGCTATCGCGATGAGGGGATCGGCGATGCCATCTTTCATGACCCCGCAAAAACGAACATCGAGGCTCTTCGCGACGGACTCAAGCTGGTTCGCAAGACGGCGGGCGACGGCGTCTTTCTGCTCGGCTGCTGTGCTCCTCAGAACATGCGGTCATACGGCGCCGCTTTCGGGATGGTGCACGCCATGCGAATCGGGCCGGACAACGGGCCCGGCTGGGACAGCCTGCGGGTCGGGCCGCTTTTTGCCTCGCGGAATTACCACCTGCACGGTCGGATCTGGTACAACGATCCGGACCCGGTTTACGTCCGGCCGAGTGTCCCGATGGAGCAGGCATGCGCCCTGTGCTCGTGGGTGACGCTCAGCGGCTCACTCAATTTCTGCAGCGACTACCTGCCTGGCTTGCCCAACGAGCGGCTCGACCTCCTCAAACGCACGATGCCTGGTCATAGCCTCCTCCCCCGTCCGGTCGACCTGTCCGAGGCGGAGCCGGCACGGCTCTGGCTCGGCACCGACGAGCGCCGAACGCCCCGCCGCGACGTCGTCGGTCTTTACAACTGGAATGAGCAACCTCTCCGGGATGATGTACCGCTCCACGGGATCGGCCTGCCTCGCGGAGGCACCTACGTCGGCTTCGACTACTGGGCGAACACCTTCCTTCCCCCGTTTCGCGAGCGTCTGCAAACGACTCTGCCGCCGCGATCCTGCCAGGTGCTGGCGGTGCGCCCGCTCCTGGAACGACCGCTCTTGATCGGCACGTCCCGCCACATTACGCAGGGGATCGTTGACGTCAAGCAAGAGACGTGGGACGGCGCGAACACGTTGTCGGGCACCAGTGAAATAATCGGCGGTGATCCCTATGAGTTGCGGGTCGTTGCTCTGCCCGTCTCGAAGGGATGGAAGGCCGCCCGAGCCGAGATTACCGCGGATGGCCGGGCCGAGGACACGGTCGTCATGCTTGCCCAGTCAGGGCCGTACGTCCGCGCCACAATTCGATCGCCGACGAGCCGGACTGTGAGATGGAGCATCGTGTTCAAGGCGGGCGAGCCGGTTCCCACGTCGCGGTAACACTGGAGCCGGCCTTTGCCGCTACCGAGGAGAAGGCAACGGAAAAAACAACGGTTCGACAGTTGGCTAGAAACTGCCAAAAGGAAAAAGGGGACAGAAAGGCCTCTCACCGGCAGAGATTGCTCACGCCACGGGCCACTCTGTCGGCTTGGTCCAGGAGTACCTGGATCTCATGGGAGAGTTCGGTGTCCCACGACTGGCCAACTCGCCAGGAAAGGAGGATGCAGACAAAACAGCCGACCTGAGACCAATCGGCGGGATATCAGCGGCAACCTCCAAGGGCAAGCAGGGGTCCAGGGGGCGGCGCCGAGCCCCCCGTCGCCGGCACGGAGCCGACGAAATCTTGCACGGACGCGTGTTCCAGCGCGACCATAGCGAACAGACCAGCCAGACCGAAGGCCAAACGGCCGTACGCTCCGTGCCAGGTGACGCTATTCCCCCGTTTCCCCCTGCGAAAATCGCTATGTCCCCCGTTCTGTGACCCCGTCGGACGGCACCAGCGGTGCCGCCCGGGGAGCTACTTCGCAAGCTAGCGGTGCGCTGTGAGTGTCTTTTCGCATTGTCTCTTCGCCTGCGGTAGCTGTTTTTTCGCCTTTCGTCCAGGCCGGGGGCGGTCGGCGCGCGGTAACGGGAAGCGCGTAGGGGACTAGCTGCAGCCTCTAGCCCCGTGCGCCGAAGGCGCGAGGGCGCAGGGGGAAACCTTGACCTCGACGGACCTAACCGCTCACCCTGGCTCGCCTTGCGGTCCGGTCCAGTCCGCCGGCGATCATTGCCGACAACGCCCATGCGCCAGGCTCGGGCGTCGAAAGAGGTTCCGGGGATACACCACTTGGCGTTAGCAGCAGTGCTTCAGGGAAGCCGTCGCCTGTGTAAGCGTGAAGGAGGATCTGGCCTGAATTGTCTATCGCCGCCGGGACAAGGTTGTTGAACCTGAGGGCCGGAATCTGCGGCATCAATTGTGCCAAGTCGGTGAGCGAGCCTGTGTTGAAGTTGTATACCAACGTGTCATAGCTTATACCAGAGTAGCCGTTCCCGATCAAAACCTGGTTGGCTGTGTTCAGCCCGAAAATCGACAACTGCCCGATACTGTAGGTCGGCAGCGAACCAGGCAAGCCGGCTCCGGCGATACCGGAGCTGGTCACCATTGTCACCCGCCCGCCCGCCAGTGGCCGTTTTGAAGCCTGCTGGACCGCGTACGCGACGCCGACCGTCGACGGCCCCGTGCTAGACTGGCGCCGCCTTGTCTACGACGGCCGCGATGCCGTTGACGTTCAGCACGCCCCCGGCAGCGTAAAAGGAGGCTGGCGTATTGACCGTGCCACTAGGCGAGTCAACAGGAATGTTCGATAACGCGCGGTGCCCGCCGGGCTCAAGGCACGACGTCGGGCGTCGTCTGAAGAGAGTACGACGCTTGGCCTTGGTTTCCAAAACACCCACAAATTGGTTCTGCGAAGTAAGGCAGCGGGCGTTTATTGGTTACAGGAGCCAGACCCGCGCCCCACCGGCCGTCATAGGCTCACGCTTCTTGCCGGTCCGAGGTCGGTGACGGTGTAGAGGGGGTCCGCGTAAAGTCGCCGTCCCCGAGAGCGTTGCAGTCAAAACAGACATCCAGCGGGCGAAACTCGTTGCAAGTTGGTGGCCGACGCCGCTGGGTTATCGAGATTCCTCCCTGGATTGAGCGTCTAAGAATCACGGCTTGGAGATGCTTGGCCCAGCGGTTCTACTCCTCCACAAAGGCCATCCATGGCAAGTAGTTTTAAAAGACAGCCGAAAAAGTGTCAATGCGAGAGGCGGCGGACGAGCTGCCCAATAACAGCACTTTTGCGTTTACGCCGCGGAAAAGGAAAAGCCAGCCATGTGGGGACATACCAATCGTGTTCGG
>CAWHKI010000052.1:0-60777 GCA_963829765.1 uncultured Isosphaeraceae bacterium | reverse complement strand
CGGCGGAGTGCGGTTGGGATCACACGTCGCCGGAAAGTAAAACGGTCATGCAACTTTTTTGGTTTTTCCCCACATCGGGCGAAGGACGCTACCTGGCGACGAACATCGGTGCCCGTCCCGTCACTATGAACTACCTCCGCCAGATCGCCTGTGCGATCGACGAGCTGGGCTACACCGGGGCGTTGCTTCCGACGGGACAGGGCTGCGAAGACGCCTGGGTTACCGCGGCGGCGCTGATGCCGTTCACGCGGTGTCTCAAGTTTCTGGCGGCGGTTCGGCCTGGTCTGTCCTCGCCAGGGTTGGCTGCTCGTATTCGAGTGGCGGAACTCCTCTTCCCGGCTCTCGGCCTGCATCCTTGGGGCCATTCCATTGACTAGCCCGGCGAGGTCATGCCCGATCGCCGCTGGCTGAAGTCTGGCGTGGGTATCGGCCCAGCGGCGAGGCCGTCATGAATCCCGCGGAAGCGTCAGCCATAGCCAAGAACGTAAAGTTGCATTGCCGCCGATCGTACGCTTTTCGCAGTCTGCCTGCCTGCTTGCCACGTGCACTAAAACGCGTATGAAGAACTTGGAGGAACTCAAGGCGCCCTTAGGTGAGGACGATCCAGTCTATAACGGTTCATATCGGTTCCACTCCCGCGATCACGGCACGGCCCGGCTGGGTCGAAGGCAGTCCGGCGTCGGAATCGCTGGCCTTGAACGGGCTTAGGGCTCGCTGAGCGGCCTCAAGGAAGCCCTGTCCGACGCTCGCGCGATCCCGCGCAACTTGAGACCGTGTGGTCCGCTGAGAGGGGGCGTGATCGGTGAACGGGTAGGAGTTTCGGCCGGACGCACGACGGGACAGGAGGATAGCCATGCGGGGTTACCAGCAGATCCTCAAGCTTTTCGATGCCTGGGACGAGCGGCAAGAAGCGGTCCCCTTTGGCGATTTGGTCGAGTCACTCAAGAGCCTGGAATTGGAACGAGCCGACCTTGCCAGTGCTCTGGTCTTCGCCGATCGCAGCTACCGCCGCATCGCCATTCGGCGCCGCCCACATTACGAAGCACTTGTGCTTTGCTGGAAGAGCGGCCAGTGCAGCCCGATTCATAATCATCTCCGTTCTTCCTGCGTCATCCGGGTCGTGGAAGGGCTCGCCACTGAGACCCGGTACGGCTTTAGCCCATGCGGGAAGCTCGTTCCCCAGCATTCCCGGACTTACGCTGCTGGCAGGGTAACAGGTTGTCGTGATGAAGCGATCCATCAGATGGCCAATCTGGGACCAGCGGGCCAGGATTTGATCACGTTGCATGTCTACTCACCTCCACCGCGCTGTTGGAATTACTTGGAACTTGAGCGAACTACGCTGGCGAACCACGACGCGCTCCTCCGCGAAGGGAGCCAAACATTGGTTGTTGACTTTGGGCAAGTCACGGGGCACACTCGCGAACGTTCGCCGATCGATGTTTCACCAGTGCCCGCATCACCGGTCGCTGGGCCCGTGATCGCGATCGTCGGGGGTGGATTGAGCGGGACATTGGTCGCTGTCCATATGACGCGGCTCGAGGCCAACAAGCCCCCTCGGACCCGTTTCTTCGAGAAATCGAACACCTCGCGGAGGTCTTGCCTACGGCACGCAGTGCGATCAGCACCTGCTCAATGTATCGGCTGGTTTGATGACCGCCTTCCCTGACGTGCCGTCCCATTCCTGGATTGGCTACGCGTCGAGATCCGTTGGCCGATCACAGTACCTTTGCCTCCCGGCGCGTTTATGGTGACTACCTCGAGGAACTTTTTACCGGCAGCATGAGCCGCTCAGACGCGCGAATCGAGGTCTCGCGTGACGAAGTCGTCGATCTTGAACTGGGTGGTCGGTTGGCGCCGGTGCGATTGACCACCCGCAAGGGCGACTGCATCGAAGTAGACCGCGTTGTCCTCGCCGTTGGCCACTCACTGCCCGAAGAGCCCGCGCACCTCGACCTGCACCGGCTCGGCCAAGGTTACGTTGCCTGCCCATGGTCGGAAAGTGCCCTCGATGATCTGGCAGCCGATGATGCCATCGCCTTGATCGGCACCGGCCTGACCGCCGTCGACTTGATCGTCGATGCCCACAGTCGCGGGCACCGAGGGACAATCGTCGCGATCTCGCGCCACGGACTTTTTCCGTGCAGGCATCAAACATCGCCGGGAATACCTCGTCCGCACATCACGATTGGAGCCGACTCGACGGCAACCGCACGCGGTCTGCTGAGGCGAGTGCGGTCGGAGGTTGCGGCTTGTCAGGGCAAGGCAGCGACTGGCGACCGGTCGTCGATTCGCTTCGCCCGGTCACGCAAACGCTGTGGCGTTCGCTAGGTAACACCGAGCGAGCACGGTTCGTGCGGCACCTGGCACCTCGCTGGGATGTCCATCGACACCGCGTCGCGCCCCAGATCGACGAACTGCTGCAAGCCAAGCGGCAATCGGGACGTCTGATCGTCGTGGCCGGCCGAGTTCTATCCGTGGCAAACGACAGCGACACGATCGAAATGTCAGTCCGGCGCCGCGGCGCCCCCTAATCCCGAGATTCTTCGGGTTCGCCGCGTGATCAACTGTACCGGCCCCGCGCGACGTCCGGCTAGGGTCCCTGAGTCTGCTGCGGTCCCTGATCGCGCGAGGCATCGGCCGGCCCGGCCCGCTCGCCCTCGGACTGGATGTCTCAGAATCGGGTGCCCTTATTCAACAAGACGGCCGCGAACAAGACCTCATCTACGCGATCGGTCCACTTCTTAAAGAACGGTTGTGGGAAACAACGGCCTGCGCGAACTGCGAGTGCAGACCCTGGAACTGGCCCGCAGGCTGGTCACCGCCAATGAGACTTGATCATAAAAAAGCGTCGGCACTGCCGCAAACCAAAACATAGGCCGCATCCCCGGTCCACGCGACGATTGCGGCCTATTAAGGTCAGCGATACCCAACGTGCTCAAGCACCGGGTTCATTCGACCGGATGATCAGCAAGTGCAGCACACCGGCATGTTGTTCATGCAAATGCAGCAGACGCAACCGGCCTGGGTCATCGCGGTCATGCACTCGCACTCGGCCTGAATCATCGCACAGCACACGGGGTCACCACTGGTGCACGTGATGCAGACGCCGTCCTTTGTGGGCTCGCATTTGCACATGCCCATGGCAAGGTTGCAGCAGCACATCATCATGCCGTTCATCATTGCGCAGCAACTACACATGCCACCGGCCATCATCGAACAAAGATTCTGCAGCATGGTGGCCGACATTGCATCGTCACACTTGCATGTCATTTTCATTCCGCCGGCGCATTTCTCCATCTTGATCTTGCACCGCGGCACCATCATCCACTGCGGAGCCGACGGCATGCCGGCGGTTGCACCCATGGGGCTCGTCGCCGCGTGGCCCATCCCGGGCATGCCCATGCCCGCCCGTTCCATCACAATCGCGTGGTCATTTCTTTTTGTCCTTAAAAAGGTGCTCGATACTTGGTTCTGTTGACCATGGACTTCCCTGTTGCCTCCTCCTATGAACGCGAGCATTATCCCTCCCCGACCGCCACAAGTTCAATATCAAATACTGCGAGAATTTCGACACGGATAGATATCTTACCTGGTTTGGTATAGATGGTTCGCGGCTCACTGAAAACCTGATGGCAATGACTGAACGATTGTCGATTGGATTAGTCGGGATACCTTGCAGGTGTTCATTAGGGAGCAGTTTGTTTGATGCGGTGTTGAGACCACGCAAGCTGTGGAAACTCGTTCTATGGCAAAGCTCCTGGGTCGATTGTGTCGCCTTAAGTCAAAACTGTAATGTCCGATACGTCAAGTGAGCGGGGAGGGAGAATGCAATCGTGCTGGCAGGGGAATTCAAGAGAGCAAGGTCGATTTTAAAGGCAAAGCGGGGAGGTTCGAAGATTTTTTTGAAGATTACTCACCGTACGTCTTGATAATTCCGAGTAACTTGATAGAGAATGTTTAGAAGGATTCGGTGTGGAAGGATTCGGGCCAACAGTCTGGTGCATTTTGCTCGGGAACATTTGAGATGATTTTCCTTCTTCCGGCGAACTTTGATTCATCCATGAGTCTGGGGCGTAGCCCTGTTTCCGCTGGCGTCCTGGTATGCCCGTCGCTCCTTTCTCCGCCATCGAATTGGGGGGAGATCTGGTCAGCGATTTACACGATGGCCTATGAACAGGCGGCCGCGGCCTTTGCTCCGTCGGCGTTCCAGCGCATGACCGAGCCTTCGATCAACTGACCTGCAAGCAGGTTAGTGCGAACCCCGAATTCAGAGAAATCTTGGTCGAGGCGAGTTGTTCTCGAGCCTCGCCCCTTTGGCTCGGATCCCTCTGCTCGGCGAAGAAGTGGTCTTGAGCGACGTGCTAGAGGAGACAGCTTGAAGGTCTCAGCCAAAGCGGAGTACGCCTGTTTGGCACTGATCGATCTGGCTCATCGGCAGGCCAACAATCGACCGGTCAACCTTCGGGAGATCGCGCAGGCACAATGCATTCCGCAGTCGACGCTGACCCAGGTGATGCTCAAGCTTAAACGCGAGGGCTTGGTGCGAAGCACGCGCGGTTCTGAAGGTGGCTATCGGCTGGCGCGGCCTCCAGAGGAGATTAAGCTCGGCCAGATCTTGAAGGTGATCGACGGCGACGAGAGTGCCTCACGCGAGATGCCCGGGGCCTGCGCCAAGGTCCTTGCAACGGTATGGGACCAGATTCGTGAGCTTGAGAGCGGGGTCTTGGCGCGAACTTCCATTGCCCAACTTGTCGGGCGCGTTGCCCCTTTTGACTGGACGATCTGAGGACACCGAGCCATTCCCGACCGGGGCCCAGGTCGCGGTGCTGAGCGGCATAACGACCGCCGCGGACGGCACGCTGACGGGGAACGCCGTGTTCACCATCTCCAAAGGGGGGAAGAGCGTCAGGGAACACGAGGACATGGCGGGGTCGATGAATCGTCCCAATCGACCTCCTGACGCGGTCCCGGCTATGGCGGAGATGATAGGTGCGCGCGGCCACGCCGATTTCCGGACGGGCGCGAGTGCCCACGCGGTCGGGGTCCTCAGCCACGTCCATGATCGCCCTGGTGAGCAGGGTCTCATACCGGCGACGGACCTTCGCTCCGAACTCCTCATGCGTCCATTGGAGGATCGCCTCGATGTCCTGCTCGGCTTGCGGAGAAAGCCGGTAACGGGCCATCGGTCATGTGCCGCCGGTACTGTGATCCACGCGCGTGGCTGCCCGTCGACCAATTTTGCCGATGAAGTCCGCAAGCTGCCGCTCGCCTTCGAGGAGAACGCCCTGACCGCGGTCGAGGGAGGCAAACCCCTCTGCCGTGAGCCGCGCAGTACGGCTAACTTTTGCTCATCCTCTTTCGCTTGTTGTTCGAGTAGCCGCAGACCCGCGCAGCACCTCACTCGCGTTTTTGTACCGGCCATTGGCAATCGCCTTTTCCACGAACTGATCATAGTGGTCGGTCAGATTGATGTTCCGAGTCGGCATCGCGGTTCTCCTCTCGTGATGACAGCCGGATCATGCCACAGTTGGCAAAATTTGTCAATCCACGGAGCGGGATGGGAAGCCCTTGCACCCTCTCTGACCGCCTTCTCGACCTCGATGCCCGGAAGAGCCAACTCGCGGGTGGCCGCGGCCACCGTTCGGCCTATCTCCGAGCATTTTCGTTCGGGGCTCTTTCTCCCCATCTCCTACCCCGGCTAGAATGTGGGCGGTTCGTCAAGGGCCTGCCGGTTTGATGGGACAGGTCATGCCTGGTCGGTAAAATCAGGTTTCTCACCTCCTCGAATTGACCACGGGAGCATTTTCATGGCGCAGCCTGCGATCCCGCCCCTGCCTGAGAGCGATGTTCAGGCGATCGATCAATTGCGGGATGCTTACGCCCGGCTGCGCAAAGAGCTTGGTAAGGTCATCGTCGGCCAGCGCGACGTGATCGAGCGGCTGTCGATCTGTCTGTTTGTGCGGGCACGCGCTTTTGATGGGGGTGCCCGGACTGGCCAAGACCTTGATGGTCAACAAGCTCGCGGAAACCATGTCGCTCAAGTTCAGCCGAATTCAGTTCACGCCCGACTTGATGCCGATGGACATTACCGGGACCGACATCCTCCAAGACACGGCCTCCGGACATCGCGAGTTCGAGTTCGTACACGGCCCCGTGTTCGCCAATATCGTCCTGGCCGACGAAATCAATCGCGCTCCGCCGAAAACCCAGGCCGCCATGCTCGAAGCTATGCAAGAGCAAAACGTGACGGTGGTCGGCAAGGTGTTTCACCTCGAGGCGCCCTTCCTTGTGCTGGCGACACAAAACCCGATCGAACAGGAGGGGACCTATCCTTTGCCGGAGGCCCAGCTCGACCGGTTCATGTTCTTGATCGAGCTGGAATATCCGTCGGAGGCCGAGGAAATTCAGATCGCGCGGACGACCACCGGGGAGGCGCTCCCGCGTCTCGACCATCTGATGACGCCGGCCGACGTGATCAAGCACCAGAGCCTGGTGCGCCGCGTGCCGGTGCCCGATCACATTTATTCGTACGCGGCCCGGTTGGTGCGGAAGACTCGGCCGAACGGCTCGACGGCCCCCTCGTGGCTCAAACCGCTCGTCTCTTGGGGCGCGGGCCCAAGGGCGGTCCAGTATTTGATCATCGGCGCCAAGGCCCGCGCGGCCTTGCTCGGCAGCTACATGGTGCGACTGGAAGACGTCCAGGAAGCCGCTGTTCCCGTCTTGACGCATCGCATCATCACAACGTTCGCCGCGCAGGCCGAAGGCATCGATTCCAAGAAGATCGTGCGCCGATTGGTCGAGGAGACGGACACTTGAAATGTTCCCCGAACGCCTAACAAGAAGCTTCCTCGATCACGGCGTGCTTTCGCGACTGGCCGGCTTTCCGCTGTTGGCGCGACGGCCGATGCTCGGGAGCGTGTCGGGGAGGCATCCCAGCCCGCATCGCGGGTCGAGCGTCGAATTCGCCGAGTACCGCAAATATGTGCCGGGGGACGACCTGCGGCGGCTCGACTGGCGGGCGTACGGCCGGTCGGATCGGTTTTTCGTCAAGGAGTTCGAGGCCGACACGAACCTACGCTGTTGCCTGGTGCTGGATACGAGCGGCTCGATGGGGTTTGGCTCGGTCGGGATCTCAAAGCTCGAATATGCCCGCCGTCTCGCCGGGTCCCTGGGCCACCTGGCGCTTCAGCAGGGGGACGCGGTCGGCTTGGCATGCGTCGCTGGCGGGATTGTGCGGAACATTCCCCCGAAACGCAATCCGTCGCACTTGATGACCGTTTTCGACGTACTGGAGCAAACGCGACCGGAGGGGCCGACGCAGCTCGTGCCGGTGCTGCACGAGCTGGCGGAGACGATTTCTCAGCGGGCACTTGTCGTGACCATCTCGGACCTTTTCGTCGGCCCGCCGAGCTGCGTTCGTGCTTCCAGCATTTGCGATTTCGGCGCCACGACGTGGCGATCTTTCACTTGCTCGACCCGCGGGAGCTGGCGTTTGATTTTCGGCGGCCGATGCGGTTTCTGGACATGGAAGGGGGGCCGTCGATCTTCGCCGAGCCTAGCGAGATCGCCGACCGCTACCACAAGGCGCTCTCGGTCTATCTCGCGGATTTGCAGCAGGTCGTGCTCGAATCCGCCGTCGATTACCACCGAGTGACGATTGATGAAAACTTTGAACAGGTCTTGATTCGGTTTTTGGTGGGGCGGACGCGTTCGGAAGGGGTGCGATGAGTTTCCTTCAGCCGATGTTGCTGGCCGCGCTGCCGCTGGTGAGCTTGCCGATCATCATTCACCTGATCAATCAGCGCCGGTATCAAACGGTGCAGTGGGCGGCGATGATGTTTCTGTTGGCGGCCAACCGGATGTCGCGCGGCTATGCCCGGATACGGCAATGGCTCATCATGGCGATGCGGATGGCGGCGATCGCCGGCTTGATCTTTGCCGTCAGCCGGCCGCTTTCCGGAGGTTGGCTGGGGCTGACGGCAGGCGGGCGGGCCGACACGACGATCATACTTCTCGACCGGTCGCCCAGCATGCAGCAGGTAGGGGCCGATGCCCGCGGATCGAAGCTCGAGACGGGCGTACGGCAATTGGTGAGCACCCTCGAAACGCTGGGCTCGGCTCGCTGGGTCTTGATCGATAGCAATACCCATCGACCCCGCGAGCTGGAGAAGATCGACGACCTTCTGACGACACCAAACGCATCCCCCGCGAGTGCGTCGGCCGACCTGCCGTCGATGCTGCTGGCGGCACGTGACTACATGAAAGCCAACAAGGCGGGCCGCACCGAGATTTGGATTGTTTCCGATCTGCGCGAGAACGACTGGATGGCGAGCAGCGGCCGCTGGCAGGCGCTTTGGGATGGGTTTACCGAGCTGCCCCAGGGAGTTCGCTTCCACCTGCTGGCTTATCCCCAGACCGCTCCGCATAACCTTTCGATCGCGGTCACCGACGTGCGCCGGCAAAAAGCGGGCGCCGCGGCGGAGCTTTTGATCTCGCTGCAAATCAAACGAGAAGGGCGCGGACGAGTCGAAGGAATCGGTACCGGTGCAATTCGAGATCGATGGAGCGCGGTCCGAGTTGATGATCGAGCTGACCGGGGCACATGCCGAGCTCAAGGACCATCGCATCCCGCTCGAAGAGGCCGAGACCGCGGATGGGGCCGAGTGTCGATCCCGGCGGACGTCAACCCGGCGGACAATGACTTCTGGTTCGTCTTCGAGCAGCCGGTCCCCTCGGCGGGCCGTCGTCGTCGCCCCAGACCCCCCGCGGCCGCCCGGGCCCTTGCAACTGGCCGCCTCGATCGCGCCGGGCCCGCTGCTCACGTGCACCGCCGAGGTTGTCGAGGCCAGTCAGCTCGCGTCTGTCGACTGGGAGGGGATCTCGCTCCTTTTGTGGGAGGCGCCACTGCCCGACTCCTCAAACGAGCCAAGCAGGTCGAGGCGTTTGTCAATCGCGGCGGTTCTTTGATCTTTTTCCCGCACTCATTCTTCCACCGCGGGCGAGATCTTCGGTGTTCGCTTTACGTCATGGGTCGATCAAAAAACGGAAGCACCCGTGGAGAGCTGGCGCGGCGACGAAGACCTGCTGGCCCACACGGCCAGCGGCCAGCCGTTGCCGGTAGGACAACTTCAGATCAAGAAATACTGCGGCCTTTCGGGCGAGGTAACGCCGCTGGCCACCTTGCGGGGAGGGCGCCGCTCTTGGCGAGGGTCACAACCAATCACGGGGCAGCCTACTTCTGCACGACCACCCCGGCGCCGGCCGATTCGTCGCTGGCCACGAGCGGCGTGGTTTTCTATGTCCTGGTCCAGCGCGCATGGCCAGCGGAGCGGCGGCGATGGGCAATACGCGACAGCTCACCGCCGGCGACACGCCCTTGGGCGATCCCACCGCGTGGACGCGGCGTGGCGGGTGCGAGGGAAGCACTTTCGACCGACTATCCCTACCACCGCGGGATCTACCAAGACGGTGAAAAGCTGCTGGCGGTCAATCTCGCCAGCGGTGAAGCGTCGGCACCGGTGCTGGCGGACGGCCGTGTGGCTCAGTTGTTCCAGGGCCTTGACTTCGCCCGGGTGGACGAAAAGGCTGGCAGCATCGGCTCACTCATTCAAGAGATCTGGCGACTGTTCTTAGTCGCCATGATGGTCGCGATGGTGGCCGAGGCGGGCCTCTGTTTGCCCAAGGTAGCGCGTGCCGGCGGAGCTGCGTGATGAGTGTTTCTCGATCGCTCACGTTTCTGGGAACACCTTGGTCGGTCGCCGCCTCGTTCCTCGCGGTGGTTTGCACGGCGGGATTCGGCTTGGTCGCCTGGCGGCGAAGCGGCTATCGACCGTCGATGGGGCTGCTCGAGCTCGTACGACTGGGGCTGGTGGCCATGGTTGCTCTTTTGCTCAATCAGCCTGAATGGATCGAGGAGTTCCGCCCTCAGGAAAAGCCGGCCATCGCGGTGCTGCTGGACGCGTCGAAGAGCATGGACACGCGCGACGTCGTCCGGTCCGATCAAACGACGTCGCCGCCAATCACCCGGCGCGAGGCCATCGCCCCTTTCACTGATCCCTCGTCGTGGAACAAACTGAGAGAGCGGATGAATGTCGTCGTCCAGCAGGTCGCGGAGCCCGGGCCGGACCACGGGACGGACTTGAACGATCCGCTCGCGCGGGCCCCCGAGAAGATTGCCAACCTGCGCGGGATTGTGCTGGCCTCCGACGGCGACTGGAACGAGGGCCTACCGCCGGTTCAGGCGGCCGCCCGCCTCCGCATGCGGGGCGTCCCCATCTTCGCGGTACCAGTCGGCAGCCGCACACGACTTCCCGACGTCGAGCTTTTGAGTCTCGACGTGCCGACCTTCGGCGTCTCGGGCAAGGCGGTGCGCATCCCGTTTTCGATCGATAGCTCGCTGCCCAAAGACTATCTCACATCAGTGACACTTCGCTCCTCCGACGGCGAAGAGGTCTCGAAGGAAGTGCGAATCGCCGCCATGAGCCGCACCACCGACTCACTGCTCTGGAAGCCCAAGGCGACCGGCGATTACACAGTCTCGCTTTCGATCCCGAGGCACGCCGACGAAACCCTGCCCGGCAACAACAAGCTGACTGCCCCGATCTCGATCCGCGACGAGAAGCTGCGCGTGCTTTTGGTCGAGTCGTACCCGCGGTGGGAATATCGCTACCTGAGGAACGCCCTCTCGCGGGACCAGGGGGTCGAGCTGTCGTGCCTGCTCTTTCACCCGGGCCTCTCAAAGCCGGGCGGGGGCAACAAAGATTACATCAAGCAGTTTCCCGCCGGTAAGGACGAGCTGTCGAAATATGACGTGGTCTTTCTGGGAGATGTCGGCGTGGAGGATGGCCAGTTGACGACCGAGCAGTGCCGGCTCTTGAAGGGGCTGGTGGAGCATCAGGCGAGCGGCCTGGTGTTCATGCCGGGCGGACAGGGGCGCGAATTCTCGCTCATGGAAACCGAGCTGGGCGATCTCTGTCCGGTCGTGCTCGACCCGGCCCAGCCGGGCGGTTGGGGCTCGCGCGTCCCCAACCATTTTGAGTTGACCGAGCTAGGCCGGCGCAGCCTGCTCACCAAGCTGGCCGATACCCAAGACGACAACGCCGAGGTGTGGGAGGGCTTGCCGGGCTTTCAGTGGTATGCGCCGGTGCTCCGCGCCAAGGCGGGCAGCGAGGTGCTCGCCGTGCACAAAGACGCGTCAAACGACTCCGGCCGGCTGCCCCTTTTGGCCACCCGCACCTTCGGTGCCGGCAAGGTGCTCTATATGGGTACCGACGGCGCCTGGCGGTGGCGCAAGGGGGTTGAAGACAAGTATCACTATCGCTTCTGGGGCCAAGTGGTGCGATGGATGGCCTATCAGCGCAACATGGCCAAGGGCGAATCCATGCGACTGTATTATGTACCCGACCAGCCCCAATTGCATCAGGTTTTGGGGCTCCATGCCAATGTGATGGAGCAAAGTGGCGAGCCGCTTCATGGCGGCGAGGTGACGGCGCGGATCACGGCCCCCTCGGGCCGGGCCGAGCTGGTGCGATTCGCCTCGACCGGTGACGAATGGGGCGAATTCACGGGGCGGTACACGGCGCTCGAGTCGGGCAGCCACCGTGTCATGCTTTTTTGCAAGCAGACCGGCGCGACGCTCGAGGCGTCGCTATTCGTGCAGGGGTGCCCGCCGAGCAAGTGGGCCGGCCGGCACGGCCGGAGGTGATGGAAGAGCTCTCGCGCGTCACGGGGGGCAAGGTCGTCGAACCCGGTAAACTTGAAGAGGTCATGCGGTCATTGAGCGAGCTTCCCGAGCCTGCACCTCTGGTGTCGCCGGCTGCCTCTCTGGTGCCACCCCGTCACGGCCGCGGCTTTGATCGTGATGCTCGGCGTCTTTTGGGTAGGACGGAAAGTGATCGGTCTTGTCTAATTATTCGATGGTGTCTTTTGGCCCCGTATAACGCTAGCGTCCGACGACCGCTTCGCCCGCGGCGGGCCCCATCAGTTGTGCGGGGAGCGCGTCGAACGGCACGAGCCGGTGGTTGGGAAGGGTGTTGTCGTGAGCCAGGAGCTTACTCTGGCCGACGAAGAACGTCCGGGAAGTGGCCACATCGACGTTATAGAGCGCTTGGACGGAATCTGTTTCGACGGCGTCGACTCGGACGGTTCCGCCGAAGGCGCGAAGGACATCGCCGGGCTTGATCTCGCGAGCCTGGGCCCAGCCGAGATTGCGGCGCCAAAACCTGTGGTAGACGCCGCAGACCACTGAGTCACCGTCGGAGAACCTGATCCGCAACGTTTTGTCCGGCGGATTGCGGTGAACGTACACGACAGGCTGGAAGCTCAGGGCGCCGGTGGCGGCATCCTGGCTCAACACTGGATCGCCGATCTGGATGGCTTCGATTGGTCGGGGGCCGCTGTCGGTGTGCACCGGTGTGCCGGCGGCAAAGCAGTCCCGGATGTACGGGGCGTGATACTGGGGCATGACATGTTGTGTAAACGTCGGTTTGGGAGCCGCCTGATAGCTGTAGCCGAGTTTGTCGTACCACCACACGTGCCAGGCGTCCTCGTCTTCGTCGAGGCTGGCTGGTGCACCGGCGGCCGACTTGAGTATCGGGATGATCCGCGCGTTGTCGGCTCGCGCCTGATCGTTGGCCGTCTCGATGGTGTGAATGTCCGCGGCCATCTGCTGGCGAGCGGTCTCGGTGGCCATGGCCAGAAGGTTGGCCGTGCGAAGCTCGATCTCTCTAAGATTGGCCGCGCCCACTTCCGGATGCCCAAACAGCAGCGCGCATGCGGTCGAGTTCCCGGCCCGAAACCACGACTGGTAGGCCGTTGGAATCGTAGCCGACATAGCCTCGGAATGATGAATGCAACTCAAACGCGGGGGGCGTGTCGTAGGTCCGCAACATCCGAAACCGGGGTGCATCCACGGCCAGCGCACCCCGCGAATTAGGCCCCGATATGGACTCAACTTCATATTTGATAGGTCCGCGGATCATCTCAACCAGGTCCGCGGCATAGTCTGCGCGGTGGGCGAGTTTTAAGGATCGCGATCGCTTGACTCAGCACCGAGTCGAACCGCGTCCAGGTCGCCTGGGCCGCAAGGGCTCGCGAACTTGCTGGATCGTCAATCTGGCCGAGCAGCCGGACCCGGCGAACCTGACTGGCTTCGGGACCGTCGCCGGGAAAAACCTTCAAAATCGACGGCACGGCGCGGCGATCCGCCACAGCCGCCAGCAAGTCTTCGGCTTGCGCTCGGTCAAGCTTGTCGTTCAGCCACGATTTCCATTTCTTCAAACGTGGCTCCCAGTAGTGGTCGGCGCGTCTCTGCTCGCGCCCTTCCTGAGCGTCGATTGCGGCCTGGTCGCGTGTTTTCCATCGGCCGTCGAGCTTGACATATCCCAGGTGCTTCCAGGTTGAATCTCGATAGGGATCGAAATGGATGGCCGCCGTGAAATGCGCATTTGCCTCGGGCGTAAGTCCGTTGGCTTTGCACCAGAGGCCCAGCTTCACGTGCGCCTGCGCCAACTGTCGGTCGCTTTTCAAACGGGCCGAATGAGCGGTCGGCGAACGGCTTCCGTTTTCCTCCAGCACTTGTGCTTGTTGGCTATGTATCTCGTCGGCGGTTAGCTTGGCCCGTCGCTCTTGGTATTCGTCTCGAATTGCCGCTCGGCTGTCGTCCGCTTTGATTCGCTCTTCCGCTCGCTCCAAGCTTTCCCATTGTCCGTTGAATTCGAGCTGCCCCAAAAGACCCCGCGCAGCGGCGTTCCTGGGATCGGACAGCACAGCCGCGGCCAGGTGTCGCACCCGTTCGGCATTCAAGCCGCGAGCCTCACACCAGAGCGCCAGCTTCACTTGTCCCTCGGGATCGTGGCCCGCCTTGAGCTTCAACGCTTCATAAGTCTGCATGTCGCCAATCGGTCGAGATGAGTCAACCAACTGACCGACGAGCAGACCGGCACACACCACGACGATGGGAACCACGGTTCATCCCTCCACCCGTCGCAGAGTAATTGTTCCCTTTATCTCATATCTCATTCTAGAGATCGTCTCGGCGTTTAGTCAAACCTGCGAGCGCGCGCACTGCCTGCCCTTTCGACCCTCGATAAATCGCTTGGGCGGCTCTAGCGGATAGGGGCAACCCCGCCTCGCACTGCCTGCCCTTTCGACCCTCGATAAATCGATCGCCCAAAGCGGCAGCCTTGGATGGAATGATCAGGGCTCATCGGGAGCGATGCCCAACTCGCGCAACTGGGCGGCGAGCCGTTCCGCCCGATCACGCTCTTGGTCGGCGCGGGCGCGTTCCTGCTCGGCGCGTGTGCGTTCCTGCTCGGCGCGTGTGCGTTCCTGCTCGGCACGGGAGCGTTCCTGGTCGGCGTTTTCGGCTCCGGTTGGGATGACTCGACCCTGGCGATCGGACCAACGCAGCCATTCCCCATCGCAATTCTCGAACGTTCCTCGCCACAACGTCAAGCCTAACCCCACGGCCGGCAGCCACCCAGGCGAGCACGGCACATAACGCCCCTCTTGCAGCACAAAAACTCGCAAGGGATCGGACTGGACGGCGCGGGCGGGATCGTAAATGGCGTAGTAGACGATGCCAATCCGCGCGTACTTGACCATTTTCACCGTCGTTTCACCCCCCTCGGTGTTCGACACGATTTCGACGACCGCCTCCGGTGCCTTCCCGAATTCCCAGACGAAGTACGAGCGGTGCTCCTTGGCCAAGTAATCTCCCGTGATTTCGACGTCCAGGCTCAGCAAGACATCCGGCACCAAGGGCGGCCGCCCAACGGCGTAAAACAGTCCCACGTTGGCCATCGCCATGAACTTTTGACCGGCATCCCACGAGCTGTAGAGTGGCTCGGTGAGCAGCCTTTGCTGTTTTTCCGAGTAGACGTTGTCCACGGGCGTGTCGTCCTCGGTGATGGTCGAGTCCAAGCAGGGCGCACGGCGACCGCCGGGGCCGGCCCCATGGCTTCACCAGCTTCGATCGAGGGAATCGTGGCCACGAGCAGCCCTCCGGTCCCATGGGCGCGGAATGAAAGGGTCCCAGTGTATTATAATCCGGCTCTTGTTCACAGAACAAATACACGTACGCCGTCAAGGAAGGACTTCGCGAAAGTAGTCCAGTGAGTTTCTCGGATGAACAGTCGGCATCGAAGGAATCAGACTGGGCCACGAACGATCTTTAACAGAAATCGCCGCGCTCGCCGAAGACGAGGGGCATCACCCCGATCTTCATCTTGAAGGGTATCGACAGGTGAGTATCGTTCTGTGGACCCACGCCGTCGTCGGTCTCACCGAGAACGATTTCATCGTGGCCGCCAAGATCAATCAGGTGCCGGTTCAGGCGCGGAGTTGAGATCCGCCACTCTTGCCGGCCGTTCACGATCGGGCGATGATCGATGGGGTCTCGACGCGAACGAATCATCGGGGCACGAGGCAGGGAAGGCCAAATGCAGTTGACCGCCGTCTTCGTACATGTGCCGGAAGGGGGCTATGTCGCCTTCGGCGGCACGGACATGCCCTCTGGCATGCCAGAGACCGGTTCAAGAGAAAATGCGAGCCGCATGTCGAGCGCGCGGACGTAGCGCATGAGCGTCGCGACGGGCGGATCGACCTGCTCACCTGCCTCCAGGCGAGTCAGCGCGGCTGGATCGAGCATCGATCGCGCGGCGAGTTGTTCGAGGCTAAGTCCGCGGGCGAGACGCTCATCCTGCAGCAGCTTCACGAAATGGCGAAAACGGACGGCATCCTCAGGACTCGCCTTTTCGCCGATCGTAGCGATCCGTCCCGTTTCCCGGTACTCCTTGTCAAGTGTGGCTCGTAGGGCAGCGACACGGGCTCGAGCCTCGGGTGTCTGGGTGCGTGCGATGATCGCTTCGGCCCGGGCCCTATTCTGGGCTGGCAGCTCCTCGAGGGCCTCAAGCGTCCGCCTCGAAATTCGGTTAGGGTCCATGTTAGTCTCCATATTCATTTACCGGGTAAGCCGTTACAGGTCGGATGACTACGAGGACCTCGTCGCTCAAATCTTCATAGATCACCACAATGTGCTTGCCCGTGGACGTGTCCCCGAAAATGAGGGGCAGCCCGCTAGAGTCGCTATAATCATCCGGGGACAGGTGATCACCGCGGTGATCCCGTAGCACCTCCTCGACTTCTTCGATTGTCACTTCTCCGGGCCCGACGATATGAGACTCATTCTCGTCATCCCAAATAATTCTACTGTATCGGGCCAGTAAAAAGGGATAACTCACTTGGCGGAAACCGTTTACGATTGAGGCCGCTCCCGGCGCCGTGGAGATTCATCGGCACCAGACCAACGGTCGGACAACGCTGGGTTCCTGGAAAATGCGGGGTTTACTCGCGGGCACCGGCATGAGAGCTCGTTCCGTCGCCTCAATTCTTTTGGCGAACGAATCGATCATAACAGCTTGGTATCAAATGATTTGTGTCCTTATGGTTCCCCGATTCAGTAGAAATAACAAGATCGGTGTACATTACCGCTCCGCAACGCCTGCCGTTGGTCTCATTTTCCGATTGTACGATGGATTGGGAGTCGACTCAACGGGTGCTCGCCGACCGTCACGTTTTCCATCGGGGGACCGGCGTCTTGGATGGAAAGGGAAAAGGGGTCACGGGAAAGGGAAAAGGGGTCACGAACCTTAGAATGGCATTCGGCGAGGGAACAAGCTGTCTGAAGCCAATGATTGCCACTGAAGTACGAAAACCACCGCTGACGGCTGGCGTGTGCCATATAAACCCTGTCCCCCCCCTTCGTCTGGCCTGCGATGCCTATCAAAGGTTCCTGACCCATTTGTCGGGCGTTGTCGTGGTCGGTCCGGCGAGAGTCTAGGGCATGCAATCGCGTCACGGGTATTCGTAAGTTTCTTTTGAGACAGGACTTGCAATACGAAGTCTCACTCGCTTTTTGCGGCATGTGCCTCGCTATTTTGCGTCATGGCCTGGATCTTGCGTCATGCGACCTGGTCTTGCTTGGGGACGCTGGCGGCGACGATTCGGGGCTGGATTCGCCGCCGCAAGGACCTCATCAAATGCCTGCTCGCAGGGACGGAGCGAATCTTCAAAGAGGAAACGCGAGAACCCGGATGCGATCGCGTCTTCGGCCGACCTTCGCAGTTCGCCGAGCAACGTCACCAGATGCTCACGAATGGCCGCATCGGTCAGCCCCGCTTTTCGGCCGCCCTTGACGATCCGCCGCGCGAATCTGACGAATTTGCCCCCCTGCGGGCGGCTCCTCACACGCTTCCCTGCGGGCTCGGCGAGTGCGTCATCGATCGCCTTGATCATCATCGTCATCGATTGCACGCCGACCGCGGCATCGATGCGGGTAGTGTTCTCGGCCAGAACTAAGAGCCGTTTTCGCACTTCTGGGTCCTCAAGTCCGTAGCCGCGGAGCCGCGCCGCCAACTCGCTGAAGTACGCCAAGGGATCAATCTCGCTGTTGCCCGTGTTCATTGATCTGTCAGTCCATTAGCCTTGCGAGCGCGGTCTCAACGTCGCCGCCCGTGAGGGCTTTGTAGGCATCGGCAAGTCGCTGCTTTCGTACCGGGTCTTCTTCGCTGGCATATGACCAAATCAGGCCGTTTGCCGCTGTGTGGCGGCACCAAAGAGGGAGCTTCGTCACCGCCATGGGGTCGCCGGCGATGACCTTACCTACTGCGGACGACGCGGCCATCAAAGCCCATGTTTGCACGGACCCGGGAACACCGATGACCAAAATGGCACCGGCCAAAACCAGGCTCGTTAGCCTCGCGCCAACCGTCACTGCCCCCGCACGTCGATATGCCTCGACGGCGTTCATGCAGTACACAGCCGCCGTGAGGAATGGCACAAATCCCAGGAGGCCGATGAGCACCAGCAGTCCGATCAGGCTCAACGGCAAGAGCCAAAGTCCGATTCCTCCCGCGACGAGGGCGCCGACGAAAAGCACTCCCGCGACCAGAGCGTTCCAGGTTCCCAGTCGGTCTCCGAATTTGAGCCAAACGGCCAGGACTAACATTTCGAGCCCGATAATGCCGTAGCCGAAGAGCGGGAAGAAATCAATGAACTGTGATCCCGGCAGCGTATCGGGGATGTCGGAGAATAGCATTCGCTCGAGGGCGAAGCAAACGGTTGGCGCAATGATCCCGGCGAGGACGGAGAACGTCGGCGACCGGAGCAGCCCGGCGACGCGAAATGCGATCGCAAGGTGATGATTAACTTCAGGATTGGGCATCGTCTACTCCGGCTGTCGCTCGCCGGCCCGCGAGAATTGAACGATAGGTCAACCGCTCAGCGCATTCGGTGGTGGCCCCTCCATCACAACTTGTGCGATGATGGGCGCATAGGACACGGGGCGCATAGGACACGCATGGCGGACGGGTGATCTCGACATCAAGTGCCGCAGGGCGGAGCAAGAACGACGTTGATGATCCCGGCGAGCCTTAGGCCGTGGCCTCGTTATCATCGGCCTCTTCGTCTGGCGGATCCCTGAGCATGTTGGATACCTGGTAGCTCGCCGCTGGTCAGATCATGGTACAGGTCGATGAGGTGAAGTTTTAAATCGTCCAGGGAGTCACCCTGGGTCCAGTAGTCGGGATAATCGAGCAGGTAGCCGAGAAAGGCATCCCCGTCCTGCCAGTGCATGAACTTGATCATCTGCATAGGACCTCCGGGACTGGCGCATCACAAATGGATTGTACTTAGCCGCGACGTGCATCGGCAATCGCCTCATCGCAACCTAACGATCAACCTCATCGGGCCCTCATAACCCGAAAACCGCGAGGTGGAGATACTTCCATGATTCAGAACGCCAAGAACTGAAGGTGACCCGCGAGCGGATCACGTATCTGCTTGACGTGCTGGCTCGCTTGCGAATCGGCAGCCGGGCCGAGGAGTTGGCCCTCGCCTCAGCCGGGTGCGGGGCCGAGCGAAGCGACACGCACCGCACGCCTCAAAATCGCGAAGTACGTCCGGTGGAAATTTCAACTTGTATCGATGGTCAGTGATGTCCTGGCCGGCTCCTTCAATACTGACTGTACGTCCGATGCAAAACTCACTAACGCCAATTCCTGGTCGAGTATACCGGACGAGTCTTCCATCATGGCAAAGTGGACTTCGGCATGATTGCGCTAATGCGTGATGTCAAGCAGCCCACCCGGTGCACCGGCCGCTGAATGCGGCCCGGCCGGTGTCACTTGACGTCGCGTTCGAATTGACTAGAATTCTAGTCTATGGTTAAGCGGCCAAGGTTCACCCTGACTTTCGCGCCGGAAGCTATCGAGCACCTTGATCGCATCGAGTTCAAATACCACGGTTTGCTGCGGAGGGCGATCAAGGAACACTTGACTTATACGCCAAACGAGGAAACCAGGAATCGGAAACCGATGGAAGCACCGGCGCCGTTCGATGCTAGCTGGGAACTTCGGTGCGGGCCCAACAATCGCTTTCGAGTACTCTACGATGTGGATTCAACGACGCTGCAAGTATGGATCTTGGCCATCGGCGTCAAGGATCGAAACCGGCTCTTGATTGGTAAAGAGGAATACGAGTCATGAGAATCGCCCCGCTCGCGGACGTGAAGGCTCGCCTGAGTGCCTATGTCGACGAATGTGGGTCGGACGGCCCCATCGTAATCACTCGCAATGGTAAGGCCGTTGCCGTGCTGTTGGTGCCCAGCGATGACGATGATCTGGAACGCCTCCTGTTGGGGCGATCTCCCCGCTTTCAGGCGATGCTCAACCGATCCAGGCAGAGCATCAAGGAAGGGGAAGGCCTGTCCGAGGTTGATTTCTGGAAGGCCGTGCGGAAACGATCTCAAGAACGAAAGGCCGCCGCCGCGACAAACCGCACCTCCAAAGGCTGAGCGCTCCCTCGTGCGATTCCCATCCGGATTCATCACGAAAGCGCGAAACGGCGAAAATGGCACGGAGCGACGGCGCCAAAGCCCATTCGCTTTCACGCTTTCAGAGAGCACCCGTGATCGCTTAAGTGGCGCCGGCGGGCTCGGATCTACGACGGGCGGATCGCCTTTGGGAAAAGGGGTCAGGGAAGGGGGAAAGGGGTCAGGAAAAGGGGTCAGGAACCTTAGGGAAAAGGGGTCAGGAACCTTAGAATGGCATTCGGCCAGGGAACAAGCTGTCTGAAGCCAATGATTGCCACTGAAGCACGAAAACCACCGCTGACGGCTGGCGTGTGCCATATAAACCCTGTCCCCCCCTTCGTCTGGCCTGCGATGCCTGTCAAAGGCTCCTGACCCCTTTGTTGACCCCTTTGCAAGGTCCTGACCCCTTTGTCAAAGGTGCCTGACCCCTTTGTCTGACCCTGACCCCTTTGTCTGACCCCTTTGTCTTTGTCCCTGACCCCTTTGTCTTTGTCTGCGATGCCTATCAAAGGTTCCTGACCGCTTTGTCCGATCCTGACCCCTTTGTCTGACCTCTTTGTCCAGGTCCCATCACTGTGCGCTCGCCTGCGATCATGTTCAGGCAGAACATCGGCATGGACCGATGACTGCGGTAAAATGATAGGATCGCAGCGAGTTGGCTCGCGTCGAGGCGGGGAGTATTTTGCCATTCACCTGCGGCGTTTTATGGGTCTCGGATTATGCCGTATGAGGTAAGGTTTTCCGGAGATGCGGAACGCCAACTGGGTGGATTGGATGCCCGCGATCGAAACATTATGTTCGAGGCAATCAGCCAGCAACTGATACACCAACCGGACGTGCCGACTCGTCATCGCAAGCTGTTGCGCGAAAATCCGCTGGCAGACTGGGAACTTCGAGTGGGAGAATATCGCGTGTTCTACGACGTCGACAACGACCTGGCCGTTGTCACAATACTTGCGATAGGCGTGAAGTCACATAACACCCTCTGGATCGAAGGCAAGGAGATCCGACTGTGAAGACCGTATCGCTCGACTCACCCCAATCCACGCTAGAAGGCGTTCTCCGAGCGGCGGCCGACGGCGAGGTCGTCTTCTTGACCACCGGTGGTATGCCGCGTTTCGCGCTGGTCGCTGTCGACGAAAGCGATCAGGAAGTCTTTGCGCTTCGCTCGAACGCGGATTTCCTGGCTTATCTGGACGAATGCAAGCTCAGGGCGAGACAAGGACCTACCAGGTCGCTTGAAGAGATCAAGCAGCTCTTCCCCGAGAACAATCTTTCTACCGGCAAGGCAAATGGAGGCGCCAGCCCCGAAGGAGAAATTCACTGAAGCCACAGCCTCAACCATATCACGGATGACCTTCTGGATCTTGTCGCTGCACTCCATGTACGCACGGAAAACCTCGGCAAATGCCCCCTGGCGCTCGCCAGTTGGTGCGCCAAGACGGGGGGCGGTTGGCGCATTTTACGGTGCGCAACCGCTGCAACCCGCCCAGACGCGCGCACCGACTGGCGAGCGCCTACAAATGCCCTGCTCGCCACCACTATGTCGTATTGTCCAGTGTGTCCAGCCACGCCATCGAGATGGCATGAACAGCGTCGGAACACCTTATTGGAAAATACTTTGGAGTCGGATCGCGGCCGTCGAACAGGCCTTGATTGCCGAGGGGGCTTGACGTAGGTTGTATAATTTAAGTAGAATAAGAAGATTGGGGTGTTAAGTGTGTCGTCTTCATCGCCCAGGCGTTGCGAGACGATGAAACATTGCCGAACTGGCCAAGCTGTCGATGGTTGGCCTCCGCGTCACGCCGACAAAGTCCTCGCCCGAAAATGGCGCCCGCCATTTTTCCTACCCTCGGGCGCCAAAAACGTCGGCCGACATAACAGCAGTCAAATCCATGGCTTGTGTTTAGAAGCCTGGGCTCCAGTGACCGAAAAATGGCGCTTTTGGCCCTCGAAAAAGCGCCATTTTCCGCCATTTTTTCCCTTTCTCTGGATGTCTACCCCCAGGACGGAAAGCCATCGGTCTTGTATAATCGTTTGGCAACGGTCCTCCGTGCTTCCACCTTTTTTTGAGGCCATCATGAGCGTCGCCTACACACCCGGTCGACTGCGTTTGCCAGAGTCGATCCAGGCACAGTTATTTGAGTATCGCCGCCGGGTCTGGACGATCAAGATGGTCGAAGCGGTCGCCGCGGCGGCTTTCGGCGTTCTGGTCGCTTACATTCTTTTGTTTTGCCTCGATCGCTTCTGGGACACCGCGGGCTGGCTGCGCGCCGGTCTGTTTGTGGTCGCGATGGTCGCTTGCGCCAATATTCCGCGGGCATTGCATCGTTGGGTTTGGCGGCAGCGTCGATTTGACCAACTGGCCCGGCTGCTCGCGCGAAAGCATCCGCGCGTCGGCGACCAGTTGTTGGGGGTGATCGAGCTGGTGGAGAGCGACGTCGAGCTGGCCCGCTCGCCGGCCTTGTGCGAGGCCGCTGTTCGCGAGGTGGCTCATGACGTCCACCGTCGCGATTTTCGCGACGCCGTTCCCAACCCGCGGCACCGGCTCTGGATCGGGTTGGCGGCGGTCCCGCTGGTGACGGCGGTGACTCTCTTCGCCATTTTCCCGGCCGCCGCCGCGAATGCCTGGCAGCGGTTTCTCGCGCCGTGGAAAACCTCGCCCCGCTACACGTTCACGATGGTCGAGCCCTTATCGAAGACGATCGTCGTCCCCCACGGTGAGCCGTTCTCGGTCGCGGTTACCCTCACCCATAACACGGTCTGGCGTCCGGGCAAGGGGGTCGCGCAGCTTGCCGCGCAACGTCCCGTGACCGCGCTTCTGGCTGACGGCCGCTACGCGTTTGAGCTGCCGCCGCAAATCGATCCGGGCTGGCTCGAAATCAAGATCGGCGACGCCCTCGAGCGAGTGCGTATCGAGCCGACCCTGCGGCCCGAGCTCACCTCAGTCGTGGCGTCGGTGGCCCTACCGGCCTATCTCGGCCGTTCCGCTGTCGAGCGCAAGGACGTGCGCGGGGGCGCCGTCTCGCTCGTGCTCGGTAGCGTGGCGACTTTTCAGGCCACGGCCAGCCGCGAGCTGCAATCCGCATTCGTCGATGGCCAGTCGGTCGATCCCGGCGGAGCGGCCGTCATCAGCCCGTCGATCAAGGTCGAGGGCTCGCGCAAGCTCGAATTCCGCTGGCTGGACCGGTTTGGCTTAGCCGGCAAGGAACCGTTCGTCCTCTCGATCACCGGCAGTGAAGACGCGGCGCCGTCGATTGCCTGCGAGGACCTGCCGCGCCAGAAGGTCGTTCTTGATAGCGAGCTGTTGAGCTTTAAGGTGCGGGCCCAGGATGATTTTGGTCTCAAGCAAATCGGGATCGACTGGCGGGGCGTCGATGACCCGATGGTGAGCACCCCGGCCAAGGGCGAGCGCATCCTGGCGGCGGGGGGCCATGACAAAGAATCGCTCGAGATCAGCGGGACTTTCTCCGCCCGGTCGTTGGGAATCGAGCCGCAGCCCGTCCAGGTGCGGATCTTCGCCGAGGATTACTTCCCGGGCCGCGAGCGCGTTTATTCGCCGACCTACTTGTTTTACGTTTTGAACGCCGAGCAGCACGCCATCTGGGTCACCGAGCAGCTCAGCAAATGGCATCGCCAGTCGCTCGAGGTTCGTGACAGGGAAATGCAGTTATACGAGACCAACAAGCAACTGCGTGCCCTGGCGACTGAAGAGCTCGACCGTCCCGAGACCCGGCGCAAGATCGAGAACCAGGCCGCCGCCGAACGCTCCAATGGGCGCCGGCTGTCGAACCTGGCGGTCACAGGCGAAGACCTGATCAAACAGGCGATGCGCAACCCTGAATTTAACATCGCGAGCCTGGAAAAATGGGCCGAGATGCTCCAGATCTTGAAGGATATCGCGGGCCATCGGATGCCCTCGGTCGCCGACCTCTTGAAAGAGGCGGCCCAGGCCCCGGTGGTTGCCATGAGCCTCTCCCAACCAAAAGACGCGAATGGCCGGGCAAATCTGGGCGGGCGGATCATCGCCATCGGCCAAGCCCGGAGATGAAAAGAAGAAGCCGCCGGCGAGCGTTCCCTCGATCGTCGACCGCGAATCATCGCAGCAGCCCGCCGACGAGAAGATCGGCCCAGGAAGCAGGCAAGAGCAAAGACAAAGCTCCCCGCCTCACCTTGCCCGTGACCACGCTGGCGGGAAAGGCCGGAGAAGCCAAGCCCGAGGAACCCCCGCGCAGCAGAAGGTTGATGAAGCCGTCGCCAAGCAGCAAGACCTGCTGGCGGAGTTCGACAAAATCGCCGACGAGCTGAACCGAGTGCTGGCCAACCTTGAAGGGAGCACGCTCTTAAAGAGGCTCAAGGCCGCATCGAGGGTGCAGTCCAAGGTCGGCGGCCGGATCAGCGACCAGGTCAGCGCCGCCTTTGGCGTGGCCGACCGTCGTCTCGCCGCCGAGCCGGCGAAAGTCGTGGGCGAAATGTCGGAGCAAGAAGCCAAGGCCAGCCACGACGTCTCGCTGATCATGGACGACATGCATTCCTACTTCGAGCGCAGGCGGTTCATGCGCTTCAAGACCGTCCTCGACGAGATGAGGCAACAAGACGTCGTCGGGAGCCTGCGCCAGCTCGGTGACGACGTGAAGAAGGAAAACGGCCTATCGATGGCCGCGTGCGAATACTGGTCGGACACCCTCGACCGCTGGGCCGAAGACCTCGTCGATCCGGCGAGTTCGGGCACTTGCAATGCCAAGTCGAAGAGCAGCCTCCCCCCTGCCCTGGTGCTGGAGGCGCTTCAAATCTTGGAAGGGGAAGTCAACCTTCGGGAGGAGACCCGCGTCGCCGAGCAGGCAAAGCCCGCCTTGGCGGCCGACGACCACAAGCGACAGGGTACGAAGCTCGCGGGCACGCAAAAGGGGCTCAACGATCGGGTCGACAAGCTGGACTTGAAGATCCGGGAACTGCCGGACGCCGAAACCGAGTTTGGCTATGAAATCGGCCTGCTGGGTAAGGTGTCGGAAGTGATGGGCGAGGCAACGGCGATTCTGGGCCAGCCCGAGACGGGCGGTCCGGCGATGGCCGCCGAGACCGAGGCCATCGAGCTGCTCCTTCAGTCCAAGCGAATCAACCCCAAAGGGGGTGGTGGCGGCGGCTCGACCCCTGGCGGCGGCGGCCATGGCAAAACGCTCGACTCGGCGCTTGCTCTCTTCGGCGGCGGAGTCAATGACAAGGAAGTTCGTGAAGACCGCGGCGTCGCTCAGACCACGGGCGACTCGGGCCCGGCGCTGCCCGAGGAGTTCCGCGCGGGGCTCGACGAGTATTTCAATCGGCTCTCTAAATAACCATCGATTAAATGAAAAACGCCCTTGGCTCGTTGATCGTGAGTGGAATCGCGTGCGTGTTGGTCGCATCCGCGCTCGTCATGGCGCAGGTGCCGAACGCCGGCATCACTGCCGGCACGATCACGGTGACGAAGAAACTCGACGACAAGCAGGCCAAAAGAGAAGCACCCCGGGCCGTGATCGTCCCCGGCCGTCCCCGCCCGGATCTGGCGCCAGAAAAAAAGATTGCCCCCCCTCCCGTTAATCTCGGAAACCTCGTGCAGCAATACATGCAGCAAGCCCGCCCGCTGGTGCGTGCCGAGCTGATCTTCGTACGCAAGGTATGCGAGCTGGACCTCCCGCAGTTTCGGCGGATCCATCAGGAGACCGAGGTCGCGTTCAAGGACGCGATGACCAAGTTCGTGGAAGCGCAGCGAGCGAAGGGCGTGGGTACCGGCCAAAATAAAAAATTCAGGCCCGTCCCCCTGACCCGATGGCGCTCTTGCGTCGACGGGCTTGCCTCGGTCATGAGAAAAGACTTGACTCCCGAACAATTCGCACGCTACCAGGCCGAGCTGGAGAAACGCGACGCGTTCCAGAAGCAGTCGGGCGTTCGCTATCTCGTGGAAGCGCTCGATCGCGATCTCTACTTGTCCGACGATCAGCGCCGGCGACTGATCGAATCACTCAGTTCTCACTGGGATCAGAGTTGGAGAGCGGGCCTGGAGTTTCGGCTGCTTGGCAACCAGTTCTACCCGGCTGGCATCGATCCTTATGTGACGCCGCTCTTGGAATCTACCAGAAAAAGGTGTGGCAAGGGTGCAAAAAGTCGGGGGGATCGGGGATTGTTCGGTTTACTTGGTGGTTTTATGAATAACGACGCGCTGGAACCTGAACTGAAGGAAAAGAGGCTTCCATGACGTCGTCCATTCGACTCGTTGGCCGTCTGCTTCTGATCGGGGTGATATTCGCGAGCGTGGCAAGTACGTCGGTCGCTCAGGCTCCATTTGATGACGAGGTCGTCGAAGACGACAACCCGCGGCCCGCGAACATGATCGATCGTGTCATGATCCAGCAGGCGAACAATCTCAATCAAGTGGATCAGTGGGTGTTCGGTCGTTTGGGCGGCTCGGCGGGTGCCCACGGCAAAATCGATTTCTCGTTACTGTTGTGCATCCAGGACCTTGACCGAACCTGCGGCCTCACGGAAGCGCAGAAGAATAAGCTGCGGCTCGCCGGTCGCGGCGACATCAAGCGTTTCTTCGATAGGGTAGAGGCCGTCAAGCAAAAGTTCCCGCAGGCGCAAAACGATCCCAATCTCAACATGAACATCTGGCGAGAGATCCAGCCGCTTCAGGCGGAGCTCGAATGCCGGGCTCTTTGCCGACGGCTCGATCTATGCCAAGACGATTAGGCGAACCCTCGAATCCGACCAAGCCGCCCGCTTTGAGAGCCATTCGCGCGAACGAGCGGCCTTTCGCTTTCGGGCGACGGTCGAGGCGTTCATCGCCAACTTGGACAAGGGCATGGGGTTGACCGAGCGAGATCGGCAGCGATTTCTCGCGGTGCTCATGAACGACGCGCGGCCGCCCAAGACGTTTGGCCAGTGGGATTACTGGTACCTGATGCTGCAAACGGCCAAGCTCCCCGAGGCCGAGCTCAAGGCCATTTTCGATGCGCCCAGCGGCGGCTCTTGAGCCGGCAGTTGTGCAAGCCAGGGCGATGGTGCAGCCGCTGAAAGCCGCCGGAGTTTTCGCCGCTGACGCCGACGAGCCCGCCCCGATCCGCGCCGCGCCGGCGATTAAGATGCGAACGGCCGGTCCGGACGCGAAAGCTGTCAAGAGACCATGACTTATCTTGGAGAACTTTGGATTCATAGACGAGGCGAAATCACGATGGCCAGTCGAGAACAAGTCAGAACGATGGTGACGTGCCCAGCCATTTCGCCAGTTCATGGTCAAGCTAGCCAGTGGCCGCTCGTTTACGATCAAGCACTCGAAGAACATAGCGTGCTCGCTCACAGGCCAGGAGATGATCATCTATGACGACGAAGGAATGCATCTCATCGAGATGCTCTTATTCGAAGTGATTGAGCCGGTCACATCGCCGGCGCAATCGAAGGTTGAAGGTAACGGAGGCTGACCACGGGCGACCAGAGTCCGATCGGTTACCAGGTCCAAGTGGGAAACGCGGACATCGGCATGATAGATCGACCGGTTTCGAATGGGCGATGTTAATGAATCATCCTTCATCTTCAAGTGGAGTGCTGGCGATATTGCTAAACGCCTTCGCACGATTCTGGGAGGGCGAGCCTCCTGGCGAGCCGCGGCACCATCCGGCTCGGACGGAGCCTCGCCCTCCCGGAATCTCGCAGGGCCACTTAGAGCGTGGCTCAGTTGGCTGTCTCACGGATAAAGGGGACAGGCACCAGGCCCGGAACCTTCTGCAACGGCGGTCACCTGGGCCGGGCAGGCCGGGAGCCAGTCCCCCTTTCCTTCTGCCGTGCGCCATGCCGTGGTTAATCGCTTTCTTTGCAACCACAGCTCGCCGAAGCGAGACGGAGAGAGCCGATGCTCGAGCGAGACGGTTATGTCCCCGAAAATAAAATGGTCCGCGCTCCGTCGTCGGTCCATTCGCCCGATGAAAAGCCGGGACGAAAGCGAGGGTGAAACGGCCATGAGGGAGCGAACTTTCGCTCGGAACAAGCAATGGTTTGCAAGGCTCGGCACCCGCCGGATTTCGGCTAATCGGCGTCGCGAGGGCGCGATTGCTCTTTTCGCGACCTTGTTGGCAATGATTCTGGTGCTGCCGGCGCAGGCCCAGATACCCGCGCCTCGATTCGGCGAGGTCGTCCCGCGCGACGTGCGCGAGATGTACGATCGGGGATTGCAATATCTCGCGGCCACTCAAGGAGAACGAGGTGACTGGTCGGGCGGCGGCGGCGGTGGTGGTGAAGGGTTCCAGGGGATGCACGGTCAAACCGGGCCCGGGACGACGGGGATGGCACTGATGGTCTTCCTGGCCTGTGGAGAAGATCCGAACTTCGGTCCCTATAGCAACCATGTCCGCCGCGCGCTGCGGAGTATCATTAAGGCCCAGGACGCGACGACCGGCATCATGGGCATGAGCATGTATCACCATGGTTTCGCGACGCTCGCCCTGGCCGAAGCCTATGGCACGGTCGACGATCGGAATCTCTGGCCCGACGGCAAGGGCCCGCGGTCGATCGGCCAGGCACTCGAGCTGGCGGTTCGCGGGGCACTCACGTCGCAAAAGAAGAATCCGCTGGGAGCCTGGCGTTATTCTCCCGACGCCCAGGACGCCGACACCTCGGTCAGCGGTGCGGTGTTTGTCGGGCTCTTGGCGGCTCGCAACGCGGGCATCGAGGTCCCGGACGAGGCTATCAACAAGGCGATCTCGTACTACGCCCAGATGACCTCGGCCTCGGGAGAAGTGGCTTATTCAGGAGGAATGGGCGGGTTTGGCGAATCACTCGGCACGCAGCTCGATCGCGACGCTTGTGTTTTCAGTGGCGCGCCGCAAGGACTTGAAGCAGTTCAAGGCGACACTCGATTACCTCAAGCAGCGCATCGATCAGGTCTCCCCCCAAATGTGGCCGGAATATACTCGTTACTACGAGGCGCAAGCCCTCTTTCAGGGTGATGTGACGGCCTGGGAGAAATGGAACAAGCAGTTGGTACGCCAACTGAAACAGGCCCAGGCTTCCGACGGCAGCTTCCGCGGCCAGTTCGGCAGCTCGGTCAGTACGTCGCTTTCTCTGCTGGCGCTGGCGGTCAACTTTCGCTTCTTGCCGATTTACGAACGATAGGTTGTCTTCACGATGCGTTTTCATCGCAGGAGATTCTGCGACTGACTCAACACCATCACGGCCGGAGCGCGGTACAAATGCAATTTATAGCTGCACACTCGTCGCTGAAATACTTCCCGCGGTGTGAGGCGCGACATCGCCAATGGGAGGGCGAGGCTCTGTCCGAGCCGGCATCGGCACTCGGCTGGGAGGGCGAGGCTCCGCCCGAGCCGGCATCGGCACTCGGCTCGCACGGAGGCTCGCCCTCCCTGGATGTCTCAAATCAGCCCTGCGCACGGTATCGCTGCGCTGGTGGCAATACCAACCCGATGCGCCAGCGAGGGTAAGCGTGCCGCCGCCGCGAGTCACTCGCGGCAACCCTCGCTTGCGCTTTGGGTTCGTGTGGTTTCGGCGGCGGCCGGAGGCGGTGTTCAACGAGGATTGTCTTTCATCGCGAGGTTCTTGTTTCCAAGCAGTATGCCAGCTTTAGGGATCTTGCTGCCGCTTCTGGCCGCGGGACTGACAACGTCGTCGGTCTCGAGCGCCGCCGACCAACCGTCGACCGCACCGCCATCGGCCATTTTGCACCTGAGCGACGGCAGCTTCGTCCAGGGAACCCTCGCTGACACGAGCCGGGCCGGCGTGTTGCGTTGGCAGGCCGCCGCGTTTGTGTCGCCGTTTGAGTTTCCCGTGGACCGTGTCAGCGCCGTCCACTGGCCTCCGTCAGCGGTCATACCGAAGCCCGAGGGGATTTTTGTTTCGAGCTGGCCGGTGGCGATGTCGTGTTTGGGACGCTTGCTGTCATTGGACGATCAACAAGTCGAGCTCGACGTTCCGCGGATTGGCCGGCTGCGGATGGATCGCTCGATCGTGCATCGAATCTATCTCTGGCGCGGCAGCGCGGACCTCGTTTATTTGGGGCCGAACGGAATGGCCGGCTGGAGCGAGACGGCATCACCACGCTCCGCCGCGAATCTCGACGCGATCGTTGTCGGGCCAAACGGTCAACAGATGCGCCGCCCGGTGCCGGTCGAGCGGGGGCGCCTTAATGGGGTGATCGTGATTGGACCAAACGGTCAACAAATGAGCCGCGAGCCGGCCCCTCCTCAGAAGGGCTGGCGTGAAGAGTCAGGGCAGCTCGTGACCGATCGCGAGGGGGCGTCGATCCAGGGGAATTTCGGCATTCCCGCAAAGGCGGCGATCGAGTTTGAGATCTCGTGGAAGAGCAAACCCGATTTTGTGTTCGCGCTGGCGATTGACCCGGTGATATGCGTACGCTCAAGCGAGCGTTTCGCTTTGAGGCATGGGGGAGCGACCTGGTCATTCAGCGCGAGCTTGAGAGCGAGGCCGACCTGGCCGTTGTCCAGGAAATTCACCCGGTGCAGGTCGTGCTCACCTCCAGGCCTACCTGGATCAAGAGGCAGGAAGGATCGTGGTGTGCTCTCAGGGCGGGAAGCAACTGGCGAGCCTGAAGGTCGGCGGCAGCAACACGAAAGTCTTCTCCGGGCTCTACCTGGCGAACCTCCGCGGCGATCTTCGTCTAGAGTGGCTGAGGATCAGCAAATGGAGTGGCGAGCTGCCGCGCGAGGTCAATGTTAACCAGTCGCGCATCCATCGTGCCGACGGCTCGATCGTCTATGGGCAAGTTGTCGGGTTCGATGCGTCGACCGGGGAATTCATCGTCAAGAGCGAGTCTGGTGAAAGTCGGATGGCGCGGGGCAAGATCACCGCGTTGTTTTTGTCGGTGCCCGGCGAAGACAAGCCGCGGCCGATCCGCGCTGTCTACCAGGATGGAACGCGGATGAGCGGCGAGCTCGAAAAAGTAGAGAAAGGATCGTTGGTGCTCAAGGTCCCGGGCATCAGCCGGCCGCCGAAGCTGCCGGTCCTTGGATTGCGGTCGCTGATTGCCATGAGGCATCCCGACGCACGCCCTTGCCCCGAAGCGAGTTGACCGGCCGGCTGGAGCTCGACGGCCTGCGGCTGCCGGGGCGATTGGTCGACGGACGTGCGCGCACGCCGGGGCGAGTTGTCTGGTTTGGCAATTCTTGGGCAGTGAGACGGCCATCGCGATGAAACCTGGGTTCTCGGGGCGGATCATCTACAGAGAGCCCCCTCCGCCGGCACCGCCGCGTGTGCCCGCGCAGAACCAGGCGATGGTGATCAACGCCCGCCGGCGGATGGCCGGCGGAGGAGCGGCCGGCGCGGTCGTGAGATTTGGCGAGGCCCTGTCTGAAAGTGCGGCGGAGACGACAACGAGCACCGAGGAACGCCGCTCGCTCTACCTCCGCGATGGCGACGTCATCCCCTGCGTTATCACCAAGATCGATGCCGATGGCGTCTGGTTCAAGACCAGCCTGTCGAAGAGTACGTTCGTTGCCCATGCGAAGGTCAAGGCCGTCGAGCTGGCCGCGGACGGTTCCGGCACCGCCGACAAGGTCGTGCTCACCAGATCAAAAATGGAGCGACTGCTCACTTTGCCGCGGATGCAGAAGGCCGATCCCCCCACGCACCTGATCCGGTCCAAGAACGGCGACTACCTCCGCGGACGGGTCATGAAGCTGGACGCCAAGACACTCGAGGTGGAAATCCGGCTCGAAAATAAGGAGCTGCCGCGTAACCGGATTGCCCGGATCATTTGGCTACACGCCGACGAGCTGGATAACGCGAAGAAACCCGTCGAGCCGGCGTCCGACGGCGGTTCCTTGCGAGTGCAGGTGGTGCGCAATGACGGCGTTCGGCTTAGCTTTCAGGCGGATCAGTTCGCCGGTACGACGCTCTCCGGCAAGAGCGACGTGTTGGGGGCGTGCCAAGTGGCTGTTGGCCAGATCGATCAGCTCTTGATCGGAAGTGCCATCGATCAAGTGGCCGCGCAATTACCCTATCAGCAGTGGAAGCTGAAAAATGCACCCGAACCCAAATATGTGACCGCTACCGATGGCGCTGACGGGGCCGGCGGCGACACCGGCATGGAATCGCCGCTGGTCGGCAAGCCGGCCCCCGATTTCACGCTCTCGCTGGTCGGAGGTCAGCCGTTCCATCTTGCCGACAGCAAGGGCAAGGAAGTGGTCGTGCTCGACTTCTGGGCGACCTGGTGCGGGCCTTGTCTGCAAGCGATGCCGCAGGTCGAACGGGCGGTCGGACAGTTCAAAGGCCAAAGCGTGCGGCTCGTCGCCGTGAACTTGCAGGAAACCGCCGAGAAAGTGACCGCGGCCCTCGATCGCCAAAAGCTGCACGTGGCGGTTGCCCTGGATCGCGACGGCGTGGTGGCCGATCAATACAAGGCGGCCGCGATCCCCCAGACCGTCATCATCGGTCGCGACGGCAACGTGGCCCGCCTTTTCGTCGGCGGTGGCCCCCACCTGGAAGAGCGGCTCAAAGAGGCGCTCAAGGCGGTCCTGAGCGGAGACAAGCCAAAGGAGGGAGGGAAGTAGAGGGCTTGGCCCGCCTATTAGCGGACATCAAAGAGGGCCCCCAACGACCGCACCGCCGCGAATGCGAACAGCCCCGCGGCCGCGACCACGATCAACATGATCAGGGCCACGGCTGACAAATGACTTTCCACTCCCGTATGCAACAGGCCCCAAATCAAGACAGACAACGGCGGCGTGCCCGGGGGAGCGGCAATATTGGTGGCCGGAAGCTCGCCGAGCCCGATCGCGAAAGCGATTGCCCAGGCCGCCACCAGCGGCCGTCGCGAAAGCGGCACGACAACACGGAAGAACTGGCTCGATGGCCCTAAGCCATCGACTGCGGCCGCATCCAAATACTCTTGGGGAAATGATCGCAGAAATGGCCAGAGAATGAGCAGCGAGTAAGGCAACGTCCGGAGCATCTCGGCCATCACGACCATGCCCGGTGAATCGTAGACGGCGGGAACGGCACGATAGGCCAACACCAGCGCCATGCCGGCCACAGGGCCTGGGGTGGCGAGCGCAAGGGCGAGGGTGACCATCGAAACGACTCGCCAGGCGAGCGAGCGGCGGCTCAACCAGGCCATTCCGCACGCAACGAGGGCTGTCAGCGTGGCCGCGATCGCCGTGGTGGCCAGGCTCGCCTTCAAGGGGACCCAGATCTCGGCGCCTGCATAGTGCAACGAACCCCCTAAGCCGGAAACGGACCAGGAAGGGGGCCGGCCCAGCGTGGCTCGCCCCCCTACCCTGCCCGCCCGCCAAACGAGGCTGTAGAGTGGCAGAGCCGTGATATTGCCAATTAAGCCCAGCAGTACCAGACCGCAGGGAATTCGCCAGCGACCGAGCCGCCAAAGCCGGGCCCGCTGAAACGACGACATCATCCGCGCCGGATCACACCGCCCGAGGCTGCGTGCGGCAATCAGAATGAGCGTGCCGAGCACGACGAGGGGTGGAACCGCCACCAAGGCCGCTTCCCCTGGCCCGCGGCCCAGGCTGTATTGGAGATAGACCTCCTCGGCGTAGGTGCGAATTTGCAGGAGGTCGGTCACCGTCATGTCGCCGGCGGTCAAGACGGCGACAGCCAAGGCCGCGGCGGCGATGGCCCCCACGGCACGCCGTAAAGTCACGCGGAGCAATACGCTGACGGGCCCATAGTCGAGTAAGGCCGACTCTTCCAGCTCGGGCTCGACCGCGCTTAAACCGATCGCCACGATCAAGATGACCCACGGCAAGGCCGCCAGCGCATGCACGACCGCGGCCCCGGGAAGCCCGATCAGGATCGGTCGAATACCGAAAACCTGCGCGGCCCACGTTGCCCAGCGCCCGAGCCACGCCGTCGCATGTAAGGGAAGGGGTATGAAGGCCGAAAGACCGATGACAGCCAACATGAGCCCCCGGCCCCAGAGGTCGGTGCGAACGAGCAAGAACGCCAGCGGAATGCCGATGGCCAAGGCGACCAGCTCGGTGAGCCCGACCAATCGACTGGTCTCGATCGCGAGTCGCAAGGGCCTCGCCATCGCCCCGCTGTCTTTGAGCATCGCCGCTGACCCCGCCTGATCGAGCATCTCGCCCGTCGCGGGCGTGGCGTCAGACCGGTGCGCTTTGCGCGTGTGCCGCTTCCCTGACGGTTGCGATCGCTGGCCAGCCGACGACGGCCGCCAAGGCGAAAATCAGGCAGACACGCGCCGACAGACGCGTCATTCCGCTCATGGTCGCAGTCGGCTGATGCGAAGTTGGTGTGGACACTGTTTTCGAGGACACACTGGGTGCAATTCCAAAAAGCGGCGATCAAGGTACAATGGCCCTCGCCGACCACGAGTCCGCGACCAATCCGCGTTTCATGGCACTGACTGCGCGGCCCTCGGCTCGCGGTTTTGCGACCGGTCGGGCTTCCCCGGCAGGCGTACGACGAAACACGATCCTTCGCCCGGAGCGGATTGAACGTCAATCGTCCCGCGGTGCTCCTGAACAATCCCGTAGCTGATCGATAGCCCGAGCCCGGTTCCTTCGCCGATCGGCTTGGTGGTGAAGAACGGATCGAAGATCCGCTCGCGGACCGCCGGTGCCATTCCGCAGCCGGTGTCGGCGACCTCGATGACCACATCCCCAGCCCCGGGCTCGGTCCGCGTGCGGACCGTCACCGTGCCGTCACTGCCGCAGGCATCAATGGCGTTCATCAGCAGGTTGACGACGACCTGGTGAATCCGGGCCCCGCGACATCGAAGCAGCGGCAGCGGCTGGAGCTGGGTGACGACATGAACTCCTTTCTTTCGGGCATATCCCTGAACCATGTTGACCGATGACTCGATCCCGGGATTCAAATCAACCTCGTTCCATTCCCCCTCGTCGACCCTCGCGAAGAGGCGGAGATCCTTGACGATCCGCTCAATTCGGCGCAGGCCCTCACGGGTTCGCTCAATCAACCGGGGCATATTGTCCAGCGTGTAATCGAGGTCGAGCTGCTCGCTGACCGAGTCGATCTGGCCGTTCAATTCGGCATGGGTGGCGTCAACGGGACGTTCGATCAGCCGGTACAGGCCGATCAGGGTATTGATGTCGCGAAGGTCGCGCTCGAGCACGGCGACGTTGTTGCTGACGAACGCCAGTGGATTGTTGATTTCATGGGCCACGCCCGCCACGAGCTGGCCTAAGCTCGCGAGTTTCTCGGTTTCCACCATGCGGCTCTGCGCGGTCTTGAGCGCCTGGTGGGCCTCGCGCTCGGATCGTTCTCGCTCATGAAGAATGACATTTTGTTCCTTGAGCTTTTCCTCGGGGCGCATTCGCTCGGTCACGTCCCAAAAGATCCCTTGGATGCCGATCGCCTTGCCGTCAGGGCCGCGGAGCGGCGTCTTCATGACCTGGACATAGAGCTTCTCTCCCTTGGGGGTGACATGTTCCTCCACAACGTCGAGCACCTGCCCCTTTTCGATCACGTCCTTGTCGTCGCGGCGGTACTTCTCGGCGAGCTCCGCGGGGAAGAAATCGAAGTCCGTCTTGCCCTTGATGTTCTCAAGCGTGGTCCCAAGCTCGGAGCAGAACTTGCCGTTGGCGAAAGTGAATCGACCGTCCAGGTCCTTGCACAAGATCATTTGCGGGATGGTTTCAACCAGTGCGTGATAAAAGACTTCCGTTCGAACCCGGGCTAGCTCGGTTTCACTGTGTTCGGCCGCGATGGTCTGGTAGTCAGAGGAAAGTCGTGAGTGTCGCAGCCGCCATTGCCTTGCCTGCCACCATGCCGTCGACGCCAGCAGCGCGAGGCTTCCTCCGACCAGGAGCAGCGACGAGGTCATCGCACGCATGCGCCAGGATGACGGGCGGGGTGGTCGGCGACAGAAGGTCCGCGAGAACGTTCAAGGCCGATTTATCCAGTGAATGGCTTGGCTGAAAAAGTCGTGGCGACGTCACCCGTTGAACGTATTCGCACGGGGCTTCCCTGTCCAGGGGGCGGCGGACCAAATGGGAACGTAAATCAGCGAGCGAGACGGCCGCCGGTCAAAAAATCTTTTCCGAACGTGGCACGCGCCCGGCTTGTTTGCTCATCGAAAGCATGTGCGGACAGGATATCGGACTTCGCCTCCCCCAAGAATTGCCAAGTAGGAGTCGAACGATGCGTGCATTACAAGTCCCCCGAGCGTTCCTTGTCGTCTGGCTCGTCATGATTCTCGGTTTTTGCGTGTACGGCTTTCTCGCGACGCATGAACTGCCGGAAGAATCCTTCTGCCGCGCCATGTACGCCGTGTTAAGCGCCCTCTCCGCCCTGTGCATCGGCCAGGTTCTCGAGCCGATCGCGGAAGGACTGAGGACCGAGGACGGAGCGATTGACGCAGAGTGGATCGACAATCAGCTTTTCTGATCTCTTTCGAGTTCGAGCGGTTGGAACCATCGCGTAAACTCCTTCTCAGCATCGCTTTGCGCGACCGACCGCGCAACCCGGCCGATCCCCAACACGGGAGCGAGGATCGCTAAGAACAGCACGCCCGCGCGCAGAGGGCAACCCAGACCGCCGGCAGCGCGATGGCCAGGAGCGCGAGACCGGTGAGCCCGATAAGGACAACGTGGAATTCGCAAAGCTTGTAAGCCGGCCATGTAATGGCACCGTGGCCGCGGCGCGGCCAGGGGGCAGGCGGCCGCGGGCGGCCACCCGCTCCGCCATCGACCCGGTAGCTCCCCGAGGCGGTTTTGAGTCGCTGAAAAAACGCCTTGTAGCGGCAGTCGTTGTGCAAGCTCAATAGTCCCCAGCCCGTCGCAATGGCAAAGCCGGCGATCGTCCACCGCGTGTCGCCCGAGCGGACGGCCAGTCCATATCCCAGCCCGAAGCCCACAGCCAGATTCGCGGCGTGGTGCATCAGGTAATCGAGATAAACGCCGTCGAGACTGACCGTGCCACGCCAGCGAGCGACCTGGCCGTCGACGTGGTCAAGCCAGAAGCCCAGGTGAGCCAGAATGACCCCCACAACGAAGCAGACGCGATTGCCCGTGCCGATGGCTGCCGCCGCGGCCAGCGACGAGCCCAGCGCCGCCAGAGTGACCTGGTGAGCACTCAGGCCCAGGCGGATCACCAGCCAACTACCGTAAACGGCCGTCGGCCGGGCCACGCGTCGCGCCAGCCAATTGCCGATCTCACGATGGCGTTCCTTCTGAACGCGGGCCCTGAGCTCGGCGACGCTCGGCCGTGATTCGTTCATCGCGCCCCCCCGCTCAATCCCGACAAGATCCGAAATGGCAAAACGGGACACAAAAAGGGACCTTCTACTTTCTCAACAAAAGGGCATCCTGAGATGTCCCCTTGTTTGCACGCGGTTCATCGCTTCGCGCCCTCAATGGATCGCGACGAGAGCTGAGGGGCTGGCGGCGGGCAGGCTGGAGAGCTCGCGGGGGCCAGCTCGTAGATCGAGTACTGCCTCAGAACGCCGTCGCCGTCTGTGAGGTCCGCGCGGAAGAGGGCAGTTTGCCTGGCGGTCCAGGGCGCGAGCAGGCGGCTGAGCGTCGGGTCGAACTCGACGGCCGATTCCGGAACCGGCGGGCAAAACATGACATGGGTGAAGCCGGCTTTGCATAACCCGCCGATCACCTCATTGCATGATTCGCCCTGGGCACCGAGGCCGGTCCGCCGCCGGTGAGCGAGCTCCATCGTGTAGTCGCGCGGAATGTAGAACCCTCTGTGGTCCTGACCGATCAGCCGGGCCTCACGCGGGAGGTGACGAAGCGCCCAACGCCCCACCGTGAATGTCGGCTCGCGCCGGGCCAAAAACTCGGTGGACGAGTCGCGGCCCAGAAATATCGCGAGCGCGTGCCGCGATCGTGCGACCGCCAGGCTTGCTTCCAGCCCCATCACCACGACCAAGACACCGACGAGCAACCGAGCCGGGATCGTTCGTCGATTGCACCAGATACTCGCGACGTAGGCAACACCAATCGACAAGGGCCCCAGCGCGATTAAGAGAAACCGCATGCTCTGGCGCTGGGTCATACAGATGACGAGGAACGCATACGCCAGCCCTACGAGAACGAGCACGCGGCGGGGCGCGGTAAAGAAATAGCGCGGGCAGGAAGAGCAAAAACACGGGGCCGAACTGGTGGGAAAAGCTGTCAAATCGGTCCGGCTGAAGCGACAAAGGCGCAAGCGCAGACAGCATATTGAGCGGCGTAACGGGAAGAGGCCGTTTGCTGGGGTCGAGAACCACGGCTAACCCTGCCCCACCGAAGGCCTCGCCAAAGAAAGGATACACCGGATTTCCCGTGTGGACGTACGCCCGAAAATACCACCAGCCGCCGGCCGCTAAGGCGGTCAGAAGATACAGGCCGGTGAGGGCGAGCCAGCGTGGCCTCGCGTCAGCCTGCCGCGGGAACGGCCGAATGACCGCCCGCAACGCAATGGTTGGGGCCAGCAAACCGCACAAGACTAAGGCGGGATATTTCACGCCGATCGCCAGGCCGGCGAGCAGTCCGGCGACGATCGCGGCCTTGGCCCCTGGCCGTTCGTGGAGCCGAACCCACGCGAAGATGGCCGCCGTGCCGAACGCCGCCAGGGCGACGTCGTTGAGCGGGGCCGACATGCCGTTGGATACAGCCGGTACCGAAAGCGCGACGGCCCCGGCCCACCAGGCGCGGCGGCCCAGGCTCGGGCGCGCCAGCGCCGTCACGTTGGCGGCGAACACGAGGCCGAGGATCCACTGAATACCGCGGCAAGCGACCGGTCCGCGAAATTCCAGCGCCACCGCGTAGAGCATCTCGGTCACGAGCGGATACACGGTCTCATGCAAGTCGGGCAAAAACCCGACGGAACCGCGCATCAGAAATACCTTGGGCACCTGGAGGTGATAACAAAGAGCGTCGCCGTCGGTCACCGGCATGAGCGCCGTCAGAGCCGTTCCGATCAGCACGAGGCCCAGGCAGATGGCGAAGACCAATGAGAGCGACGTCCGGCTCCGAGTCTGAACGCGCGTTTTGAACCAAGCCCGTGTCTGGCGGAAGAGGTTAAACCACGCAATGATTCCCAGCTCGAGCTCCAAAGCAAGCAAGACGGCCAGTCCCACGAAATTGAGGCAGCCAACCTCGCCAAGGGCGAGGGTTGCTAGCGCGGTGAGCCCCAGGCCCAGCGGCAAGGCGAGCGCCAGCGCGTCGAGCGGATGATCGGGCGAACAGCCCAAGCCGTCGAGAATGCGTTTGCCCAAGCCCACTGATATCAAAGCCAAAAGCGCGGCGAAGCCGAGGTCGATCATTTTTGAGTCGTTTTGACTGGAGGAATGCGGACGACGGCCGGCGATCACGCGCCGGGGTCAATCACGGCAACGCAAAATTGTGAAGTTAACACGTCCGGGTCCATCGGAATTGGCCGTGACTCGGCCAGGTCGATGCCCTGTTGGTGATACCACAGCGCGGTATCGTAGCCATAACGGTTATAGCTCAGGCTGGTCTCTTCGTTATGAGCCGCGAATCGGCGCGCTACCCGGATGATTTCTCGACGAATCTGGTCGGCGACCGCCGGCGGGTTGTGGAGAATCACGGCCGATGTCACAACCATGTCGAACGAACGATCGGCGAATGGCAGGCGTTCGCCGCGGCTGAGTACGAGCTCGATGTTACTGTCGCCGGCAAGGAAACGATGAGCCTGATTGAGTTGCGTTCGGCTGAAATCGATACCGACGCAGGGTACGTCGAGCCGGCGACGCAACTCCTTGAGCAGCTTGCCGTAGCCGCATCCGACTTCGAGAATTGATCGCGGTCGATAGTACGCGATTCGATCGGCGAGCCATTCGGCTCGCGAGCTGCGCGCTTGCTGGCCTTCCTGTTCACGAAAATAATCATCGCCGCCCCGCAGTGTCCAATATGAGCGAGGATCAGAGTACAATAATTGGCGTTTCCAGGTCGGCCGATCGCGCAGCGCCCGGCGAAGTAGCTTGTGCCAGGCGTACTCGAACCCGCGCGATCGCAGGGCTTTCCAGGCGCGAACGGGCGCGGGGGAATTGGTGCGTATCATCAGGCCCATGCATCCTTCCTTGGTTGCCCGTATTCCATGCGAGTGCAGCAGTTTACGTGGCCCGGGGGTGACGGTCAAGGTTGGCTGTTGTACGATTGACAATCGCGAGTGATCACGAGTTGTCCGGCCCGGCAAATCAATGTCAATCACCGCGACGGGGTCGGAGAGGACACGCTGAGTATGGGTGTTGGATCGAGCAGAGCGCGAGTCGCCGACCTGGCATTTCGGGTTTATGGCCGTGCGCTTCACCCCGATTGGGTGGCGACGCGGCAGTTCACACGCGTTGAGAAGCTTGGCTGGGAGGCCGACCTTCGAATTATCGATGGGGGCCATGCGCTCGTCTTCCGTTCAGGGTCGATCCGGCTGTCTGAGATCTTGTCTGGCCCTGAGACAACGCTTCCCGAAGCCGGCGTGCTTTTTCATTCGCACCTCCGCCGGGAGCGATCGACGATCCTGCGGCCGGGAGGAAGCATCGAATATCAAAGCTGCCTCGAAGTCGAACACGTCGACCTTGAGATCTTCCGGCATCTCTGCGAGGAGATCAGGCTCGACGCCTTACGGAACCGGCTGTTTCATAGCTTCCCGTCGTCAAACCGGCTCGCCCCGGCGCCCATCAGCCAAGTCCTTATCACCGCGCGGGCGCACGATTTATCGATCCAGTCTTTCCACACGTTTCCCGACGAACGCGCGATTGTGCGCACGCTATCGCTGTTCGAGGTGAACAATCGCGCCGCGAAACGATGAGGGGCCCTTTCTCGTAAAGGCGGAAGCTCACGAAGACCAGTCGCTCTCGGCTGTCGCCGGCCGCGATCGATGAAGAAAGCGCAAAACGTCTGAGTTCCACTGAAAACAGCACCGGCAGCGCGCCGTTGAGACGCGCCGGCGGGCTGGCTCGTTGACATACGTGGTCCGTACTTGTAAATTCGCGGCGAAGGTTTTGTTGAGCTTGTTTGAAGGTCGTCTGTTCGGAGAGGACTCCGTGCGTCGCAACGGTCGGCGCGATTGCGCGAAGTCTGTCATACCGGCGGCTGAAGTTGCGCGGTCGAAGGTGAGTGAAATCGCCCAACCGGTCGATATAGGATCAGTTGGGCCGTCGCGGCAAGAACAGTGTCGAAGACCGACGCAAATCGCCGAGGTTACATGTTCAAAAGTATAGAAAAAGTTCCTGTTGGCGCGGTGCCGTGGCACCGATCTCCGGGACATCATGGTTCTGAGGGACTCGTTGAGCGATCAAAAATGAAGAATTCGCCAAAAAAATGTTGGGGGATGCGACTGGTCCTAAGTGATGACAGCTACGAGCGCACGCAGTGCCATACTCGCGTCGCGGGATGTCTCTGACGGCCGTCGACGAAATTTTTCAGTTGGCTTGGTCCGGCCAGGCGGGTATCTTGCGATTTCGTCCGGTTGAATGAAGGTCGCCCCCGTTTTGTTTTGAAGTGGGTGGGCGAACCGGCATCCGAGGAGCACTGCAAAGATGGCTCATCTATTTCGAGTTGATCGCGTTCGAGGGTGCTTACTGGGCATGGCTGTGGGGGACGCACTGGGTGCCCCGCTCGAGGGGCTGTCTTCCCAGCAGATCAAAACACACTACGGACGCGTGCGAGATTACGTCGACGGCGTTCAGGCTTGGAAACGCAAGCCTTTCCGTTGGCGGCTGCAAGGCCTTTACACCGACGACACGCAACAGGCGCTGGCGCTCTGCGACGTGCTGCTGGATTATCGGCGGGTCGATCCCGAGCGGCTCGCCGAGCTGTACCTGGCCATGCTGAATCCCAGGGGTTCGTTTGTCGGCGCGCATCGCGCCATCGGCCGGAGTTTTCGTCAGGTACTGGAGGCGCTCGAGCGCGGAGTGCCTGCGCACCTTACGGGCCAGCCGAATGCCGGAATCGGAGCGGCCATGCGGATCGCTCCCGTCCCCCTCTATCTCGGTGACGACGTGAGGTGGATGTTTGATGCGGTCATGGCGGCCAGCCTGATGACCCACCGCGACATTCGCAGCTTAAGCGGGGCGCTGGCGGTTGCTCATACCGTCAGGCGGCTTGTCGCCGGTGATCCGCTCGATCCCAGCTTGCTGTTCCGGGTTGCGTCCGACGTGATCAAGGATGAGAAGCACATCGCGATTGTCCACGGCGATTTGGTGATCAAGATGGACCATTACGGCGGTAGCCTTTCGCGGTCCATCGCCCATGTCGAGTCGGTACTCGAAGCGCCGCGCGACCGCGCCTTGGCGGCTCTGGTCGATGAAGCGAATCAGCATGGGGCCGATCCTGTTTGTAGGCGTCCGACGATGGGTTTTCCTCCGGCCTGTATCCCCGCTTGCCTTTACCTGCTGCTGGTGACGGACAGCTTCGAGGAAGCCATTTCCGAGGTTGTCAACCTGGGGGGGATACGGACACCGCCGGCGCGATTCTCGGGGCGATGGCGGGGGCCTATTACGGTGTCGACGCGATTCCGCGACGCTGGCTGGACGGTTTGCAAAACCGCGCGGGCATCGACGCCCGCGCAGTCGCCCTGGCCCGGTGCTCGCCGGCCGGGCTGTATATTCCTGATTTGATCGCCACGGAGCAGGACCTCACGCGTAAAGAAGGCGAAACGCTGGAACAGTTCGCGTCGGCCGCTCGCAACGGAGGCGATCGGGATGCCAACCCCGTACTTTGACGCCGGCAAACGACTTCCCTCGCCCGCCGTCTCGTCCCCTTTTCTCGACCGTTGTCATTGGGTAAACTCCAATCTTCCATTTGGGGCGAGTCAGCCTGGAGACCCTGATGAGATGAGTGGGGTCATTGACGACCAGGTCCGGAAGCAGCTTGACGAGGCTGAAGGCTATCTGATGCTCGACCTGCCCAAGCGATCGCTTCAGATCCTCGAGAGCCGCCCGGACTGGTTGAACATGCAGTTTGAAGCGTGCCTGTTGAAGGGCGAAGCTCTGCGTCATTTGAATCGCTTTCGGGAGGCACTCAGGCCGCTCGAAGTCGCGGCAGCTCTGCGTCCCACCGACACCAGCGTCGCCTTGGCGCTGGGATGGTGCTACAAACGCACGAATCGATTGGCTCAGGCCATCGACTCGCTCGAGCGAGCCTTAAGCGCGCATCCCCACGATGCGTTGTTGCACTATAACCTCGCCTGCTACTGGAGCTTGGCCGGCAATAGCGCCAAGGCGCTTCACGAACTCGCGCTGGCACTCGAGCTTAATGCCGACCTTCGGGCACTGATCCAGAATGAGGCGGACTTTCAGCCGTTACGGGGCAATCCCGCGTTTCGAACGGCTGCTCGGGCACGCTCCCCTGACTTGATCGCTCAGTGTTCGTCGAGGATTCGCTGAGTAATCTCCCGTTCACAGATCTTGCACCACTTCCAGCGCGGGTGCCCGATCAGTTCGTCGAGGTGCTTGGTGGCCACCCTTACCGAACGAAACCAGATCTTCGTTTCGGTGTCGCCGACTTTTTCCAGCTTGGCGCACCGCGCGAAATGCAGCAAGTTGGACGGCGAGCGGCCCGCGTGGGCCTTACCGTTGGCTTCGGCGATTGTTCCGTGAAAGATGAACCCAATCGCTTCGAGCCGGGTTTCAGAAAATTCTTCGGGCGATTCGAGGCTGCGAACAGGAGCGGACTGTTGTTGGATCGGCATGAATTTTTTCCCGAATCCATCGACGTTCTATCTCTGAATCATAAAGGATAATTTAACCAAAAGCCGCCGAGCCTGCAAGACGAACAACGCCTTGCCGCCATCGGCACGAAACGCCTGCCGCGTTCCTTCCCAAGAGCATGAGCCAAGCCGGGCGCCCGGAGCCGGGCCAGGCTGACACGGTGGCCGCAGCGAGGGTAATGCCCGTGATTCGAGAAACGGTCGGACATCTCCGGGACTTGCCTCGCTACAGGCAAATTTTATCCAGCCTGGTCCGCTACGGTTATCAAGACGTGGTCGCCGCTCTCCATCTCGAGGGATTCGTGCGCCCGTTCGAACGCGTCGCGCTGGGTGACGACGTCCCTCCACAGGACCGCCCGCGCCGGCTTCGGCTGGTTTGCGAAGACCTGGGCCCGACCTTCGTCAAACTGGGCCAACTGCTCAGTACTCGGCCTGATCTGCTCCCTGAGTCGTACACCAACGAGCTGGCATACCTCAGGGACGATGTTCGGCCCTTCCCATTCGCCCAGGCCGAGACGATCCTACGCGAGGAGTATGGGCGGCCTCTGACGGAGCTGTTTGCCTCCATCGAGGAAATCCCGGTGGCCTCGGCCTCCATTTCTCAGGTCCATCGCGCGGTCGTTTTGGACGGCCGGATCGTGGCCCTGAAAGTGCGCCGGCCCGACATCGCCAAGGTTGTCAGGGCCGATCTCGACATCATCAAAAATCTGGCGCAGCTCGTCGAACGCAGCCTCCCCAACCTGGCTGTTTACAGGCCGCTGAGCTTGGCCATGGAATTTGAACGCACCATCAAACGCGAACTCGATTTCTCGGCCGAGCGCAGAACCATGCAACGATGCCGGATGCAGTTTGCCGACGATCCGACCGCTCACATCCCGCTGGTTGTCGAGGAGCTATCGACATCGAGCGTGATCGCGATGGAGTTTATCGAAGGGGTTGCCATCAACGACCTGCCGGGCATCCGGCGGATGAATGCCGTACCGTCCCAGGTCGCGGTGACCGGCGCTCGGATTTTGCTCCGGCAAATCTTCGAGTTCGGCTTCTTCCACGCGGACCCACATCCGGGCAACCTCCGCGTGCTCGAGGGGGGCGTGATCGCACCGCTTGATTACGGCATGTTCGGACAGCTCGACGGCAAGACCCGCGAGCGAATCGCCGACATGCTCTCGGGGCTGCTCTCGCAAGATTCAGACCGTGTCATTCGCGCCTGTCCGCGCTTGATATTCGGGGCGAGAAGGTCGATTCACGAGCGTTTCGCCGTGACGTCGGCGAACTGGTTGCCGCCTATTCCGATCTGACGCTGGACAACATTGACCTGTCGTTGTTACTGCGCGAGCTCGTGGCGGTGATTCGCACGCACCAACTGCACATCCCGCCCGACTTGGTCCTCTTGATCCGCGCGCTGGTGACCATCGAAGGGGTCGGCCGCGCTCTCGATCCTCACTTCGACATCGCCAAGCAGCTCTCGCCGTTCATCCGCGACCTGGCACTTCGGCGGTTCCGGCCGGACCGGATCTTGAGCCAAACGGTGCGCACCGCCGAAGACCTTCAGCGCATCGCGACGCTGTTACCCGATTTGCTCAGCCAGTCGCTCGACTCGATCAAACGAGGCGAGCTCCGGGTCCAATTTGACCTGCAAGGCTTCGAGCGGATGGTCCGGAAGCTGACCCGAGCCAGCAACAGCTTGACCGTCGGAATCGTGACAGCCGGCTTGTTCGTGGCGTCGTCGGTGGTCATGCGATCGGGTTCCACCACCCTCGCCTACATCGGATTCACGGCCGGAGTCGTGCTGTGCACGTGGCTCATTTGGAACATGTGGCCGGATTGAATTCTCGTCCGACGTCCGTTCGCCAGCTCGACGGTCTCTTTCGTCAGGTTCTGATCTGCCCCCAGCGCACCGTGGCGATCGTTCCGAAGATGAACAACGGCGCCCAGGCCGACATCGGCGGCGAGAAAATCTGGAAACTACCCAGGTACTGACAAAGAATGATGGCTCCGTAAAAGATCGCCGTGTTCGCCAGCGCGAAGCCCAGATTAATGAAGGCGTTGCGTCCATACCCTCCGAGCACGAGGGGCAAGCTCAGGAACAACAGATTGATGCCGAGAAACGGACGGAGGATCCGACCATGGAGGAACATCGCCACGTCGCCGCGTTCGGATCCCTCGGTTGAGGGATCCGAGAGGCCTTGGATCAGGTTGCGCGTGGTCGCGAATTTATACCAGTCGTTCTTGCGCGTCATTGCCTGAAAGGTCAGGCTCGATTTCAAGAAGTAGTTGCCCTGGCTCAGTTCAATTTTTCGATCGAGGAGGTCGTGGATTTTCATGATTCCGGGATGTGAACAGAGCGGAAACGGCGGCAGCGATGCCAGGTAAGCGATCTCGGTGCGGGGCCGCAAACGGTCTTCGGATCGAGGCGGCAGTGCTTGTGTCGCTCCGGGCGATCGCTTGTCATCACCGAGCGTGCCCTCGCCGCCGGCGCGGGCCGGTGGTTTGTACGGCGGCGGGAATCGAGAAAGGTCGTCGACCGGCGTGAGTAGTTCGTGGATCGCCATGAGCGCATCGCCGTCAAGCGGTGGGTTGATCGAGGCCTCGCGCACCAGCCATCCTCCCTTGAGCGGCGATGTGGGATGATCGGGCGGGATATACGTCGCCTGCTGCGCCTTCAACTCCTCGAGCTCGCCGATGATCGCGGAGTTGAGCGTCGCGTAGAATGGAAAAAGGGTCTTGGTGGCGCGATCAGCAAACCCGGCGTCAAGCATGATTTTGCGCGCATCGTAGCGGCTCGTGACGTGGACCTCACGCTGGCCGTCGTCGTCGTGCGTTTTCGACAGGTCCTCGGCGAAGCGCGGCATGACCAGTTCTTGATTTGCCACGGCGAAAGTGCTCACGATCACCGAGGATATCAAAACCGGTCTGATCGCCCGGTGCGTACTGATTCCGGCGGCCAAAATGGCGAGCTGCTCGTTGTTGCGCTGCATCCAGGTCACTGTGAAAATGGCGGCCATCATCCCGATCACGCCGCAAAGGTAATCGAAGAAAAGGCTTTGGTGAATCAGGTAATAGCGGCCCATGACCTGGGACATCTCGACGATGCCGTCGGCCCGCTTGGCGAATTCGTCCAAATTCGAGAAAGCGTCGATGACGATGAAGAGACCGACCAAAGATACGTAACAGATGACGTATGCCTTAAAAAATGCCCAATAACGCTGATTGTCGAGGATCCGCATGATCGTTTCTCCTCATCAATGCTTAACGACCGACGGCAATACGAACCCGGCCATGACGGCCAGCAAGACATTGCCGATCCAAAGCGAGTAGATAGGGGCGAGTAGCCCTTCCTTGCTCAAGTTGGTGCCCACGAGCATGAGAGGATAATACAGGCCGATGATCGGCATGAAGCAGGTCATGAACGCACTCAAGAAGTCGCGTTTTGCGAACAGTATTCCCACCGGTCCGCCCAGGAATACGAATAACAGGCTGCCGACGGCCATCGAGATCCGGAGCTGCCACTCGGTCTCAAGCTCGTTGCACTTCCTGATCCAATCATTCTGGTCGCGGAACGCCGAATCGACGTTTCCCCAACTAATGGCATTGACACGGCCCGACGCGAACGCGAAGCCAACCTTGATCGCTTCGGTTTTCCTGACCGTGTCGATCAATTTGCGGGTCTTCGCGAATTCAACCATGAGCTCGGCGCTGCTAAACTCCTGGATCTTCTTTTCCACCCCCATTTTGCTGTCGGGTGGAATCGGCATCTCGAGGGTATCGTTGTTGATCAAGAAGACGTCGGCATCGGAATTCAGCCTCGTGGTTTCAGAGCGTTCGAGAAAAACTCGAACGAGCTTCTCGTCCGGATAAAAATGGAGGATCGCGGTCTTTGCTTGGATGATGGCGTCGAAGTCATTGGTGCCTTTGACCTTGTGCTTGAATGTCGCGTCGATCATCTTCGAGCCCTGAACCTCGCGGACCTTGATGAGGAACGGCCATTTGGGATGATTGAACTCGCGTTCCTTCGCAAGCAGCTTGTAAAACATGTCTTCGGTGTTCTTGAATACGACCAGCTTCGCGTTGTGCGTGCACCGGGGAATCCAGCCGCCGCTGACATAGAGAAGCCATAGACTCAAGCCGCTGGCCAGAGTCAGGATCGGAATCAAGACGGTCCAAATGCTCAGACCCGCGGTTTTGATGGCGATGATCTCGTTATCGCCCGCCAGCCGGCCGTAAACGACGGTGGCCGCGAAGAGCAAGGAGACCGGAATGGTGTAAGGGAGCGTGCTGGGAATGACGTAGGGGACGAGATGTACGATATCGTTGGGCGATAGACCGATGTCCCGGGCCTGGGCCGCCACCATGAACAACACGAAGATGGCGGTCATGGTCAAAAGCGCGAGCCCAAAGGAGCGCGTGACCTCGCCAATCACATAGCGCTGAAGAATTCCCAATTTTTAAGGTCCCCGCGTACAGCGTCCATGCCCGGGGCTAACCTCCCCGACCGGCAGTTATCGAAGCCGACTTCCGTTTCCAGGCAACGTCATGCGACCGCGTGCAGACAAACGCTGAGTGCCGCGGCCAACCGGCGTACTCCTTCGTTCAACTCGAGCTCGGTCGGCACACCGAAACTCAGGCGGAGGTGGTTTTTGGGGATCGTCCCCGGCTCTCGGGCGAAGGCGTGGTCGCCTGGGACGTAGAGCACACCCTCGCGCACGCACTGCGAGAACAACGGTCCGTCAAAACTCGTATCCAGGTCTTCCGGAACGGTCATCCAGACGAACAGGCCTCCCTCCGGCCGCGTCCACTGGACGTCGAATTCGAGTGCGCCTAAATGCTCGTCGAGAGCACCCAGGAACACCTCCAACTTTTTGCGGTACAAGACTTTAAGTTTCGCGACATGGCGGGCATAGCTCCCATCCGCCAGAATGCGTTCGATGAGCCGCTGGTTCAGGTTCGCCGATCCGAAGTCGTGATTTCCCTTCAGAGTAATGATCGGGTCGATGAACCCTTGGGGTAAAACTCCGCAGCCGATCTTGAGGCCCGGGCTCAAGGTCTTGCTAAAGGTGCGCGCCAGGATCACCGTGTCTGCTTCGCGATCGAGACTCCAGAGACTTGGGGGCTCGGGCCCACCGAATGATAAACCCCGGTAGGCCGCGTCTTCCAGGATGAGAATTCGTTGCTTTTTCGACCATCTCCGGGCCAGGTCGAGGAGGGGCTGGCGGCGGTCGGCGGCCAAGCTGATCCCGGTGGGATTGGCGAAGTCGGGGATGGTGTAGATCATCTTGACGTGGTCGAGTTCCCCGTTGCTCTCCAGCAGCGCCAGGGTCGCTTCGAGTCGATCCAGGCGGAGCCCGCCGGTGTCGATCGGAATCCGGATCGCCCTGGCCCCACGCGTCTCGATCGGCCCGAGAAAGACGAAATAAGTCGGCGATTCCACCAAAACGATATCGCCGGGATCGAGGAGCGCCTCGCAGACAAGATAGATCAACTGGGCGGAGCCTGTCGTGACGACCGTGCGCGAGATGGCTTCCTCGCGCGATCCCTCGGGAAGCGAATCGCTTTCTTCCAGATATTCGATCAGTCGTGCGCGGAGCCGTAGGTCACCGATCGTCGTTCCATATTGAAGCGACCGGCGCCCTTCCACGGGATCGCCAAGGAGGTCGGCGGCCGCTTTCGACACAATCTCGACGGGAAGCGACCCTTGGTCCACGAAGCCGGCCGCAAGCGAAACGATCCCTGGATTGTCCAGAGCCGTCTGCATCAAGCGGGTGATCGACGCGGGGTGCGTCCGCTTCGCGGCCGCGCTCAGGAAAATCGGAAGGGTCATCGTTTGAGACTTGCCAGCTCGGGGAAATCGAGGGAATGAGTGTTTGTACGTACTCTATCGAGGTTGTCTTTCATGTCAAGGGGGGTTAGCGACGAGCCAAGGTCGTGTTGATCGACACAAGCCGCGAGATCGTTTGTCGGCTTGGCCGTGACATTCTGTCCCCCCTGCCCCGCATGACCGGCTTATCCATTACATACGAGCGAAGCCGCGGAAAACGTCTTTTCACCGCGAAGAGCACAAATTGCGCCCAGGCAGTGCGTCACACTTAACCCTATGCAGTATTTATGGATACGCCAAAATCGTGCGCGCTCGAAAAAAGTGCGTCACACGTAAGTCCAATCCCTGTAAGGCCGTGACGCGCGTGACGCAGTTTTGGGGCCTGCGCGTCGTGCGCGCTCTCCACGGGCCGTTCGCGCAACGAGTTTTAGGGCTGTGCAGGTTTTCCGCTTCACGCGACCAAGTCGGCGCAGTCTTCCCAAAAGAAATAATCATTGCTGTTGGTCGGATAACGGCGGACTTGCTCTTCGAGGGTCTCGAGGAAACTCTGGACCCACCGGGCATGGTCCTTGCGTTCGCTGGTATCTTTGGGGACGTGAAAGGCGGGGCGAAACTCGATGAAGTAACGGCCGTCGGGCTCCATCCGGCAGAAGACGACAACCACCGGCGCCTCAGTCATCGCCGCAAGGACGACCCACGTTGTGGAAAATTGCATGACGCGGCCCAGGAACCGAGCCGACTCGGTCAATTGCCCTTTCCAGCGGACGTCGCCGGCGAGGTAAAGAATCATGCCCGCTTTGATGGTGCGCGCCGCCCGAAGGATCGAGCTCGCTGAATCGCCGGGCACGCCTTGGCGCGAAATGAAGAGCTTGTCTTGGCCGAGTGGACCGCTTGTGTCGAAATGCTGGGCCATATAGCGCGAAATGTGGCGGGGACGTTCCATATAGAATCGGACAGGGTAGGATTCGCGAAACAGCCAGTGCGCTGGCAACAAGTGTGCACCGAAGTGATTGGCCAGCACGATACAGCCTCGACCCTCGCCGATCGCGGCGTCGAGGTGCTCCCGGCCGCTCACGGTGAACATGTCACGGGCACGCTGGTCTGGGACGCCGTCTAAGAGGAGGTCGCGCGTCCGCCACAGGACGTGGTTACCCGCCAATTCGCGGCTAACCGACGATATGTCCCACTCTCCCTTGAGCACGGATCGGCCATGGTGCACGGCGCCGTCGAAGCTGGCGCGGAGGCTCTTGCTCCACCGGTACTCCATGCGGCCGATGCCCGAAACGAAACGCGATGCCAGGGGAAGCGGCAGTACGCGAATCATCGGCAACACGGCTCTCAGGAAACCCTTGCGGATGTTGAGCCCCCTTCGTTCCATCGACGAATCTCCTTAATCCATCTCTCTCATCGCTGATCCCGTAAACGCAAAAAGCCACGCCCCCCGCCACAGCGAGGCTCAAGCGCCATTCGATTCCGTACATTGTTCGCGTAAATAGGCTGCAAGGTCGCCGACCCGGCACAAGTTTGCCACGGCGTCCTCATCGATCACTATTCCGAAATGGTCTTGGACTTGAAGGATCAATTGAATCAGGTCGAGGGAGTCGATCGCCAAATCCTCAACCAGCCTCGAACTGCCATCGATGGCAATGTGGGGCGGGACCTTGGCCGATTTCCGCACGATCTCGCACAAGTCGTTCATCACGCATGTGTCGGGGGTGATCGTAGTCATGGTGTGATCCTCCTGAAGACCAACGCGTTGTTCGTTCCTCCGAACCCGAACGCCGCGGACATGACAAGATTGAGGTGCGCCGGTCTGGCTTCATTCGGTACATAGTCGAGGTCAAGCTCGGGATCGGGCACGAAGTTAATCGTTGGGGGAATGATCTGCTCTTGGAGGGCCCGCACGCAAATGGCCGCTTCAATCGCCGATGCCGCGCCGAGGCTGTGGCCCAGCGCCTCCTTGATCGAGCTTATCGGCAGTCGCCCCGCCTTCTCCCCGAAGACCTCCTTGATGACCTCGGTTTCGACGCGGTCGTTGAGCCCGGTGCTGGTGCCGTGGGCATTGTAGTAATCGACCTCTTCCAGCGTGATCGCCGACCGAGCGATCGCGGCCACCAGGCAATGACGAATGCGTTCTTTACAAGGCATGGCCATGTGGAAACCGTCGGAGTTGGTCGACCACCCGACCAGCTCTGCCTGGGGGAGAAGTTGAAGCCGGCTGACGGCCGACTCGGTGGCGAGAACCAAGGCACCGGCCCCCTCCGCGAGCACGAACCCAGCTCGGTCGATGCTGAACGGACGGCTGGCCAGCGCGGGGTCGTGCTCTGACCGATCTCCCGATTTGCGTCCCAAGAGTGCCTTCATGGTCGCGAAACCGTTAACCACCGGCGGTGTGAACGCGCTCTCCCCGGCACCACAGACGGCCAGCTCGGCATCTCCGGCCCGCAAGAACATGGCTCCCAAGACGACCGCATGCCCCCCAGACGCGCACGCGTTGGCCGGCGCGGCGCTAGGCCCGTAGAGACGAAGATGCTGGGCGATCTGCCCGGCTGCCTGGTTGATGATCATGGCTGGCACGAGATAAGGACTTACGGCCAGGCTGCGTCGACTATTCATGCGAGCCTGTTCAGCCTCGAGCAGATCGAGCCCGCCGAAAGCCGAACCGAAGACGACCGCGGCCCTGTGGGGTTCAAACTGGCCCTCAAGCCGGTCAAGCCCGGCGTCGGCCCAAGCGCCGCGGGCGGCGGCCATCGACAGATGAATGAACCTCGCCCCAAGCTTCGCGATCGCCGGATCTTCCGACGGCGAGCCGGGCCCGAAATCGGCGACCATTCCGCCCACATCCTGAAGGAACTCGTCGCCGCCCAGCGCGCGGTGCCGCCTAATCCCAGACCGGCCTTCGGTTAAGGCACGCCAGGTCGAGTTCATATCTCGGCCCAGACAAGTCACGGCGGCATGGCCGACGACGAAAATCCGCTCCGGCATCCCGGCCTCCCATCCGGCCACGACGAAAACACCCGACGCCCACTGCCGGCGCGCTCAAGTCAGGAAGAACTGCCAGCTTCATAATAGTCGACAAAATCCCTACACTAGCTTTAGCTAATTCCGTCGTTAGCCGGCTGGCGTACGGGAACATACCGAATCACAGCGAAATCAACCCAAGGCCATCCCTGAATGCTCACGGGCCTTGACGAGGCGTAACTCGATGCAAATCATGAAGTTCGCCACTCTTGAGGATCAATTACCGCACGTTGGCGTGGTGCGAGGCGATGACGTGGTGGCCGTGGGTCACGGCGAATTAGCCCTGACCCACCTTTTGCACTCGGGCGACCCCGCCGGGCAGATTCGTGGTCTGCTCGCTGGCACGAACCCGAGATATCCTCTAGAGTCGGTTCGCGTGCTCGCACCTCTGGATCAGCACGAAGTCTGGGGCGCGGGCGTCACTTACGAACGCAGCAAACTCGCGCGCAGCAAGAGTCAGACCAGGCGGCTACGTTTTACGACCTGGTGTATCGCGCAAGCCGCCCTGAGCTCTTCTTCAAGGCGACTGCTAGCAGGGTTGTTGGTCCTGGTCAACCGATCAGGATTCGACGCGACTCGAATTGGTCCGTTCCCGAGCCCGAACTGGCGCTCGTTCTGAGTCCGGCGCTCGCGCTCGTTGGTTTCACCGCCGGCAACGACGTGAGTGCCCGCGACATAGAGGGGGAAAACCCCCTTTACTTGCCTCAAGCCAAGCTTTATGACGCCTGTTGGCGCTTGGCCCATGCATCACCTTAGTCGAGGCCATGCCCGCCCGCGCGTCGATCGGCATCCACCTCGAGATCGACCGCGCCGGCACGCAAGTTTTTTCGGGTGGAACCACCGTGGCGCGTATGCGCGCCCGTTCGAGGAGTTGATCGACTGGCTGCGCCGCGATAACGTCTTTCCGAGCGGCGTGATCCTGCTAACCGGTACGGGCATCGTGCCGCCGGATGATTTTAGCTTGCGTTCGGGCGATATCGTGCGAATTACGATTGACGGGGTCGGAACGCTCACCAATCCGGTCGTCCAGGCCGCATTAACCTGAACAGCGTACGAACCTGTTCAGAATGACAGAAGATAGCCGCATCCTGGCGAACCGAGGATGCGGCGATGGTTAACACGGAGCTGCCATCATCCAGTCGGAAGCGGCGCTCCCGGCCTGCCGATCAATTACTTAGGCTTCTCTTCGGTCTTGGCGGGCGGGGTCGCCGGCGCCATGGCGCCGCCGGGCTTCGCCGGGGCGACGGCCGCCGGAGGAGTCGCTGGCTTGGCGGGTTCAGGCGGTGTTTCTTCCGTGCAGCCAGACACGAATGCGACCGACAAGGCAAGGCCTGACAGCATCGCGGCAGGTCGAAATCCAAAATTGACTTTCACAGGTGCACTCCTTGAATCTTGAGTCAATGGGCGAATCATCTCGAAATCGCTCTCCCAGTTCACACATGCTCCTGGGCCGTAAATCGTTATAACGATACGGGAGACGATCACGCCCTAGCAGCGTCGAGATTATAGATGATACCACTCGCTTCCCGCAACGTATATTCCCATTTTTCCAAAGATTCGGTGGTTCGATCATCTCAGGGCGAGTCCGGTCGGAAAGGTCGGGGTTACCGGACCTGTCGTCATCGCTATTCGCACTCAGGGAGATTGGAGGTCAAGAAGCTCGCTCGACGGATCGATGATAATGCAGCGGGAAGCGGCGGAGTCGCATATCGTCGAGATTGGGGGTGACGGTCGGTGGTGGACGCCGCCTTGGCCGTCCCAGGATTCGCTTGCTGGATGACCGAACGACAGGTCCCGACGAGTAAAGCAAGCAACATGAGGTCTCTTCCTTCTCTCAAATCGAGGGGCACGATGAAACCGATGACCAACTTGATCGGCTCTCATCAAACGGATTTGATCGCGGCCGTGATCGAGGAGATTCGCACGGTCTCGTCCAGAGCAAGGCAGGTGGCGATCACTCCTCGCTCAAAGCTTCTTGAAGAGCTGGCACTCGATTCGCTCGACTTGGTCGCGGTCATCCTGCAGCTTCAAGACCGTTTCCAGGTAGAAATTGATCCGGACGAAATACCCAACCTCCATTGCGTCGACGATCTCGTCAGCAGTGTTTCGAATCAGCTACGGACCGCGGCCTGAATGTCCCCTGTGAGTGATCACTCCGTTGACGAATTGTTTGCCCGCTATCCGGCGCGGTATCAACCACTCTTGCCGCTCGTCTCGCTCGATGGCGGAGGGGGCTTGAGCGGTGCGAAGCTCTGGCGTTTTTGCGCGGAGCATGGCGAGCTTCTCCTCCGCGCCTGGCCGCGGGAGGGCATGGGGCCAAGACATATCGAGCAGGTGCATCGTTGGCTCTCGCTGGCGGCCGACCTGGATTTTGTCCCTGTGCCGATTCGCGACCGTTCCGGCAATTCGGTTCAGGAATGGCGCGAAACTCATTGGGAAGTGACGCCATGGCTCGCGGGCTCGGCTGATCTGTCTTGCCCACCTGCTCCCTGGCGATTGCGGCTGGCTTTCATGGGTCTGGCGGCCTTCCATCAACGCCTTGCTGGTCAGCAGGTAGAGGCCGTTTCCGCGGGCCTTAGGCAACGGCACGACGAGATCGTTCGCCTGGTCGGAGGCGGATTCGACAGTCTCGAGACCGTGATCAAGCGGCAGCCTCTCAGCAGTTCTCCTCTTCACCAGACGACGCTCGCGTGGCTCGCGTTGGCCCGTGAGGTGGCGCCCTGGGTGCTTGAGCGGCTCGAACCGGTGTCGAGCCGTGCCACACGCACGCAGCCCGCCCTTCGGGATGCCCGCCCTGAGCATTTCCTCTTCGAGGATGATCGCCTGAGTGGGCTGGTCGACTTCGGCGCGATGGGAATGGAATCGGTGGCGGCCGATCTGGCTCGCCTAATCGGCGACTGGTTAGACGAAGCCCCGCAAGCCCGCCGGGAAGCTATCGCGTCGTACGAACAGGTTCGGTCGCTCGATGCCGACGAGGCTCGCTTGATCGCGGTGTTCGAGGCGACGACCGCCCTCTTGATCGGCGAGCGCTGGGCCCGCTGGCATTACGTCGAGAATCGCCGATTCGACGATCCCCAGGCTGTCTCCAAAGGACTCGAGCGGGGCCTCATGCGAGTGCAACGACTCGCGCGCGAGCTCGCCGGCTCACGACCTTCTTTCCGGCCCGAGGCAGGTGTTTTATGAGATCTTCGGAATATTCATGCGTCCCGTTTCTCGTCAAAGGAATTGGTCATCAGCCGCTGGGCATCTTCTTGATTGAGGCTGACCCGCTTAATCGACAAAGCAAAACCAGTGGCCGGGTCGATGGTGATTAATGCGCCATTAAGTCGGGGGTCGCCGGTCGCGACGTCGAAATGGGACGGCACGCAGGTCAGCGTGGCCGACAAGACGCGATCGTAGCGGCGACCCAATATCGAATCGTGAGCACCGGTCATCCCGACGTCGGCCTGGAAGGCCGTGCCGTGCTTCAAGACCTGTTCGTCCGCGGTGGCGACGTGCGTGTGGGTGCCGAGCGCGGCCGAAATGCGTCCGTCGAGATATCGAGCGAGGAGTTGCTTGTCGCTGGTCGCCTCGGCGTGTATATCGAGGATGACGACGCGAGCGTCGCCGCCGATCCGCTTTAGGATTCTGTCGCAGGCGCGGAACGGGCAATCGACCGGCTTCATGAACGTTCGCCCCAAAACGGTGAAGACGGCGACCATGGTGCCGTCGCGGGCCGCGACCAATGAAAGCTCCGGCCCCGGCGAATCCGGCGGAAAATTGGCCGGACGAAGAACCTGTCCGGTGCGCTCGAAGATTTGGAAGATCTCATCCTTGCGATAGACGTGGTCACCCATCGTCATGACGTCGACGCCGGCCTCGACCAGCTCTTCGTGACATTTCAGGGTCAGGCCCGATCCGCCGGCGGCGTTCTCGGCATTGCAGACGACCAGCCCGAGCCCCCAGCGCGGGATGAGTCGGGGCAGCACCTGAGCCACGATCTTGCGGCCCGGAGCGCCGACGACATCGCCGATGAAGAGGATCTTTAACGACATGGCCACTCCCTCACAGTCTAGCGGGGTCATGCCCGAACTGGGCAAAAGGTGGCTCATCGAGCAAATTCAACGCTACGGCTCTCGCGGAGGACGGTCACCTTCACCTCGCCGGGATAAGACAGCCTTCCTTCAATCGACTGGGCGATCTCGCGGCACAACTTGGCCGATTCGGCGTCGTTGAGTTTCTGGCTGTCGACCAGAACGCGGACCTCGCGCCCCGCCTGGATCGCGTATGCTTGGTCGACCCCCGGGAAGCCCAGGGCCAGCGATTCCAGCTCTTCGAGGCGCCGCACGTATTTTTCCAGGGCGTCGCGGCGGGCACCGGGGCGGCTGGCACTGATCGCGTCGGCCGCGGACACGAGCAGAGTATAAGGCATCTCAATCCGCAGGTCGTCATGGTGGCCAAGCGCCGCGTGGACCACTTCTTTCGATTCGCCATAGCGGCGAGCCAACTCGGCGCCGACTGACGGATGCCCCCCCTCCATCTCGTGATCGGCCGCCTTGCCAATATCGTGCAACAGCCCACACCGCCGGCCGATCGCCCCGTTCAACCCGACTTCCTCCGCGAGCAGCCCCGTTAAGTATGCCACTTCCAGAGAATGCCTCAGCACATTTTGCGAATAACTGGTGCGAAAGTGAAGCCGGCCCAAATACTCGACCAGCTTTTCGTGCAGGCCGACCACATTCGCTTCGAGAGCCGCCTCCTGGCCCAACCGGCGAATATGTGCCTCGAGCTCTTCCTGTGTTTCCTTGACGATCTCCTCGATTCGGCTCGGGTGAATTCTCCCATCCTGGATCAGCCGCTGGAGGGCCATCTTAGCGATCTCGCGGCGAATGCTGTCGAAACCGGTGACAATGACCACGCCGGGCGTGTCGTCGACTATGACGTCGACGCCTGTCGCGTTTTCAAACGCGCGGATGTTACGCCCCTCGCGGCCGATGATCCTCCCTTTCATCTCGTCGTTGGGAATATCGACGGTACTTACGGTCGTTTCGGCGGCGTGAGACGCGGCGTATCGCTGGATGCTGGTCGTGAGGATTTCGCGTGTCTTTTGCTGGCAGGCCTCGTGCACCGCCGCCTGGTGCTTCATGACCATGCCTCCAATCTCGTGGCTCAACTCTTCCTCGACGCGCTTCAGGAGCATCTCGCGGGCGTCATCGGCCGACAAGTGACAGATGCTCTGCAAGTTGTCGAGCTGAATGGCCAGCAATTTTTTGACTTCTGCTTGCCGCCGCAGCAGTTCCCCCTGCTGGTCGGCCATCAACCGCCCGGTGTTCGCGAGCTCGACTTCTTTCGCGTTAATGATCTCGAGCTTCTGGTCGAGGATGTCGGCCCTCTTGTCGAGCCGCCTTTCCTGTTCGCGGAAGTCACCTCGAACTCGATCAATCTCGGCGTCGAAGTCTTCGCGACGCTTCAGCGCTTCTTCCTTGGACGCCAGCTCACTTTCCTTCCGAATGGTCTCGGCCTCCAGCCGGGCGCGGTCAAGGATCTGGTCGGCGATTCCCCGCGCGTAACTCGCTCGAAACCACGCGATCGCGCACGAGCTAGCCAGTCCGATCAAAACACCTAAAAGCAGACCCACGAAGCTATTCAGGGAAACTCCTCCTGATCACCAGGCAACCATACCGCAAACCGGTGAAAACCGCTGAATTCAGGCCATCACCGCGTCTAATGTAACAGAAGACCATCGGCGGTCAAATGGCCGGCGGCGCCGAGGTTATTGTCCTATCCTTATTGAAAGAGAGGAGCAGAATGGGTTGCAATCGCCTTACATGCACCGAATAATTGCCTGAAGGCAAGGTGCGGGTTTGCCTCGAAGGAAGATTTCGCATGACAGTCCAAACGTTCCGCGATTTATTGTCCGCCAGGCCGTTCCGCCCTTTCTGTCTGGTGATGTCAAGCGGCCTGACTTATGAGGTCCGTCATCCCGAGATGGCCTGGTTGACTCGGACAAACATTCTTGTCGGCGTCGACATGGCCGATGACGGTGTCCCCGCGGAATTTAAAGTCTGTTCGCTGCTGCACGTCACGGCCATCGAGCCCCATGCCGGTGAGCCCGAGTAAGGTCGAATCGAGCTGACACATCTCGACGAGATCGATCGCCTCACCCTCCGGGCGGGGGCGTGAAGTAGCCCCGATCTCGATCTTCCCAATCTTTATAGCGTAGCAGCTCGTAAAGCTCGGCCCGGGTTTGCATACGTTCGAGCAGGCCCCGCTGCGTACCCTGGTCGCGCAGGGTCATGAGGACCTCTTCGGCGGTTCGCATGGCGGCTCGCAACGCGGTCAGTGGATAGATGACTACTTTATATCCCATCGCGGCCAATTCGTCGAACGAGAGGAGCGGGCTGCGACCGAACTCGGTCATATTCGCCAAGAGCGGCGCATCGACGGCCCGCGCGAATCGGGCGAACTCGTCGGCCGATTCGAGAGCTTCGGGAAAAATCATGTCGGCGCCCGCAGCCAGGTATGCGTGAGCCCGTTCGACGGCCGCATCGAAGCCCTCCACGCTCCGGGCGTCTGTGCGAGCCACGATCACGAGGCTGGGATCGCGCCGGGCCGTCACGGCGGCCCGGACCTTGGTCGCCATCGACTCCCGGTCAACGAGTGCTTTCCCCGAGAGATGCCCGCACCGTTTGGGCAAGAGCTGGTCTTCGAGGTGCAGGCCAGCGACGCCGGCCTCTTCATAAAGGCGGACGGTGCGCTCAACATTGACCGCCTCACCAAAACCGGTGTCCGCATCGCACAGAACTGGCAACGCCGTCGCGCGTGCCAACACCGCGGCTTGCTCGGCGAACTCCGTCTGAGTGAGGAGCCCGATATCCGGTAAACCGGCCCATCCGGCTGAAAGAGCACCGCCGGAGAGATAAACGGCCTTGAAGCCGAGCCGCTCGGCCAGCTTGGCGACCAGGGCATTGAATGCGCCGGGGATCATGATCGGACCGGCCGACCAAGCGGCTCGCAACCGGGCGCCCGGAGTGCTCATCTTGGTCGACTCGCCTGGATCTTGAATTCTTTGATGCTTATTCATGAAAATGGCACTTTGTGGCACTCGGTAGCATGATTTGGGCGAGGCCCCATCTCAATAAGTCAAATTCGCACACGAGTTCGGGCAATTTAGCAAATGGGCCGGTACACTCCCGGCCGCGGCCGCCGAAACGGTCGTCTCCGAGCGTGACGGAACAGGCCGCAAGATGAGCATGGCATAACTCCGCGCGAGAGGGAAGAGGCGCGCGTGCGCCCCCTTCCCCCCTTGTGAGATCATCCGGCTTTCCGGCCGGAAACCATACTAACCCGACGCGCCAGCGAGGGTAGCCGCGAGTCGATCGCGGCGCCGGGCATGCGCCCGTCGCTCGCGCGTTGGGTTAGCATGGCCGCTGACGCTGCCAGCGTGGTGAGCCCGCTTATCTTCGGTTTCCGTCGGGTCCGATGCGGCGCGGGCTGTCGTTTTTCGGGTCGAGCCGGACTTCCGAGGCTGCCTATCCTGCCCCAAAAGTCGGACCGCCTCCTCGGGGCGACGACCCGGTGATCGAAAAGAAACACTCCACGCGCAGTTCTGCGCACGCTCCCCACACTAACAATATAACATGGTCTACAAATTTCGTTAATGCACCTACCCGATTTGCGCGTCATTTTCGATTGGAACATGTTGTTTTGGAAAGAATAAAAAATTTTTCCGAAATTTTTGTCCGCGATCATTGCGCATGCGCGATGACAGCCAGAGGGGGCTGATACATCGCAAAAATTCGGTAAGACCGCGCCAGTCGCGACGGCCGGATGAACCCTCCTGATCGGCCTTCCGGCGGCGTTGATCGTCCGCAACTCGCCGCCTGCCCACGTATCTTCGTTTTGTTCGCCCACCTTGTTTCGAAAGGTCTGCATTCGGGATATGCCGGGTCATATGTACGGCGAAATTAGGGTGAGTGCATTTTTCCGCCAAAGCCCGAATGCCTGATCCTGTAAGTCGACTCGCATGGACGTCGTCGTCCCGCCCATGCCTGTCGGCCATGGGTGCGATTGGCGCTCATCGATATTAGGGGCAGCGCGTCGGCACGTCGATCCGCGCAATCCTCCTCGGTCTCTCGTGAAATGGAGGCCCGGCTCCGCCGTCCACGATCGCCAGTTCGACCATCCTGCCACGATGGCGATGCAGCTTTTTGAACAGACTTGTATGCGATTCGTCCGGGAACACGTCGCCCGAACGGATGCCAGCCCGCCCGAACGGACCGTCGTCGGCCACAGAACTAACGGCCACGGCCGAAACATAGCCAAGGAGACCGACACCCGAAAGAATCCCTTTGTCGTCGCGGAAGCCCAGATCACGCTCCAGCATCGGGCGCAAGAGCCCTTGGTAAATCAAAGCCTCGGCGATGACCGAGAC
>CAWHKI010000051.1:0-41276 GCA_963829765.1 uncultured Isosphaeraceae bacterium | reverse complement strand
CTACAGCGGCACGGGGTACCAAGGCGGCAATAACACGATTACGGCCGGCGACGGCAACAACACCATCTATGGCAACTATGGTCAGGGCGGTCTTCAGACTTGCTTTGGGACCATTCTTCGACGGCGGAGGGAAGCAACAACACGATCACGGTCGGCAACGGCGACAACACGATCTACGGCAACTTTGGTCACGCCGACGGCGGCGAAGGGGGGAGCAACACCATCATCGCCGGCAACGGCAACGACGTCATTTACGGAAATGCCGGTGGCAACGACCCGCAGCGCCTGTGTGGCAGCAACTTCATCCAGGTGGGCAACGGCAATGACACCATTTATGGAAACCTCGGCGGCGACGGCGGCGAAGGGGGCAATAACACCATCCTCACGGGCAGCGGCCAAGACACCATCTATGGCAATTTCGGCGGCGACGGCGGCGAAGGGGGCAATAACCTGATCGTGGCGGGTGGCGGCAACGACACGATCTATGCCCACTGCGGCCTGCCGGTCACCAGCACCACCAGCGGCAAGACGGCGAAGGGACAGGATCTCATCATCGGCGGCTCGGGCACCGACACGGTCTACGGCTGGCCCTCTGGGTATACCTTGGGCAGCAATACGGGCGACCTATTCATTGCCGGGACGACCAACCTCAGCCTAACCGCGCTCGATGCGGTGCTGGCGGAATGGGACTCGTCGGACAGTTATGCCACACGCATGGCCGACCTGAGCGGCACCACGGTCAGCTGGCGCCAACGGCGGCAACTACCTGATCTCGGGCACGACGGTGATTGGCAGCACGGCGGTCGACGAGATCTTCGGCACGGTCGGCTCAGACGACGACTGGTACCTGGTTACCAGTAATGACGTGCTGGAGAATGTCGAGCCGAACGAGGTCACGTTGATCGACTGATCTAAACAGATCCGAAAACTCCGAACGCCGTGGCGGGCGGCTAACATTGAGAACGAACGGAAACAATGAGAAAACGAGATTTGAACAGAAGGAAACGAAGGAAACGAAGAATTCCAAGTACTGAACATATGAGATTTCGGGATTTGGACATTTGTGTTAGGCTCAGCTCCCCCCTTCGTTACCTTCGTTTGCTTCTGTTCAAGATTTGTCTTCCGCCAAGTACCGGAACGCCGTAACGCTTGATTTTTCTGTGTCTTTCAAACATTTGTCATGCACTGGTAAACACGCCGAGAGGCTGGCGACCACCGCATCGCATACTGAGGGATCGATCCAGAGGTCGGGCGTCTTTCGTACAATACCGTTGAATTAGTCATAAACTGAAGGCAGCGAAGCGGTTGATCTCGTTCCCACGCTCTGCGTGGGAACGCCATCTCCGGCTCCGCGTGGTCGGTCGGGGACCGATGCTTTGCCCATCGAGCGGACGCAGAGCGTCCCCGACGGCATTCCCACGCGGAGCGTGGGAACGAGGCGGCGCAAGCTCTTGTGTCTGCTGTAGTTGATGCTAATTCAACGGTATTGGGCCCAACCCCGGGATTGAGCCGATAACGCGTGTCTATCCGATCTGCGTTAGGTCGAGGGGATGGAAGCGCGGATCTCGTCCAACAGCGCCCGTGTGCCGTGCCGCTCGCACCATCCGTGGACGTAGCCCCAGTCAATTTGTCCGCTCTGCACGGCGATGACGTCGCGGGCATCGTCTCGGTCCTTGGCGCGGTTTGCCAAGTGCGCCCAGTGGAGCTTTGTCACGATCACGTCCTCCGCCGTCGGTAGCCAGACCTGCCTATCCAGTGCGTTGACGAGCACCCGCCGCTGAAACCGCTCTTGTTGGTACGGATCGTCGCCGACGAGAAAGAACTCGATCTTGAATGGGATCCCCATCACTTCGGCGACGTACCGGCGCGTCATGGTCACAGTCTCGAAACTCAATTGGGGATCGATTCGGATTGATGGCTCGAGCCGCCTCGCCAGTGTGCCGATTGAGGCGTCGCCCAACTCGATCACAAAATCCGCGTCTTCAGTCGAACGTGGAATCCCATAGGCATTCGTCGAATACGAGCCTACCAGCATGTATGGGATTTCACAGTCGTCCAGCGCCGCAATGACCTTCTGAACAGCCTCGCTGCCGCTCATGATCGATGCTCCATCCGGCGCCGCAATTCCAGTCGGTCGCGCAGGATTTCCTGCACCCTTGCCTCATTGATCCCGGGGTTTTGATGACGGATGCCGTCGCACGTCACGCGGCAGGCGTACTCAAACAACTCGGCACCGGCCCAGAGTTTCTGCTCGATCGGGGTCTGTCTCGCTCGGAGCACGCGCTCGCGGTAGATTTCATCGGCCAACTCTTTGGTTGGTTCCATTGTCGTCGGCTCCGTGTTCGCAGACACTTCCCTGATTAACTATCGTCCGATCGGCCTGAGCCGCTGTCAATGCGACACCAACCGCCCGCGCGGAGGATATGGCGACCGATGCCACTCGGGGGGCAAGGAGCGGTCTCGCGCATGTCACCCCGGACTTTGTTTACTTGGGAGCGGGATTCGACACGCCTACGCGCAAGAGAAGGATTCTTCCGGCTGTCGCGGCTGTTACGGTCTTGCCGAGTTTTTGCGATGTGTCGGTCCCCTCTGGGCGTGACGCCGCGCGCAATGATCGCGGACAAAAATTTCGGAAAAGATTTTAAAGCACTCAAGAGCCGTAGGTTCCGATCGAAGTGTGCGCGAAAACCGAGATAGGTGCATTTACGAAATTTGCAGACCGTGTTATATTGTTTAGTAGAGGAAGTGTGCGCAGGATGCACAAAGTGTTTCTGGGAAAGCTGCCGGATCGCGCCGGATTTCGGTTTGCAGCCCCCCCCGCCACGCGCATCTACACAGACCGCAAAAGCGCGGAACCCGGCCGAAGAAAAGTGAGAGATGAAGAGCGACGCGACAAGAACAGGTCTGTGTTGGTCCTTTTCGTGCCCCAAACGCGAGTGTACCTGCTCCTCCGCGGAATTGCCCCAACTGGTGTGTCGGAGTGGTGTACTGAGTCGGAAGCTCGCTCAAAAGACGCCGGTTCGTGCCAGAAAGTGCCATTTCAATGAGTGTTTGTCGTGATCACCCTTGATAGAACATGCCGAAGTTCTAACCTCCCTCCTCCGCTCGCCCAAGAGATGCTATTCACATGACTGGCCGCTTGATTTGCTCTCAAACCCGGTGTTGCGTTCTCGCGCTGCTGCTGGTGCCAACCATGGAGTTGGTGTGCCAGGCCGAACCAGACGATCCGCGCCGGGTCGACCGCGCGGCCGCTGGCCGCTGCCGCGCTCCAGGAACCAGTGGCCTATCGCGTGTACCAGCGTGACTTGGCGGGACGAGCCGAGATCCCTCTCGTCCTCGACCCGTCGCTCAAAGACGCGAAAGTGATCTCGGCGACGTTGTCGGGTCTGCCAGAAGGATCGTATTGGTTCACCGACGGTAAGTTGAGCGGCGTGCCAACCGGCGGCCCGTTCTACGCGAACGCCAAGATCAAAGTCGCCGAGACCGAGCGAACGGCGACCGTCGGCCCGCTCTTTGTCGGCGACCTGTGGGTCCTGGCCGGACAGTCGAACATGCAAGGGTATGGCGACCTGATCGACGTAACGACTCCGGACCCGAGGGTGATGGCATTGGAATTGGACCGCACCTGGGTCCAGGCCAAAGAGCCGCTGCACTGGTGGCTGCTCGATCCGGTCCGACAAAAGGTTCACCCTAAGGGAGCTGGCCTCGGCTTGTCGTTCGCCAAGACGCTCGTCCAGCACACGAAGGTGCCGATCGGACTGCTCCCGTGCGCCCGGGGGGCACGTTTATGACGCAATGGGACCCCGCGAAAAAGGACCAAGGCCGGCAAAGCCTGTACGGCTCGATGCTGCTCCAGATCAAGAAAGCCGGCGGACGGATCAAGGGCCTGCTTTGGTATCAAGGCGAGGCCGAGGCCAACGAGGCCAACTTGAAGGCTTATCCTCGAGTTTTTCCAGCGTTCATCGCCGCGATCCGCGACGACTTGCACCAGCCCGACCTGCCCTTCTACCTGGTCCAAATCGGGCGGTTCGCCGCCTTGAACAAGTCGGCCGCACAAGTACTGGAATGGCGTGCAGGAAATCCAGCGGCGCATCCCCGAGCGGATACCCCACACGGCGGTGGTGTCGGCGAATCACCTCGAGCTCCATGATTTTATTCACGTCGGCACGCACGGCCTGAAGCGGTAGGGCGCCGGCTCGCGCCGCCGCGTTCCGCGAACTGTACGGCCACGCGGGAGCCACAACCCCCGACCTCGAAAAAGTGGTGAAGGGCCCGGACCAGACCTTGATACTTAAGTTCAAGGGGGTCAACATGCGAGCCGAGTCTGCCGGCGGGCCCAGCACATCGAGTTCCGGCGAATCTTCGAGGCTCGGCCTCCGGCCGGCACGGCACATCGCTGGGTTCTCGATCCGGAACGACGAGGGGGAGCAAATCGTCCCGATCTGGGATGCCCGTGTCGGGCTCTCCGGCGACACTGTCATCCTCAACCTCACCGGCGAGGTTCCCAAGAAGGCGCAGCTCTGGTATGGCTGCGGCCATAACCCGTATTGTAACCTCACCGACAGCCTCGACATGGCCGTGCCAGCCTTAGCCGATTGCTCGACGACGTGAAATGAGTTTGAATGAGAATGATCGCGGCAAATCTCAGAATCCCCGGCTGGTCTCGATCGTGGGAGTATGATGTGCTATATTGGTTGCGTCCAAACAGTGATGAGGGCCAGACGGGTCGCGCTTGCCCGGGAGAGTTGAAAAAGTCCGATGAAAGCGGAACTGGTTCCCGACAATGGTGATCCACCGATTCCGATTGTGCGGGACGTCACCATCCTGGGTCGTCATCGAGATTGCGATGTGGTGATTGAGCATCCCAGTCTATCGAAGCGTCATTGCCTGCTGGTCAAGACGGATGGACTGCTGGTGATCCGCGACTTAGCCACGACGAATGGCACCAAGGTGAAGGGCCAGCGTGTGCGTTGGGCGGCGACTTGCCCGAAGATCGCGTCAGCTTTGGTGCTTACAAGATGAGGGTTTATCTCGGATCGGACGAGATGGTCTCGCCGTCGGAACAGCGGCAGTTACCTGGTGGAACCGCGAGCTCGCGACCGCCGTCTTCCGCGGGGCCTGGGGCTGGAACACCGGGTGCTTCGGCCAGAAAGACCGGATCGACTCGACCTGCAGATAAGCCGCGATTGGCGCCGGCGGGTTTTCATCAGGGCTCGTCCGAGCGAGCCATCGCTGGCGAATGGGACGACGCGGCGTACAAGCCGGACCAAAAAGGACAAGCCCGCCGCGGGGCCTCTGGCGCCCAACGGCGGCTTCCAGCTCGTCGATGACAATGAGGCCGGAGTGTCGCAAGGGGGATTTGAGCTGGTTGAAGACAGCGACGAGATCATTGAACTGAACTAACGAGAGGTCGGCCCCCACGGCGGTCTCAGCCAAAGGACAAGCGAGTGACGTTGCCGCCCGTTTGATGACGACCCCTTCAAAAGGCGAACCGGACCACGCTAGATCGGCATGTGCCGACGTGGCGTGGTCCGGTTGGTGGCGGGGTCAGCGGGGGTTGAGCGGAGGTGCTCGTAACCAGAAAAGCCCATCCGCGCGGGCGGCGACCTGATGGTCGATTCCCTTCAAGTGAGGTCGCGAATCAGACGTCGTCGGTGCGAGTGCGGCGGTGCTCGCGCTCGGCGGCTGATTCAATCGATCAATCTGGCGGGCGTCATGGGGCTCCAGTCGGCTCGCCTGGCGATTTTCGCGCTGAATGGCCTCGTACACCTCTTGGCGGTGCACCGAGACCTCGATTGGGGCCGCGATTCCCAACCGAACCTTATCGCCGCGTATATCGACAACGGTGATGACGATGTCATCGCCGATGATGATACTTTCATCGCGGTGACGAGACAGGACCAGCATTGTATACGGCTCCTTCCTCCTGCCAGCGAGGCCCGCGACCGTCCCTGATCACGTTACCCGGGCACTTGGTGACCACGACGGAGCTGGGGATGTTACGATGCAATAATGCTCGTGCTGTTGAGCTCAAGCGGGTTACGCCGTCGCTCGCAGCGGTGACGGCCCGGGCAACAAGGTCGGTGCCAGGGCGGAAGCAGACGGATCAAGAGGATAGCGCACCGGGTAGCGGCTCGACGTGAGCACCAGTTGCCGGCCCAGGCGTCGGATCGGGTTCAAGACGACGGGCCCCTGCAGGTTAACCGTCAGCCCTCCCCCTTCTCCGCGATTCAGGATGACATAGATCATGGCCAACCGCTCGTCTTCCAGCTCGAGTGCCGCCCGGTCTCCCTGGCGAAGCTCGATCCGGTAGTCGCTGACCGCAACGGGAGGCGCGATCAGTCCAAAGGCCAGTTCCGGCGCGGTCGCGCTCTGCAACCAGGACAGACCGCTCACGACCGGATCAGTACAATGGACGTAATGGGTAAACGCACGGAACCCGAGCAATCCTTCGGGAACGAGGATCAAGTCCGATTCGCATGCCTGGATCAGGCCGAAGCGCGTCGTGAGGATGTTCACTTCCTTGCCTCCTTGAAATCAATTGCGCTCATCCGAGCACCATCCCTGACCGAGCGAGCAGCTTAACCGCCCATTATATCGTCGCGCGTCAGCACTTGGGCACAGTCCCCCACCGCCCGAAATCCAGGCGGAATGCGCCTCGCGATGATAGCACCAGTCGCTCCGTTAATAACGGAGGCGCGACGTCGCCGCGCGATTGGTCCTTGCTCAGTTCGGGGCCTGATCGAGTCGCCGCGATGAGGTTGCGGCCCGCGGCCCCCCCTCACGACCGATAATTCTTCTCCAGCCCCCACAATCGTTGCAGCACGCGATCCCGTTTTCCGGGCTCATGGCGATAAATCGCCAGTTCTTCGATCGATTCGCCCAGCGTGGCCATGTAATTCGACCGGCGCTGCTCGGAATCGCGAAAGATTTCGCCGAGATGGTGGGAACAGGCAAATCCGTAAGTTTTCAGTTCGGCCAGACGACCGTCGCTCCATCGCGCGGCGATCTTGTACGCGGCGGGTTCCCGGCAATCGGGTCGCGAGCAAGGAACATTGTGGTTGTTGGACATGGGCCCTATTCGCATGAACACAGCGGAGTCGATCGGGCCATGACGCGGCACAGGTGGGAGAGACTCGGCCCTGGCTCGATTGCGGAATTTTAACCAGAGTATCGACCCGGTTCAAAGGGGACGGCCAGCGGACCAAAGCTGTTTCACGACGCAAGGGCTTGCCAGGTTTCTCGCACCGACCTTCGACTGAGCTTGCACCTTACCGATTTCCGCCATAGTTGTTATACCATAGGTAGAAATTAGGATATTGTCGGTTCGCCAACGGGCTTGCCGGCGACAAAAAACGTTGGCGCCACCATCGGCGATTTTCAGAGGTTGGCATCATGACGCAAATCGAAATGGCTCGGCAAGGGATCGTTTCCCCAGAGATGGAACACGTCGCGCAGCGCGAGGGCCTTGAGGCCGAGTTGGTCCGGTCGGAAGTGGCGCGGGGCCGAATGATTATCCCGGCGAATACGGTTCATTTAGGTCTCGGACTGGAGCCGATGGGGATTGGCATCAAAGCCAGATGCAAGATCAACGCCAACATCGGCAATTCAGCGGTCACATCCGATGTCGAAAACGAGCTATCCAAACTGAAGATGGCGGTCGAGCTGGGCTCGGACACCGTGATGGACCTTTCCACCGGCGGCAATATCGACGCGATTCGGCGCGAAATCATCGCCGCCAGCCCGGTCCCGGTGGGGACGGTGCCGATGTACCAGGCGATCCAGCAAGTCAAGAAGGTCGAGGAACTCTCAGCCGCCGACCTTTTGGGCATGATCGAACACCAGGCCAAGCAAGGCGTCGATTATATGACGATTCATGCCGGCATCCTGCGTGAGTACGTTCCGCTGACGGCTCATCGCATCACCGGGATCGTGTCGCGAGGCGGCTCGCTGATGGCCCAGTGGATGTTCGCTCGTAACCAAGAGAATCCCTTCTATACTCACTTCGATGATCTGTGCGACATCATGCGGGTTTACGACGTCTCATTCAGTCTGGGCGACAGTCTCCGACCGGGTTGCATCGCCGATGCATCCGACGCCGCGCAATTTGCCGAGTTGAGGACGTTGGGTGAGCTGACGAGGCGTGCCCAGGCCCGCGGCTGCCAGGTCATGGTGGAAGGTCCCGGCCATGTGCCGATGGATCAGATCGCCATGAACATGGAGAAGCAGGCCGTCGAGTGCAATGAGGCCCCCTTTTACGTCTTGGGCCCACTCGTGACCGACATCGCGCCCGGGTACGATCACATCACGTCAGCCATCGGCGCGGCCTTGGCCGGCTGGCACGGAGCCAGCATGCTTTGCTACGTGACGCCCAAGGAGCACCTCGGCTTGCCCGAAGTCGAAGACGTCCGCCAGGGAGTGATCGCCTACAAGATCGCGGCCCACGCCGCCGATCTCGCCCGGCACCGACCCGGAGCACGTGACCGTGACGATGCTGTGTCACGTGCTCGCTACCAGTTTAACTGGGACGAGCAATTCCGGCTGTCGCTCGACCCCGAGACGGCCCGCAGAATGCATGACGAGACTCTTCCGCAAGATGCCTTCAAAACCGCCGCATTCTGCAGTATGTGCGGCCCTAAGTTTTGCTCGATGCGAATCACGGAAGACATCCGCAAGCAGGCCGCCGCGACCGCGGCTCTCATTCAGCTCGATGCGGTCGTCGGAGTCGGTGCGTAAGTTGACAGCGTGGGCCGCGCTTCCTGATCCCCGGACGATCGTGCCGCGAGAAGTCGTGTTCGAATTGTGCCACGCCAGGTCGCCGCGATTCGGGCCTTGTCCGTCATCTGCCAAATCACCGGCGGCAAAGAGAACGCTCCTAACCTTGCAGCACGCTACACCGCCCGCCGAAGGTTGTATCTCTCAGATTGTCCAGTCTGCGGCATTATTTAGGGAGTGTCCCCTGGTTCTGGTTTCTAGGAGTGTCCCTTGGTTTAGCAGTGTCCCCTGGTTCGGTGCCGAGCGCCTAGCATTGAAGTCCCTGTCGTTTCCGCTCGATTAGTGACATGGATAGATGTAATCTCCCGGACACGATCGAGCGGTTCGGGGCACGGCACGCTTATCTAAAAATATCAGGAAGACACGAATGTCGCCCAAATTGCGCAAACCACCGAGAGGATTGGCAATGTCCCCTGGACTGTCCCCTGGACCTATTCGTGCGTTCGCGATGCACCCGGAAGCGACTGCCAACTTCAGCGTGTGTTAGCTTTACCTCATCGCTTCTCACGCTTGGAATCGGCCGTCTCCACTTGAACGGCCGAATCATGCACGCCTGCTCGCCACAGAAGCACTTTGAACCGGTCTCCGCTACGAACCAAAGTTGCCAACGTGGTATCGTCGGTGGAGAACGCTGCCGCCAGGAAGTTCTCCAAGCGAGTATTCGCCAGCGCGAACATGGGCTGGCCCGTTTCCGTGTTCTATAGACGCAGCCCCGTGCTCTTGACCGACGTCACGAATGTTCTGCCATCCCGGCTGATGGCCAAGACGCGTTCCGCCATCCGGGGCAACTGCAGATCACGCTGTCTCGCCCGGAGATGGTCAAGCCGCACGAATCGAAACATATCATTTCGACCGCTGACTTCCTGGAGGAAAAACCGACTGTCCGGACTGAACACCGGAGGCTGCGACTCGCTATATACGGCCATTTGTGCGCCGGTCGCGGCATCGAACGAGTCAATGTCGCCAAAGCAGGCTACCGTGACCAGTCGGCCGTCCGGCGAAAAGCGGGAATGAAGAACCGGGTTCGCGTATCGCTTTGACAGGCGGCGAGTCTCCCGTGCGGTCGCAACGTTCCAGACCATGCTTTCGCCGCCAGGATCAGGAGCCACGGCCTGCCGCCCATCGCCCGAGAGATCAGCAAGATAGGCGCAGAGCCCCCGATAATTGCCGCGAAGCCGGGGAAGCTGCTCGGCGTCGGTCGGTATGCTAAAGATGACGCGCTGCGTTGTCACGTCCCACACTTGACGCGAGCCGCTTTCCGAGCAAACCAGAATCCGTTCCCGACCAGGCTCTAGCGCAAAGGCCGCCCCGAATAATCCGCCGGTCGCCGGATCGAGTGCGAGTCGCCGCGTGACCTGCCGAGTTGTCAGGTCGAAACTCCAGACGCCCTCGGACGTGTTGAACCAAAGTTGCCGGCCGTCGGCGCTAATTTTCAATGCATGGGCGCATCGGCTTGGGCGAAAGTCCCCAATGGCCACCTCACACGCAACTTCGCCGACTTGCGACGCCCGTGGGCTCCAAACCTTAACGGTGCCGTCGTCGCTTGCCGAGGCGAGGGCCTCCCCCTTGGGCAGCCGGTCATGCTGCCGATCCGGCTGCGATGTCCGACACGCGGCGGTCTTTCCTCCTGGGCGTTCATGTCGGTGATCTGGATCACTCCCTGGGCACCAGCGACGGCAAGGGTCCGGCCGTCGGGGGCTAGGGCGATTGCATCCAAGAATTTGGATGAGAGGTGTTGCGCGGACGGCGCGTCACGGAGCGGGCCATTTCGCGGTAGGAACACGAGCACTCCGGGGTCTGTGCCTAGGACCAACGTCTGGCCATCGGGCGAGTACTGCACGACGTCTCGGGGGAGCAATTCACGGAGCGCCACTGGGGGCGTCTTTGTCAAATCCCAACGCTCGGTCGGTTTCGAATCGAAAGTAATCGCCATTTCTTTGCCGACGGGCGAGACCGTGAGCGATTTGACCAGGCCTGGCCGATCGAACGCCCAGCGAGTGGCGCCACTTTGCGTTTCAATGAGCGCGATCCGACCTCGCCGCGTGGCGACCACGACGGTTTGGCCGTCGGGCAAGTAAACGACGGCGGCGGCTTCGTTGTCGCAGGGGCCAAGTCTTCGTTCCTCAAGCGATCTTACATCCCAAATTCGGACCGAGCCGTCGTCGCTGGCACTCGCCAAGCGCGTGCCGTCGGGCGCGAACAGGACCCAATTTACGGCTTTCTTATGACCGCGCAGCGTCGTGCGGATTTCCAGGTCGCGGTATCCCAAAGCTGGATCTTCCGGTCCGCGCCGGCCGTGGCCACCAGCCGGCCGTCGGGCGAGGCCGCGACGTGATGGACCGGGCCCAAGTGGGCGATGAGCGTGCGGCCCTGGTCTTTGGCGCCCGCCACAGGTAATACCACTCGAAGCCGCGCAGGTCCTCCTCGTCCGGCTTCGGTCGGTATTTCTCTAACAAGGCCAGGGCCCCCGGGGCGTCTCCCTGTTCCCACATTTGCAGCACTCGTCCCATGTCCTTGACGTACACCTCGCGACGCAGGTCCCGGACCAGTGCCTGCGCTGGGCGCGGCGGCTTTCGGCTTCGCGACGTTGTGCATCGGCTTCGGCACGTTGGGCGTCGGCTTCGGCACGCTGCCCGTCCGCTTCCCGGCGTCGTGATTCGGCATCCTTGCGGTTTTGTTCGGCCAATCGGTAGGCGGCTGTGACGCGTGCCGAGTAGGCCAGAGAACTTGGTAAGAATGCCATCGTCGCCAGCAGCGTCACGGCAGTGAGGGCCGCCGCGGTTGGCCGGCGACGGGCCCATTTCCACAACCGGCCCATGATGCCGACAGGCCGGGCCTGAATCGGTTCACCACGCTGCCAGCGGCCCAGATCGTCGGCGACTTCACGCGCTGTCTGATAGCGCCGGTTCGGCTCCTTGGCCATCGCCTTTAAGCAGATCGTTTCGAGATCGGCGGGATTTTGTCGTTCAGCAGGCGAGGCGACCGAGGATCCTCGCCGAGCACCTGCTGAAACACCATGTGCGGCGCACCGCGAAACGGCACGTCGCCGGTCAGTGCCTCGTAAAGAGTGACCCCCAAACTGTAAATATCGCAGCGGCGATCCAGGTGCGAGTCGCCACGCACCCTGCTCCGGGCTCATGTAAGTCGGCGTACCGGCAAATGCATCTCCTGGCTCAAGCCGCTCGCGGTTTCGGCAGCGCGGGCCAGGCCGAAGTCGGTGATCTTGGCATGGCCGGTCAGCGTGTCCACGAGGATATTGCTCGGCTTGATATCGCGATGGATCAACCCGGCCGCGTGGGCCGTCTCCAGGTCCGCGGCCACTTGCACCAGGATCGTCGCCGCCTCTTCGGGATCGAGCCGGCCCTTGGACCTGATCAGGGCCGCCAGGTTCGCGCCTTCCAGGTATTCCATCACCAGATAAGTGGCATCATCCGGCGGGTTAACAACCGCATGCACCGTGACCACGTTGTCATGGCGGAGCTTGGCCGCGGACTGGGCTTCGCGAACGAGACGAGCACGCGCCTTGGCGTCGACGTCTTCCGAGCGCAAGACTTTGACCTCGACGACCCGGCCCAGTGTCTGATCGTAGGCGCGGAGGACCACCCCCATGCCTCCCCGGCCGATTTCTTCCTCGATCCGATAGGGGCCCAGCAAATGACCGGGGGGCCAACGGCTGTGGTGCGTGGTCGAGCTTGGTTGCGATGGACGCTCGATACTGGTCGGATCCAGGATCGACAAGACCCGGAGCAGGACCGCGTCTTCGGCCGGCTCCGCGGGAGCGCCAGTGCGCGGCACCCAGCGGTGCAAGTCCGAGTGATCGGACAGGCGATCGAGAACGCAACGGCACGATGCGCACACGGAAAGGTGGGCTTCGACAGCCCCGCGGTTCGGGCCACGACCGTCCAGGAACTGCTCCAACGTTTCGGAGGATGGACATCTCATGAAAAAAACGACCCCGGAGGGAGAGTTTCAACCACGGATACCACGAATAGCACGGATATATCAATCAGCAAACAACCCGGTTCCAGTTCAGCCTCGCGTTCTTGAAGTTCAGCAGAAGGGCGAGTTTCAGTGATCTGTGCTCCAACAGCCTGGTCCAAAGATGGGAGACCCGCGGTCAGCCGCATTGGGCGAGGTCGGAGACCCTCGCCAAGTACAGCCAAACAAAATCGCGCAGCAAAGATGTTCGCCTCATCTTCACGCATGCGTGTGGCCCCTCCGGAGGCCGGTCTTAGCATCAAGGTGCCCGTCGAGCAGCAACGCGTCGATTGCCTTCTCCGACATCGACTTGGTGCGTGCCGCCGAGATCGCCGCGCTAATGACACCTTGGTTGTTGAGAATTGCCACATAACTCCCGCCGGGCTCCCCATCATCGTTGCCGTCGATCGCACGACCCTCAGCGTCCAGGACCAAGGAGGCATTAATCGTGAGCTGCGTGTCCCCCGTCGGGACTTTACCCCGAGGCGTCAGCGTCACCGTATTCGCACTCGAGTTGTACAATGCGCTGCTAGACAGAACAGGCCTGGTAAATTGCGTTCCCAGCTTCTTGCCCTTGGTCGCCGAATCGAGAACATGGGCCGCAACGTCATCCTCGGCGCTTTTTCCCGAGGGCGCCGCTGAAGGTCACTTCGAGGACCTTGATCGAATTTTTGCGCTAGGTCACGCCGGCAGCGTCCCGGCAGGAAGAGCCACTCCATGCCGGCCGTGATTTTGAGGCGCCAGACAAGCCATTTGGGCGTCATCAGCGCGGCTACTCACATCGGCAGCAACGCGACCTCGGCTATGCGATTAGCGTATGCGACGAGCGCTTCCAGCACGCGCCGCAGAGCGAATTCGGCGAGCCGGCCGGTCACAAAAAGATACCGAGGACGACCGGTCGTGCTCCCGTAATTCCCGTCCCCTTTTCCCCTAGTTCCTTATTCGGTAAACCACACTTTGCCCTGGACTGCTAGCGAGATCTGGCGGGCGAGTGGCGAAACGCGTCCCCAATTCCTTCCAAGGGGCCCCGGGCGCGAATCGCGGGGGCCCCGTACAGACCGCGAGAAGCTTTCGAAAGGTATTGTGCTTCGCCCATAAAATGAGGGTTGTTGAATACCGAATTGTGCGATTTTTGTGGCTGCGTGTCCTTGGTGAACACCGTGAGACAGTCGATCGTGCGTCGACCTCCCCAATTGATCTTTTCCTGGCATAAGCACCGCAGGCCACTCTGCTCGGCAAATCTCTGGAATTTCACCGATGTCATGCTCGGGGCACGCCAATGAGGGACGGCCAGAAGGCCGATCCGCTGCAGGAACGAATTGAGCCAGGGATACTTCGAAATCGCTGAGTAAGTCGCGTGGAACCTGAGAATTCACCCAGATTTGAATGATGGATGAAACCCACGCCACCTGGCCTGAGTTTTCGTTCTAGCTGGGCAAGGTACGCCCCCACCACATCGGCCTCGGCATGCACAAGTGAGTCGAAGCTGAAAACAAAATCGATGGAACTGTCATCGATTGCTTCAAGCGAATTCCCATCATTGACATGATATCGGATATGCGCCTGGCCGCGAAATCTTCTTTTACAAGCATCGATGCACTTTTCTGACATATCAATGATGATCATCTGCCTACAAAGGCCCGCGAGAAACTGCGTCCAGCGTCCGAACCCCGGCGCAATTTCCAGGATGGTGCCGGTCGGCAGAAACTGATGGATGCGGCAGGAGCGTGCCAAACCACTGCATTTCGGCCCCGCCCCACACCCCGGACCATTCGTCGCCGCCTTGAGCCCAGTCGTAATCACGGCCCCAGAAACGATGGTTATCTTCCAGCGTCGGCATGGTCGCTCTGCTCCTTCGGTTTCCGGGCCGTACGCCGGGCCCGATCACAAAGTCAGTCCCGGGGACGGCACGATTTGTTGGTCGGGTCGACACCGCGCAAAACAAGGCAAGCGGAAAATACAACGCCCAATTCGTCTTGAGCCCGGGTGCGCTTGATGGATATACCTCGACCGTTCTTCACGGTCAATCGAACAATGGCGCACCCGTTGCTCGCAAGTACACTGGAGGATTGTGCATCCACGGCGGGTACGTCCGCCGCCATACTCGCGTCGGTGCGTCGAGGCCGATTCCGCGACTCATTTCTCGTGGTCAGCTTGTAAATCGTGTACGAACCAACCCCGGCGACGGGACGGAGTCCCCATTCCTTGACGTGGGCACGGACCTCGTCGGACCAGGCTGCGACAAAACCGACTTCCTTGGCCTCAAGCTCGGCTAGCACGCGATCGCGCGGACCGAGGAGCATGCTGCGGTTGTCGAAGTGATGCACGGAATCGTCGATCAACTCTCGATCCGCTACGATCGCATCGTTCCGATTGAGAAATACCGGCATGACAAGGAAGTTCCAGGCTTTTCTACTCGAGGACCATCGGCGGCGCTCGCTTTGACCTTAGATTGCGCATTCGCCGGGCGATGTTGCGAGCCTCGGTCGTATAGGAGTAATGATCGAGATGCTTCGCGAGCTCGATGCTGTCATGGCAAAGCCCGAGATTCACAACGACAGTGGCAAGCGACAGCAAGATGATGAAGGCCCGAAGCGTCCGATCACCGGCTCGCCCGAGCGTGACGAGTGATACCGCGGCGATCGATATCATGAGCACGGAAGGCAAAAGAACATACCGCGGTTCAAAGGCCGCTGGTCTGCCACCCCGCATAGAGAAAGATGAGCGCAGCCAGAAAGCCCACTAGCAGCGACCAGAGCAGCCACTGCTTACGATCGGCCGCCCGCGCCAAACAGAATTCCCGCACCCGAGAAAGTCAGGATCGCGACCAGGGGCGAATAGACGCTGACGGCGGCGCCAGGACCTTAATTGCGGCGAGTGGGGAAGGATGCCAACCGAAATGGGCCCAGTAGTTCTCGCTGTAATCGCGGTGTTGCGAAAAGAAGGCCAGCGGCTGGCCGGTTCGCTGCCAGTTCCATATCACCCAGGCACACGGCACCGAGGCTACAACAAGAAGGCTGGCCGCGACAATGGGCCGGGGTAGGGCGGCCCGATAAAGATCGCGAAAGAGCAGTGGGACCATCAGCAGGACGGCGATCCATGCATTGTAATGAAACGCGCAGGCGAGCGTGAACAGGCCGCATGCCGCGAACAGATCAACGGAAGCAGGCCGAGGAGACTGAGAAAACCGCGAATAATACGCCAGCCCCAGCATGAACGTGGCGACGTAACAGATGTCGACCATGGCTGTCGCCGAAAGGAGGAGCACAAGAGGGTGAGTCGCACCGAGCATCGCGGCGAGCGTGCCTCCCCAATTTCCAGCATACTGACGGCCGATGCCCCACAGCACGACCAGGAGGACAACCCCGAAAACGATCGATACCAGCCGCGACGCGATGAACAGGTCGCCCGTGATCAGGCTGACCACCGCGATCAGAACAAGGTGCAGCGGCATCCAGACGTTATTGAACCATTCCGACGGCTGGCCAAGCCCCCGCATGGCGATCAGAGACTTCGCGAACTCATCACACGAAACGCTGACGAAACCGGCGGAATAGCGCAAGAGATCAGCGACAGTAGTGCGGCGATCGAGATCGCCAATCCGGCCGGGCCGATTCCTATCCTAGAACGCTTGAGCATCGCTTAGTCCTCGGAACCGAAGTCCGAACACGAAATAGACGGCGAGGACGATCGGTTCCAGGCGGCTCGCCGTTGCATTGCCGAAAACTGGAAGTCGTTCCCGTTTCTCACGATCCGCATGCTTAACAATCTGACCAGGTCGATCAACCAGGATGGTGGGCTTCGAACCGTCGATCCGAGACTGACGAATTTCGCCGGAACCGACACCTCTCCCAGCTTGTCGCGTACGAGGTGTCACGCACTGAGATGGATCGACCTCTTGCATCGCGTCCTCCATGAACATGATTAACTTCAGCGGATTCTTCCCATGACGGATCGTGGGCCACTTATTGAGCGGTCAAGGCAATGATCAAACAGTGGTTGATGGTTGCAAGGACCAGCGTTGGGATCGTGCCACTTCCTCCAACACGCGTGCGACTGATTTGAGATAGGCGTCGCCGTGCTTCTGATCCGGCTCGAGGTACATCCCTTCGGCCCATTCATTCCAGGCGTTGATGAAGACCACTCGTTCCTGCCGCTCCTTGTGCAACACACTCTTTGCAACGAGCGCAAGTTGTGCACCGAATTGCTCAGGAGTCGGTCCGACCATGACGATCGCATGCCGCCCGCGTCGGGCCGTATTGTCCCAGCCGACGAAACAGCACGGAAAGTGAGAAAACGGCGGGACTGCACGTCTCATCAAGGCCGTCGCCTCGCGGTACGAGTAAATCTTCAAGCTCGGACGGAGGATTCCCTTGCTCAAGTTTCGCGCCAGCCTGGTCAAAGTGGCGCCGTCTCGAAAGGCCTCCATTCCAAGGACTCCGAGCTGCGGACGATGGTTCTCGGTCATATCGAAGCCGAGCGTGCGCATGTCGGTACCGGGGCAGTGCGCGTCGATGCCGACGATGTACGGCTCGGGCAGGCCGAGATGGGTGCATTCATCCCGGAAGATGTCCGTGGTCCGTCGCGGGTCCGGGAGCGCCATGGGCTTGTAGATGACCAGCAACGGTCGACCATGAATCGTCAAATACCTTGGGTCGGCGAACGCCCGAGCCAGCCATCGAGCGTGTGCCCGGTCATCCTCTCCGGAATAACGTTGCTCGACGAGGATCTCACGCTCGTCACCAAGCCAACTGCGCGACCATGACTCATTCGCCCACGCCAGACAGAATGGGAAATCCGGTTCCCCGGAAGAAAGGATCTCTTCGACTGGGCGCTCCAGCAATCGCCTGCCGTGGAACCAGTAGTGCCAGTAACAGAAACCCTCGATCCCGTGGGCCCGGGCCAGTTCGGCTTGGGCTTCTCTCGCCTCGGGAAGCCTCAGGTCGTAGTATCCAAGGTCGGCTGGTAATCGAGGCTGATCATGGCCACGGAAGAGCGGCCTCGCCTTGCTAACGTTCGTCCACTCCGTGAAACCTTTTCCCCCACCAATGATCATTCTCGGCGATTGGGTGAAATTGGGGCAAATGGAAAGCGATCAGCCGTACGCTCGATCGTCCCGGGCCATTGAGGCAGTCTGTGTCCATCGCGGATTACACCTTAAGGCATGCAACCTCGTCGTCCGCCATCCGAACCGATCTCGGGTGTTCTCCTATTTCTCTCGCTTGATCACCCATAAGAGATAACCGATCAGAGACAGTTAACTCATGCGTCGGTGCGATCAAACGCGATGGGCTTATATGGTGAGATACCATTTCTGTCAAGAACAAGCGTAGCCGTACTGATTGACCGCCGTGATTCACCTCGCGGCCGAGTCGCACGTGTATCGGTCGATCTGTGATGGGGCGCGGCTAAGCGCGGGCTCTTCCGCACCGCCTCACTCACCACAGCCCGAATTCTGCGATAATTCGCAATAGCCATCGCTCTCGCGAGTCGATGAAATGTAAGAAGGGCCAATGGTCGGCCAAGCACCAAGTTGCCGCTCCTGCCCAAACCCGTCATTTTCAAAATTAAGGTGAGTCATTTTTGAGAAAACAATGCCACGACTGGTTAGGAGGTGCACTGACTCCTCGACGCCTCGCACCGCCCCCGTTCGTGGAAAACTCGCGTCGGCTTAGCGATCGCTTTTGATTAGCATCACGCGATGATAAATAATAATGTCAGTATCGGCATGAATACTGGTAGGATGAATACATGGGACACGAGCAGGACCGGCTGGCATCTTCCCAGCATCACGACGAGCGAATCGCGTTCCTTGAGCGATCATTGGCCCGGGATCAGTCCGCCCTCCGGGAAAAGGTCGAAGAGATCGAACGCCTCGAACAGGCCCTCGACGAACTGACCAGCTCGGTTTCCTGGAGGCTAGCCAAAACCATCGGTGGTGTTGGACGCTTGGTCGCGCCGCCAGCGACAAGAAGGCGGAGAGCCTTGCGCTTCGTGTTTCAGAGCTTGCGAGCGATCCCGAAGAATCATCGGGCCTCGGCAAAAAGCCCCCGACAAACGCAACCAGCGATTGAATCAAGTACCTCGCCGGGGTCAGTCCCTAACGAGCCCTTCGATCTAAATCGCTCTCGGGTAGGTGCGACTTCGCACCGAAACTTCAATCCTGTACCGGCGACGGGCCCGCCGAACTTCATCCACTGTCCTCGCCCAGAATCCGCTGTTTGTGGAAGAGTCTTGATCATTGATCATCGTCTCCCCACTCCCGACCGCGATGCCGGGTCGCTGAGAATGATGGAGATCATACACGAATTTCTGAGAAGGAAGCTCCATGTGACCTTTCTTCCCGATAACATGTCCGTATTCGAACCCTATCTTGAGGACCTCAAGAAAATCAGGATCGAGGTCGTCCATCCCCCTGAGTATCTTACGGCAGCCGATTACCTCGAACAGCACGGACGAGATCTTAACCTGGTCGTCATTGCTCGCGCAGAGGTTGCCGATCGACACATTCCGACTGTCCGCCGTTTCGCCCCCAAGCCAGGATCGTGTTCGACACCGTTGACCTCCACTTCTTGCGAGAGGGGCGCGAAGCCCGGCTGAAGCATGATCCTGACCTGGATGTAGCCGTCGCGGCTCGTAAAGAGCAAGAGCTTCGCCTGGCCCGGTCGGCCGATATGACCTTGGTGGTCAGCCCGATCGAGAAGGCCATACTTGCGGATGAATCCAAGAACGAAATTGACGTTAGAATCGTGCCGACCATCTTTCCGCCCGCCGAAACCAGCGCCACAGGTTTCACTGAGCGGCGGGATGTCGTATTCATTGGCAGCTTCGATCACTCGCCAAATGTTGACGCCGTGCTTTATTTCGCCCGGGAGATCTTCCCAAGGGTTCTTGAACGCATCCCGGACGTGGTCTTTCGGGTGATCGGCCCACATCCGACACCAGAGATCCGCGAGCTCGCTTGTCCGACGATAGACATTTTGGATTTCGTTGCTGACGTCACACCGGTCTTCGATCGAGCCCGATTATCGGTCGCCCCACTTCGGTTTGGGGCAGGGGTGAAGGGCAAAGTGAACCAAAGCATGTCGCTTGGTGTTCCCACCGTTGTTACGTCGATCGCGGCTGAGGGAATGCATCTGGTCCACGAAAAGAATGCCATGATCGCGGACGACCCAGAGAACTTCGCCGATGCGGTGGTTCGCCTTTGGACATCGCGCGAGCTTTGGGAAAGCCTGTCGACCGCTGGCCTCGAGAACGTTCGGGAGCATTTCTCGGTTGAGGCCGCGGCCAAGGCGATCGACGAACTGCTCGATTGGGCGGGCTTGCCGCTCCGTGAGCGAACCGGTCCACCGAGTTTTCGACTCGCGGTTTAACTCAAGCCGCACGGCCTCTCTGCCGATCCGGAGATAAGGCCCACGCAGTATTTCCATTTTTTGCACGAACGAACGAACGAACGAACAAGAAGGCATCAAGGGCTAGCAGACGGCGTCCATTGGGCGGCGTTTTCGCAGATTTTCGAGAGACCGTGGTTCCCAGTTGCGTCACGCGGCGTCCCTATGTATGCTACACTCAGATTGTGTATTTTCCAGTTTTGGGGGCCAACCTCAGACCTTCCGTATGGAAATGCACTCAGTGCAAAGGAATGCACATGCATGTCTTCACCAGCATCACCGCGAATTATTTGCCTAAAGCGGCTGCGCTCGCCCATTCACTTAAGCGATTTCATCCCGAGGCAGTATTTCACCTGGTCATTTCGGACGAAATGCCGGAATGCGCTGAAGCCATTACAGCCGCATTCGACCACGTCATCAATATACGCGAGCTACCGATCGAAAACCTCCCTTCGTGGATTTTCAAGCATCGCCTTGTCGAACTCTGCACCGCCGTCAAGGGGGCCGCTTTCGAGTATATCGCCGCCCGCCACGGCGCGGAGCGAATCTACTTCTTCGATCCTGATATACTTGTTCTGAACCGACTCGACGGCCTCGAGCGAATCCTAAGTGAGCACAGCGTTCTCCTTACGCCGCACCACTGCGTCCCGGAAACGGACGTGCAAGCGATCCTCGACAACGAGCACTGCTGCCTGCGGCACGGTGTCTACAACCTGGGATTCCTCGCCGTAAGAATGACGCCGCAGGGGCGACAGTTCATCCGTTGGTGGGCCGAGCGGCTGAGGAGCTATTGTTATGACGAGGTCGAAAACGGTCTTTTCACCGATCAGCGCTGGGTCGACCTAGCCCCGGCGCTTTTCGACGACATCGCGATCGTGCGCGAGCCGGAGTACAACGTGGCGACGTGGAACTTGACCCATCGCCGCGCCACGGGCCGCGTGCCTTACGAGATCCAGATTAATGGCAAACCACTTGTTTTCTACCATTTCTCCGGGTTTGACAGCGGCGCTCAACAGGTCATGCTGGAACGCTATGGTTCCCACAGTCCGGTTCTCTTCGGAATTCCGCGACTGGTACATCGCGCAGTTGTGAAGAGCTGGGGCAGTCCGCTCTCGGCAAGATCGAATGTATCTACAATTCATTCGGGACCGGCGAGCGCATCAGCAGCGCCCAGCGGCAGCTTTACCGTCGCCGCGAAGACTTGATCAGCGCCTTCCCAAACCCATTCTCCACGAATGATCCGCGCCGATCGTACTACCACTGGTTTGAGGCACATGTCACCAAGATTGAGAGGCTCAACGGGCATCCGATTCTCGGCCCGGCCCTTAGAGGCCGCAGGCGGCTGAAGAAGGCCCTTCTCACGCTGAGGTCGAGCTCAGCCGCGGGGGGCTGAAACCTTGAATTCGTCGCGTTGTGTTGCCGCGATCGAGCGAACCATCGTCGAGCGGCCCTGGTCGAGTAGCGCGTTCAGGAATTTGTATCACATTACAGGCGTCGACATACGCCTCGGCACAGGCCGCCGCAATCCGGTCGATCGTGTAACGCTCGTCGAAGATCCAACTGGCATTGCGCCGATGAGTTTCGAAGAGTGCCGGATTGGTCAGATACTCAAGCATCGCGGCCACAAGGTGGTCGATGCCCACGGGAAATTCGCCAATCCGGGGCAGAAGAATACCGGCGTGGCGGCCTTCGTGAGCGATCATCGCATGAAATGGCCCGCGTTCGACTGCAATCACCGGTCGACCACAGGCCAGAGCGGCCGTTAACATGCATGATGCCTCGGCCGTGGTCGAATCGTGGAGAATCAAAACCGCGTCGCATCTGATCATCGCTTCGAGAGGATCGAGCGGCCCGCGATAAAGCTCGACGTGGTTATCCCGCGAAAGCCACGACGCGATCGAGTCGGCGGCTGATTCTGAAGCCGTGACGACCAGACGCGCTCCTTGGCTGGAAGAATCGTCGAAAGCGAGCGAGTTGACTATTCCGACTGCAATAACCGCGTCTCTCAGTTCCCGTTCGCCCTGCTGGTCGGACTGAACGATGAAAAAGCGAAACCTCCCGTCTTGTGGTCGATCACCGGCGTCCCGCAGTCGACGGACGACTTGAGGATCAAATCCACCGAAGAATTGGACCGAGCGTTTCACGCTGAAAGTCGAGTGTCGCTGAAGAAAATGCAATTGGCTTTCATGTTCATAGAACACACAATCTGCCGAGCTGATGAACGCGTCCAGCTCATTCCGGGGATGGCGATTGGTCGCGTCAGGGCCCGATAGGAAGCGGTCGACACCGCCGAGGTGGAACAACCAAGGAAGGTTAAGTTCGTTATTCAAGCAAAACACGAGGCTGTCGGCCCACGCGGAGCGCGAATGGATCACGTCGATTCCGTGGAATCGGATCAGCTCGCGTAGAACCTGGATTCGACAGTCTGGGTAGCCTTGACTCCGCTCACAGTTGGCCCCGGATTTCCGCCGACCAGGGGGTGCTGCCCAGTGTCCCCTCGAGAAGGATAATCCGGTCGTCGAGCTGTTGAATTAAATTCGCATCGTTCCGCTCGGGCTGGGAGTTACACAGGAACACGGAATAATTTCTGGCCAGAGCATTCGCCAAATGGATGTTAGCGAGGGATTCGGCCCCTGGCAGCATGTCGCGTATTACCAGAAGAACCTTCATGCCATCGCCAGAGGCTTGCCTCTTCCGCAGGCTCGATCGAATCTGGCTCAAAACCAAGGACAGGTGAAGGTTGGCGGTGAACACCGGGCGTCTCAGGCTGAATCGATCGCTGAGCTGGTTGTATTCCAGAATCGACCAGCCCAAGCTCCGCGCGATCGTATTGGCTGGGAGGTTGAACGTCTCGAAGATCTTTGCCTTGACCAAAAGCGTTTCCCGTGGATGGGTCTCCTCCCGAATGCTCTGGTGAGTGACCGTCCTTTCGTGCCGGCGATAGTAGTTGAGGGCTTCTGGTAAGTAACTGATTTTCCCAGAACGGACCAGCATGGCGTAGAAAAGCCAGTCGCCCGCGAAACGGAGCGACTCCAATTCCTTCCCGAATTCGATGTCCCCCGGACGGCGGAACATGACGGCGCTCGCGTTAGGGATCGTGTTCTTTAGGCTGAGCGCCTCCGCGGCTTCCACCGTCCCGCGAACTGAATAGGCGTGCCGCCAGCGGGAGTCGGAAATGTCATCGGTGTGGCCGAGAAAATTGTCTGACAACCGTTCCCCGTTCGGTCCGATCAGGGCTGACTGGCAATAAGCAAGAGCGACGTCCGATTCGTAAAACTGCGGGACGAGGCGCTCCAAGAACTCGGGATGCGACGAGTCATCGGATTCCGCGATCCAGATGAGGTCTCCGGTGGCCAGCTTCAGCCCCTTGATCCATTGCTGGAACGTGCTACCGCTATTCCGCTCGTTCACGACGATTTGCATCGGGGCGGGTGATTCAGCAGCCAGCCGGGCGCGATCGCGACGCTCTCATCCGGTGAGGCGTCGTCCAGAAAGATGATCTCGTCCGGCTTGATGGTCTGGTCGAATATGCTGCGAAGACGCTCTTCCAGGTACGGTTCATGACGGTAGTTCGGAACAATCACAGAGACTTTCAAGCGACGAGCGGGCCAATACTGAAAGTCGTTCTTGAGAACGTCCAGAAACTCATCCATGAAACGAGACCATGTATAGTGTTCTCGGATTAGACTTTGGCCGCGGCGGCCGAGTTGCTCTCGCCGCTCGTGATCGGCCAAAAGGCCGAGTATCTCCCCCGCCATCGCGTCGACGTCAAGATAGGGAACGGCGATTCCGGCATTACCAAAAACCTCCGGCGCACCGCCGGCTCCAAGGAACGCCACCACGGCTAGACCACTCTCCATCGCCTCGGAGTTGGCCAGAGGACAGGGATCCTCGCGTGAAGTAAGAGCGAAGACGTCGGCCGCGAGAAAATAAGGAGCCGTATCGGCGCGTTGTCCGATAAACCGAATCCGATCTTGGAGCTCGCCGATTCCGGCGTCGTGGAGCAGCCAGCGCAGGAAGGAGTCGTCAGCGCAATGGCCAACCCAAATAAACCAGGTTTTCGCCGCGAGACCACCCGCCGAGCCAGCAGCCAGGAGCTTACGGGCGAGATTGACGAACAGGTCGGCCCCTTTTCGAAGATCGACGGTCCCGCAACCCAAGACGATCCGAGTGTCGGCCGGCAGCCCCAGCTCCCGTCTGACCCGAAGCCGCGCGGTGTTTCGACACATGTTAAGTGTTTTAGGATCTTGTCCATTATAAACTGTGCGAATGCAGTCGGGATCGATCAAGAACTTGGAATTCAGAGAGTGTCGCACGACTTCGGCCGGCACAATGATTTTTCGAGAGGCCTCCTTGATCCGTTGGATCGCCGAGATTCCTCCGTGTGACTCGATAAAAGTTGGTAGTTCATGGATCCAAGACAAGACGGATACGTTCTGTTCCGCGAAGGCTTGATGGAAAGCGCTAGTGGCCAAGGTGTTGCAGACGGCAACCCCCCGACTCGAGAATTCGCGGAACGCGGAAGCGATTAGATCCGGGATCTGGTGGGCGTCAACTCCTTGCTCGACCATTCTTTCGATGTCGAGGGTGGGAGCGACGGTGGCGAACGAATCCTCGAGCTCGCCACCACGCTGGAGCACGATCCAACATTCAAAGTCAGGAAGCTTTGATAGTTCTTCGGCGAGACGGAGCAGGCAATGAGGCGCCCCGGTCCGACACGCGGAATGCGAGACGAGGAGTAGCTTGTAATAACCGCACCTCCGAGAAGGGCCGCACGCGGGGCTTCCCAAGAACCGCCATGGCAGTTCACGGAATCGATCAACGGGGACTCGCTCGGGTACGACGGGATCCGGCAAGGTCGTCAGAGGGCTATCGTGCTCACCAGGCTTCTTGCTGAGCTTTCCGGCGATCTTGGCGAACGACTGGGAAACCGCGGCTCTTAGACCTACCTTGATGGACGTCTTGACGAAACGGGACGACAAACCCCAGCACCGTCCCCGTATCGTGCCTGCTCGCAGGAGTTTCGCCCGGACATTGCTCACCTTTTGAACCAGCGTCCAGCCAAGGCTGCGCTCGATCTCGTGCAATTGTTTGAGGCTGTCCGCTCTTTCTCTGCCCATCACCTCATTAACGCAAAGCGCGGCCTTTAATTTTTCATGAGTCTCCGTCAACTCTGTTTCGAGTTTGAATCGGTCGGCCCATTCGGAAGCCTGTGTCCGTCTCGTATCGAGGAGTTGGGTTCGCAAGTTCCCGAGATCGGCCGCTAACGCCGTACATGCGCGGTCAAGCTCCTGTCGCCTCGAATTCTCAGATGCGGAATTTAGGTATGCGCGGGCCCTGGATGTGGTGCTCGGAACAAGACTGCTTGCTTCCATGCTCAAACCCCTCGCTCCAGCCGCTCAGAAACGGCGAGCGACCATTCGGAGGCGGGCGAACGGACAGCTTCGCCAAGGTCCCTCAAACTTTTTCAACGAATGGAATGAAGCCGGAACCACTTTGGTCGGCCCCGATTAAATCCATTCCGTTAACGATTGTGGCGGCCATCGTTCGCGATTTGGAACTTGAATCAGTTCGGTCGGGTGTTATAACCAGTGGATCAAATACTGGCAACCCGGTATTGGGAGCAAAGCAAGCTGCAGTAGGCAACGCGCAATGAGGAACCTGTTCACGCGTGCCTCATGGCGTCAGCACTTGACTCCGCGCACGATCGCTCGAAAACATTCAATTCGGATCGAGCTATTGTCCAAGAGATTCGGGCGAAAGCTCCGGATGCTCGGGCCCGACAGCAGTCGGCCGCGAACCGCGGCCTTGCTGTCCGCGGGCGTGCCGCGGTCGAACCATTCGTCGAAGTCCAGAGTGAACGATTCTTCGACATAGCTTATGTTGGACAGGCCGGCGCTGGCGAACAGGTCAACCAACTCTCCGCCGGTCAGATTTCTGGTGTGCGTCCGGTCACGAGCGATTTCAAGGGCCGCATGATGGGCCGCGACGTTCGGGTCGGGGTCCGTGACGTGATCATTCACGACGACAATCCCGCCGGGACGCAACAATTCCATCTGCCGCTTCAAAAACCGCGCCGGGTCTTGGACGTGATGAAGCACATATCGCGACAGCGCGGCGTCGAACGGAGCGAGTGAATCGAGACTCGGGTCATACACCGACGTTTGGAGAAAGCGAGCGTTGTCCCCGTACGACCCGCATCGCTTGCGCGCGCGTTCGATCATCTCGCGCGACAGATCGACTCCCACCACGCGAAAGCCGGCAGCGAGCAAGGCCGCGCCTCACCAGGCCAGGCCCGCAGCCGGCGTCGAGGACCAAGGATCCCGGGGGCAAGTCGGCGGCGACGACCAATCGTTCCAGCGCCACCGGGTCGCTCTGAACCGGCGCCACCTCGAACTTGGGTGCTTGTGAGTCAAACGCTTGGACAAGTGCTTGGTCGTGGTCTCGCATCCTCATGAAAGCCAGTCTTGAACGTCGAGATTCGGTACCTGGCGAAAGTCGCGGAGGCGACCGCGCCGTTGCTCCTCAACCGAAATAACGGTGGTGGCAGCGGCGATGCCGCTGCTTCTCGATGCGCTCGACGAGTCGGAGCCGTCGTTGCGAGTCAGTATGTCCGCTCCACATTCTACGAATCACACCTCGCTGGTCTACGCATCAATTTCGACGATTCGATTCGCCGCGAATGACTGTGGCAAGCCCCGGCTCGCGTTCAACGAGGTAATCTCTCAGCAATTCACCTCCTTCGAACGGCAGCCCCGCAGACTCACAAAGCCGTTGCGATTCCACCAGAAGCACGATCGCACGGTCCATTTCTCCCCATTCGTGATACAAAATCGAGAGCAACTCCAGGCGATCGCACAAAGCATCAACGCCGTATCCACGCATGGCGTGCTCCCGCACCGGAGTATTCTCCGACACCTTCCAAAGGCGAAGGATTAAATCAATCTCGCGTCTCCCTATGTTCGATGGCCCTGTCAAGCTCTCTATCCAACTCGTACAAGACCGACCAACATTCTTCGACAAATATGGCTTCCGGGTGCCTCGATGTCAGCTTTTTGAGGACCTTTTCAAAGCGATCCCGGAATTCCAATGCTTGCCGGCGCTCTTTTCGATCGTAATACCAGTGCAATATCTTGTAATAAAGATATTTTAGCTCATCCCAGTCGCCTTCGAACTTCTTGCGGTTGACTGGCGCCTCGTCGTGTGTGGATCGCGAGTACGTCCGACAGTAACCCTTGAATTCCATATCTGAGGAGGGCGATTGAAGTGTCACGAGCGCGATACGGCGTTTGTCTCGAGTCGCTGGTTTCATCCCCTTTGTGACGGGCTTGGTCTTATTCATCGAAATATTCCCGGAGTCTTTCTGGACGCAAATCGGGCAACAGCTTTCTTTGCTCGTCAGTCAGTTTATCCCAAATCTCCCACTGGTCCCTTTGCTTTTCTTCCTCCGCCTGACGAACCCGTCGAGTTTTTTGCTCAATCGCCGTCTACGCTCGGGCTCGCTTTTGCGCTGATGACCCCGCCCCGGTTGGTGTCTCACGCCACCGCGTGGCCCGCGTTTCTTTTGCTTTGCCATGGAACCATTCTCAGTCCCCCTCACTCTCCGCCAAAATCTTCCGATAAGCCTCGCGGGCGACTTCATAGGCCCTTCGAGCCTCTTCCTTCTCACTCACGCGAATGGCGGGCTCTTTCTTCGACCAGCACTGATCGACCGATTTCAAGCACCATTCGGCGGATTTTTTGGAGGCACGGATCGGCTTGCCGCCGACGGTGATGAAGACAGGGTTGGTGTGTGATGAGGGGTAGACCCGAAGTGCGACCCAGCTCGACTTCTTGATCGGCACGTTGAACGACACTCCCTGAATGGTACCGTCGGCCGAAAGCTCGGTCCGACCCACCGATTCACCGTTGACAATGACTTCGACGGGGACCTTGCGCGTATCGCCGATCCGGGCTCGCTCGATCGACCAGTATGGCTTTTGCGCGAGCGAACGGTCGTGAATCAACCGGTCTTCGGCCGACGGACTTGGGTCGAGGTAGGCAGCGGCTTGCGCGGTCACTTTGACCGTGGCGGGAGCAGCGAGCTTGATCTCGCCCCCTGATTCGCCCACGCCCAAATTGTCGACCTGAAAGTCGATCAGGTGACTACGGCCGTCGCTGACGTACGACCGGCCTTGCTTGATTCCCTCACACCAGGCGTCGAAATCGAGCTGGCCGTCGGCGAGCTTGACATACACGCGGCCTAATCCGACGCGCTCGCCGTAGATACAGGGGAAGTCTGTCTCGCCGGAAATCTTGGCCCGGTACCCACAGTTAAGCGTGTGATACCAGATATTGAGCTCCCAGGGCGCCGGCGTGTCGACGGTCGAGATGAAATCGACTGCGTCGTGAACCACATCGACGATGTACTCGTTGGCCCCAATGCCATCGAACGGAGGCACTTCGTAAGACGGAAGCTTATCATCCGACAGCTTGAGCCCCCAGCCCGAGTGAGAAAACCCGACGACGCCCCCTTGCGACTTACCCCACCTCAAGACCGGCAGGTCCCAGGTCGGCCACTCCTCGATCCGACTCGTGCCCGGGTAGTCGTCTTCCTTGAGGCGCAAAAGGCAAAGATGGCCAGCATGCGACGACGGAAATCCCGAGACCTCGATGTCGTAACGCATCAAGTATTCTGATGTCGAAAGCGGGTGAATTTTGCCCTCGAAAAACTGCTTCTGCGCGTACCAGCACGGGCCCCACGACAAGACACAGCCGACGTCGAGGTCTTCGCCCAAAATGTGCCGCCACATGTCTTGCGGTTTGACCCCTTCGGTCGGGCTCTCGTAGTGCGCGCAGCCGGCGGCATGGACGTGATGATCGCCCGAGAACCAGTTCATTTTCGAAAGCTGAATCCACCGCCTGAGGTGGAACGATTCCCGGTGGTTGTGCACTTTCGGAACGGTGATCGTCTTCGTTTGGGTCTCGTATTCGGGACCACGCGTAAACTCGACTTGATAGGTTCCTGGAGGCAGGGCGACCGACTCGCCGCTCTGGCGATAAACTTGGGGGTGGAAGAAGAAATCCGGCGCGAGTCGTCGGGTGGGCGAGGGATAGACGCGTCCGATCCGGTCACGAAAGATGAACGACGCCATCGCCGGGCGACCATCATCGTCGCGGACGTCCAGTACAACATTCACCGCCGGCTCGCACGTGAAAAGAATATCGACCTCGCTGCGGAAACCCAGGTCCTGCGTGCCCTGGCCGACATTGAAGCTGATCCTCGCCTCACGCTTGCCTGCATCGCGGCTGTAAATCTCAATGACGCGGTACTCGAGCCGCCAATCCGGAAAGAGATTTCGTGAGCGGACGGTCACTGAACATGACGATATCGGCCCAGCGCTGAACGACATCAGCCGGGCGAATCGAAGCCTTCGGTTCCGCTCCGCCGGTCGACCGCTTATAGAGCGGGGAGGCGTTGGGGCTCTCCGCAACGAGCGAGGCCGTAACACCCGCTTGATTGTGCACCTTCACGAGGAACACCGACCAGCCATTCTGGACCAAACGAGGCCGCGCCGAGCCCTGCATCGATTTAACGCGGCTCTCCGCGTTGATCTCGACTCCCACCAAGCAACGCTTGTCGAGAACATGCTGAATGTTGCGAACCGCCGACTCTCCTCCGGCCGAATTGACCGCCCGCTCCAGACTCGCCTTCTCGTCGAGCGCCAGTGGTTGCCCCAGCAAGTCAAGGGCATCGATGATCCGTTTGGCCTGCGCGGCGAGGGGTTGAAACTCAACATCATCGACGATCGGCAGCTTCTCGGCCCGGCCGGCGGATTGAACCGTCGCCATGATTGCCACGACGGATAACAATCGCCGAAGCCAGTCAAAACGCAAGCTCGCTCGCATGATTAACTCCTCGAAGACGATGACAGGTTGGACCAGGTGGGGAACGCTCTCAAATTCCAGGTTTAACCGTTTCTGACCTGCCCTACAAGAACCGGGGACACCGCCGCCGTGAAGATTCACAATCAGCAGATTGAATTGTCAACTATTTATGCCAGAGATGGAACTGCGGTTGTCGGCGCCAAGCCATTGCGGTATGATCCCGTGAGCTGCGCTCGACAGGTCAACTCGACGACAGCCAGGTGGTACCAATCGGTTTTGTCACACCGGACACGATCAAGGGGGACAGATGCCCATTACCAGCCTTCGGATTCGATGGTATGCGCTAGCCTTGTGCATTGTCTTGTTGATTCCGCCGCTCGTCTGGACCGGCGTGGTTTTGATCGCGCTTACCGGTTGGGTGACGAGGCATGTCTTGTTGGCCCTCGAATCGGGGACGAAGCGTTCGATCCGGCTTGAGCGGATGTCGGTCGGTTGGCTGGGCGGTGTTCGACTGCTGAACCTGGAAATTAGTTCACATAAAAACGGCGACGATCCCTGGTTGAGGGCCCCGGATTTAGAGATCGACATCAGTTTGTTCGATCTTCTCCGCGGCAACCTCCGGCCCCGATCGGTTGGGGCCAGTGCACTTGATCTGCGGCATGTCGCTGCGCAAACGGCACATTCGAGATGGCGGAGCGGGTATGGCCCGACGAGGTCCACGCCAACCCTTCCCATCTCCGTCGCGACGCTCCCCCCGTGAATGTCCAGATCCGCGGGGCAAAGCTGGCAATCATCGACGAGCAGTCGCACAACCGGCTTCACATGCAAGAGGTCGAGGGCGAGGGGATCCTCGAAGAGCGAAAAATCGTCATAACCCGCATGCGCGGTGTCATCAATGGCGGACCGTTTCAAATCGTCGGCGAGTTCGATCGCACCGGCCCGGAGCCTCGATTCGAGGGGCGATTCCGGCCGATGATGTGGTGCTCGATAACGGCATGAGCGTGATCCGCTACGCGGTCCCTGTTCTGGCAGGCGCGCCGTTGAATTTAAAAGGTCGCCTTGATACGGACGTCTACCTAAGTGGACGGGGAGCCACGGGAGACGCGTCGACGCAGTCGCTGGCGGGGCACGGGATGATCGCGATCAATCCGATCGATCTCGACGGCGCCCCTCTGATCACCGAACTTTCAAAAATCGCCGAGATGAGCCGGCAGGGGCGGGTCGCCTCCATCCATTCCGACTTCGTGATCCAGGATCGGCGGGTCACGACCGATCACTTCACGCTTAACGTGGGCCGAGCCCCCCTCACGCTCGCCGGTTGGACCGACTTTGATGGGCAGATCGACTATCGCCTTAATTTCAAAGGGTTGACCGATCGTCTCCCCGACAGAGCCAGGCGGTGGTTGGGCGAGCTCGATATCGATCTCGGCTCGCGTGCGAACTTGGCGTTGCACGGTACTGTCAATCAGATGGTCGTCCAGTTCAACGGCGTCGCACTTGATCGCAACCTCATCAAGGGAACCGGAATCAACCGTGAGGATCGCGAGAAGCTGCGAACGCTGGGTCGCAAATTCCTCGACCAGCTTGCACGGTGACGGACCACTCGTTCCCAACCTCGATAATCCAAAATCGAACATCCAAAACCCACGGAACCAGCTTGCCCAGTGACGGACCACTCGTTCGCAGCCCCCGGACGATTCCGGCCCAACGGGTTCCGGGGAAAATAAAACCCGCCGCACTGCCTGACCGGAACTTGATTCGGAAGGGTCGTCGACTTACAATTGGCCAGAGTGCATGGACGTGTGCCCGCCACCGAAGGCGAAGGAAGAACGATGCCCAGGCGGTTCCGAATCGTAGTTCTTTCTGTTTGGCCCGGCTTGGCGCAAATTTGGTCCGGCCAAGAAGTGCTCGGCCTTTTGCTTGGTCTGTTCTTCGCATCGGCACTGAATCTCGCCGTCGTTTCCCGCTGGATCTGGGTTGAAGCTTTCGGTACCGGCTGGTCAGAATTTCTGGCAACGCTTACTCTGCTCTCGTGGCTGATCAGTTTGGGGTATACGCTCTGGTGGGTTGGTTTATGTCATCCTGACCGCCATCGCCAGGAGATTGAACGGTTGTTTCGCGAGGCGCAAGAGGCATACTTGCAAGGACGGTGGCTGGAAGCGAAAACCCGAATCGAACGCATTCTCGCAAGGGATGAAGCCGACGCTGATGCACTCATGCAGTTAGGGACGCTCTATCTGCGGACACGAGAGCCGGCAATGGCTCGTCGCGCGTTCACTCAATGTTTAGAATCAAGCAACGGTGCGAAGTGGCGATGGGAAATTCAACACGCCCTTGGCCGCCTCATTGAAAATCCAAACAACTTCCTCGCTGCTCCGCTGAACGAAGGGCGAAAAGTTTGTAAGATAGATAGTTAGTGTTGAATGACAAACAAACCAGCGCCCGGCGGGGACTATTGATTGGATCGGAGTAGACCCTGATGTATGAACGCTTCACCGATCGTGCTCGCAAGGTGATGCAGCTCGCCAATCAAGAGGCGCAGCGGTTCAACCACGAGTACGTCGGAACCGAGCACGTATTGCTCGGCCTGATCAAGGAAGGGAGCGGCGTCGCCGCGAACGTCCTCAGGAATTTGGATGTCGATCTGCGTAAGATTCGCAATGAGGTTGAGAAGATTGTTCAGGCCGGCCCAGAAATGGTCACGATGGGCAAATTGCCGCAGACGCCTCGAGCGAAAAAGGTCATCGAATATGCGATCGAGGAAGCACGAAACCTGAACCACAATTATGTCGGAACCGAACACCTGCTGCTTGGCTTGTTGCGTGAGCAGGAGGGGGTGGCGGCTCAAGTGCTGATGAACCTGAACCTGAAGCTGGAAGAAGTGCGCGAGGAGGTGCTGAACTTGCTCGGTCATGGGATGGACGCTGGCAGCGAAAGCGAACGCGGAGCCACGTCAAAAGGCAACAAGTCCAAGACTCCGGCCCTGGACTCATTCGGGCGCGACCTGACCGATCTGGCGAGGCAAGGGAAGCTTGATCCGGTCATCGGCCGCCAAAATGAAATCGAACGCGTCATCCAGGTTTTGTCGCGGCGCACGAAGAACAACCCGGTGTTGCTCGGCGAGGCCGGTGTGGGCAAGACAGCGATCGTCGAGGGCCTGGCCCAGATGATCGTCGATGGCAACGTACCCGAATTGCTCCGCGACCGTCGAATCGTCGTTCTGGATCTCGCAATGATGGTCGCCGGCACGAAATACCGCGGCCAATTCGAGGAGCGGATCAAAGCCGTCATGAACGAGGTTCGTCGGGCCAAGAACACGATCCTCTTTATCGACGAGCTGCACACCCTTGTCGGCGCCGGCGGCGCCGAGGGAGCGATCGACGCCTCTAACGTTTTAAAGCCGGCCCTGGCTCGCGGCGAAGTGCAATGCATCGGCGCGACCACGCTCGACGAGTATCGCAAGTATATTGAAAAAGACGGGGCACTCGATCGCCGCTTCCAGACGATTGTTGTCGAACCGCCCAGCAAGAGCGAAGCCCTCGAGATCCTGCGCGGCCTTCGCGACCGTTATGAGGCTCACCACCGTGTCCAGATCACGGATGAAGCGCTGGAAGCTTCGGTCGAGCTGTCCGATCGCTACATTTCCGGCCGTTGCCTCCCCGACAAGGCCATTGACGTCGTCGACGAGGCCGGGGCTCGCGTGCGTTTGAAGGCAATGACACGGCCTCCCGACCTCAAAGACCTAGACGAGCAAATCGAACGCCTGAATCAAGACAAGGAAGAGGCCGTCGCCAACCAAGACTTCGAGCGAGCCGCCTCGTTGCGCGATCAAGCCGACAAGCTCAAGAAGCGCAAAGAGACGATCACCCGCGAATGGCGCGAGCGGTCCAAGGAAATCGACGGCACCGTCGATGAGGAGGTTGTCGCCGAGGTTGTCAGCAAGATGACCGGAATTCCCTTGACGCGGCTCGAAACCGAAGAGACGACGCGACTTCTTCGTATGGAAGAAGACATTCAGAAGAAGGTGATATCGCAAAGCGAAGCGATCAAGCGGATTAGTGAAGCGGTCAGGCGTAGCCGCGCCGGATTGAAAGATCCCAAACGGCCGATTGGCAGCTTCATCTTCGCGGGGCCGACCGGCGTCGGAAAAACCTTGTTAGCCAAGGCACTGGCCGAGTTTATGTTTGGAGACTCCGACGCGATCATCCAGATCGATATGTCGGAGTACATGGAAAAACACAACGTCTCGCGGCTGATCGGCGCTCCGCCGGGTTACGTCGGCTATGAAGAAGGAGGCCAGCTCACCGAGAAGATCAGGCGCAGACCTTACGCGGTGGTTCTTCTCGACGAAATCGAGAAAGCCCACCCCGACGTCTACAATACCCTGCTTCAAATCATGGAGGAGGGCCGGCTCACGGATAGCTTCGGTCGCAATGTGGATTTCAAAAATACGATCATCATCATGACAACCAACGCCGGCGCGGAGGTTACCTCATACTCCAACATCTTCGGCTTCGACCGAGGACGTGACGACGCTGGCAGCTATGAGCAAATGAAGGAGCGGCTCAAAGTTGCCATCGAGAAGTATTTCCGGCCGGAGTTCCTCAATCGCCTCGACGACGTGATTGTGTTTCACGCCCTCAACAAGGAAGACCTCAAGCGCATCGTCGATATCGAATTGACGAAGATCCGCGGACGCATGAGCGAGCGCGGCATGGAGCTGATCCTGAGCGATGAAGCCAAAGACTTCTTGATCGTGAAGGGTTACAACCCCGATTTTGGCGCGTCCACTGCGGCGGGCTATCGAAAACCTCATCGAGAATCCGCTGGCCGAAGAGATTCTACGCAATGCCTTCAAGGGCAAGGACATTGTGAACGTAACCGTCGAGGGCCCGCCCGAAAACCGTAAGCTCCGGTTTGTGGCGACGACCAAGCGAGAACAAGAAGAAGGGGCTTTGGTCGGCGTAGGCAGCGAGAAGGAACCGTCGGCCGGACAAGTCAAGAACAACTGACCGGTCCGACGAAAGGTCGATCATTCGTAAGGGCGGGCCCGGCAACCGGGCCCGCCCTTTTTTTGTTGGGTGAGCCTCTCGCCGAGCAAGGTCTCAGCAGTCGTAAGCCGCTGAGCCGTGGCCTTTTGAAAGTCTCGACTCGTCGGCGCTGTTGTTCAGAAGCACTTTCTATGGAAGGTGGAAGTCACTACTACATCATTACTACGATCCGTTTCCTGAGATTGAGCACTATGTTGAAGTCGTCAAGCTCGGCGGCGAGGAGACGAGCAGACGACTGCCGATCTAATCCACACTGCCCGTGTTGCAGAGCTTGAGGATTGAGTGCCCATGGTGAAAGTACATGATCTGCTTCGCTACTTGTACCTACTTCTTTTTACCGACGTCACGTGCGCCCTATTTCTCGCCGGATTTCCGACCGACGCGCTCGCTGGTAGTTCGGGCGAGAAGGGGCGAAGAACGGGAGACTTCTTTGTCGCAGTGAATGGATCCGATCGATGGTCAGGGCAATTGGACCAGCCCAATCGGACGAGCACCGATGGTCCGTTCGCGACGCTGACCAGGGTTCGAGATGCGGTTCGGGCGTTGAAACGGCAAGGCGATAAGCAAGAAATCCTCGTGCTGATCCGAGGTGGTGTGTACTCGCTCAAGGAGACCGTGGTTTTCTCACTGGAGGATTCGGCCCCTGCTGGCGGCACGATCACGTATGCTGCCTACGGCGACGAGACGCCAGTCTTTACGTCGGCCGTTCCGATCGTTGGCTGGATTAAGCCGGACCATCCGTCGCCGCTGCTGCCCGAGATTGCCCGTGACTTGGTGTGGACCGCCGATGTTCCCGCGGGTTTGTCGAACGTCTTGACGTTGTACGATGAAAGCCATCGTCTGCGCCGGGCATGGTCGAAGCCCTTTCGGCCGGTGGCGTTTGCGGAAGCGAAGACTCCGCCGAACCAAATCGCCTTCCCCCCTGGGGCAATGAAGAACTGGCCTGACCTTCGCAATGGGGAACTCCGCGTGATTCCCTCTTGTGATTATGAAATGTGTGTCTTGCCTCTGGCGGAGGTCGATGAAAAGGCCGGTCTTGCGAAGACGACGGTTGCGGCATCACGCACGATGGGACGGGTGAAGTTCATGGACGAGACGGCCTGGGTGGAGAACATCCTTGAGGTGCTGGACGAGCCGGGAGAGTGGGTCTTCTGTGCCGCCGAGCGGAAGTTATATCTATGGCCTACTCGTGGAGCTCCCCCGGACGCGATCAACGCCCCGCTGCTTACGGAATTGCTGCGAATCGAAGGAGCCATCGACTACGGCGGGCCTGCCGACAAGCCTGTGACGGGCCTCGTGTTCCGGGGCTTGACGCTCACTGGCAGCGAGCGCTTGCCTTGGAATGGGGCCACCAAAGGGGAACTCCAGCACAAGTGGGAACACTTCGATTCGCCGAGCGCACTCGTGCGTTTGCGGGCGCGCGGGGCTGCACAATTCAGGCCTGCCGGTTGATCAACACGAGCGGAACGGGCCTGCGCCTGGATCTCACCTGCTTGGACAACCGCGTCATCGACAACGAGGTCGCTCATACCGGAGGCGTTGGAATCCTCGTCGCCGGCTACGGCCCCGGCACGAAGGATGAGAACAAGCGCAACGCCGTGTCGAACAACTGGGTCCATCACGTGGGAGAGATTTACTGGGCCTCGCCCGCAATCATGGTGTGGCAAAGCGGCGAAAACCAGGTGACTCACAATCTGATCCACAACGCGCCCTATTCAGGCATCACAGTCAGTGGCCGAACGGGCTGGACGAGCGAGAAGGAAGATACCTTCCGGCGCGGGAAGTCAACTTGCCGGAATACAACTCGTTGCCAAGCGCTGCCAGCGGTTCGAGTGCGGTGCACCGCGAATGGTGGCAGGCCCGAGAAAAGTACATGCACGGCCGCAAAAACTTCGTGGCCTGGAACGAAATTCGCGACGTGATGGAAATCCTGGGCGATGGTAACGGAATCTATATTTCGGGTACCGGTAAAGAGAATCACGTCTACCAGAACTATATCCACCACCTCGATGGCGACGGAGTGGCCTCAGGGATCCGCTGCGACAACGACCAGTACGAGACAATCGTCGACGGCAATGTTTTGTACAAGATCCGTAGCGCCCAATCAGGAATTTCGACGACAGAAACGAACCACATCATAAACAACATCATTGTCGACTTGATTCCGAGCCGCCGGCCGATCACAAAAGCCAACATCGTTCACGGGTACATCTCGATACCGGATGTGACATGGCCGATTGAAGGGGCCCGGATCATGCACAACATCATCTGGTCACCACGTGCGGACTATTGGCCCATCATCGAACACAAGAGTTTTGCCACTGGCGCCGGAGATCGGTTGAAGGACACAAAAACCGACGACAACTTGTATTGGTGCCCCGCCGATCCGCAGTGGGGACAGCGGCACATCGATGAGCAAAGACGCTATGGCGTCGAGCTTCACAGCCTGTCCGCAGATCCGATGTTTGTGGATGTAGAGCGTGGCGACCTGCGGCTTCGGCCTGGGTCACCGGCGCGGGCGCTGGGTATCCTAACTTGGGACATTTCCACGGCCGGGTTGTTGAAAGGGCATCCCTATCATCGGGCAGCGCCCTGATTCGTTCCACAATTCCGCGCGTTCGAGCCGCGGCCGGGCGGTTCCTGGCTTGGCGACCGGTTCGACGCCCGAAAAGGTTTATGCTCAAATGGTTGGGTGTTACCGCTCAGCCGACGGCGGCCTTGATCTTCAACGACTCGGCATCGGCCGAAACGGCCACATCGGTTTCAATGAGCCGACCGCGCAGGACGGTCGAATGCCCTGCGATTACCAACTGAGGACCGTAAACATTAAAACACCGGTGATCGACAGCGAAGGGGAAAATGAGAATCGGGCTCGCCCTAAGGAGGACCTTTGAACGTTTCGCTTGGGAACGATGAGCAGGAACGCCCGTTGCAACATTTACGGGTTATTGACCTTTCAATTATGCTTCCAGGTCCTTATCTGACGCGGCTTTTGGCGCAGTACGGGGCTGACGTCGTGAAAGTGGAGCACTTGCCGGCCGGCGATCCCACTCGGAGCCTGAAGGAAAGCAGCCTCTTTGAGCTTTTGAATCAAGGAAAACGGTCGTCCGCCATTAACCTCAAGACAGAGGAAGGGAAAGCGATTGTCCGGCAATTGGCGGGAGAGGCCGATGTCTTTGTCGAAAGTTTTCGCCAAGGGGTGATGGATGAATTTGGACTGGGGTATCCGGAGCTCTCTGCTGAAAATCCCGATCTGCTGTACCTTTCGCTGCGCAGAGTGAGCGGCAAGAATGCGGCGCATGCTTCGCACGATCTCAATTTCATCGCGCATTCGGGATGCGGCGAGTGGTTTCTTGGGTCGGGAGGGCCCAACTACAGCACGGTCTTTGGGGATCTCGTCGGCGGGATGATGGCGCCCATGATAAAACTGCTGTTTCATTTGGCGAACCCGGCGCGGCGTGGATTGCATTTGATTTGCCACGCGGATGAAGGGTTCCGGACGCTTTTCCTGCCCAGGGCCCACGATACGTTGAAGGCGGAAAGCCTTCCCGAGAAAGATCGCGAGCATTTTGGCCTCCATTATCTGATGAGTGGGCAACAGCCGCACTCGCGTTACTATCGGTGCCAAGACAATCAGTGGGTGTCGTTAAATGCGATTCAATGGAAACATTGGGAAACCTTCTGTCAGATGATCGATCGGCCTCAGTGGGGAGTCCGGATGCTGGATCCCACACTGGTTCCGGAAGTGGAGAACCTATTCATGGCCGCGCCCTCGACCTACTGGGAGGCATTAGCGGCCGACCGCGAGATCTGTTTGTTTCGGGTAATTCCCTGGAACGAGCACCTGACTTCCTCGCGGGCCCGAACCCAATTGGCCAAAGATCCCCTAACCTGGTGCGGCTTTGCGCCCAATGGCTCTCTTAAGGCCGCGCCACTTCTCGGGGAGGATACCGTTACCGTGCTCCGCGCAATGGGAGTGGGAAACGAATTAATGGCGGAGTACCTGAGCGCGGGCATTGTTTACCAACCCGAAGACAAACAGGAAAAGCGGATTTAACATCGGGGTGCGAAGGGGGAAGATAAGGTCGTCGCGACCGGATGCGACCCGGTGCTATAGTTCTTGCCGGATCGCTAGCTCCGTTTGCGTCGGGTTTTGGTCCCAAATCAGTCTGAGGCTTCCGATAAGGCCTCTGTTGGACAACGCCACGGGCGCTCCAAGCAATCGCGTCACCAGGGTCGACAACGCTCGCGTACTTGTCGATCAAGATCTCCACCCAGACCGAGGTCCCGAGTAATCCTTTTGGAATCAACGTCGAGCGTTTCGGCGAAGCGGGCGAGGACCGGGTCTCTGAGCGCCGTAGCGAGCGCGATCGGAGCCTAGCAAGATTTCACGCAGGTTGCCGAAGTCACGGTTGAGTTCGTCGATGTGCCTTTGAACAGTTGACTCAGTCGTTTCGCGGTGGGCCGCGGAAGGAAGATGGACACTCAGCTCGGCAAGATGACATCCGACACCGAATACGCGACTCACCAGAGACGCGGGAATTCGATATCCATGCGGCTGCCGTCGAGATGCTAGAACATTGGCCCAGACATCTCGCTCATCATCTCGGACGCCCAAGCCGCCCCGCTCAAACCACAAGAATCGCCATCTACCACGACCTTCCGCCGGTCCCAATAAACTCCGGGATTTTGCGCTTTTGCGCATTCTGCACGCGGCCCGTTCATAACCCCATAAAGTAGACATGCCTTATGCTTGTGCGAAAAATCGCGATGCTCGCCGCCGAGATGAGCTTTTTCCCTGTTTGCGCACAAGGAGCGGTGTTCGGCGTGGGTAGAACTCTGGGATCGCCGCCCGAATGTGGCTGGATTTGACAATCGACGCGACTCTTCCGATTTGTCCTATCTGCCCAACAGCTTCGGCCAATCGCGTTCGAACTCCGCCCAAAACGCCTCTTCCGTCCGGCGAGCGCCGCGGGTAATCGGCGGCGCATGCAGAAAGAACGAGCGGTCCGTCACGTCGGGGGCAACCACGAAATCGTCGATCCCATCGAGGATGATCGGCCGCTCGGCGACGAAAATGCACGAGGAAATACGACGACCCGGTTTCGTCGCGTGCGACCCTGAGAAAGACCTCTGCCTGCTCACCCTCGAACTCGGCATTGGCTTCGAGCACGCCGATTCTGAAGTTTCGGCGCACCGGCTCCGCTGCCAAGGCGCCTTCGCCCAGCATGAGCAGCAATCCCGCCAGCCAGCCAGCCACATACTTTGTACGTCGCGCTACGAATCACGAATCTCTCCTTTCCAGCCGATCTCTCCACGGCCCCATGGCTCATTTATGTGAGAGACCTGCGAAGTGACACGTGAAGGATTTGCCCACGGCGTACCCGTCGCGGAGGTGTGCCTGCTCTTGGTGGCCGCCCTAAATGACCTTGCGTGATTCCGGGAGGGCGAGGCTCCGTCCGAGCCGGATGGTGCGGCGGCTCGCCAGGAGGCTCGCCCTCCTAGGATCATGCCAAGGCGTTTAGCGGGTGGGACAGGCGCAGCAACGTTTTGCCGGTTAAGGAACATTTGCCTGAGAGCGGCCGATCCGCGGTCTCGCGGGCGGCCCCAGCATCGAAAACGCGTCGACCGGCCATAGCCCAAGACGTTCGAATCCCTCGGGCACCGGCTGGCGAAACTGGACATAAGCCTGCACCTTACCCTTGGTCGTATAGGAGATCAGCCCGGTCCCTTCGCCGGCCGCCTTGTTGATGTTGGCCTGACTGACCCCGAAGATCTTGTATCCCATCAACAGACAGTCTTCCAGGTCGACGTGCGAGCGTCGCTCGCCATTGTCGCAGCAAATAATGCCCGATGAGGGGGTTCCATGCGGTTGCGAAAAGTTGAACACGATCAACCGGCTGTTCTTGAACTTCACACGCGTGTAAACATCGGCGTGCGGATAGCCAATTTGCAAGGCATTGTCGGGTCCGACCAGCGTGCAATCCTCGAAGACGGCGTCAGGATGATCCGGCATGACCGAATTCTCCGCGCGGACATAGGCGGCGCCGGCGTCGCCCCATTGGTCGAGGTTCATGAAGTGGCTGCGCCGCATAACCACTGGCTCATCGCGTCGACCGCGATGGGCGATCACACAAATGCCGGCAAAACGCCCGATTCCCACGCAATCCTCGACGACCGCGGAGAACTCCGCACCCTTCGCGGTGGTCAGGTC
>CAWHKI010000050.1:0-71751 GCA_963829765.1 uncultured Isosphaeraceae bacterium | reverse complement strand
AAGACCCAAAGGCGCGCCGCCGCCACTCGCAGGCGCGAGCGACAACACGCAAACTGACGGCCATTCTCAGTTTACCACATCATTTAACCGAAAAGTGCGCGAGACACTGATCTGGCAATGTGTTGTGCTCGCCGCACGGTATCTCGAAATGCCCTTTGTCATTCTGAATTGTACAGACCCGGCGTCCTGACGCAAGTCCAGCGGAAAGACGCGAACCCGGGAAATGGAGTTTGGTCAAAAATTGTTTGACTTTTCTTGAAGATTCCGCCACCCTCGTGATATCATTCATTCGCGCCCACCAACGACGACCGGGCCGCGAGACCTCTCGACATCGCCCGCCCGCCACCCCCCTGAGGCTGGAGGATCAAACGATGCATTCCGGAACCGCTTGCCGTCGCCTTACGATGCTGAGCATGCTGATCGTGATTGCAAGTTTGCCTGTCTCTTTTGACCGCACGAGAGCCGTCGAAACGACCGCCGGGCAGAAGAGCAGAGGGGAGTCACTTTCGATCACGCCGCGACAATCGACATTACTAGGCCGGCGCACGACAGCTCAGCTTATCGCGTCGTCCCAATCGCGGCGGGGGGAATACACGACCTGACCCGTGCCGTGGAATGGGTTAGCCTGAATCCGGACATCGCCCAGGTGAATTCGAAAGGCCGGGTTGTTCCGAAGGCGAATGGAGTGGCCACGATCGTCGCTCGCCTTGGCAGTCATGAAACGCATGTCGACGTTCATGTTCAAGGCATGGACCAACCTTCGCCGGTCAGCTTCCGTCGCGATGTGATTCCGGCGTTTAGTCAGGCGAGCTGCAACATGGGCGCCTGCCACGGGACGCCCACGGGCAAAGGGGGGTTTCGGCTGAGTCTGCGCGGATATCTGCCCGATCAAGACTTCGCGATCCTCTCCCGCGAGACGGGGGGCCGGCGCATCAACCCGATCGCCCCCGAGACCAGCCTGATCTTACGCAAGCCTTTGGGTGAGGTGGCCCATGAGGGGGGCCTGCGGCTCGACCGCGGCTCAAAGAGCTATGAGTTCCTCCACGACTGGATCAAGGAAGGAGCCAAGGACGACCCTGGCGCTCCTCGGGCACTTTCGCTGGAGATCCTGCCCGAGTCGCGAGTGCTCAATGCCCCGGCCACCACCCAGCAGGTCGTCGTCTTGGTGCGATCCGCCGACAAGACCGTTCGCGACGTGACCCCCATCTGTTATTACGACTCGTCCAACCCGGCGATTGCCGAGGTCGATGCTGACGGCTACGTTCGCTTCAAGTCACGCGGCGAGGTCGCAATCATCGCTCACTACCTCAACTTGGTCGCCAACGTCCGGCTGACCCACTTAGTCGAGGTTCCGGGCTTCGTCCAGGCGCCGGTTCCCCACGACAATTTGATCGATCGAGGCCGTCTTCGAAAAGCTCAATCGCATGCGGATCTCGCCGTCTCAACTGTGTACGGACCGAGAATTCATCCGGCGTGTCTACCTCGACGTTCTCGGGATCCTGCCCACGCCTGACGAGGTCAATGCGTTCCTGGCGGATTCCTCGCCTGCTCGCCGCGACCGCGTGATCGACCGGCTGATGACTCGCCCCGAGTTCTACGATTTCTGGGCCCTGAAATTCGCCGATGTGCTTCGCTCGAACGGTCGATTGATTCAAACCAAGGGAGCCTATGTCTTCCATCGCTGGATTCGCGAATGCCTGGAGCGCAACCTGCCGATGGATGAGTTGGTCCGCGAGCTGCTGACATCCGACGGGTCCACCTACAAGACCCCGGCGGCCAACTATTACCGCATCAGTCGTGATCCTGAAACGGCCGTCGAGACCACGGCCCAGCTCTTTCTGGGCGTCCGCATTCAATGCGCGAAGTGCCATAACCATCCCTTCGAGCGCTGGACGCAGGACGACTACTATGGCTTCGCCGCGTTCTTCTCGCAAATCGGTCGCAAAAAGGGCAATCTTCCGGAAGAAGAAGTGGTCTTCGCACCGGTTCCGGCGACGTCAATCAGCCCCGCACGGGCCGGACGATGGAGCCCAAGGCACTCGGCGGCCCGGTGCTCGACGACCCGGCGACCAAAGACCGGCGCATCCGCCTGGCGACTTGGCTGGCAAGCCCTGGCAATCCGTTTTTCGCCAAGAGCCTGGTGAACCGGATCTGGTTCCACTTGATCGGGCGTGGGATCGTCGAGCCGGTTGATGACTTCCGCGATTCTAACCCATCCAGCAACGACGCACTCCTCGATGGCCTCGCGGCTGACTTCGTCAAGAATCGGCTACGATCTGAAGAAGCTGATCCGGTCGATTCTGCACAGCCGCACTTATCAATTAAGCGCGGCCACCAACGCGTTGAACGCGGACGACAGCCTCTATTTCTCTCACGCCCAGACGCGGCTGCTGCCGGCCGAAGTCTTGCTCGATGCCATCTCGACCCTCACCAAGACCACGACCTCGTTCGATGGACTGCCGCGGGGAGCGCGCGCCACGCAAATTCCGGACGGCAAGATGGACAATCCCTTCTTAAAGACGTTCGGCCGACCCGCCCGCGAGCTGGCCTGTGAATGTGAGCGTGAGAGCGACTCCAACCTTTCCCAGGCCCTGCAGTTGATTGGGGGCACCACGGTCAATGGCAAGCTCCGCGACGACAATGGCCGCATGGCCCAGCTCGCCAAGGCGGGCAAGACGCCCGAGCAGGTCACGCGGGAGCTGTACATGGTCGCCCTGAGCCGCGACCCCAGTTCGACCGAGCTGGCGGCGGCCACCAAGCACCTGAAATCCTCAAAGGATTACCGCCAGGGGGTCGAAGACCTCGGCTGGGTGCTGATCAACTCGAAGGAATTTTTGTTCCGGCATTGATCAGCGGGGCCGAGACAGGATAATGTCGACGGAATATGTCCACGCCCCGGCTTCAAAGAGTCTCCGCGAGAATGGTCGCCTTGCGCCACGGGACCTCGAACATGTCAACCACCAAGGTCCAAAAGCCGCGATTGAGCCGTTTGCTCGACGATGTGCCGCCAGACACGCACGTCGTTATCGCGGACGTCACTTGGGACGTTTACGAGAACCTGATTGATTCAATCCGAGAAGGGGATAATTGCCGCGTTGCCTTTGACGGCAAGGACATCGAGTTGATGAGCATCGGGCCGTTCCATGATTTGCTCAAGTCGCGTGTCGACGCTTTTATCGCGATCGTCGCCGGAGAGTTGGCAATCGAGCGCGAGGCTGTCGGCTCCACGACTTGGAAGCGAAAGAAAGTCAAACGCGGCATCGAGTCGGACCTGAGCTATTACTTCGACGCCGAGAAGATCGCGGCATGCGCCCTCGCCGCAGCCCGAGAGTCGAACGAGGTCACGGACTACCCGAACCCCGACCTCGCGATCGAAATCGATATTTCAGCCTCGAAAATTGACCGGCCGGGCATCTACGCCGCGCTCAAGGTTCCGGAGCTCTGGCGGGTCCGCAAAGGGTCGGTCTCGATCGAACAGCTCGTGTCTCCCGGAGTGTATGTTGCAGTGGAGCTAAGCAGATTCTTGCCTGTCTACCCGCGGGACGTGATGCACTGGATCTTCGACGAGCGTTCTCGTTCGCGCGTCGCCTGGGAGCAACTGCTACGCGCATGGGCTCGGAACGAACTGGCTGATCGACCGCGCTGACAAATCGCCGGAAGAACCAGCGTTGCAAGTGCCGCTCTCTAATGGCAAGAGATTGAGAGCCGGTTTTCGCGCTTCGAGCGTGACAAGCAGGAGGGCCCCATGGGCGTGCGCATTAGCCAAGTCGACGCGTTCACCGATCGGCGGTTTTCCGGCAATCCCGCGGCGGTTTGTGTCTTAACGGAACCCGCCGACGAGACGTGGATGCAGAACGTCGCGGGCGAGATGAATCTCTCCGAGACCGCCTTTGCGTACCGGCTCGGCTCGGGCCCGCGATTTAACCTTCGCTGGTTCACTCCCACGAACGAGGTCGACCTTTGCGGCCACGCGACCTTGGCGACGGCCCACATCCTCTGGGAAGAGGGCCATCTCCCGGACGGTCAGCCCGCGCTCTTCGAGACCCGAAGCGGGCTTTTGACCGCCAAGCGTGGCCCGGATGGCATCGAGCTGGATTTTCCCGCCGAGCCGGTCCATGAGCAGTTCACCGGCGCTGGTGAGCTCGCCGAGCTGCGATTGGCGCTGGGAGCATCGGTTCCGTTTGCCGGTCGTAATCGGTTCGACCTTTTGGTCGAGCTCGAGACCGAAGAGCTAGTTCGAACGATCCGTCCCGATATCCGCCGCCTGGGGCAATTCCCGGTCCGCGGCGTGATCGTCACCAGCCGTTCGAGCTTGCCTGAGTATCACTTCGTTTCCCGCTTCTTCGCGCCTCGGGTCGGCGTCGACGAAGACCCGGTGTGCGGTTCGGCACATTGTTGCCTGGGCCCCTACTGGGCCGAAAAGCTCGGTCGCTCTTTTCTCATTGCCCACCAGGTCTCGTGCCGCGGCGGAGTGGTCACGGTCCGCATGGCGGGCCCACGCGTCGGCTTGATCGGCCGAGCGGTGACGGTCCTGCGCGGGGAATTGGTGTGAGGAGCGACCGCAACTTGGCGGCGGTACCGCCCTCGGCTTGGACAGGAGCCTTCCCCCCATTGCAACTGCGGACGGATGGAACGACAGGCAAGCCACTCTGCCCGAATTGCCCGGAGCCCCCGGATTTCACTCCCCGGATTTCACCTTGACCTGTTTGGACGGTCGGGCCATACTCCGATGACACGGAGATCCCTGCTTGAGATGGACGCTCAGGATGGGGACGCACCCAAACGAGTCATGGAAGACGAGACTAACCGTGGTTTGCCGCATCCTGTTCGTCGCCGAATGCATTACGCAGTCCTTTCTCGCCTGGCCCGGGCAGCGGATGCACTTGTCGGTTGATGACCAAGCCTACTCCCGTATGGTTATAACGTCATCGGATCAGCGGGCTTGTGTCCCGGGGAGAAGATCCGGCCGATGATGATCTCAAACACCTATCTCATGATCTTCGCCATGGCGATGACCGGCTGCGTGCTGGCCACGCCGGTGGTGACGTATTTGGCGACTTGGGTCGGGGCGATCGATCGGCCCGACCAATTTCGGCGGGTTCATAAAGGCGCGATTCCGCGTCTCGGAGGGCTGGCTCTGGCTCTGGGAGTCGCCGCTGGAACGACTCTAACGCGATTACACGGCCCACTCCGACCGCCGGTCGTGGGCGAATTCGCCGCACACCTTCACTGGTCGTTGCTTGTGGCGGCACTCATCATCCTACTCATCGGCTTCATCGACGATACCCGCTCGCTCTCGCCGCGAGTCAAACTGCTCGGGCAGGCGCTGGCCGTGCTCACGTTGTACATGGGGGGCATCCGGATCGAGGCGATCGGCGCTCTCGGCTGGAACGTCGATCTGGGGTTTCCGAGTTTCCATTGGAGCGTGATGGGGCACCCGTTGACCCTCGCGCTCCCTAGCCTGGTGGTCACTCTGCTCTGGTTCCTCGGCTGCATGAACGTCTGGAACTTGATCGACGGCATGGACGGGCTCGCGTCCGGCGTTGGTTTGTTGGTGAGCGGCACGTTGACCCTGGTGGCGATCCACAATGAGAACTTCGAGGTCGCGGTTTTGGCGGTCGCGCTGGCCGGAAGTCTCGCGGGCTTCCTGCTCTACAACTGGCACCCGGCCTGCATTTTTTTGGGCGACAGCGGCAGCTTGCTGATCGGGCTCTTGATCGGCGTGATCGGAGTGGAAGGTTCGATGGAGGGCCCGTCGGCAATCTCGATCTTGTTTCCCATCCTGGCGATGGGACTTCCTATCTCCGATACGGCGATGGCGATTTTCCGCCGTTGGGTGCGCAATCTCCCCCTAACCGCGGCCGATCGTCGCCACGTTCACCACCTGCTCATTGGGCTGGGGCTCGACCCCCGTCAGGCCGCACTCTTGCTCTATTGCTTTTCTGGTTTTCTCTGCGGGGCAGTCATGCTGGGGGTCGCGCTGCGGAACGAATACCTGACTCTGATCATGGGAACGTCGGGATGCCTGGTGTTTCTCCTGGTTGTGACTAGCCGCCGGGATGAGCTGAGCAACCTGCGAGACGACCTCCAGGACCGGCTGACACGGCGACGCCAGGAGCGAGAGGCCGCCAAGCTGGCCTGGGAGGCGATCCAGCGAGTCGAACTCGCAACGGAGATAACGAAGGCTTACCAGATCGTCGATGCAACAGCCCGGTCGATGGGATGCGAGTTGCTGCAAATCTCGTGCGGCTCATCTGCTTCGCCCGTCGCCTGGGGACCAGACGCATCGGTCGAGGCGGCCAGGCTGGGGTCCTCGGTATCGGGGCCATCCGTCGTCTTTCGACTTTCCGGTGGTCAAAACCTCTGGATCACGGTGAGTCTGGGCCTGTCGGCTGATTCGCCGATCGCGGCCGACATCGTCTTTCGTTACCTTCAGCGCCTGTGCCAGGCGTTGGCGGAGCGGCTGGTACGCCTGCTCCCGGGACTCGCGGCTGAACCCGTGCTGAAATAGGGAGGCTTCAGTGGACGGAATCCAGACCTATAAAGGAGATGCTGCACTGCCCGGGACAAATCGGCGCTCGATCGCCAGTGCACTGCCAGCGGTCAATCCCGCGGCCGTCAAGTCGACCTCGAACTACTTGAAGGCGCTAAAATCGCCGGTTTTGGGTGGTTCTGGCCATCGCTGTGCCGATGGGCATCACGACGTCGATCCTGGTGCTCAAGCAGCCGCCCGTCTACGAGGCCAAGGTCGAGATCGAGATCAAGCCGCCGGAACTCGACCAGTGGTTACCCACCTTGGTCGCGACCGAGGGGGGCCATCGCGATACATCGAGCCAATCCAATTTCGTGGCAAACCACAAGGTCAAGCTGCGAGGCAGGCCGCTCGCAGATTCGGTCGTCAGCGACCCGGCAATCGCGCCCAAAGTGAGCCAGTATACCGATCCGGCTTTCGAGCTCGTCATGAACCCACTCAAGGTCCTGCCGGTTGAGAAGGGTTCGAGTACATTCATCGTCTCACTCGAAGGCAACGACCCGGCACTCACAAAGGAGCTGCTTGAGAACCTCCTGAGGAAATTCAAGGAACAGACAAGCGAAGAAAACCTCAGAACCTTGGACGCCACCAAAGAATATGCCGTGGAGAACCTGACGAAGCTCGAAACGAGTTTGAAAGACCTCGACAAGAAGATTAGCCAATTGCTTCAGAAGAGCCGCACCTTGGGCCCCGGAGGCCGGAGCATTAAGGAAGAAGAGTATGTAAACTTCAGCACTTTGATGTCTCAAAAACAATTGAAGTTAGGCGAATTGCAGCAGCAGATGATCATGGCGCAAATGTTCCCGAAGTTCGAGCCGGATGATCACGCCGGCGACCGCGACGCGGCCCGGCTGGCGGAGCTGAAGCTGCACAAGCGCAAGTTAGAGCTCATCCTGGACGGAATACGGCGAGGCTCCCGCAAATTTAATAGCGACCCATCCGCGATCAGCGCGGCCAAAGCGCTCGACGGCATCCTTGATGAGATCGAAGAGCTCGGCGTGAAGAAACCCAAGGTCGCCTTCGGAAACCCGGCCGAGATGATTTTCGAACAGTGGCGCCGCGAGCTCGACATCGACCGGGAGGATCAAAAGAAGCTTTTGGCGGAATTGCGCGAATCAATGCCCGAACATCAGCAAGCGCTCGCTTTGTTCCGAGACCGGGACGAGAAAGAGCAGCAGAAAAAGCGTATGCAACAAAGGCTCGATGAGTTTGGCATCGTGAGGGAAGCGCTTTTGAATAGCGAATGCGTGCGGTTCCCGGCCAGTGTGACCGAGCCGACGGTACCGATCAGGCCGAACAAGCCCATGATGATCGGGCTGGGCCTGTTCGCGAGCTTCGGGTTAGGGATCGTCCTGGTTTGCCTCTTGGAACATATCGACCATTCGGTGAAGGTACCCGAGCACGTGACGCATGGCCTGACCTTGGCGCTCTTGGGAGTGGTGCCACGAATCCAGCGGACTGCCCAGACGCACCGGGGCGGCCATTTGTGGACGCCTGGTGCGGCCCGATTCGATCGCGGCCGATGCCTACCGCAATGTCCGGGCCAGTTTGCTGGGCGTCGCCGATAAGCGCGGGCCGATCGTGACGCTCTTGGTGACCAGTGCCAAGGCGGGAGAGGGCAAGAGCACGACCTCGCTCAATCTCGCCGCCACTTGTGCCCGGGCGGGCGAACGAACCCTCCTTTTGGATGTCGACCTTCGGCGACCCAGCCTGGCCGACGTTTTTGTCGAGGCTGACGGCACAGACGGGGCCCACGGCCTGGTCGAAGTCCTTCGTGGCGACTTGCCTTGGCAGCGGACGGTCCGCCACACCGAGATCCCCAACCTCGACTTCATTCCGACCGGAGACACTCGCGACATTCCCATCGAAATCCTGGGGACGCTCGAGCTCCGACAACTGCTGACGGTGCTTTGCGCACCATTACGACCGCGTGATCCTGGACGGGCCCGCCGTGCTCGGCCTGGCTGACTGTCGGGTACTCGGCCGGATCGTCGACGCATCGCTCCTGGTGGTCCGCTCGGGTGCCCATCACCTGATGACGTTGCACCGAGCCAAGGCAATGCTCGAACAATCGCACGTGGTCATCGCGGGCGTTGTCTTCAACGGACTCACAGAAGACATGAATAACTGGTCAAGCTACGGATACGATCCGTTGCCGTATTCTAGCGGCAGGTCGAGGACCATGAGCGCCGACTCCGAACCGCTGGCACTGGCGGGGAGCGAGCGATGACCTGCCGCCGGTTGATTGGCACGGCCGATTTTCAGACGAGGTAGAGCGTGAATTTGCGTCAAACAATCATGATGGTGGCCGACCGGCTGATGGCCGTGGCCTTAGTCTCGCTCGTATTTGGAAGCGTGGTCTGTTTCGGCGGCGTGGTCTGGTGGTTTCGCCCAGTGGTCATCACGGTGACATTCGTTCTCGTAGCCGCCAGGCTTACGCAGTATTTGCTCCAGGGGCGGGTGCCGCTCCTGAAAAGCCCACTGTCTGTTCTTGGGTTGGCGGCCCTGGCGCTGGGTTTGTTGCAACTTGTGCCGTTGCCGCCGGCGTTGGCGCAAACGCTTTCGCCGACAGCCCACGAAGTCTATTCAAGGGGAACCTTGCCGGCCTTGGCCCGAGCCGACCTGCCAAAAGTCCGGCTCGACGACCGTGCCGCGGTCCGCTCACCCGCAACGCTGGACCGCGCCGGCGACATTGCGCTGGCTGGTGGGAGCGGCCGCGTGCCTGGGAATCTTCTGGGCCGTCACTCACTTCGCCGATCGGATCGGCCGGCTGTACCTAGTCTGGGGAAGCGTGGTGGCGGCGTTCGTGCTCAACGCGGCGTTCGCCCTCATTCAGATCGTGGGCCATGCCGACGGCCTGTATGGGTGTCTCCAACCAGGCCAAGCCCCAATGTGGGCCCCCTCGCGGAATGACCTCCTGGAAGCACCGGGGACGGCGATTTGCGCGGCTCGGGCCTCCGGCGCCTCGGCCGACGGTGCGCCGGCCTTCGAACGGATCTCGCTCATCCCGAACAGGGCATTCTTGTTTGGGACCATGATGGGCGGCACAGGCGCATTTCTCGCCCTTGCCTCGCTGGCCTTGCCCTTGGCCCTGGCGATCGTTTTGCACGTGGTATCGCCGCGCGGCAGCAGAGAAAGCCTTTCGTATCGGCTGAAGCACACGGGCCAGGGGGGCCTGGCCGTGTTGCTTTTGGTCATGCTCGTCGTGAGTACGTTCCTCGTCGGTTTGATGGCCGGGCCATGGTTCTGCCCGCCATTCGTACTCGGGATGGCCGCTGTCGGTCTTCCCCGCCCGGCGGGCTCACGCTTCTTGTCATTTTGCCTCTTAAGCTTGCTCGTTGCCTCGCTTGGTCTCGGCGCGGCGCTTTCAGTGGCCTGGCCGAACGTCGTCGGTGGCCAGCCACCGTTCGCTACCGTTTCAGGCGAGTTCACCAGGCTCATGTGGACCGAAAGCCTGCCGCTCTTGCGAGACTTTCCCTTGGTGGGAACCGGCCTGGGCAGCTTCGCCACGATTTACCCTTATGTGAAAACACACGACGCGTCTTTGAATACCGCCATGAGCACGTTGCTCCAGTGCGGAGTCGAGTCGGGCGTGGCCGGGCTCAGTCTTCTCTTCATGGCGGCGCTCTGGTGCCTGTTTCGGTTACCGTTTTGTCTCAAGCGAGTCGGCGCAGCCGACCGAACGCTCGCCTATGGGTTGCTCGGAGCTGCCCTGGGATTTAGTGTTTGGTCGGTTTTGCACTGGACGGTTGAATTGCCGGCCGTGGCGATCTCGGCCAGCGCGCTTGGCGGTACATGCAACCGCTGGCTCGCCGGCGGCACAGACTTATTTGTCGAGCGTAGTTAGCACGATCGTAGCCACGGTAGGGCTCAAGGGGGAGTCGATCCCAGGATGCCGGAATCTACTTGCCTTCACATCCAAGACCAGGAAGCGGGCCCGATTCGCGTCGTGGATATCCCCTGGATTTCCGTGCGGATCGGCCGCGCTGCGTTTTGCGAGGTAAGGCTGAGCTCGGATGACCTGGCGGACGAAGCGTGCCGGCTCTATCGCCGCGGTCGTTCGTGGCATCTCGTGCCCGTCGGGTCCAAAGGCAAGATCATGGTCGAGGGCCGGTCGGTGAACGCCGCGTGTCCCGTGCCGTTCGACGTGCCGTTCCGCGTGGGCAACCATTGTCTGACGATCAGACAAGACCGAACCGTCGATCCCGACTGGCAAATGTATCCAGCGCACGTGGCCGAGCACCGAGAGCGGTCGGCGCCACTGGCTGAAGAGGTGCGTTCCCAATGGCATCGGGCCGAACCAACGACGCCTGTCTTCAATTCACAATCGTTGATTGATCGCTCGCTCAAACCCGAATATCGTCCCTACAGGGGAGCCAATGGGCCCGACCCCGTGAGTGAATATTCGACCGGGGCCAGCGTGAAGGATCGCTGGGAGACCCGCTGGCGTGCCGTGGGAGCCGAGCTCAAGGCCCGCGGCGCGCGCGCCGCGGCTAAGCCAGACACCAACGGGCCTGACCTCAGGGCCGGGTTCGACCCAGTTCCCCTCAAAGAAGCGTCTGTGCCCCTGACGCAGCCATGCGCACCGGCTCGCGCCGAGCAGCCGCGCCCGCCCACCCCGCCAATACTGAACGCGACAACGGTCGAATCGCCATGGACCAGCCTCGGTAGCGAATCAGACGAGCCGGGGCCCCCATCCCCGCAATTCAGCGAACGACCACCTGTCGCTGATCAGCAAACACAAGAGCTTGGGCTGTCCCCGATGTCCCGACACTTGGACGAATTGTCCGACTCCGACAGCACCCCAATCACCGCTTCGCAATGCAATCCCACCCCGGCGGCCGCCGCCGCCACAAAGATCGACGTGCCGGGACAGGACGTAGATACCAGCGCGCAGCCAGCGTCCCATCTGGAACAGATCGAGGCTGGCCCAGCGGAGAACCAGATCGCCGATGGCCTTCCTGAGACCACGGACCAGATCGCGATTGCACCGAACACGTTTACCAACCACGAGTCGTCGTTTGAGGAGCCGGTTCAGCCCGCACTGCGACAGACAAAGGCAGCTCGGCAGGCCCTCCCGTCGCGGAAGCGAACGTTCCAAGAACCTCATCAAGCCGAACCAGACGGCGCCAAACGTGCTGTGAATCGCAGCCGAAAAAACGCGGAAGGGAAAAGAGCAGCGGTCGCCGAGGCAAAAACCGACGGTCGGCCCGCTCGGCCGTTGACGGCGAACGCGTCAGGGCCCGATTCGGCCTCCAAATCGCCACAGGTTCCGTCGGCGAAAGACATCCTGGCGACTCACGAAACCAGGCGGACAACACCTCGAACTGGCCCGCCCACCGTACGACCACGAGCCGCTTTCGCGCGCAACTCTCGCACGCGAGCCCGACCAACTGGCCCTGCCGGCCTGGGTAGCCGGCCCGCCCGCGGTGGCATTTGTCGTGGTTGTCGGGCTGGCCAGCGGCATCCTGTCGTGGCGGTGGACAAACGACTCTTACAACGCCGCCGTCATGATGGATCGCTTGCTCGCCGCCGATCAAACCGGCCGGCGCAGAGCGCTTCCGGAATCAGTCACGCCGCCTGGCGGCACTTGGACTCGTTCCACCGCGCAAAACCTGCGCACTGGGCGATCTTCATGAGCTTGATCGAGCCGGGACAGGAGCCATCGACAAGCGAAGTGGCGGCGCTTTCCTCCCGAGCACTCGCGGTTTCGCCGCTCAACCCGACCGCGCGGCTGACGCTGGCACAACTGGAAGAGCCCGCTGGCGACACGGCGGTTTCCGTTCGCAGTCTTGGTTTAAGCCGCGATGCGGCCAGCCTCTCATGGTGCGCTCGCCGGCTGTTGGCGGCGGGCAACAAGGAAGAGGCATTGGTCCTGTACAACAAAGCCTTTAACGTGTTGATGCTTAGCGAGCCTTCTCATAGTGCGATGCCGCGATTCAGCGAAGATCCCGCCGTCCCCCGCTATCTCCTGCCCGGCGAAGAGCGGGTGCGTGACGTCCTCCGCGAGCTTCTCGCGTCGAACAAGTGGAGCTTCCACGAGTGGTCAGCCGCTCTCCCCAAAAACGCACCGAGCGTGCTGGCCGCGGCGCGGCTGCTCAAAGAGGAGGGCCGGAGCGAGGCGGACGCGCTCTTTGATTCCATCGCGGACGCCCCTCGGTCACTCGAGGGCTCTCCCTCAGCGATCGCGATAACGCTCGCGGCGCGGGCTGAGGCCCTGGCACTCAAGTCCCGCTGGAAGGAATCCGAGCAGATGTATCGTGACGCAATTGGGTTGATGGATAACGAAACGATTAAACGTTCGTGGTGGTTCAACCTGGCGGACATCGAGCTGCGACTGGACGACGAAACCCAGTGGCACAGAGCGATGAAGGCGGCCCTGGCTGTCTCGCCCAGCGATGACATCTCCCGCCGCGCCACCGAGATTCAGCGGACCAACAGCGGGCGGGGCGTGGCTCGACCAACAAATGCCAGGGCGAATTGAGTGAATTGACTGCCATGCGAGTTGACGATGAGATGCAAACCTGGGAACGGGCAACGCGAGCTCAGGGTGTACTCGATTTCAGATCGTGTCGAAGCACCGGGTTGCCGAGGACTACATTATTTTCAAAGCCGAAGTGAAGGACGACCAGCCATGGTGGTAAAAATCGAGGAGCCTCCCCCACTTCCGAAGAGCGACCAGACATCGCTCGGCCTATTCACGCTGCTCGCTCGCGACGTGGCCGATCCCGGTCAGCGCATGTTCTGGTGTGGTACGCTTATCTGCATCGGATTATTCACGCGGTTGTTCTGGAGCAACCTCGATCACTTCTACTACGCCTGGACGACCGACGAAAACTACAGCCACGGTTTCCTGGTTCCGCTGATAAGCCTCTACTTTGCCGGTCAGGTGGCGCGTCGGACCGGTACCCATCCGCGGCGGGCAGTGGATGGGCACTCTGCTTTTGGGCGCCGCCCTGCTGGTGCGCCTGGTGACGATACCGCTGCCAATCCCGTTCTTGGGTGATATCGCCTTCTTGATCGGTCTCGCGGGTTTGTTCACTTTGTTGTGCGGCGGCGTGGCCTTGCGGCGGTACTGGTTCGGGTTTTTCTTCTTGATCTTCATGGTCCCGCTGCCGATCGCGCTCTATTCCAAGATCGCCTCACCACTGCAATTGCTGGCCAGCCGAGTCGCATCGACCGTAATGAACGCGACGGGCGTTCCGGTCTTGTGCGAAGGGAACAGGATGACTTTGCCGGGAGGCCTTCAGCTCTTCGTCGCCGAGGCTTGCAGCGGCATGCGACAGTTGACCGGGTTTCTGGCTCTTACCACGGCCGTGGCGTATTTGACAACGCGGCCGGTGTGGTATCGCGTCGTCATCATTGTCTCCGCGCTGCCGATCGCCCTATCGGCGAACATCGCCCGGGTGATGCTGACTGGTTACATCATGCATTTCGTCAATCCGCAGCTCGCCCTGGGGACATACCATACTCTCGAGGGCTTGCTGATGATGGGATTCGGACTGCTTTTGCTCCATTGTGAGTGCGTCGTCCTCGATTATATTTTTCAGATCATTGTTCGTAAAACCGGCACCGGCCCTGAAAGTGAAGTGACTCAACCGCGGCCGCTCGTGGCCGGCTCGTCTTGAATTGTCGGCCCGCCAGGACGGACCGATCGATCGATTCTCAACCGACAGACAGCGAGATAACAAGGTGGCATGATGTCTCGACTACAACGAACGTTGCTCTGCGGCGCGATCCTTTCTACGGGTCTCGGCGCGGAGGCAGGCTTGGAACGTCTCAACCACACCGTTCGGCCTCCACTGCGGCAAGCCTTGACCTCAATTCCGCTCGATTTCGGCGACTGGGTCGGGAAGGACGAGCCGGTCGACCCCGAGATCGTTGAACGCGCGCAGACGACGGAATACCTGAACCGAAGCTATGAGAGTCGCAGGCAGCCCGGACTTCGCCTTCGCCTTTGGATCAATTTTTCGCTCCAAGGAACCAATCTGCGCCACAGCCCGAAGATTTGTCTTCCTTCGGGGGGATGGACGGAGATTGAATCGCTGACGCGAGTGCTTGATGTTCCCGTTGGGCCCGGCCGATCGATCGAGGTCACACGGTTGGGTTACCACCGAGGTGAGCTAGTCGAGCATGTTGGATTTTGGTACTACATTTTCGGGGAAGGAAGCCTGGAGAACTATGTCCGCCGACTTTCAATCACCAGCCGGAGCAGCCACGGGCAGACGACGAGGGGATCGTCAATGACCATCGAAATATTTTATCCAGGCGAATACGACTCCGACGGCGATGCGCTTAAGGAATTTGCCCAAGAACTGGTGAAAACGCTCGAACCGATCCTGCCGATTGAGCGCGCCATCTATCATGTTCCATGACGGGCGAAAGGTAACAATTTTCCGGGAATCGAATACATGAGACGCAGTTTAATCACGGGAATCACCGGTCAAGACGGATCGTATCTCGCCGAATTCCTGCTCGCCAAACCTGATTACGAAGTGCACGGCCTGGTCCGACGCTCGAGCAGTCTGAACCGGCAGCGCATCGACCATCTTTTCGCGCGATCCGTCGGTCCACGAGCGGTTTCGGCTGCATTACGCCGACCTTGCCGACGCATCCAGCCTGACGTCGATTATGGAACAGGTGCGCCCCGATGAGGTTTACAACCTTGGTGCGCAGAGCCATGTAAGGGTCTCGTTCGACCAGCCGCTCTACACGGCCGACGTCGTCGGTCTGGGCAGCTTGCGGCTGCTCGAGGCGGTCCGGCACCTGAATCAATCGAAGCCGGTCAAGTTCTATCAGGCATCGAGCTCGGAAATGTACGGGTCAGCGCCCCTCCGCAGGGCCTCGGCACGCCGTTTCACCCCCGCAGTCCGTACGCCTGCGCAAGCTCTATGCCCACTGGCAAACGGTCAATTATCGCGAAGCTTATGGGCTCTTCGCCTGTTCCGGGATCTTGTTCAACCATGAAAGCCCGCGCCGGGGCGAGTCGTTCGTAACGCGCAAGGTCACCCTGGGCGCCAGTCGAATCAAGGAGGGCCTGCAAAAGAAGCTGATCATGGGGAACCTCGACGCCAAGCGCGACTGGGGGTTCGCGGGCGACTACATCCGTGCCATGTGGCTGATGCTGCAGCAAGAGAAACCCGCCGACTATGTCGTGGCGACCGGTGAGGCCCATTCGGTGCGCGAGCTTCTCGAACTGGCTTTTTCACTCGTCGACCTCGACTATCGCGACTACGTCGAATTCGACACGAAATATACGCGGCCTTCGGAAGTCGACGTTTTATTGGGCGACGCGACCAAGACACGCGAAACTCTCGGCTGGAAACCCGACGTCGACTTTCGCGGCCTGGTGAAGATGATGGTCGATCACGACCTCGAACTGGCTCGCCGCGAGAAATTCGCCAAGACCTACGCCGGCCATTAGCCGTGGAATGGAGAGCTCTACCGGGCCGGATCTAACGCGAGACCGTCTCTTTTTTTTGCAGCCCGGGAGTCGATGGAACAGATCGTGAGCGACTGGTTGCAACGTTCACCGGAACGTTCATCAAGGATCAAGGAAGATCGGGGCCGACATGGAGAGTATGCCGCGTGTTAAGGAACTCGACTCGATACGAGGTCTGGCCGCCATCGCCATCGTGGTTTACCACCTTTGGCTGATCCAGGTCACCTTACTAGGTGCGGCGGTCGATCTCTTTTTCGTGCTGTCCGGCTACCTCATCACTTCGATCCTTCTGAGCCATCCGCCCAGCGAGCGATTCCTGCTGGCATTTTATGCGCGGCGCGGGCTGCGAATTTGGCCGATCTACTACCTTTCCTTGTTCTTTCTTGTCGCCGTCAATCCGTTCGTGAGCGTGCCCGGCCGCCTCGAAGGTCTGCCATACTTTCTCACTTTTTCGCAGGGCCTACCTTACTACTGGGCGGACGACCCGCCCGCCTTCATTACGGCGTTTCGGCACACTTGGAGCCTGGCCATTGAGGAACAGTTCTACGTCGTCTGGCCCGCGGCACTCTGGCTGTTGGGGAAGAAACGCCTTTCCTGGGCCGCCGCGGCGCTGGTCGTTCTAGCAGTATGCACTCGCATATTGAATATGAATCCCTGGATCCTTGTCACGCACTGCGACGGTCTGGCGCTTGGGGCCTTACTGGCGGGCTGGCTTCATGCATCATCGAGCGCGGCGACCAGGGACAAGGATCACTCTTTCTTGGTCCGCCTGGGAACAGCCGCGGCGGCGTACTGGGGGCTGGGCGGCATCATCGCGAAAAGCCTCGATCGCGCGTCGTATCTCGATCCCGTGCTCTTTCGGGTTATCCAAAGCACCCGAGTGCTCAGCCTGAACATGGTCTTTTTCGCGCTGGTCGGCCTGACCATCTTCTACGCCGGCCATCCCAGATTGCGGGTATTGCGGGACCGGCGACTGGTCTACTTCGGAAAGATCAGTTACGGCTTATACTTATACCATCACATTGTCTTCAGTCTAGTCGACGAATATGCGGCGAGTCATCGGCTTAGTAATAACTTCGGCTGCGATCTAATCAAGATCGGGATGAGTCTGGCGATCGCCGCTCTGTCCTACCGGTATGTGGAGCGACCGATCCTGAAGCTCAAGGACTTGTTTCCGTACTCCTCGACGACCAGTCGCGTGGCCGAGCGGGTTGGAGAATTGGGCCCGATTCGCGCCGCGGAGACGGGGTGATCGTCATGACGGAGCTTTACTACGTTTATGGCAGCGCCGGCGTGATCCTGACCTACTTCTTGGCGCAGGTGACGACCCGGAAGTTCGACCCGTTCGCGCCGACATGGCTCTTCCTAGTCGGTTACGTTCAGATTTACATCATTCAGGCAATAAGCTACCACGATTGGGCCGTCTCCGTGCGTGGGGCCGAGCTGGTCGCGGCAGCGAACTTTCGTGCTTTGTGGGCGCTTTTGTGGTTTTTACTGGCCTACCATTGCGGGGGCGGCAGTTGGCTGGCGACGCTGTTGCCTTCGCCACCGCGGCGCTGGTCGGCGGGGACGGTTGCGGTGTTCACCCCACCCCTGATCTTGTGGGGCCTCTTCTGCGCGGGCCTTGTGGTCAGGTCGGGCTCGCCAGAGACAGTTTCGGCTGAGACTTCGCTGATCGGATCTTTCCCGTTCGTGATGTTGGTGGCGGCGATGATGCTCATCGTGACGGGCCGGACAATCCAGTCGACGCGACCGTCACTTTTCGCCGCGGGCCTGATGGTGGCGGCCCTTTACGTTCTCATCTGGATGTTTAATGGCAAGCGGTCTCACTCCTTGATGGGCGTGCTGGCCACCGTCTGCGCGTCATACATCCCGCGACTCAAGCGACCGTCCTGGCCGGTCTTGATGGCCACCGGGTTCGCGGGCTCGCTGGTCGTCGCGATCGCCATCGGCTGGAGGGGTAACATGAAGTACGAGCGGTCGCTCGCGGGATTTGCTCACTTCCTCGGTGACTTCCGGGTCACGAAGATTCTCGAAAGCCTCAATATCTCACACAGCGAAGAGGATGGTGAACCCGAATCGTACGAAACCCAGGAATATGGCGGGTTTCTCCTCATGATGGATACGGTTCCCATGAAGTCAGGATACGACTACGGCGAGAATTACAAGCGTATAGTATCCACGTATATACCACGACTCATATGGCGTAACAAGCCGTACTATGGTCGCGCCCAGTGGGTCAGTGCCTGGATTGCCGGCTCAGAGCTGGAACGAGACGAGGATTTCACCGGCCCGGCGATCGGCATCCTGGGCGCTACCCAGCTCAACGGTGGCGCGGCGGGCACCCTGATCGTTTTGGCATGCGTTTCCCTGCTGCTCCGCACGAGCTACGATTATTTCCGCCTTCATGCGGACGTGCCGTGGGCCCAATTCTGGTGGTCCATTTCATTCTTCAATTCCTGGCTCATGGTCGTCGCCGACGACCCTCTGGCCTGGTTCTACTACAACTGGGGATTCACTGCCTTCCCGTTCGTTGTCTTCATGTGGTGGGCGAACAAACCGGGGGCTGAGCAGCCGCGATCGACTGTCGCTTAGGCGACGGGGCGACCGCTCTGAAACCGGAAGTGGATAGCACAGTGATATTGATGTAATTTGCGAACGCTACCTAAGGTGGCTGATGGCGACTCGCGACGGAACGATTGATTGAGAAAGGAGCCACGGATGCTCGGAAAGCCAGCTCTCAACGCGGACGCGAGCCCTCGAGCGGGGTCCGAAACACGGCGAACGAGAAAATAGATATATGTCGTGGTGTTTTCGCGTTTCTGGTGGTTGCCGCCCACGCCGTCGACATCTCCTGGTCGATCCATCCGGATGGGCCCAGCGAGTATCCCTGGTGGCTGCACAGGTTCCTCCTGTACGTCGTGGCCGCCGGAGCATACTGGGTCATCGGTTTTTTCGTCATCAGCGGCTATTGCATCCAGCTTTCGGTATCGAGGGCGATCGAGGGCGGCTCGTTTCCGCTTTCAACTTATCTCGCGGGACGCTTGACGCGGATTCTGCCCCTTTACTACCTGGCCCTGGTCTGGGCGATGATCGTTGAGTGGCTCATCGCGGGGGCCAGACCTCCTTGTTGGTCCCACGGAATCAGTGGCAATGTGCTCCTGGCGCAGTTGTTCGTCATCCAGAATTTTACCGAGACGTTTGGCTCGTACGCGCCCTCGTGGAGCATCACCAACGAGATGTTCTATTACCTTTTCTATGGGTTCCTGGTTTGCTTCGCGGTCAAGCGCGGCATCCGTGCCACGACCTTGGGAATGACCGTTTGCGTCATGGTTGCCGTGCCGATGAATACGCTCTATTTCGGCTGGAACCGCTCGCTCTTCGTGTGTGGACTTGGAATGCTCTTCGGCCTGGGAACGTTTTGGTTCCTGGGTGCACTCGTCGCCGAGCATCGCGAGGATCTGAGACGGTGGCGGCCGGCCCGAGCCGCGTCCCAATTCTGGCCGTTGATTCTGGCGGGCGCGATCGCGATGTGGTTCTCTCAACACGTCCATCTCGAAATTGTGTACTTGATGCTGGCAGTGGCGTTCACGTTAATGCTGGTTCGGATCGTCACGACCGCGGAGGATTCCACCGGGACAACAGCCCGAGCGCGCGTCGCTTGGTGCCACGAATCCTGGGCCTCGCAAGTTATCCAACGTACTTGTTCCATGGGCCACTGCTCATGCTCGTGGGATCGGCGATCTTGCGCCGGAAGCTGGTGAACGATTGGCGGATCACCTGGCTCATTCTGGTGTTGGTTGGGATCTTCTCCGGGATCGCGCTGGGGTACTTGGTCGAGCGACCGATCATGGCGCGACGAGCAGCCTGGCTAAAGTCTCTCAAGCTGTCCCGTCGTTCTCCCGTCGCGGACCGGGTCGATACCCCGTTCTGGGCAAGTCCACGGATAACCTCATGAGCCGGAGGACGCCATCATGACGCTCGCCGTTTGTTTCACCAATTTCGGGCCATATCACCTCGCTCGGCTGCGCGCATTGGCCGCCCGGCTGGCGAGGGAAGGAAACCGGCTGATTGCTTATGAAGTCGCCGGCCGCGAGCAAACCTACCCCTGGAGCCGGAGCCGACGCGAAGAGCCATTTAAGTGGATTACTTTCTTCCCCGACCGCGTCCTTGAGAGTGTCGACTCGACCGCTTGCAGAAAGGCGATTGTGGAGGCACTTGAAGAGGATCAACCCGACGCGGTCGGGCTGGTCGGTTACGCGCGGCCCGAGTCGATGGCGGCTGCCCGCTGGGCCCGCCGCGAGGGACGAGCGGCGATACTCATGTCCGAGAGCCAGGCGATCGACCGGCCCCACGCGTGGTGGAAAGAGCTGATCAAGATGCGCCGAGTGCGCCAATTTGACGCGGCCTTCGTCGGCGGGCCCGCGCACCGCGATTATCTGGTCGAGCTCGGCATGCCGGCGGAAAAGATCGCCATGGGTTACAACGCCGTCGACAACGACTTCTTCGCGTTAAGTGCCGACAAGTGGCGGGCAAACCCCGCCGGCACGACCGGCTTACCGGCGGGCCCATTCTTTCTCACGGTATGCCGGTTTTCGCGAGAAAAAAACCTGGTTGCACTGATCCGGGCTTTCGCGCGTTATCGACAGCAGTGCGACCCGCTCACGGCTTGGCAACTGGTCCTCTGTGGCGACGGCCCCAATGCGGGCGAGGTACAGCGAGCGATCACGCAATGCGGCTGCCACAGCGTGATTCATTGCCCAGGGTTCCTCCAGGCCGACGCGTTAACTCGCTACTATGCCCATGCCGGGGCGTTTGTGTTACCGAGTGTTTCCGAACCATGGGGACTGGTGGTCAACGAGGCGGCTGCTAGTGGTTTGCCGCTCTTGGTGTCATCTCGGGCCGGCTGCGCGGCGACGCTCGTGCCGGGGCCGGACGGAACGACCGGCAAGCAATTCGATCCATTCGATGTCGAGCGAATGGCAGGCGCGCTGCTTTGGATGGCGGCGCTTCGCGGTGAAGACCGACGAGCGATGGGCCTGCGTGCGGCCCAGGTCGTCGCGAGCTGGGGGCCGGAGCGGTTCGCGGCGGGAGTCATGGAAGCCCTCGAGTATGCTCAAGCGAGACAGAGGCGGCGTGCGCCCTCACTCTCAACCGCCAGGAATGGGAGATAAATCGATGCTTCAAACAACCCGCCAAGCCGCCACAGCAGCGGCCGTTCCGCCTATTGGGCATGCCGCTGCTTTTTCTCGACGAGCCGGCACCCGCACCTGGCTTCACCTCTGCAACGGACTCGACCGGGTCCGAGACGGAGGAATGGTCCCAAGTATCTTGGGAATGACCGGGGCTCTGAGCCGGTTGCACGAGCGGGTGACGATCGTAACGTCCACGCCATCGCGGCTTGACGAACATCCGCTCGCCGTTGGGGCAACGATCGCTGGGCCGGAGGCCGATCTTGAAGAGACGGTTCGCGGCGCCGACGTTGTGCATTTACACGGTCTTTGGCAAGTACAAACGCGTCGCGGTGCTCCGGCCGCTCGCACGGCGGGCGTTCCGTATCTCATCGCCGCGCACGGGATGGCTGACCCTTGGGCACTCAAGCACAAGCAATGGAAGAAGCGGTTTTATCTGGCTTGTATCGAGGCGAAGAACCTACGTCGCGCCTCTTGCTTGCACGCGCTGTCCCGCCCTGAAATCGGTCACTTTCGAAACATCGCTCCATGTACACCGGTTTGCTTTATTCCCAATGGCGTTGATCTCGCGCCCTTTAACGACTTGCCCACCCGAACCGTCTTCGAGGCGGAACACCCGGAAATCAAGGGCAAATTCGTGCTCCTCTTTTTCGGACGAGCGCACGTGAAGAAAGGCCTGAGTCTGCTTGCCGAGGCCCTGAGCCGAGTCGTGCCTGACCATCCTGAGCTTCACCTGGTCGTCGCCGGCAACGACGACGGCGCCTGGGCCCCGTTTTGTGAGCGTATGGCCGCTCTCGGTTTGACGAGCCGGATGACGTACCTGGGGCATGTGGCCGGAGAGCGGGCGCGACAGGTTTGGGGGGCGGCCGATGCGTTTGTCCTTCCTAGTTTTAGCGAGGGCTTTAGCATCGCCGTTCTCGAGGCCCTGGCGTGTCGTCTACCGTGCCTGATCACGACAGCTTGCCACTTTCCCGAGCTGGCCGCGGCGGGTGGCGGCATCGAAGTCGCACCCGACGTCGCGGGCGTGAGCCAAGGCTTACGCGACCTCCTCGATCGAACACCAGCCGAGCGCGCCGAAATCGGGCAAATCGGCCGCCGGCTCATCGAAGACCATTACACATGGGACCGGCAGGCGCAACGCCTCGCGTGCGTTTACGAGTGGCTGAGAGGGGGCGGACCGCCGCCCGAGCCCGTGACCATATAGCCATCGACGGCGATCTCCCTGATTTTTTCCTTTAAATGAGCCACAAGAACAGCCATGCGATATCATCCCACACCAATGAGAAAGCCCGACGACCAAACGCCTGTCAGCGTGATCGTCCCGGTGAAGAACGAAGCGGAAAACCTGAAACGCTGTCTGGCCGCTTTGGCATGGGCTGACGAAGTCTTCGTGGTAGACAGCCAGAGTACCGATCAAACGGCGGAGGTCGCCGCGAGCTTCGGGGCAAACGTGGTCCAGTTTCACTTTAACGGCAGTTACCCCAAGAAGAAGAACTGGGCCCTCGATCACATCCCGTTCCGCAACGAGTGGGTAATGATTGTCGACGCCGACGAGGTGGTCGTCCCTGAGCTGGCGAGCGAGATCGCCGCTCGGATCGACCGCGACGAGGCCGATGGGTACTACCTTAACTCACGCTACTATTTCCTGGGCCGGCAGATCCGCCATTGCGGCTATTCGTCGTGCTGGAATCTTCGATTGTTCAAACATCGATTGGGCCGCTATGAGAAAGTTGCCGATAGTACCGGGGGCCGCGCCGGCGACAATGAGGCGCATGAACACGTCGAGCTCGAGGGACGTGTCGTTCGCCTCCACAATGAGCTTGAGCATCATGCCTACCCCACCGTCGCCGTCTGGGTCGAGAAACACAATCGCTATGCCATCTGGGAGGCGGCGCTGGCCGATCGTGTGATCAACGAGCCGATTCCCCAATCAATCGGCGGCGTTCAGCGATTTAAACGTCGCCTCAAAAAAATCGCCTGGCGTTTACCCCTGCGCCCGCTCTTCCGCTTTCTTTACGCTTACGTGCTGCGTCTGGGTTTTCTCGACGGCAAGCCGGGCCTTTATTTCTGTGGCCTGCTGGCCTTCTACGACTTTCTGGCGATGGCCAACCGCTACGAGATGCGCTTGACCGAGTGCTCCCTGCCCAAAGTAGCGAAAGCCCCTCGTTCCGGCTCGCCGATCGCGGCGAGTCGTGAGCGGGTGGGCTCGCGCTGCTGAGGCATTGGCAGCCTGAGTTCACGCGGTCGTATTCGCGGTGGTCGAGGTCGATGTTTGCGCCGACGATGCCCCGCCGTTAGAATCGGCCGAGGTCGACGTGCTGCTTGAAGTCTGCGAGCTGGCCGTACCACTCCCCGACCCAGTCGCTGTCGACGCGGTCGAGGAATTGGTCGAAGTCGACGCCTTCGCCCCTGAGTCGGTTGAACCGCATGGGGCCGCTGAGGAGCCGCCGGCGGTCGTGGACGACGACGATCCGGTGTTTGCCTGGGCGGATGAATCGCCGCTGGAGGCTTGGTTACCGGTCGATGTGGTCGTGCCGGTTTGAGAACTCTGCGCCTCCCGCTCCCGCCTGGCTGCTCGTCGATGTGCTGGTGCCAGCCTGTGCACCCGCGCCGCCTGTCCCCGCCTGGCTTCCGCTCGAGGTCGTTGTGCCTGTTTGAGCACTCGACGATCCTGTCCCCGCCTGGGCTCCGGTGGATGTTGTGGTGCCGGTCTGAGCGGTCGAGCAGCCCGCGGCCGGCGCGGTCGCGGTCGCGGTCGGGCTGGGAGTTGGAGTCGGTGTGGGCGCTGGGGTGGGGCATGTGGTGGTTGACGTGTTATTGGTCTCGAGCGTCGATGTGCCGCCGCTCGCATTGTGCGACGATGACGACGGAGTAGGCGTGGCCGTGGCCGTCCACTTGGTCGTGTAGGTATCGGTCGTCGTGTCAGACGTCTTCGATCCACTGGCTGAGACGGAAGTGGATGTCGGCGATGGCGTCGGCGTGGGAGTCGATGCCGTCGTCGCGGCGGTGCTCGAAGTTGTCTCGGTGCTCGACGTTCCGCCGTTGACGGTCGGTGTGACGTTGAACTGAGGTGTAACGTTAATCATCGGCTCAACGGTGATCACCGGTGCCGAGATGGCCTTGGAAATGCCGCTGATCCGCATCGAGTGACCGTGCGACTCGCGGGAATGGCCGTGCGAATGATGATTGGTCTGCGTCGTGTTGGTTGTCGTCGTGTCGGAAGCGGACTGGACCTGAGCGTGGTTGTGGGTGTTCGCGTGGTGAATCTGGTGAAAATAGCCGGCCGACAACAACCGCCGGCCTTCCAGGTCTTCGACCGCCACGCAAAATTTGACTCGGCGCCGATTGGTTTGGCGACTGCTTGTGCGGAAAGCTGTCATTGACATGGGCCCCTCCTGGGCGAGAGCGTCCTACGCAGTGCTTGGCTTAATTAAACTCGCGGCCGGTCGGCTCTTCTCGCGTTCTTACCGGTCGAAATCCATTTCTTCCGGCGACCGACGCCGCTTGTACAAACCTACCATGACCAAGCAGTCGCCCGGTGTGCCACGCATGCCATATTTTTTGGCGCCAGCGAGGGGATCGCCAGCGGAAGCCTTGCTGGCGCTTCGGGTTAGTATTCGGATCGCCCTCCCGCTCGGACGCCCAATGCCGAAAGGTAGAGGTTGACTAAGTGGTCGGCCTCGGTTTCGGGGTCGAAGCAACCGCGGGCCCGAGCGAGTGCCCGGGCGCCAAGCCGGGCGGCCTCATCGGGACGATCCAGAAGGCTGATCATGGCGCCCGCGAGAGCGTGAGGATCATGCGAGGGAACGATCACGCAATTGTTGCCCGGATCGATCAAGGCGCGAAGGCCCTTGACATCAGTGGCGATACACGGCACTCCGCGACCGAACGCCTGAATCAGAGTGCGGCCCGCGCTGGCGACGACGGCCGGTTGACAATAGATATCGAGCGCGTTCCAAAATCCGGCTCCGACGGTGGGATAATCGGCGACGGTGACCCGTTCGGCGATTCGAAGGTGCTGAATTCGGAGGCGAATCGCGATTTGTTGGGTTTCGTGACTGGCGATCACGAACTCGACGTCGCGGCCCGCGTCCACGACGAGACGAGCGGCCTCGAGAAAGATCATCATTCCGGATGCCTCCTCAAGGGGCCCGCCGGTGCCGATCACGGGAACTCTGGCGCCGCCGGCCCTGGCCGGAGGCAGCGGATCGAAGGCCATTCCCGGTCGAACGACGGTGAGCCGGTCCGCGGGGAAGCCGAGTTCCTTGATCAGGGAGTCGGCAAGATCCGGATTGGTCGCCACAATCCCTCGGCACCATCGGCGGCTCAGTCTCAAACCACTTGCCAAGGCGCCAAATCTTGAGACGGTCTGAATGTAGGGAAGTCGGACGGTCTCCGCCAATGCGATGCCCGCATCCGCCATCTCATCGTGAACGACGTGAAGCAGGTCCGGCAACTCCAGACGGTCATGCGACCAAAAATCCCGAATCGCGATGTTTCGAAGCCAGCGGTTTCCGAGTGCGGGAAGTTCAACGGCGCGGCGGTCATCAAGCCGGCGATTCCCCTTGGAAAGACAAAGAACCCGGACGTGACAGCCGCGCTCTTCCAGTCGACCGAGCAATGGGGATAAGGGCCAGCCGACGTCCTCGCAATCGAGCCGCCCAGCCACGATCAACACTTTGCAGCCGTCGCCCGCCATAAGTTCCGAGCCGCGCCTCTGCGACCGCAGCCCTCCTTAAGTTTCCGTCGTCACTTGAAAACCCTTGTCCCACAAGCACTTAGCAGGCACACACATCCAGCGGTTGGAATCCGTGCGACGATGGTTTATACTGAAATCACGGCGTGGGACCATGGTTGGACCAGACGCACTGAACAGCCCATCGAGCATATCGCATGAATTCTACCCAGCTCACTGAATCTATCCTTCCCGAACTCGACCATCTTCTTTCCCTTTCGAATCGACTGATTGAAAACGTCGGACGCGTGGTCCTGGGAAAGCCGGAAGTGATCCGGTTGGCCATTGTCGCCCTTTTGGCGGAAGGGCACGTGCTCATCGAGGATGTGCCCGGCGTGGGCAAGACGCTGCTGGCCCGCGCGATCGCCGCAAGTATCGACTGCTCGTTCCGGCGAATCCAGTTCACGCCAGACTTATTGCCTTCGGACGTCCTGGGATCGAGCATCTACCACGCACCCTCGGGCGAGTTCGTTTTCAAGGCCGGCCCGCTGTTCGCGAATGTCATCTTGGCCGACGAGATCAACCGCACCACCCCACGGACTCAAAGCGCACTTCTGGAAGCGATGAGCGAGCGCCAGGCTTCGATCGAGGGGCAAACGTATCCGCTTCCACCTCCTTTCATCGTGCTGGCCACCCAAAACCCCTATGAATTCGAAGGGACTTACGTCCTTCCCGAGAGTCAGCTCGATCGCTTCATGCTTCGCCTGCGACATGGGATACCCGATCCGATCCGAGGAACGCAAGGTCTTCGCGAGCCATCGTGACGGCGAGCCCGTCGAAAGGCTTCGCTCAGTCCTTACCGCGAACGACGTCCTTCAACTTCAATGTGGTGTGAGACAGATCCAGGTGGATGATGCCATTACCGAATACCTGCTCGATATCGTGCATGCGACTCGCCAGAGCGAAGACCTTCACGTGGGAGTGAGCACGCGTGGCGCGCTCACACTTTATCGGGCAGCGCAGAGCCTAGCGCTGGTTTGCGGACGCGACTATGTGATCACAGACGACATCAAGTCGCTGGTTGTGCCTGTCTTGGCGCATCGGGTCGTTGGCAAGTCGTTCCTTCAAGCGGGCGAATTTGGGGCCGCTGAGGCAATCATTCGAGACATTGTCGATCGGCTGCGAGTGCCCACTTGAAGAGCCGCTTTCGAAGGTGGAAAGCTCACTGACAAGTAGAGCACCGGGGGACGAGCATCCATGATCGCAGCTACTGAACATCGCCCGCGAAAGCGGCGGTCTGCCATCCGCCGGCTCACTGAACGGGTGGTGGGGGCCGTTTTGCCGACGGAACGGCAAATCGCGACTCGCGAGGGCATCTATTATTTCCTGGGTGGGCTGTCGCTCCTCGCCGCCGGGCTCTGGCAACAGGTCAACCTTATCTTGTTGGTTTTCACCCTGTCGGCGGGACCGCTTGTCGCGTCGATCGTCGGTGGGCGGGGCATGTTGCGCCGGCTCAGGGTGGTGCGCCGGCTGCCGGCTTACGTTTTTTCGGGCGACCCCCTTGTCATCGATTACAGTCTCGAAAATGGTCGCCGTTGGTTCGCCGCGCTGGCGGTGTTCGTCGAGGATTCGCTGGTTCCGGTCGATCGCTCGATCACCGGTATGGTCAGCGTGACGCCCAGAGTATTCTTTGCCAGGGTCCCCGGCCGCGATCTCGCAAGCATTCGGTGGGAGTGCACGAGTCCCAAGCGCGGCAAGTATCGTTTTCGCGATTTGGAACTGGGTACCCGTTCTCCGTTCGGATTGGTGGAACACCGTGCCACGATCACGCTCCCCAACCAGATTGTGGTTTACCCCGCTGTTGGGCGACTGACGCGGCGGTGGTTCCAAATGCAGCGGCAGGCGACGGAAAACCGCCGCGGCCAACGGTACGACCGTTCCGCTCAGCAAGTGGAATATCATGGACTGCGCGATTATCGGGCGGGGGACAGTTCGCGTTGGATTCACTGGCGGACGTCGGCCCGGCGTGGCGAGCTGATGGTCAAGGAGTTCGAGCAACAAAACGAGCAGGACCTGGCCATACTGATCGATCCCTGGCTGCCGCGAACGAAGGCCTCGACCGAACAGCGCGAGGCGCTGGAACATGCGATCTCATTCGCGGCCACCCTCTGCCTGGAAACTTGCCGGCACCAGGGGCGCCGACTGGTCCTGGGCTGGACCGGCCCCACCCCCGGCGTCCGGCAGGGGCCGGCATCTGTCAAGCTCCTGCACGAGTTGCTCGAGCAGCTCGCCATGATGCGGACCACCACGGAAGAAAGACTGGCGGAATTATTTGACGTTATGCCAGCCCCCGTCTTGCGCGAGTCGCTCATGATCATTATTTCGTGCCGGCCGCTCAACGTGATCGAAGAAGCGGAACGATCGTCGCGGCTTTCGGGTACGTCGACGCGCAGCCTGCTTGGGCGAGTGATCTTGCTCAACAGCGGGCAGGGAGACCTCGTTCCTTTGTTTCAGCTCGCCAGTGCGACCACCCGGAACCTTCTCCACCACCGTCTCAACGCCAAGGTCGAGAAGCGTCAACCGAGCCAGGGCCAACGCCGTCGTGACGAGACCGCAGGTGAGGTCGGCGACGTTGACCTACTCCGGTCGCCCCTTGATCACGGAGGGGCCGGTTCATGAACAGTTATCTCGTCTATCGTGGCAGTTTCTACCTGATGTTGTTCGTCGCTTGTTTGGCGTTGATCGGCGGCACGACGGACGGCCAATTCGCCAAGCTCTATTCGCTGGCCGTGGCAGTCGGTGGAATCGGTGCGTTTTTCACGGTTGATCTGCACCGTCGGTGGGCACTTCCGCGACCTGTCGCCAACGCGCTGGCTTTAGGGACGGTGGTCCTGTTGTACCTCGACTACAAGGTAAGCGAGATACAGATGATTCAGTCGCTTGGTCATTGGTTGATTTCTCTGCAACTGGTCATATACTTCCTCCCTAAGACGGCCGAGGACGACTGGTTTCTCTTCCTACTAGGCCTCATGCAGGTTTTGATCGGTTCCGTGATCAATCAGAGCGACCAGGTCGGCGCGTGGCTGTTCCTTTGGGCGATGCTGGCGATTTGGGTTCTCGGCCAGTTTTTCCTGCAACGCGAGGCCGAGCGGCTCTTGCCGGCACCAGAAGACATGACGGCAGATTGGTATCGGTCCTCGCGGAAGAGCGATCCGTACCGCGGCCTGTTTGACGTTCCCTATCTGCTGGCGACGGTTCGCGTTCTGGCGACGACTCTCGCTCTGGGCGGGCTGATCTTTCTGGTATTGCCCCGCCTCGGCGGCACGACCCGAGGTCAGATCAACGCTCCGATGTCGCGACATTTGACCGGGTTCGACGAAGAGGTCCAACTGGGCCAGCTCGGCGAAATCCTCGAGAACGATTCGGTTGTGATGTCGGTCGAGTTCACCGACGAAGATGGCAAGCCGATGCGCCCCCCGGTGAGCCCTTGTGGCGCGGCGTGACCATGCTGAAATACCTCAAGGGCCGCTGGCACCGCCAGTCAAGACCCACCCAATCGGTTGTGGCTTTTAGGAACGAATCTCGCGTCCGGTTTCAAAAGACGATCCGCCAGAAAATCGCCCTCGAGCCCAACGACTCCGTGAGCTTGTTTGGCATTAGGCCGATCATTGATGCTCGCTTGGCCCATCACTGGTCAAGCCCGAACCGGAACATCAACGACTTAGGCCCAAACCTGAGCACCAACGACGGCACCCTGTTCCGAGCGGACATGGGTTCCGGCGATTACGAATACGAGGTCACTTCCATCATTCCCAATACGGATGCAAACGCTTCCCAGCCCCATGAATCGCCACCAAGCGATCACGAACAGCGGTTGCTGTCTGTTCCCGAGGAATTGCGCTCTCGGCTGCGAGCAATCGCCGAGCCGCTGGTCGAACAAATCAAGGCCGAGGGCCCCGAAGGCGCCGCGGCCCGCGCGCGAAAGCTCGAATATTTCCTGCGTGATTCCGGCCAATTCAGCTACACCTTAGAGATGGACGTCAAGGACAAAAAGCTAGACCCGGTGGAAGACTTCCTCGTCAATCGCAAGAGGGGACATTGCGAGTACTTCGCCAGCGCGCTGGCACTGTTGCTCAGGTCTGTGAACATTCCGTCACGTTTAGTCAACGGCTTTAAGGGGGGCGATTGGTCCGAACTCACCCAAACGATGAACGTCCGCCAGAAGCACGCCCATAGCTGGGTTGAGGCCCTTATTGAGGTGAGACCTGATCATGCCCCGATCTGGATTACGCTGGACCCGACGCCCGCCCTCGAGCGCCAGGAGTCGATCGCCCAAGTCGGCGGACTCGCCGGCAAATTCCGCCCGGTCACCGACGCGATCCGCCATGTTTGGGTCTTCTACATCGTCGGCTTTGATGACGAACGCCAATATCGCCTGCTCTATGGCCCGATGCGCGAGATGATCCAGGAAATGCGAATTCAATACGTGAAACTGGGCCGGCTCCTGGGGAAATGGTTCAAGCGGCTGTTTCTCTTTCCAAGCATCAGCGCATTCATCAGTATCCGGGGATTCATCGTGAGCTTCGTCGTTCTGAGCCTGGCCGCGGGGCTGGCGAACCTCGCGTTGCGGCTGGCCCAGCGCTTCCTCTCGTGGGCCCGCGGAGACCCACGCGACGCCACCTCCCTCACGGCCGGAATGATCTCTTACCGACGGCTGATTCAGATACTTGCGGCTTACGATCTCAAGCGAAATCCGGCGGAGACCCAGAGCGAGTTCGCGCGGCGGGCACAGAAGTTTCTGATTGGTCAGGCGCCGCAAATCCAAGGGCTCGCCGACGTTCCCCAGCAAGTCGTCGACGCGTTTTACCGAGTCCGATTCGGGCATCTGCAGCTTGAACCAGCTTTGCTCGATGAGCTTGACGCACGGCTCGACGCCCTCGAAAACAGTCTGAAAAGACGCTGATGGCCCCCGCGGGATCGTTTCAAAAGACAAGGGGGCGAAAAGGCCCCTCCAAAAAAATCGCGGCCGCGGGCCGAGAATCAATCACAAAAAAGGAGCGAATACACGAATGCGTGTCGGAATCGTCGGGTTTGCGGGCAGCGGCAAAAGCACGTTGTTTGAACTTCTCACGGGAACGCGACCGGACCCCGGCAAAATTCATGCGGGCCAGGTCGGAGTCGCCACCCTTTCCGATCCTCGGCTGGACTTCCTCGCGACGCTCCATAAACCGAAGAAGGTAACGCCCGCGACCGTCGAGTTTCTCGACACGCCAGGGCTCTTGTCTGGTACCCATGCCGACAATCCTCAGCGCCTCGCTCTGATCCGCGAGGGAGACGCACTGCTGATTGTCTTAAACGGATTCGCGGGGGGAGACCCGGCAGCTCAGCTCACGGCGTTTCGCGAGGAGCTGCTGTTTGCTGATTTAACCGTCGTCACCAGTCGCGCCGAGCGTCTGGAAGCGAGCGTCAAGAAAGCCGCGGCCTGATCGAGAGCAAGCCGCCAAGGAACTGGCGATCATCAAAGTCGTGCTGGGGGCCCTCGAAGAAGGCAAGGGAGTGGCGACGCTCGATCTCTCGGCTGATGACAAAAAGCCGCTCCGATCGTTCGGATTATTGACCGATAAGCCTTTCGTGGCCGTTTTGAACACGATCCAAGGGCAGAATGTACCGGCAGCGCTGCAAGCCCTGACGCCCGAGGCACTCGCCATCGACGCCAAGCTCGAGCTCGAGCTCTCTCAGCTCGAACCGGATGAACGAGCCGCTTTCATGACCGACCTCGGCCTCAGCGACTTGGGGCGAGATCGGATCATCCGGCAGGCCTACGACGCAGTCGGCATCATTACCTTTTTCACGGCGGGAGAACCCGAAGCGCGCGGCTGGAACCTCGAACGCGGGGCAACCGCCGTCGAAGCCGCCGGCAAGATCCACACCGATCTTGCCAAGGGCTTTATTCGCGCCGAGGTCACCGCCTTCGATGAGCTCCACGCGGCCGGTTCGCTCAAAGAGGCCAAAGTCAAACACCTTCAGCGGCTCGAAGGCAAGGAATACATCGTTAAGGATGGCGACATTATTTATTTCCGGAGTGCGACATAAACGGTTAATGAACAGTTTACAAAAGCTCACCTGAGCGTCAAATGAGACCGTTTGCCCGTTGTGAAATCAGCGAGTAGGCCCGCGGATCACAGTTCATCGAGCGATCGGCGTCCGAAGTATCGTCCCCGCGGCCAGCGGCGCGTCCTTTCGAGATAAGGCGTCGCGGTTGGCCCGCCAGAGCGATTCGGCCAGCGCCGGTGAGCCGTAGACGCGCAAGGCAACATCCCCTAGGGTCTCGTCGGCCGCGACGGTCGTGAACGCCGAAGCGGGCTCACGCGATCCCTCGATCCGGCCCCTCGCCAGGGAATCGCCGGCCCCCGCGAGGTCCGCGCTTCGAGGAGGAAATGAACGAGCTGCGCGGGGTTTGACACCGAAGCCAACGCAGTCGCGGCTGGCGACGTCGACGTCTTACCCCACACGAACGCCGGCTGCACCCGTTTTGGCGATTCGACCTGTTTGGCGGATGACAGAGCTCCCAGCCTTCGCGGCGGAGGCGAGCCTGACCGAGCGATCGCGTCGCCAGCGCCGGATCGAGATCGTTTCGGGATCGGTCGCTGCGGGTCGTGCTGATACAGTGCGACCCCGAAGAAGCAAACGATCGAGACGCTCAACAAGATGCTCGGTGCAACTTGGCGGTTCATTGCTTTGGTAACGTGAAGTCTATCAGTAGGTGCGTAACGCGGTACCGTCCTCGTATTTATCGGCGGAAGGACGCTCGAACTTGAATGGGGACGACACGCTGCATTCCTGGTTTCCTTACCAAACCCTTCCATCCATCCGCGGTTGCAATGAGAAAAAAAGGCTTTTTTCCTGGGGCACAATTCGCGCAACAAAACCCACGGGAACGCTCCGGTTCATCAAGGCCGTCCCGCGAAGATGGGCTTGCACGCCTTCATCGTATCGGAGAGCCGCAAATCCCGCGGCCGACTGCGCGTTGTCTCCGCCCTCAGATGGCCAATCCGCCGGGTTGCGGAGCCGCTGCCCTTGTCCGATGAGAGGTTCAGAGCTAATATAAGGGCTGGTGAACTCTCGACGTCCCCTCGAAAGCATCGGATTCGTAACCAGGAACTGAACCCTATGCCCAGACTTGCCTTACGCCCACTGATACTGTGCGCGGTCTTGGCCTTGATGGCGGTGATCGTGGGAGGCAGGCCCCGGTTGCCCAGCCCGAGGATCAAGAGACCGCTAAGGTCGTTGTCGACTTGCTCGAGCGTGGGCATATGGCTCGCCCGGTTATTGACGATAAGATCGCCGTCAAGTGGTGCGATAATTTCATCAAGGACCTCGACCCTGGCAAATACTATTTTTTGAAGGCGGACGTCGAGGAATTCAAGAAGGATGGATCGAAACTCGACGACCAGATTCGCGAGGGAAATATCGACTTCGCCAAGAAGGTGTTCGCAAGGTTCCTGGAACGCCAGGACGAACGGTTCAAGACCTCGATCGAGCTGCTTCATCAGAAGCACGACTTCACAGTCGATGAGTCTCTGAGCGACGACCCCGACAAAATCGACTACCCCGTCGATCAGGCGGAAGCAAACGAGCGCCTGCGTAAGAAGGTCAAGTTCGATTTGCTTTTTTCCAAAGTCGTTGACGACGTAGACGACGCGGAGGCGGTGCGGAAATGGATAATCCGTTATCGTGACCGCAACCGTCAGGCCCATCAGGTTGATACAGGCGAGCTGATGGAGATTTATCTTTCGAGCCTTACCAAGACGTTCGACCCACACAGCTCTTACCTGGGTCCAAAGAACCTTGAGGACATGCTCAATCAGCAGCTCCATCTCTCTCTGGAGGGGATTGGCGCATCGCTGCGCTCCGAGGACGGTTTCGCGGTTGTCACCGAGATCGTCCCCCACATGGCGGCCGACAGGGATGGGCGGCTCCAGCCCGAAGACAAAATCATCGGCATTGAAAAGGAAGACGGCGAGGTCATCGATCTTGTTGAGAAGAAGCTCAACGATGTCGTTCGCCATATCCGCGGTCCCCGCGGGACGAAGGTCAGGCTGGTCGTTCAACCTGAGGGTACGAAAGAGAAGCGTGTCTACGAAATCACCCGCGAGAAAATCGAGCTGACCGAGCAACACGCCAAGAGCAAGATCATCGAGAGCAAGGGAAGCGACGGTCGTCCGCAAAAAATTGGCGTGATCAATCTTCCCGCATTCTACGGCGATACGGTGGCGATCCTTCGCGGCGATCGCGATGCCGTCAGTGCCACAAGCGATTGCCGCAAGATCTTGAACGACTTCAAGAAGAGCGGTGTTGACGCGGTGGTCTTCGATCTCCGAGATAACGGTGGCGGGCTGCTCGAAGAAGCCAAGACGCTTTCCGGGCTATTCATCGACACCGGTCCCGTGGTGCAGGTCAAAGAAGTTTTTGGCGTCAAGCATCTCGACGACGAAGACGAAGGGACCGCCTGGGACGGCCCGCTCGTCGTGCTGATCAACAAATTCAGCGCCAGTGCCTCGGAGATTTTTGCGGGCGTGATTCGCGACTATGGCCGGGGCTTGATCATTGGCGACTCGAGCACGTTCGGCAAGGGAACAGTTCAGCAGATCGTCATGATCAATGATCATGTCCGTCGCCGCAATCGTCAAAACGCCCCCGTGAATCGAGGTGCGCTCAAGCTCACCATTCAGCAGTTTTACCGGGCTAACGGTGAGAGCACCCAAATTAATGGCGTCGCGCCGCATATCCACATTCCTTCGATGAACGATCAGCGAGACTTCGGTGAGGGGAAGATGGAGAACCACTTGAAGTTCGACAAGGTCGGTGGCTTACCGCACGATAACTACAACCGAGTCCCCGCCGATCTCGTCGCTCAACTCAATGAACGGTCCCTCGAGCGACGGAGAGTTGACCCCAAGTTTAAAAAACTTGATGAACAGATCAAGAAATATATCGAACGCAAGGCCCGGCATTCGATCTCGCTCAACGAGGCGAAATTCCGGTCTGAGTACGTTCCTGAAGACCCCGAGGAAAAGGCCGCGGAAGAAAAAGCCAAGAAAGAACGCAAAAAGAAGAAGTACAACGAACGCGAGGCCTGGGCTTCTGACTTTTACAACGATGAAGTGGTCCACATCGTGAGCGACTACCTCTCGCTGGGCTCGAAAGTGCTCGCCGCGATGCCCGAGCGAGCGAAGTTTGCCGGCCAATGACACTCGCGGCGATCGGGAAACCGCCCATCGCCGTGGTCGAGCCTGCGCTGGCTCACCGCGGCCGAACAAGGGCCGGTGCGGCTGGAACCGGGCACGGTCCCGCGCGGGACTTTGTGGGTAGAAGCTGTCAATGCGGTCACGGCCGACATCGACCTGGCGATCATTCGACAATCGGCGTGCCGAACCCGGCTGCGGCGCGGTCGCTCACTGAGAACTGCTTGGCTTCCTGACCATGCCCCAGACCGGCAGAGGGTGTCCCTGGAGCTTGCTCTCACAAGCCACTTCAAAGCCAAGTCGTCTGTAAATGGCGACGTTGGTTTCCGAATGGGTATCCAGGTAGCAGGGTAACGACTCTTGATCCGCTCGCGCGAGAATCGGGGCGACGAGCTGCCTTGCGATCCCCTTGCCTTGGTCCTGAGGACGCACGCCAATCGCCGATAGGTACCAGTGGTTTTCTCCCGCATGTTCATTCTGGAGCGTGTGCGCCAAATCACCGTACGCTTTGAGACCCGCGAAAGCCGTCCAACCGAAGAGCCATGGAAGTTTCAGCATTCCGGTCCGAATCAGACGCAAAAGACTCGGAGAAGTCTTTCCCGGCGGCAGCCAGCACGCCACCCCTGCCAGATCCGAGGTTGCATAAACTTCGCCCCAATCAAGGCAATCCCACAAGAGCGATCCATAAAGCGACGTGACCGCTCTCAAGTGCCCTTCCGATTCCGGGAGCAGATAGGTCATGAGCGGGTAAGTCTCGAACGCTTGGCCGAGGGTCCGCCGAGCAGGCTCGAATTGATCGTGCGAGAGACGGATGGTTTCTTTTTTTGTCAGGGGCAATGGAAGTCTCCATCGAACGGATCTGGTGCTTGCAGGTTAGGTTAGGTTCGTCCCGTCGCATCGGTAAGTGCCCTGATCTCATCATACCGGCGCAAAGCTGTCGACCAGTCTTTACGAGTTCGCGATCCAGGTAACGTGCTACGGAACATCGAGCGACGGACGGGAAGAAATAGCCCAGCACGATACCTACGAGCATTGCCAGCAGAATCCACAGCGTCAGGTAACGGTCGAGGCAGGAGCGGCGTTTAGGCGAGACTGCGTCCATATCGTCAGCGGCACCGTTCCGTTGACGTGCCCGCCGCCGCGATCCGCTGCCGGGCCTGCATCATCACCGACAGCAACAGCCGTCCCATGTCGTCGCGCCGCTCGGCGTATTTCGCCGCTTCCAGCGAACCGCCGTCGTAAATCTTGGGATCGAGATACGGCATCGACACCCGCAGGGATGATCCCTTGACGAATGGGCACCCGGCATCGGCCTCACCGCAGACCATGAGGACCGCAAAGCCGCTTTGGGGATTGGCCGGATCGTCGTAGTGCTTAGAGAACTCCGTTGTTTCCATCGTCGGGACGCCCGTGTCGCCGGGTGATCCCCAACGGATGCGATAAACCGGATTCGCCGTCTGCGGCTCCCCCCTGGCCGCTTCCTTGCCGGTCAGCTCCACCTCAACGCCGACTTCCTTCAGCGTTTTCACCGTGCGGCTGTTGAAGGCGGTCGGTGCTGTGCCACCACTGTGAAAGCGTATTTCCGGCATCCCGTAATAGGCTGCCGCGATGTTGCCCATTGTCGCCCCAAGGATGCTGCGGCGGGAATTACCCGTACAGACCACCACGACCTCCAGCGGTTCTCCCGGCCGATAGTTTTTGGCGATCCATTCCGCCAGCTTCTGACCGGCCAGCCGGTGCGTTTCGCGAATCATGTCGTATGAGGTTGCGAGTAAATCGGCATGTTGCCTGACCTTGGGCATCAGCCGGTTCCGGCTCTCCGGCACGGCGGTTTCCACCGCTTTGCGAATTTCGTCCGGGCTGATCCGGTCATCCGACCCGGCCAGCTTCTTGAATGTCTCAGGTTCCATGAATCCACCCAGCTATGCGAGCGTAAGCTCCCCGTCCTTAGCGAGAGCCTTGAACAACGCCCCCTTGACCCGCTGATCGTTCGACGGATTGGCTGCATCGGCCGTCCCTCACTGCCGAACCAGCCAGAGTGCCCGCACAAGTGGCCCGACGTCGCTGGCGCGTACGCGGCCAGCCGCCAAAGCCAAGGCCGCGATCATCGGAAGGTTCATGACGTAAACTGCTCCTCATTTAGTGGCCGTGATATTGACACTTAAGAGATGCTCGATACCCGGTGGCGGCACGGTGCCCGACACCTCGACCATCTTGCGGGCCGCTTCCGGGTGCTTTTCAACTTCAACGTGGGTAAACCCCGCCCGCTTCAAACGCAACACGTAGTCTTCGAGCACCAATGCTCCGCCGATGCATCCCACCAGTGCTTCCATGTCCTTGCGAACCGACGTCGCAGGCTCTATCGCCCAGGCCATATCCGACACCGCCAGCCGTCCGCCGGGTTTCAGCACGCGATTGATCTCGCGGAATGCCTGATCTTTATCCGGGACCAGGTTCAGCACGCAATTGCTGATCGTCACGTCAACGGAATTGTCCTCGACCGGCAGGGCCTCGAGGTCCCCCTTGCGGAATTCGACGTTACCCAGGCCAGATTTGTCGGCATTGGCACGGGCCTTTGCCAGCATCTCATCGGTCATGTCGACTCCGATCACCCGCCCGGCCGGGCCGACCTGGCGGGCAGCCAGGAAGCAATCGAAACCCGCTCCGCTTCCTAGGTCGAGCACCGTTTCGCCCGGCTTCATGGCTGCCACCGCCTGCGGATTGCCGCACGAAAGGCCGAGATTCGCCCCCTGGGGCAGCGTTGCCAGCTCGGCGGCGGAATACCCGAACGTGATCGCCAACCCCTCGGCATTGTCGGTGCAACCGCAGAGTGAACCGCAAGTTGCCTCGCCCTTGGCGACCTTGCCATACTGATCCATGACCGCAGCCTTGATTTCATTGCGTTCCATCGTTGATCCCCTCTTTAGAACATCCGCTTAAACGGATCTATTGGGTCAAAAAAAATTCTGCCTCAGTCTCCGCAGCAAGAGCCGTGATCGAGCTTTTGCCGGTCTTGTTTCAAGGCATCGATTTCCTTGAAGCACGCCCCAAGGCAACCGATCAGATCCCGATGCAGCTTACCAGTCGGTTTCGCCAGCCGGTAATGCACCCACAGCCCTTCCTTCCGACCAAGCACCAATCCCCGTTTCCTGAGATACGCCAGATGACGCGAAACCGTGGATTGGGGCAGGTTTAACGCCTCGTGCAGATGGCAGACGCAAACCTCACCAGCCGCCAGCAGGTTCAGGAGCCGCAGCCGCACCGGATCGGCGAACGCCTTGAAGAGTTCGATGGAAACATCCAGAGGTTCGGCAGTCTGCTTATTCATCCGCATAGACGAATATAGGCAGCCATGCCGTTGCTGTCAACCCACTCCCTCACCGCGTCAATAGCCGAGAAGCCCAAGGGACAGAATTCACGGTGAGCTTGCCGATGGCAAACATGATCTCTTCTCAGCCCCCAGCGGCTTCGATGATCGCGAGCCGGCAGAGTCTCGGATAAGACCTTCATTTCAAACGGACTTGACCGAGACCGCGTGGACATGGGATGGTGAACATTATGTTGCGTCTCACGATGTTCCTCCTCTGCCTGGTCGCCGCCCTGTCAGGGACTCCGCTTCGGCAAGCTGAGGCAGCGAACGATTTCGTGCGCTCCTTCGGCGAGTATGGGCAAGGCGACGTCATCGAGACGATCGACGGGGGCGTTGGCGACGACGAGGAAGCGTGCATCCTGGAGCCTGCCGGCGATGCGCACTCACTCGCGGCAACGATTTTGCTGGCGAAGGCGCACGTGCACTTCATGCCGTCCCTCTCTGTTTCATCCCTTCCGAACATCGGCGACTATCGCCGGGCCGGTCTGTCGGGCTCGCTCCCGACAAACTCTGAGCGACGATTTGCCTGGGTCCAATGCTTCTTGTTTTGACGTGGGTCGGCGAGACATCTCGTTTTGTCTGTCCGCAACCCAAATCACAACAGGAGCCTATCCATGCAACGGGATTCCGCGTCTCGCCTTTCTCGTGCCTTCACATTGATCGAGCTACTGGTGGTGATTGCCATTATCAGCGTGCTGATCGCCTTGCTGTTACCGGCCGTCCAGGCGGCGAGAGAAGCGGCGAGAAGGGCACAATGCCTGAGTAATCTGAAACAGATCGGGCTGGCGATGCACAACTACCACGGCACACACGATACATTCCCGCCAGGCTACATCTCAAACACGCAGGGCAACCAGCCGATGGGGCAGGAGATTGGTCCGGGCTGGGGTTGGGGGTCAATGCTTCTCAACAACCTGGAGCAAAGTCCGCTCTACAACTCCGTGAATTTCAGCCTTCTGACCACAGATCCCGGATCGCAGACCGTCCGCGAGACGAGCCTGTCGGTCTTTCTCTGTCCCAGCAACACTGGCGGCAGCGGCCCCCTGACGATCAAGGACGGTACCGGCAACATCTTAGTCAGCGACCTTTCGCCTGGCCAGTATGTCGCCGTGGCTGGGCAGTGGGAACCCGAAGAATTTCCTGCCGCAAACAACGGCGTTTTCTACCGGAACAGCAGGATCGGCCTTCGAGATATTACCGACGGCTCCAGCACCACGCTCATGGCTGGCGAGCGGTCGCAAAACGTCGCCAACGCGACATGGGCGGGAATGATTCCCTTCGGCCAATCCTGCAACAATCCGAACTGGCCGGTTCAGGATTGCGAGACGTCGAACGTTTTGATACTCGGACATACAGGGCCATCGCCCGATGAAGCGTGGATCGATGTGCCCAACTACGAGAAGGCGGGTGCGGACGACTTCCACAGCCTGCACCCAGGTGGCTGCAATTTCCTGTTCGGTGATGGCTCCGCCCGCTTCATCAAGGAGACGATCAACCCGCAGGTTTTCAGCTATTTATCGACGCGGGCAGGCGGGGAGGTTATTAGCTCCGACCAGTTTTAGCGGAGTTTTTCCCCTTCGCGGTGACTCCCACTTTCCGATCCTTTTCGCCGAACTCAATCCAAAGTTGCACAGGGGTGCCGGGTCGAACGATTAGCTCTTGGCTGCGGTCCATGCCGCCCCGTGCTCTCTGGAGCGGTCGGTGCCGAAGCCTTGGCGTCGGGTGCTCCAACAGATTCTGGCATTCTGGCGATGGCCGAATCTGATGGGCGGGAGACACGCCGCGAACGTCCCCCAACTCGTTCCTACGCTCCGCGTAGGAATGCCGTCTTCGACGCTCAGCGTCGTGTGTGACCCCGCGATCGTTGGCCTCACAGCACGCAAATCGAGGTATCGAGCCTCGCGATTTTCGGGACGATCGAGTTGCACAAGCACGGCAATGTTTCGTCTACGAGGCGTTACATGAGGCTTGGTCGAGTGAGTCTGCCGTTTCGAGCGGCTTCTAGAAGACGACGCAGAGCGTCGAAGATGGCATTCCGACGCGGGAGCGTCGGAACGAGTGCCAGCGGAGCGTGTTGACGGTAGGGAAGCGAAACGGCCGGGCCCAAGTGCCAGAATCCGTAGGCGCACCCTTGGCGTCGGCTTGCTTGACCATGCTCGTTAGGTTAATATCGGAAGTCAATATCGGAGTTCGAAAGTCGTGAGTGAGTTGCTAACCAAGATGTTCTTCGGCGGGTTTGTGCGGATGCACGTGCTTTACCACGCCGTGAAGGAGCCGATTTTCGGGGTGGAGATGATGGAGGAGCTTGGGCGCCATGGTTACGACGTTGGCGCGGGAACGCTCTACCCGATGCTCCACCAGCTTGAAGAGGCCGGCTATTTGACCGTGCACACGGAAGTCGTGGCGGGCAAGCAACGGAAATACTACCGGGCGACCCCCGCGGGGCAGGCCGCCCTCGAAGAGGCGAAGACGAAGCTGCGGGAGCTTGTTACCGAGGTCCTTCACGACAAGCCGCCTACACCGTCAATCCGGTCCGGCCAAGCGACGGGGAATCGGCGCCAGCCCGAACCCACATCGTAAGCGAGGAGAAGTGCGAATATGATCCAGGCTCGCATTGCGTCGGCCGTGTTGTCTTTCTTCTTCGCGATATCCTTAAATGGATCGAGCCCATGAACCCGATCGTCTTCGCCCTGCGGCGGCCGATGACCGTCATGGTGCTCGTGGTCGCCGTCGCGCTGGGAAGCATCCTGGCCGTGACGCGGATGCCGATCGACATCTTCCCCAACCTGAATCTCCCCGTCGTCTACGTCTGCCAGCCGTTTGGCGGCATGGACCCGGCCCAGATGGAGGGACTCTTAACCAACTACTACGAGTACCACTTCCTCTACATCAACGGCATCCACCACGTCGAGAGCCGCAACATCCAGGGCATGGCCCTGATGAAGCTCCACTTCCACCCGGGCACGAACATGGCCCAGGCCATGGCCGAGGTGATCGGCTATGTGACCCGGTCGCGGGCCTTCATGCCGCCGGGGACCGTCTCGCCGTTCATCACCCGGTTCGATGCCGGCAGCGTCCCGGTGGGCTACCTGGTGCTCTCCAGCGAGACCAAGTCGATCGGCGAGATCCAGGACCAGGCGCTCTTCAAGGTCCGGCCGATGTTCGCCAGCCTGCCGGGCGTCTCGGCCCCGCCGCCGTTCGGCGGCAATCAGCGGACCGTGGTCGTCCGCGTCGATCCGGATCGGCTGCGGTCCTACCGGATGTCGCCCGACGAGGTGATCGGCGCACTCAATGCCGGCAACACGATCAGCCCCTCGGGCACGGTCCGAATCGGCAAGATGATGCCCATCGTGCCGATCAACTCCCTGGTCCGGCAGGTCCAGGAGCTGGAGACGATCCCGATCCGCCCCGGGCAGGACCCGACCGTCTACCTCCGTGACGTCGCGACGGTGAAGGACGCCAGCGACATCCCTACGGGCTACGCCCTGGTCAACGGCCGACGCGCCGTCTACATCCTCGTGACCAAGCGGGCCGACGCCTCCACGCTCTCGGTCGTCAACAACGTCAAGAAGGCCCTGCCCAGCATGCAGGCGGTCCTGCCCGACGACATCAAGGTCAGTTTCGAGTTCGACCAGTCGCCCACGGTCACCAACGCCGTTCGTAGCCTGGTCACCGAGGGCGCTCTGGGCGCCGTCCTGACCGGGCTGATGGTGCTGCTCTTCCTCCGCGACTGGCGGAGCGTCATCGTCGTCGTCCTCAACATCCCCTTCGCACTCTGCGGTGCGCTGGTGGCCATGTGGCTCACCGGGCAGACGATCAACCTGATGACCCTGGGCGGCCTGGCGCTGGCCATCGGCATCCTGGTCGATGAGTCCACGGTCGAGGTTGAGAACATCCACCACCAGATGGAGGGCACATCGCTCGGTCGCCCGCGCGGTCCGGCGCGGCAACCAGCAGACGGCCGTCCCCCGGCTGCTGGCGATGCTCTGCGTGCTGGCGGTCTTCATCCCGTCGTTCTTCATGCAAGGAGCGGCCCAGGCGCTCTTCGTCCCGCTGTCGCTGGCGGTCGGCTTCGCGATGGTGACTTCGTATCTCCTCTCCAGCACCTTCGTGCCGGTCCTTTCGACCTGGCTGCTGCGCCACCATCACCATCGCCGGGCTGCAGGGAGAGCGCCGGCGACGCTCCCTGTTCGAGCGAGGACGCGACGCCTACGGCCGGGCCGTGGGCGCCGTCGTGCGCTGGCGCTGGCTGATCGTGCCGGCTTACCTCGCCGGCACCGTCGCGCGTGATCGTGCTGGTCGGGCGATCACTCGGCCTGGAGATCTTCCCCAAGGTCGACGCCGGGCGGTTCCAGCTCCGGATGCGGGCGCCGGACGGCACGCGGTATCGAGGAGACCGAGCAGCTGGCGATCGCCGCCCTGGAGTCGATCGGCAAGGAGGTCGGCCGCGACAAGGTGGCGATCTCGATCGGCTATGTGGGGCTGATCCCGTCGAGCTACCCGATCAACGCCATCTACCAGTGGACCGGCGGCCCGGAGGAGGCGATCCTCCGCGTCGCCATGAAGGAGGGGGCGAAGGTCGACATCGAACGGCTCAAGGAGCGGCTCCGCCGGGAGCTTTCGGTGCAGATTGCCGGACGTGCGGCTCTCGTTCGAGCCGGCCGACATCGTCAGCGAGGTGATGAGCTTCGGCTCGCCGACGCCGGTCGACGTCGCGGTCACCGGGCCGAACCTCGCCGACGACCGCGCCTTCGCCGAGAAGCTGCGCAGCGAGCTGGGCCAGATCCCGTCGCTCCGCGACCTCCACTACGGCCAGTCGCTCGACTACCCGACGATCAACATCGATGTCGACCGCGAGCGAGCCGGGCTTGAGTGGCGTGACCGCCGCGGACGTCGCCCGCTCGGTCGTGGCGGCCACTTCCTCGAGTCGCTTCGTGGTCCCCAACTACTGGCCCGACCCCAAGACCGGCATCGGCTACCAGGTGCAGGTCGAGATCCCCTACCAGGTCATGGACTCGATCGAGAGCATCGAGACGGTGCCGATCCAGAGGCCCGGCCTGGACCGGCAGATCCTGCTCCGCGACGTGGCGCAGGTCCGCCCGGGAACGATGCCGGGCGAATACGACCGCTACAACATGAAGCGATCGGTGAGCCTGACCGCCAACATCGCCGGTGAGGATCTGGGACGGGTCGCCGGCCACGTCGAGCGGGCGATCGAGCGGGCCGGCGCGCCGCCCAAGGGGGCGACCGTCGACGTGCGGGGCCAGATCCGGCCGATGGAGGAGATCCTCCAGCGGCCTCGGCGATCGGCCTGGGGATGTCAATCGTCGTCATCCTGCTGCTTGCTGACGGCGAACTTCCAGTCGGTCAAGCTCGCCCTGGTTGTCGTCTCGACCACGCCCGCGGTGGTCGCCGGCGTCGTGCTCATGCTGTGGCTCACCGGGACGACGGTCAACCTCCAGTCGTTCATGGGGTCGATCATGGCCATCGGCGTGGCGGTCGCCAACGCGATCCTGCTGGTGACGTTCGCCGAGCAGCACCGCCGCGAGGAGGGTGCGGAGGCAGCACGGGCCGCTGTCGAAGGCGCGAGGGCCGGCTCCGGCCCATCCTGATGACCAGTTGCGCGATGACCGCCGGCATGGTTCCGATGGCGCTGGGATGGAGCGAGGGGGGCGAGCAGACCGCCCCGCTCGCCCGCGCGGTCATCGGCGGCCTGGTCGCCGCGACGATCGCGACCCTGACCGTGCTCCCGACCGTCTTCGCGCTGGTCCAGGGCTGGGCGGGCCGGGAATCGGCCTCGCTCGATCCCGACGACCCCGCGAGCACGCACTACCACGAAGAGGAAGCCGAGGCTAGCGAGATGGCCCGGCCGTCGGCCAACGGCGAGCCGCAACGTTCTCCAGCCTCAACGCTCCGGCGGGCGACCTGTCGGCCGGCGGCCACGACCCAAGAGGTTAACCACCCAGGTAGAGGAACATCATGCCCCGAGTCTAGTGTGCACCTCATATCCACTTTCGCGACTGCGGTCGTCCTCACGGCGCTCGTCACTGGATGCGAGCGACCGTCGGAGGGCAAGCCCGGACCTGCGGCCCAGCCCGCGAGATCGGTCGAAGTCGTCCATCCTGAGCGGCACACCATCCGCCGCAGCGTGGGCGAGCCTGGCGAACTCGAGGCGTTCGAGACCACGGCGATCCACGCCAAGATCGCCGGCTACGTCAACGAAGTGGACGGTCAACATCGGAGCGACAGTCAAGAAGGGCCAGCTTCTCGCGGAACTCTCGGTCCCCGAGTTGGACGCTGAACTCAAGCAGAAGCAGGCCATGGTCGAACAGGCAATTGCCAAGCACAAGCAGGCCGGGGCAGCGGTCAGGGTGGCGGAGGCCAACGTGGCGGGAGCCGAGGCGAAGCTCGTCGACGTCCGTGCCGGCAAGAGGAGGGTCGACGCCGACCTCGCCCGCTGGCAAGCCGAGTTTCACCGCATTGAGGAATTGTATGCAGCGCGGGCGCAGACAGGCAGCCTGCTCGACGAGACCCGGAGCAAACTGCGCTCGTCCGAGGCCGCCTGCGACGAGATCGCCGCCCAGATCAAGACGGCGGAAGTGGCCGTTACCCAGAGTCAAGCCGCGCTCGATTCGGCCCATTCGGATGTTGTCGCCGCGGCTGCCGCCATCGATGTCGCCAAGGCGGACGCCGGGCACCGCCCTTGCGAAGCCTCGCCTACACCAAGATCGAGGCGCCGTTCGACGGCATCGTCACCCAGCGGAACGTCAACACCGGCGACCTGACTCAGCCCGGCGCCGACAAGCCCCCGCTTTTCATCGTCGCCCGGTCCGACATCATGACGATCAGGGTCAATGTGCCCGAAGCGTTCGCCGCGGAGGTCAATCCTGGCGACCGTGCCATGGTGAAACTTCAGGAGATGAAGGGCAAGACCGTCGAGGGAAAGGTCACTCGGATCTCCTGGGCGCTCGACCCCAAGACGCGGACGCTCCGCGTCGAGATCGACATCCCCAACCCGGCGCAAAGCTTCAGCCCGGCCTCTACGCCTACGCCACGGTCATCGCCGAAGAGCACCCCAACGTCCTGACGCTTCCCGTGACCGCCGTTGTGAGCGAATCGGGCAAGGATTACTGCGTCGCCGTCGTCGCCGGCAAGGCGGTGCGCCGCCCGATCGAGGTCGGGCTCACCGACGGCACACGGATCGAGGTTGTTTCTGGCCTGGACGGCCGCGAAGTTGTGGTGAAGGCAACCGCCGGTTCGCTCCTGGAGGGACAGCCCGTGGAGGTCGTTGATCCGGCTGGCCGTTCGCCATTAATCGCGAAACCCTGACGATCGCGGGAGTATCAAGGTGGGCTTTCTGTGCGTTCTAGGAGTCGGTTCTTCGGCTGGCCGAGGGCGAAGTTCGGCGGGAGGAGATCTGCTCCAGCCAGCCCCGTTCCGTTGACCATCGAGGGCTCGTTTTAGCGAAGTCGCCTTTTGACTGTCTACCTGTCCGCCTGCCGCGGCCTGTCCCGGTCCCAAGTAAACAAAGTCCGGGGTGACATGTGCTGGACTGCCAGCTCGCACTCTGCCACCGGAACTCCACGACTTCCAACACTCTCGATGAGCCTGAGAGGGGCCGTCGTGGTACAATGGCGGGGCGAGATAACGCTAGGCGCCCTCGCTGATTTCTGAAACCGCCAATCCAGACGCATGGCAAGCCTCGCCAAACTCGAGGAATACCACCATGATTCGCCCCTGCCTGCGTGAATTAAAAACCCTGTTGTGGTCAGCCCGGCGCGGATCGCATTCACGGCGCGACCGCCAGCACTGGGTGCCCGAGGGACTTGAAGACCGGGTGCTGCTGGCAAACCCAACCCACTACACGGTCGACCTGACCAGCGACACCGGTGCGGGCTCGGGTACCTCCGGCGACATCGCCTACGTTCTCTACTTCGCCGACAACAACTCGAACTCCGCAGGCAGCCTGATCCAGTTCGACCCGAAAGTCTTTGGCACGCCGCGATCGATCACACTGCAAAGTAGCCTGGTGCTCTCCGAGACGGCCGGCCCGATCGTAATCGACGGCCCCGGCGCGAACCTCGTTACGTTTAATGGTAACAATACGGTCGAGGTCTTTCAGGTCGATCGTGACGTGACGGCCACCCTCTCGGGATTAACGATTACGGGGGGACAATCCAACGGCAGCGATCCCGGTGGCGGCATCGTGAATAACGGCGCCTTGACGGTCAACGATAGCAGCGTCGTCAACAATGATGGCGACTTCGGTGGCGGCATCGACAACGGCGGCACGCTCACGATCACCAACAGTACCGTCGCCGGTAATTCGAGCACCTTGTTCGGTGGCGGCATTGACAACGAAGGGACGGTGACCGCGATCGACAGTACGTTCGCGTCGAACTGGGCGTTTGAAGGCGGCGGTGGTATCAGCAACGATGGTGGGATGACGATCGTCGACTGCACCATCGCGAATAACGCGTCGAACGGAGGCGGCGGCATCGCCAACTTCGGTCCGACGCTGACCGTCGTCAACAGCACCATTGCCTACAACGCGGCGGTTACGACCTACGAACTGACTGGAAGCGGCTCCGGAAACGTCGTCCATCCCGGAAATGGCGGCGGGCTGGCCGCCTATTCGACGACGTCTCCGTCTGGCGGGATTGGGCTGTACAACACGATCGTCGCGCTCAACACAAATGGCACCGGCAGCGGTGCAACCGCCAGTGACATCCTCGTGGACGGCGGCGGCCTCGCGTCGAGCAGCTCGTATAACCTGGTCGGCACAGGTGGTTCCGGCAGCCTGACCAATGGCGTCAACGGCAACCAGGTCGGCGTTGCCAATCCGGGGCTCGAGACACTGGCCAGCAACGGCGGTCCGACGCAAACCATCGCGCTCGAGTACGGCAGTCCCGCCATCAACGCTGGCTCCAATGCACTCGATGGGGGCCAGGCAACTGATCAGCGCGGCGACCCTCGGATTTCCGGTGGCACGGTCGACGTCGGCGCCTACGAGTTCCAATTCTTCAGTGCTGCCCAGTTGGTCCATAACCTCATTGTTTACTGGGGCACCGACGGCAGCGATACGATCCAGCTTGCCCGCGACGGCATCAGCTTGCTGCCTGTGGGCCGCAAGAACGACTTGCCGTGGTATGGCATCGACAGACTTGAGATCACACTCAGCCAGTCCGCGGTCCTGACCGCGGCCGATGTCATGCTCAAGAGCGCGAAGGGGATCAATTATGGGCCGGTCATGATCACAGGAATGGGGATGAGCTACACCATCATGTTCGCCCAGCCGATCGACAAGGCCGATCGCATCACGCTCACAGTCAATATTCCGGAAACCGACATGTTCGTCGGACGCTTGAACGTCCTGCCGGGCGACGTCAACGGCGACGAAGTCGTCAACAGTATGGATTTCAACACGATCAAGAACGAGTGGCGCGGCAAGCACGGCTCTATGCCGACGATCTATGGCGATATCATCGGCAATGGCACGGTCAACGCGGCCGACTACAATGCCGCGAGAATGTACCGCGGCATGAAGTTGCCCAAGCTGGAGCATCTCAAGGCCATGCTGGTCCGGGCCCAGGCCAAGCAGCGTCAAGGCGTCAAAGGCCACGATTGACGCGAGACGGCTTTGCTCGGGAGGAAAAGCGATACCGCGATTGCCTTGTGCCCTCTCGTCGTGTCGGTGGCCACCGTGTACTTCGCGCTCGCCTGGCGTTAAAGGACCCGCGAGCAACCTCCCTCTTTCCTACGCGATCGGCGATCTGGCGCACGTCGAGCAAGACGGCGCACTCGCACCGGGTATTCCACCGGCCAGCCATGTCTTGGGCATGCCTGCGTGGACGGTAATCGCCCCCTCGATGATCCTCCCGGAAAGTGGCTCAAAGCGATAACTCATATGGCCGCGACCGGACCGATCGCGAACGCCCGAAGGCGATCGGGAGGGTTCTTCCGGCCGTCAGGGCTGTGGCGGTCTTACCGAGTTATTTGCGATGTATCGGTCCCCTCTCGTCGTGACGCGGTGCGAGCAATGATCGCGGACAAAAATTCCGGAAAAGATTTTAAATTATTTCGATACAGGATGTTCTGATCGAAATCGACCCGAAGACCGGCATAGGTGCATTAACGAAATCTGCAAACCACGTTATATTGTATGTACAGGGATTGTGCAAAGTGCGCCGCGTGCTCGTCGGACGTCCCCGGGTCGTCGCCACGGTCATTCCAACCGGTTGGCGTGATCGAGCCCCAAACCACGGCAAAAACCTGTTTCTCGTGCCCCCCGAAAACGACTGCGCCTGCTCGTTTGTCGATTCGTCGTGACTCGTTTTTCACATTGGCTTTCCGAGATCGAGGCTTCGTCAAACCCTGCCGTGTCTGTGACAAAAAGTGCCATTTCAGCGAATAAGCATGACGGAATTCAATGTCGCAAGCGGATGGGTGGCTGTGCCGGGGGACGGTGGCTTGGAGGCAGGTGCCGCGGTTGGACGGCAGGAAGGGATACGATGCGAACTGGAAAAACGGCCGGATGATGTGTAGGGAATCCGCCTGGCCAGTGGGAGACGGTTGCGTAGCCGCGATGGCCTGCGCATAATGAACACATTCCGCCAACCCTCGTAGAGAGCTTTATGAAGGTTGTGCGCCTTATTTGAGCCGCGCCGGGGGCGTCCCGCGGCGGCGGTTGGCCCCAAGGTCGATCGTGCCCGCAATGGGCTCGAGACAGTGTGGGCCGCGTGGTTTCGTGCAGGTTTTTACTTTCACTTGAATTGTTGCGGAGGATCGTAGCCGTATGTCAAAGCCCGTCATGATCGAAGCCGATGGGCTAAGCAAGCAGTTCGGGCCGTTCCTGGCTGTTCGGGACGTGACGTTCTCGATACCCAAGGGACAGGTTGTCGCGTTTCTCGGGCCCAATGGCGCGGGCAAAACGACCACAATGCGGCTCTTGACCGGGTTTGTCGCGCCGACGCACGGCTCGGCCAAAATCGCCGGCATTGACGTTCAGACCGACCGCATCGAGGCCGCTCTCCATCTGGGCTATCTTCCGGAAAACGGCCCACTCTATCCCGATATGAGCCCTACCAGCTTGCTGCGCTTCTTCGGCGAAGCCCGCGGGATTCCCGCCGGCCGGCTTCACGAGCGGATCGAGGCGGTGATCGGCCAATGTGCTTTAGAAACCGTGGCGCACAAGCCGATCGGCAAACTTTCGAAGGGGTATCGCCAGCGAGTCTCCATGGCCCAGGCGCTTTTGCACGACCCCGAAGTGCTGATTATGGATGAGCCGACAAGCGGGCTGGATCCCAACCAGATTCGGGTCGTCCGCCAGTTGATTCGCGACTTGGGCCAATCGAAGACCGTCTTGGTCTCGACCCACATTCTGCAGGAGGTAGAGCCGGTCGCCGACCGCGTGCTCTTCATCCACGACGGCAAGATCGTCTTTGACGGCAAGCCGGGTGAGCTTGCTAGCCAGAATGGAAGCCTCGAACAGGCGTTCTACGGCCTGACGGCCCAGCCGGTATGATATGACAATAGTGGCCAGCGGCCATTACGATGGAACCAGGCGGCCAGATCCCGGAGTCGCCCCGACTAGCCACTCGCCACTGATCACTAGCCACTAGAAGAGAGGACAAACTGCGGTGACCACGCTTGAAACGCAACCGACCAGCAAAGAGCGGGCCGCGACGGCATCCCGTGCCGGCCGGGCTCGGCCATTCCGCCCACACGTGATCCAGGCGGTCTTCAAGCGCAATTTCTTCAGCTACTTCAGTAACCCCGCCGGATACGTGTTCATCACCTTGTTCGTCTTGGTGAGCTCCGAAGTGGTGTTCTGGCAAGACACCTTCTTCACCAATAATCTGGCGAACCTGGATCAGCTCAACAGGTATATGCCGTACATCCTGTTGCTCTTCATCCCGGCGATCACGATGAGCCTCTGGGCTGACGAGCGTCGCCAAGGGACCGACGAGCTCTTGCTCACGCTGCCCGCGCACGATCTCGACGTGGTGATCGGCAAGTATCTGGCCGCGGTCGGCATCTACACGGTGGCGCTGGGCTTTTCGCTATCGAACGTATTCATCCTCCGGCTGCTGGGATCGCCCGATTTCGGCGTCTTATTCGCCACGTACCTCGGCTATTGGTTGATGGGATCGCTTTTGATCGCGATCGGCATGGTCGCCTCGCTCTTGTCGGCGAATGTGACCGTCGCGTTCATTCTGGCGCCCTCTTTTGCTCGATCCCCATTTTTCTCGGCCGGCTCGGTGACGCCATGACGGCCTCGTGGCGACACCAGTTCGAGGGATGGTCGATCCCGTCGCAATTTCAGGATTTCGGCACCGGGGTGATCACCCTGTCGGGATTGTTCTATTTCTTGGGCCTCGCGGTAGCGATGCTCTATCTGAACATGGTGCTCTTGGGCCGTCGGCACTGGGCCGGCGGCGAGGCCAGCTCTCGACACTGGCTGCACTCGCTCGTTCGATTCGTGGCGGTTGTGCTCGCGCTTTTCAGCGCCACGGTGCTGCTCGAGGCAGACAGGAATCCGCAAGGACGCCAGCGCCGAGCAGTTGCACACGCTTTCGAGTGAATCGACCGACCTGATCAAGAACATGCCGGCCGACCGGCCAGTGCTGGTTCAGGTTTACTATAGTCCCGAAGTCCCGCGCGATTATGTCGAAGCCAAAGCCGACTTGCTGGGCCTGCTCAAGGAATATGAAGCGCGCAGCGGCGGCAAAATCCGCTTGAACCTGGTGCCGACGGAGCTGTTTTCGACCGAAGCGCGCGAGGCTGCGAAGCGGTTCGGGATCGAGCCGCGGCGGGTATTTTCCGACGAACAGGGCAAGCAGATGTCGTCCGAGGTCTTTCTGGGAGTGGCCTTCACATCGGGCGTCGAGGAAGTGGTCATCCCGTTCTTTGATCGCGGGCTGCCGGTCGAGTACGAGCTCACCCGCTCGATCCGCGTTGTCTCCAAGAGCGGCCGAAAGAAGGTTGGCATCCTGTCCACCGACGCCAAGTTGACCGGCGGGATGGATATGAGGACCTTCAGCCAGACCCCGGAATGGTCGATCGTGACCGAGCTGAAGAAGCAATACGATGTTAGCTCGGTCTCGCCCGATACACCGATCTCATCCGACCTCAACGTCTTGCTGGTGGCCCAGCCCTCGTCGCTCGCGCAGAAACAGATCGACAACCTGACCGACTACATCAAGAAGGGGGAGCGACCCTGCTCCTGCTCGATCCGTTCCCGGCCGATCGTCCTGATATGTCGCCCGAACTGCCCAAAATGCCTCCGGGTGGACCGTTCGGCGGCGGCCAACCCCCTGAGCCGAAGGGAAATCTCCGTCCGCTGCTCGATCTGATCGGGCTCGACTGGCCGTCGACCGAGATCGTCTGGAACGTCTATAACCCACACCCCAAGCTCGCCGACCTGCAATCGACGCCCGAGATCGTCTTCATCGGCAAGGGGAGCGGGGCCCCCGACGCTTTTAATGAAGACCAAAGCGCCAGCGCGGGCCTTCAGGAAATTGTCACGTTGTTCCCTGGCATGCTCCGACCTAAAACGGGCGCCGGCACTGACTTCATCCCACTTTTGCGGACGGGCGCCACCGGCGGGGTTGTTCCTTGGAGCGAGCTGGTGCAGCAGGGGTTCATGGGCATCAGCGGCATAAATCCCCGCCGCCGCCATATGCCGACGGGAATGAACTACACGCTGGCCGCGCGGCTCACCGGCCAGGTCGCGACGGATACCAAGGACGACAAGTCCAAGGATGCCGACAAAAAGAAAGAGACCGACAAGAAGAAAGACGAAAAGGCCGGCCCGGGGGCCCGAATCAACGTGATCGCGATCGCCGACCTTGACTTAATCGGCGAGCAGTTTTTCGAGCTCCGCCGCCGCAAAGTCGAGGATCTCGAGTTCGACAACGTCCCGTTCGTACTCAATTGCGTCGACGTCCTCGCCGGCGACGAGTCGTTCGTCGGCCTGCGGCGCAAACGGCCGCTCCATCGTCGGCTCGACGTGATCGAGGCACAGGTGAAGGCATTTGACCGGGAGCTGGCTCAAAAAACCAAAGAGGCCGAGGACCAGGCCAGTGAAGAGCTGCTGGCAGGCGCAAAAAGCTTTCGACAAGGAGGTCGACGCTGTGAAAAACCGCACCGAGTGGGATGAGCGGACCAAGGAAATCCAACTCGCGAACCTGCAATCAGTCGCGCAGCGGCGTCTCGACGTCAAGAAGCAAGTGATCGAAGACAAGAAGCTGATCGAAATCCGCGAGGGAAAAGCGGAAACGGAACGCCAGATACGCGGTATCCGCAACCGGGTCCGGCTGGAGGCGGCCGTCATCCCGCCGCTTCCTCCGCTGATCCTCGGTATGATGGTGTGGTTCAGCCGGCTTCGGCGCGAGAACCTAGGGGCAAACCCGAAACGACTGGCATGACAACAGGCTTGGGTCGAAGACCGGGTCCCCAACCTAACCCTCCCCCGCCATCCAAAGGGGGAGGGAATTGGGTGGCGGCCCGTCGCCCCGGGAGAGTGGCAATTAACTACCAGCGAACAGGGTTGAGAAACCGATGAACGAACTCTATAAGACCTTGACATTCATTGCCGTGGCCCTGGTGATGACCGGCGCGGCCATTGTGAGCACGCGCGACCGGACGAAGACCAGCGCCGATTTCGACGATCAGGGAAAGCCCTTCTTTGAAGACTTCAAAGACCCGCTGGCGTGCACCGATCTGGAAGTGGTGGAGTTCGAGCCGTCGACGGCCACTGCCACGCGGTTCCGGGTGATGTTCAAGGACAAGAAGTGGGTGATTCCTTCGACCTACAACTACGCGGCCGATGCGAAGGATCGGCTGTCGAAGACCGCGGCCGCGCTCATGGACCTGAGCAAAGACACGATCCGGTCCGACAGCGTCGACGCACAGGCATCGATGGGAGTGATCGATCCCCTGGATGCCAAAGTCACGACGCTCGAAGGGCGCGGCAAGCGGATCACCCTGCGCGACGTGTCGGAAAAAGTGCTCGCCGACATCATCATCGGCAAGGAGATCAAGGGGCCCGAGGGCAAGGACGGCGGGTCTATGCATTACGTCCGCGTGCCCGGCCAGAAACGAATCTATGGCGTGAACATCAAGGCGGAACCGTCGACTCGGTTCGCCGACTGGATCGAGACCAACCTGCTCAAGCTCGAGGCCAGTAGGGTGCGACGCGTTGTGTTCGACAATTACAAACTCGTGGAAGACCCCAACAATCCTGGCCACCTGGGCCTTCAGCGCGGAGAGAAATCGACCATCACGCGGAAGGACAGCGCCGGCCCCTGGGTGCTGGCCGACCTGCCCGCGGGTCAGGAACTGGTCGAGGACAAGCTGCGGGCAATGACCGACGCGCTGGCCGACCTCAAGATCGTGGGCGTGCGCCCCAAGCCGCCGGGGCTCAAGAAGCTTGACCAGGAAGACCTCAAGCTGAGCCAGATGATCGCGCTCTCGCTGCAGAACAAGGGGTTCTTTTTGACGCGGCAGGGATTGCTTTCCGACCAGGGAGACGTGCTCGTTTCGACGGATGAAGGGGTCGTCTACACGTTGCGCTATGGCGGGCCGATCTTCGCCGAGGGGGATGAGCTGGTTGTCGGGAAAGCGGACGACGCTGAGAATAAAGACGCGCCTGCCAAGAAAGACGCGGCCAATGCCAAGAAAAAAGAGACCCAGGAGAACCGGTACCTGATGGTGACCGTCACGTTCGACCCGACGATGATCCCCAAGCCCGAGTCGATGGAGCCCAAGCCGGTGACGAAGCCGACCGGGCTGGTCAATATCCCCGACAAGGCCTTTGCTCCTGACCCCAACGATCCCAAGTACATCGCCGACCAGAAAGAGGCCAAGGAAAAAGCGGATCGCGATAAGGCCGATTATGAGAAGAAGCTGGCCGACGGCAAAAAGAAAGTGGATGAGTTGACCGACCGTTTCGGTCCCTGGTATTACGTGACGCCCGGCGAGAGCTTCCGCGCGATCAACCTCGATCGGGCCGCGATCACCCAGCCCAAGAAGCCGCCGGGTGCTCCGGACTCGGCGACACCCTCGTTTCCCGGGGCGGGCGGGGCCATGCCGCCGGGATTTCCGCCGCTTCGCAACAGACCGTGAACAACGGACAAATCAATGTCGACTCAGCCAGGATCGAATGTGAATCCCCAAACACCCGGATCGACCGAACGGGCCGATTCGGGCCGAAACCGCCATCTGCTCTCGGCGCTGGTGCAGAACCAGCCGGGTGTTCTGGCGCACGTCTCGGGGATGTTCGCATCGCGCGGATTTAACATCGAGAGCCTGGCGGTCGGCGAGACGGAGAATGCGCAACTCTCGCGGATCACGGTCGTCGTGATGGGAGACGACCGACACCTAGACCAAGTCAGAAAGCAGCTCGACAAGATCGTGACGGTCGTGAAAGTCAGCGATATTTCCAGCGAAGATTATGTCGAGCGCGACCTGATGCTGATCAAGATCCACGCGCCCCCTGCCCTTCGACCCGAGATCAATGCCCTGGTCCAGATCTTTCGAGGCCGGATCCTCGATGTCAGTCCCGATCAACTGATGATCGAAATCTCCGGGCAGGAGAAGAAGATCGAGGCCTTTATCGACCAGGTCCGCCCGTACGGAATCCACGAGCTCGCTCGAACGGGCCGGATCGCGCTGGTACGCGGCGATCGACCGCTCGAGGGGGAGCAATTCAACGAAGCGGGGGCTGCCAACACATTCGACGAGCCCGCACCTGTCGTGCAAGGGCATTCCGAGCTTTGAACGTAATCGTTTTCAGCAACGGGCGCGGTCCGCCGGGCCGCGGCCGCCATTTTTTTACATTCACAATGGTGGGCCGACGCGGTTGCCCTGAGAAGGCACGACCCACTCGCCGACAAGAGAGAGGACTCGCCGATGCCCGCCAAGATGTATTACGACCAAGATGCCGATCTTGCCCTTTTGAAGGGAAAGACGATTGCCGTCATCGGCTATGGTAGTCAGGGACACGCGCAGGCGCAAAACCTGCGCGATTCGGGATGCGACGTGGTGATTGGCCAGCGCCCGGGCTCGGCCAACTATGAGCTGGCGGTCCGAGATGGCTTCAAGCCCGTATCGGCCGCCGAAGCCGCCCAGGCCGGCGATCTGATCAATATCCTCTTGCCCGACGAGGTTCAGGGAGACATTTACGCTCGCGATATCAAGCCGCACCTTCGTCCCGGCGACCTGTTGCTGTGCTCGCACGGATTCAACATCCATTTTGGCCAGGTCGTCCCCCCCGAGGGGGTCGATAGCGCTCTGGTGGCGCCCAAGGGGCCGGGACATCTGGTTAGGAGCGAGTTCGTCAAGGGAGGCGGCGTTCCGTGTTTGATCGCCACGGGTGATCACTGCACCCCCGCAGGCAAGGCGCTGGCACTCGCCTACGCCAAGGGAATCGGCGGTACTCGCGCCGGCGTTTTGCAAACTACGTTTGCCGAGGAGACCGAAACCGACCTGTTCGGTGAACAAGTCGTGCTCTGTGGCGGTGTCAGTGCACTTGTGAAGATGGCTTTCGAGACCTTGATCGAGGCCGGCTATCAGCCCGAGAGTGCCTATTTCGAGTGCTTGCACGAGCTTAAGCTGATCGTCGACCTCATGTACCAAGGCGGGCTCAACTACATGCGGTACAGCATCTCGAATACGGCCGAATACGGCGATTACACGCGAGGTCCGCGGATCGTGAACGAGGCGACTCGCACCGAAATGAAGAAAATCCTCGCCGAGATCCGCTCCGGCCAGTTCGCCCGCGAATGGATTCTGGAGAACCGAGCCAATCGGCCCGTCTTCAATGCGACCAAGCGCCTCGAACGCGAGCACCCCGTCGAGCAGGTCGGCAAGAAACTCCGCGGCCTCATGCCCTGGATCGACGCCAAAACCGTTTAGGCCCAGCGACCGTGTGTTTCAAGTGGTTGATTGAATCTTCAATCTGGAATCCGCAATCATGGTTGCCGTCAAGTCGCATGCGCGTGGTCTCTTGATGCGGGTGCTCTTAGGAACGGTTTTTCTGGCGGGCGGATCACGGGCACTGGCGCAAGCCCGCCCCTGTCAAGGAGCCGGCGGAAACGGATCGCCCCAAGGGCGCGGATGTTGTGACGGCGGTCTCGCCCATGCCCGACAAGCCGATTGATAAATCCGGGCCGGCGACCAAGCCTGGGGTGGACCGGTCCAGCGTCGTTCGGCTCCTCTTGCAGGCGAATCCGATGCTTTGGCCGCTCGCGATCTGTTCGATTGTCACGCTCGGCTATGTGATGGAGCGGTTCGCCGCCTTACGGCGTGAACGGGTCATACCGCATGAGTTCGTCGAGCGTTTCCTCGATCGTTTGTCGAGTGGAAAACTCGATCGAGAGCGGGCACTCGAGCTTTGCCGCGCACACGAGAGTCCGGCCGCGCGCGTGTTCTCACTGGTGGTCAATGCGTGGGGCCAGCCGGGGGCGACCATCCGGCAGATCGTCAGTTTCGACGCCGCCGGAGAGGTCGTCGAGCTCAAGCGCAATCTGCGGGTCTTGAGCGCGATGTCGACGCTCGGGCCGCTCCTGGGTCTGCTCGGGACGGTCGTCGGCATCATTCAATCGTTCGACGCGCTCGGCGGCCGGCTCGGTCCGGCCCGAGGCGAAGCCCTGGCCCACGGCATTAGCCTGGCGCTGGTTGCGACGGCGCTCGGGTTGGCGATCGCCATCGTCGCGGTCACGTTTTACTATTTTTTCCTCAATCGCGTCGATCTTCTGGTGCGAGAACTGGATGACCGCACACGCCAGGTCATCGAGCTGGTCGCCACCGAACCTCATCGCCCGCCGCTGGGAGATCGGCGCCATGGTACGATGGCGCCCGGCGACACGCAGCGTCACGAGTCGCGCAGTCTAACGTGCGGCGAAATCCTTCGCCGGCCAGGCGGGCCTCGTTCCAGCCTTATTTCGATCACCCCCCTTGCTCGTGCCGGGGAGTTTCTTGCCGATGATTGCGAGCCGCGTTCCGTCCGACGAGTCGCCGGTGATCAACATGACACCAATGGTCGACGTGATTCTCTGCCTGTTAGTCTTTTTCATGGCCGCGACGAGGCTTTATGATTGGGACGAGAGCGAATTCGTCGTCAACGTGCCCGAAGTCACCGAGGCCGCGCCGGCCACGGCGGCGCCCGACGACCTGGTCCTTACGGTCGTCAAGCGCGGAGTCGTCTCCGTCGGCGAATCAACCTACAACCTCGATCAGATCGTCGGCTTGCTGAACCAGGCCCGGGCACGGTACGTTAATCAAGGCGTGGTGATCCGCGGCGACGCGACACTGACCTACCAAGATTTAGCCGACGTCCTGTCCGCCTGCGACGAGGCCGGCATCCGAAACGTACGGCTCCCCGTTCGCTCGCGAGACCGTCAATCACCAACGGAACCGTGATCATCAACTTGTGGAAAGCGATTTAACCACCAAATTAGACGTACGATAGGGGCCATGTATGGATCAAGTCCGGCAGCTCATTCACTCGATTATTGACGTGAACCCCACGACGCTGAACGATTACGCCGACGCTTTAGGACCGTGGCTGTATGTCGTCCTGTTCGCGATCATCTTCGCCGAGACCGGGCTGGTGATCACGCCTTTCCTGCCGGGCGACTCGCTGCTGTTCGCGGTGGGCGCGGTGGCGGCCCACCCCGATTCACCGATCCGTCTCGGTCTGGTCTGCTTTTTACTCGTTGCTGCCGCGGTCTTGGGTGATGCGGTGAATTATTACATCGGCTACCGTATTGGCCCGCCCATTTTCGCCCGCGAAGATTCGTGGCTGCTGAACAAGAAGCACCTCATTCGAGCCCATAACTTCTACGAGGAGTGGGGCGGCATGACGATCATTCTGGCACGGTTCGTCCCGATCGTCAGGACGTTCGCCCCGTTCGTGGCCGGAATCGGCCAGATGAGCTACCGCCGCTTCGCCATCTTCAATGTCGCCGGTGGAACGGCGTGGATCTTGCTTTTCTTACTGGCCGGCTGGTGGTTTGGAGCACAAGAAGTCGTCCAGAAGAATTTCAAGCTGGTGATGGTCGCCATCATTGTGATCTCGGTCGTTCCCGGCATTTACGAGTACGTTCGGGTACGAATTGGGCACAAACCAGTGCTGGCGAAAGTCCCAGCCGCGCCTGGAGATGAAAATCACACCGAGGTTTGACCGCTCCTTTTCAGCGGGCTTTCTGATCGAGGGCCTTTTCGAGATCGTCAAGATTGACCGATTCGAGCGCCCGCCCAAGAGGGCCGTAAGCTGGAGGCTAACCAGGGCTTCGCTCGAAGGACGACCGTCGGTGATCATCGATAGATACGGCTCGGCGCCGATCAGTACAGCACGCGGCTTGCCGTGGACAGTCAGGACGTACCGAACTTTGTCGTTCTCAAGTTCTTTGAGAATCCCGGGCAGATTCTGGTGCAACTCGCGACTCCCAATGATCCGAACGGGAGCGTCCGAAGACTTGTCCGCCATGAAAGATGTGCCTCCTGGAGAAGCGGCGGTTGCAAAGGTGAAGGCCGAGCCTGGGCTCTTCGACAGCGGCCCCTCGTCACGGTATCAGAAGCGAAAAATGCCGACGGGAGCATGATCAATCCCCCAAGCCGCCAGTCCATCGCGGACCAAGTTCTCGACGCGGCCACGACAGCGAAAGGGAACGTCACCGAACAAACTGCGCGAATCTTTGGTCTGAATAGCCGATCATCCCGAGAGTTCGGTCGATCTGACGTGCTTGCCGACCGTGTAGTCGAGTATTTTACACATGTATCACTGAAATGCAAGGGCCAAGTGCCTTGGCCTGGCGAGCAGATCACACCAAACGACGCGAGTGCAATAACAATTCCGTGCGATGCGGAAAAGGCACGAGCATGGTCCGATCAGTCGATCAAAGTCGCAGCCGGGTGCGAACGGCGGCATGGGTGTTGGCGGCGCGATGTATGTCGCGGGCGGCACGCTCACCGTGACATCGTCAACCCTCACCGGCAATCAGGCCGTTGGGGGGTCCATTTTCCAACGCGGCCGGCAGCCCTTCATGCCGGCAACATCGTTCCTTCCCCTATTCTTGAGAATGAAGCGATAGGATGCTATAAAGCTTCTAAAGCTCGACCGAAAAGTTTCGTGCCGCGCGTATGGTCCATTTTCACGGAGACGTGTGTGACTGGCCTGTCTTTCCTGGCGGGCGCGACGGCGGGGACGGATGGTGCTCCTGGCGAATGACCCACGCCTGGAGCACGCTCCCGTGGGTGATGAACTTCCGCCATCCTGGATTCGAGCGATCCTAGTGGGCACGTGTTCGGCGTTGGCAAGAGGCACCTCACGTCCTTCAGGGAGCGTCGGCCGAAGTGGTGGCCGTGGGCACGATCGGGCTCAACACCCGGCAAGCTGGCGCAGATGAGCGAAAACGCACGTGCCATGGGACGACCGGAAGCGGCGTTCACGGTGGTGGACAGGCTTGTTGAGCTGCGTCAATCACCGCTCAAATCGACCGAAACCACGGTGCGGAATGCGACGGGTCCGAGAAAATAAGGTGCTCCGCTGACTCATGACAGCCGTGCATCCCGACATGGCCATGTTCGGCAAAATGTTGCGATCGGCTCGTGGCAGCCTTCCGCCTCACACTCAAGATCTGTTTCAGAATCGCATCGCCGGATCCCCAAAAGCGGACCGAATGAGAGTTTTCCGTGGCCCACAGACTTCAACCACCAGTCGTCTTGGAGGATGGCTGCGTCCCGCCGAAGCGGCCTGAACGTCTGGCTGAAGAAAAAGAGGTACCAGGTCGGTTCCATCCCCGTGCGAAACGTTCCGGCCTATGCTAGACTATGAATCTACCCGAATGACGCGAGGCCAGTAGGCCGAAGCAATCCTGGGGCGTGCGATGCCGACGATTACAGCGACGCAAACGAACGAGTCACCGAACCTCTCGGAATGGGTTGCCGCCGCTCTTTCGGATGACCTTCGAGCGAAATTGAGACGGGAGAGGTTTTGCCGTGGGTTCGACGTGCGTGGTGGGTTTGCAGTGGGGCGACGAGGCCAAGGGAAAAATCGTCGACTTACTCTGCGATCAGCATGATGTGGTTGTGCGTTACCAGGGCGGCGTAACGCGGGGCATACCGTCGTCGTCGACGGGGTGACCTACAAACTATCGCTGGTACCGACCGGGATCTTGCGACCCGGCGTTGATGCGGTTGTGGGCAATGGCGTCGTGATCCATCCCCCTGCTCTGCTCAGGGAGATCGACACGCTGGCGGCCCAGGGGATCGACGTGGGGCAGCGGCTGGATATTAGCCACCGGGTGACGGTATCCTTCCTGACACCTTGAGGAAGAGCGGCTGACCGAAGTCGGCGTCGTAGGCCGACGACCTGGGATCGATGCGCCGGGGATTGTCCGCGTTATCGGGACAAGGTTGGCCTGGTGCACGGCGTTCGCGTCGCTGACCTGTATCACGCCGGAGCGTTCGCGATCGGCGGTGGCCCGCTCCACGGTGCGCGAGCTTCTCGCCCACGACCGAGCCCATGCTGCCCATGATGAAGGCCGAATCGGTCACGCCGAAGGCCACCCGCCGGCGGCGGATCATGCCCGTGCCCACCACGGCCGCGTCGCGCAGCCCGGTTCTGCGCTGCTCCTGCTTGAGCTTCTCGCGATAGGGCGACTTATCGACGAACTCCAGCGGGTCGGCCGGCTCCATCTCCGCGTCCCATTCCTCGAATGTACCTTCGTTGAACAGTTGCCGCACGCGCTGCCGGGCCGACACGTACCAGTGATAGTCGCACTCGGGGCACACGCCCAGCCGCTTCTCGGCCTCTTTGCGGAAAATGGTTGCCTGGCAGCCGGGGCAACGCTTCCAAAGCCCCTCCGGCACACCCCGTTTGGGGTGCTTGGCGACGTTCTTCCAGTTGTGCGGATCGCTGCTGGTTGCCATGGCGGGGACCCCGGGGCGGAGGACCGGCGAGGGGCCAATCCAACCGTGAAGGATAAGGGATAAGAAGCGGGGAGGGCAAGAGCAGTGCGGCGTTTTGCCGACCAAGGTCAGGCAAGAGCGGCCACGGATGGACACGGATATAGTGGCTAGTGGTTCTGGCGTCGTTGATCTGATAAGTGATAGCATATCACCTCCTGGGTTCAATAAGGAGGTGACAGGTGAACTACAACACAAAATATGTGGTGCGTTTGGCGCAGGAGGAACGGGAGGAATTGGAGGCATTGGTCAAACGGGGCAAGGTTGCGGCAGAGAAGCGGCGGCGAGCCCAGATTCTGCTGAAGGCCGATGCGGGGGCGGAAGGTTCAGGCTTGACCGACCAACAGGTGGCGGGTGCGTTGGACGTGGGAATCGCCACGGTGCATCGGGTCCGGCAGGCGTATGTGGAAGAAAGTCTGCAAGCTGCTTTGTCGCGCAAGCCAGCCGTTCGCCACCGGCCGCGCAAGTTGGACGGCGATGCGGAGGCGCGATGGTTGCCATTGCCTGTGGCCCTGCCCCAGAGGGACGTGCCCGCTGGACGTTGCGGTTACTGGCCGACAAGGCGGTTGAGTTAGAAATAGTTGACACGATTGACAAGGAGACCGTGCGGCGGACGCTAAAAAAAACGAGGTCAAGCCGTGGTTGAAGCAACATTGGGTTATGCCCAAGGAAGGCGATGCGGATTTTGTGTGCGCGATGGAGGATGTGCTGGAGGTCTACAAACGGCCCTACGATTCAGCCCGTCCTTTGGTCTGCCTGGATGAGGCAAGCAAACAATTGGTGGCCGACATTACGCCTCCGCAACCGCCGCAACCCGGGCGGCCGGCGCGGCAAGACTATGAACAGGAACGATTCGAGGTTCACCACACGCCGAAGCACGCGAGTTGGCTAAACATCGCCGAGTGCGAGCTGTCGGTATTGGGCCGGCAATGTCTCAGCCGACGGCTCGACGCCCAAGTCCTGCTGGAACGGGAAGTAGCAGCGTGGGAAGACAAGCGAAATGGCCAGGAGGTACGCGTGGACTGGCAGTTCACGACCTCCGCCGCACGCATCAAGCTCAAACGCCTCTACCCCGTGCTAGCACCTACCAAATCAACGAAGCCAGACCACTAGTCATTTGGTACAAGCGATTGGAAGGCGGGACCTTTGAGATGCCGAAAGCAGCACTGGCGGTGCGCGAGGACGGCTCGATTTCGCCTGCCGGAATCGAGATGCGGTTGGCGACTTACGCTGATTCTGGAAGGCATCGACTTGGCGAGTGTGCGGCATCGTCCACGATGGCGTTGTGCATGACAGCACTCCCGAAAAAATCTCTTCGACACCAGTGGAACCAAATCGCAGTGTCGAGCGTATAGCATGGCATGGAAAACGGATGTCCATCCCTTGCCGATCAACTGGCGGCCTGTCAGCAACGGACTTCGTGAGTGGAGCAAAGGGACGCGGAACACCAGGCCGTCATTGTGCAGCAGCAAGAAGCCATCGCTGCCTACCAGGAGCAACTGGCGAAGGCCGCCGACCAACTGCGGTTCTTCAAGCGGGCGATGTTCGGCCAACGCCGCGAGCGGTATGTACCCTCGCCCGATCAGACGTTGCTTTTCGTGCCCGAAGTCGTCGAAGGGTTGGATGCCAAGCCCGAGAATGCCCAAGACACCAATGCGGACTCGCCGCCGCCTCGGACTCGGCGAAAGCCACGACGACCAAAGATCGAGTTCCCGCAATTCTGGGAACATCGGCGGATCGACTATCCGCTGCCTCCAGAGGAATTGCCCTGCGGCTGCTGCGGAACACAACGGATCATTACCCGCACCCACGTCACGAAGCGGGCAGAGATGGAAGAGGCGAAGCTGTACGTGGTCGAAGAGGTGCGATACACCTACGGCTGTTCGGATTGTCACGACGGTTCGCAGATGCAGACCACCCAGAGGCCGCCGCAAGCCGTGGAGAAGAGCCCGTTCGGCCCGAGCATCCTGGCCTGGCTGGTGACTTGGAAGTTCCTGCACCATTTGCCGGTCTATCGGCAGCAGGAACTGCTATTGGTCCGCTGAAGCGGTGGCTGTCGCGGGCACTGCTGTGCGGGCTGTTAAGTCGGACGGCCCGGGCTTTGCGGCCTCTGGAGCGCCGTGATCCACCAAGGGGTTTAATCCTGACAAACTGGAGACGGTTCGGCGGGGTGGGCCGGCAACGGGATTCGGCTTCTCCGCTATCGGGCCCCGCATCAAATCGCTCAATGGGTCTCTGGGACTTGAGAGCGCTCGGAACAAGGGAACGAAGGTAACGATTCATGTGCCGTTGCGGCCGCAACGATGCCCGCATGTATTCTGAGATTCGTTTCGCCTTCGTCGCCACTTGCGCATGGGCTCTGCCAACAGCGCCCGTTTCATGAATCCAGCACAGGCGCGCCGCACACGACAACCGCTCACGCAGCGTATGACTTCACACGCTTATCTCGACACCCAGTCTCCGGCGGGTGACACGACAGGGGGTTGGTGCGAATGGCCAGCGAGAACAGGTAGGGATAATTCGCTTCCAAGTAACCCAGATGATCGGTCCACTCTCGCACCAAAATTCCATAACAGCGGTTGACATCCGCAGTAAGATGCGTGAGATCGGCGTCCGATGCCTGGGAAACGCTGCCTCTCAAGGTCAGTTTTCCGTAAGATGGAAAACCGCACGCAGCAGTTCTGCGAAGCTTTCATGTTCGTGCAGGCTCGGATTTTCCAGAAGTCGCAAGAGGATGTCCATCTTCCGGGTCAACAAGGTCCGCAGTTCCTCCAGATCAGCCGGTTCCACAGACACGGCATAAGAATGGTCAGCCAGGACCACGCTCACTTTGGCTGGACGCATTCCCGTCCACGACTCCCGCATGCCCACGTACTCACGGGAATCGAGAAGACTTGAATCACAGCGGACGAGAATCGCCAGGAGCTTGTTGCCGAGGCCGCTGAAGAAGACGGAAATCAACATCCGCAGCTTTTCCCGCCGCATCGCTCTTTCCCTGGCGGAGAGCATACGGTCCATAATCAACGTCACCAACAACACGGAGATGGGCAGGAAAGCGAGATTGGTCAGGCTCGATAGCCAGATGTGCTGCAAGTCCCGGAAGCAGGCGAAGTGGATGAAATACAGAACAAGGCTAGCCAGGCAGAGTGTGAGTACGACCTTGGCTTGCGAGAAAATGGCTTTCGTCTTCATTGGCGTCCGGCCTTTCCGTCGTCGCCACGGGCAATGCGTTGCCGCAGTGTGCTAGCGACTTCTCCGGCCTGACGATACCAGCGATAACCGGCGGTGAGTCCGCTCATGGTGCCCATGCGCGATCCCGGGCGACTTCCTGGCAAGTCTGGCAGATCGTGCCCCGCCAGCCTGCACTGGAATCTCGCGACTCCCCAGCAGAAACGGCTCGAGTTCAATGTAGCTCTGCTCTCCCTGCAAATGAATAGCATAACGCGAATCATGTCTGGACCTCCTGTCCCACGAGATGTGGCATTGCCACTGCAATCCATTGCAGATTCGTTGGCAGACAAGGCGGGCAGTGTACAAAGTCACAAGGCACGCCGCATCAGGGAACGGCGTGGACGATGGCATCGGGGATTCCCTTGCCGCCCCAGCCGTTTTCAGGAACTTTCCTACAAATAATCCCGCACCGCCCTGGAAGTGAAACCTCGGGACCGAGGGTATAAGTACGCACCCGCTGACGAAATCAGGTACCATCGTTGCAGAGGGGACGGAGCAGTTTGCTAGTTCTCAAGCCGCAAACATGGAGAGGCAATCGTGGTTGGCGACGGCATTACGGTGGCCGTTCCTGGCCGTCGAGGGCGGCCGCAGGTGCGAACTTGGCATCGCTGCCCCGGCGGAAGTCGCGATTCACCGGGCGGAACTCACAAGGCACTGTGCTCGCCACCCGCCTTGGAATTCGCCAAGTGCGCTGACCCACGGAGCACTTTTAACCCAAACGACTGGAGACAATCGACATGACGCTCGCTATCCATACCGAAACGGATTGGCATAGTCTGGTAGTTTGCAACGAGTTCCCACACGAGCGGTGCCAGAAGGATCGCATCCTGGCAGCCCTGGGGCCACTTGGAAATAAGACCACCCCGGCGTCAACGATGAGGAACGATTCTTCGCTACTGCCGGTATCTCGCGCACACCTTTCCTTCCCATTCACCGCCCACTACCCCAGTGGGGAATCCCGAAGAAAAAGCACGTACCGTTGCACCGTTGTGGAACTGCTTGATCCGAGGAAAACGCAAATCTGGGACGAGTTTCAACGGCATTTTCTGCAAGGCCCGGAAGGGCGGCTTGAAGGTGAACTTTCCGCTGACCGAATTGAAAGTGCCGAGGAACATAGTCCCAACTTCCAATTAATAGAGGACTATTGGTACTGGTTCTGGAACTGGCGTCGAGGAGAGCGGAGCCTGTTCCCACAATTCCAACTTGGAACTCGGCACCCGACGGTAGGACAACTGGGAGATGGATTCCGGGACGAAGACGCCCGGCCCGGCCGCTTACTTGGCTTGGGAGTTGAGTTTCGATCTGCGAATCGCACGAGTCTTTGCCTTCCGTTTCACGTCCGAAGGCTTCTCGTACCCGTTCCCGACGCCGTAGCTCACGCTTCAGGCCCGAGCGGTCCAGAATCTTCCGTCCTGGGCGCTCCCTCCTGAGCCGACTCCCGCTCCCGCAGCACAATTTTAACCACAGCGCCTCCTCGATCAGCAAACGGCCACCACCAACGAAAATGGCATTATACCAGCAATGGCGCCCTTCCGGTAGGCGTATGTGAAAGATTTTGAGCGGCGTGGCATCGTGGGCTGGCGACGCACGAGCTGGTAAACAGCCGATGGGCACCGGAAGAGGCACCGCACCTGCTCGCCCGGCTGGCGGGGGTCCGGCATGGTATCTGGGAAGCGCAGCACATTTACCCCCGAAAACCTCAAAACACACCCTGTTTTCCAGGCTTTTCTTGCATTCCGGCCAATGTTCAACACGGAAGCGAAAACACGGGGAAAACTGCTGAACGGGGCATGTCAGGTGTCACTGACACCCGGGCATACGCCACCGGCATGGCCGCGCCTGGGCGTGACCAAGGAACGCATCCGCCAATTGGAGGCCCACCGCCAGGCGCAACTCCGCGAGGCCGCCACCGCCGGCAGCCGCGCTGACGCGCCGTGGGGCAGTTGCCAACCTGCCGGCAATGCGGCAAACGCGGCGGAAACAGCGAGCCACGGTCCATTTTTCCCAGCCCCGCAACTCAAGCCCGCACGAGAAATGGTTCATTGCTACGTTTTCCCTCTTCTCCCTTTCGCGGGGGCGGGCGTTCCGCCGAGCCTTTTCAATCCAGATCAAAGTCCTTCCAACAGCCCCCTCAGCCGGGCAGGCGGTGCGTCGGGGAACGCGACTCTATACAGTGATTCCTCCTCGTACAACCAGTCGCTCCAGATATAGCCAACCTCCATTCCATCGTCGGCCATGTTAAACCAGGAAACCCGCACGTCAATGTGGTCCCCGGACGCGAACCACACACGGCCCTGGTAACTGGATGTCGCGTCTTTAGCAAAGCTTCCGTACGTGGCGTTAGCAAGGGCCTTCGCCAAGAAATCGAGCGAGGCCCTGTCGTCAAGAATGAAATGCTCGCCTGACACGTCGGTCTGCCTTCCCACAACATCGACACGCGCGATCGTGTCTTGCGTGTCGCCACGCAATAGGGCACGGAAGTGCTTGTCGTCCGACGACCGGGACCACCAACGGAAAAGGCTGACACTTCCGACGGCCACGAACAAGCCGGCAACAATTGTGGCGAGGCAAAAGCGTAGGTAAAACACCCATGGGGCCGCTGTTGTATGCAGGCAGGAGCACACATACTCATTTACGCGATCCCCGAGATATCTACGTTATGGCAAGTTAGTATCTCCCCCTGTTGGTGCGGCAATGACACCGCCCTGCCTCTTTAGTCCACTGGCCCGGCCCGTTTTCGGCCTGAACAATGGTTCTTCGAGGTAACGGCTGTATTCCAGAGGCCCCTTCGCCGTAGGTGTCGTTCAAAGTCAGGCGACCCTTTTCCTTTTCATACCACCGCATCGCGTTCTTAACAAACTGTGCGTCATAGCTCCCGGCAATTCCTGAGCCCGAGAAAGCCCGTCGGAAGGGCCAGGCGAATATGCGTGCCGCGTCTCCGGCACGTTGCATTTGGCGAACGCGTCGCTAAGAATCGAGACCGGATCGCTGAATCTCTTCCCTTGGGAGACCAGATCATACTCGATTTAAGTCCAGAGTCCAATTCGTTGGGGGAACCGCGTGAACAATAAATCGACATTCCACCGCGGTCCCCTGTGTCCACGAAAACGATAACCATTGCTTGCAGCAATGAGTCGCAAAAAGAAATTCCATTTCGTTTCGTCGGCTGGCATCGTCGCCGTAGAGGACGCCAATTCGTGCAACTCGCGTTCGGCCAACTGCTTTCTTACCAGTTCGGCCAGCCTCTCGATTCCACGTCCGTAGCTATTCCGTTTCGTGGTGTTCGGCAGCGGCGGCAAGGTACGCCACGTGCATCAAGGCGTGCATTCGTTCGCTGTCCCATGATACCGGGTGGCCACTCCGCCCAGATTTACCGGCCGGCCGGGCTGCCGCAGGCGAATGCTCGCCGCCCACGGCAGTTGAAACGGAACACATCGCCACAAGTCCCACGTACCTGACACGCCCCATTAACCAAGCCAGCCACACCATCGTCTTTGCCTCCTCCCCAATCGGGCGGAACCGAAGCCTCGCCCGATCATTATTTCTTCCCTGTTCGGTAGTCAAAAGCCTTTTCACCATATACGCGGCATTCAGAAACACAACGTTGGTCTTCTGGCCGGGGTTCTTTGTTCGCGTCGGTAACGTCCGGTATGTCGGCCAGCGTGGTCCCCGGGACGCCTTTTCGCGGTCTGGTTGTTGTAGTCGGGTAGAAAACATCGCAACTGTTGATAACTGAATTCGTCCTCGCCATACCCGTAGTATTTATCGGGCCCGACCTTAAAGGCGTTCTCCGCCCTCATTTCGCATCGCGCCGAAGAGACGCCGATAATTTGCGTTGTTACGGAAGACAACGCCGTCGCCCGGCTCCATCTGATCAGGGTCTCCTGGACCGAGGATCTTTATATTCGGGTTGCTGTCAACGACCCAGTCGCTCAGGCCCACGCGGCAAACTCGCCAGGCTGGAGGGTAATCATTACGGCCCGGTCAAGGATGACGCCAAACATCCGCGTACAGTCCAAGATAGGGCACTGCTCTGGGGGTAACTTCGAGCAAAATCTTACCCAGCATCGTCGCGTCGATGTTGCCTTTGTAAACGGTTTCCCGAGTTCTGGGAATGTCGCGTTGCAATTCGGAACGAGCTGGATGGTCGCGAGCGTTTCGCGCGGAAGTTGTCTTCGAGTTGGTCAAGCAACGGCTGAACATCTACCTCAGTGCCATCGGCAACCTGTGGAGTCGTGAGGCTACAGCCGACCTGGTCCGACACAAGGTCCCAGTCATCGCGGTCGCCGGTAATGTCCTGCACAATATCGCGAAACTCGCGTGCTTGCCATGCACCGTCGCGGTGCCGGTGTACTCACCGGTCGCACTCCGCGACCAATTGCTGCGTCCAATAGCTGTTGTCAGCCACGGCGACAGTTCCGCTCGCGACGTTGATACCTGGCGCTTGGCCGCCACCCGGCGGGTCGGCATCCGCGCCGCTGAATGCGTGGGATGCAACGGTCGGGGACGGGCCGGTTGCCCGATAAACGAGTTGGATATCCGCATGCTGGGGCTAAACTCGTCCACGCCCCAGAGGGTGTAAGCACCTCCCGGCCGTGGCTGATATTGTGTCACCCGGATTTACGGGGTCCGTGCCCGCCGCGTCGCGGGTCACGGTGAAATACGTGCTATCGTACTGCAACAACGCGCCGCTACCGACGCTGGGCCCGTCAACCGTACCTCGATCGCCAAGGCGTCGTCCCCTTCGATCGCCGCGTCCCCGGCAATGCCGCCGGCGTTATCCGTAACGGTGGATTGCCGCCGCTGCCGTCAGGGTTTAAGACGGTCAAACTGCCGGTCACCGCGCGAATCGTGCCCGTTGCTTGCGCTCCGCACCAGATTGGCCTGGGCTATGTCGCCGATGTCCAGGCCGAAGTCTCGTCGCTGGTGTTCGCCGCGTCCAATAGCGTGGGAATCACAAGGTCCACTTCCCTGGCCCCCGGCTGGAACGTGAGCGTGCCGGTCGCGTCCGTGCCGCCGTTGGGGTCGGTGTAGTCCGTGCCGATCGCGGCCGTGCCGTCAACCAAAGTATACGGCACCGTGACCGCTTCGGTCGAGGAGAAGCGGGTGCGACGCGAGAACCCTGAACGTTTCCGAATCGCCCTCGTTCGCGATGGCGTCGCTCACGGTCAACTCGGGCGTGTTGTCGGTGAAAACGACCGCGGCCGCGGTAACCCCCGGCTCGTAAAGGATCGCGCCGGGGTTCCCGGCCGCCGTCGCTCCGCCCCGGAAGCCCAAAACGTGACCGTGCCGCCGCCGGGAGGGGCCGCAACCTGTCACCTGGGCCGTCGTGTCGCCCGCCGGAATCACCACCTGGCCGATCACGGGGCCGCCGTAAAGGCTTTGGCCGGTCGGCGCTGCGGGTGTGCCGCCCATTGCGTAGCTCACCGTCGTGTCATACGGCGAAGGCTCGCTGAGTTCGATGGTGAATACGCCGGGCGACTGGTCGGACACAACGGTTTGCGTTGTGTAGGCGGCCACGGTCGGATAGTTGGGGTTCACCGCCAGCGACGCCAGCCCGTTGGTCGTGGAAACCGTGTACCCGTCCCCGGCAGCCAGGCGATCACGCCCGACCCGGGCTCGCCCAGCCGTCGATTGACCACGGATCAATCGTGGCGCTCGACTGGCCGGCGGGGATGGTCACCGTGGCCGTGGTATCCGTCCCGGCCACGGTGTAGTTGACGTTGATCGCCGCTGCGGACGAGGCGGGCTGACCGCCTTGGGTAGTTATTGTGACGGTGAAATCGGCCAACGTGCCGTCGCCGGGCGATGCGAACGGGTCCGGCGGATAAATGCTGGCAACCGGCACATCGTCGTCCGCGATCGTCGAGCGTGGCCGAGTTGCTGGGGTTGACGTTGTAATCGCCATCGGCCGAGGCGGTGAGCGTGAGCGTTACCGTCTTGCTGCCGCCGACAATGCCTTGGTCCCGCGCAGTAATCGGGATCGTGGCGCTGGTGTTGCCCGCGGGAATCACCACGTCGCCGGAAATCATCTGGTAATCGTCGCCGTTCGTGGCCGTGCCGCCGATGTCGTAAGGGACCAAGAGGGTGCTGCTGGCGGGCTGATCGAGGCTGACGACAAACGAACCGCTGCCATCGCCGGCTTCCGATAGCGGCGTCCCCGGGTCGACGGCCACAAGGCTCACCGTAGGCAAATCGTTTTGGTGGATGGTGACCGTGGCGGCGGCGTAATCGGTGTCCACAACGTAACTGTCGCCGGTGGCGGGCTGAAGCGTCAACGTGACGGTCTTATCGCCGCCGACGAGCCCCGTGTCCAGCGGGTTCACGTCGATGGTGGTTTCGGTTTGACCGGCAGGGATCGTGGCCTGGCCGGTGACGGCTTGAGAAACCGTACCATTGACGTCGACGTCGGTGAGCGTGTAGTTGACGATCAGGCCGGTTGCGCCGCCGTCATCCTCGCGGCTGATGGTGAACTCGCCGGGGTTGGCGCCCTGCTCGGCCGTGGTGGGCACCGTGGCGTCCACAGCCACGTCGGGCAGCACGGGATTGACCGTTATGCTCGTGCTGGCGGTGGCGCTGCCGGCGTCGCTGGTCAACGTGACCGCGATCGTGTAGACACCGGCCGTGGCGTAGTATTGCGGGTCCGCCTGGAAGAACTGGTCGCCCGGGTCGAGCGTCATGGTGGTCACGTCCGGGGCGGTGGTGTCGTCGCCCCAGTCGATGGTTACGGTATCGCCCACCAGCGAGCGGGGGTCGGTAAACGTGCCGCTGAGGTCAACTTCATCGCCCGTTTGGACCACGTTATTGGCAAGGGTGAGGTTCAGGTTCGAGGGAGGGGTCGGCGTGTAGGTCACCGTGGGGAGGGTGACGACGGGCGTGCTGTCGCCGGCCGGGTCCTCGACCCACACCTTGATCGTGTAGTCGCCGGCCGCGGCGTACTGCGGGGCGGGGATGGAAAAGCCCATCGGGCCGGAATTCGGCGAGTACGTGGCCATGTCGGCGCGCCGACCGTGCCATCGCCCCAATCGACGTAGACCGTATCGGCCTGCGGCGTGCCGATCTGGAAAACGTGCCGTCGATCGTCATCAGC
>CAWHKI010000049.1:0-10885 GCA_963829765.1 uncultured Isosphaeraceae bacterium | reverse complement strand
TTGTTCAGCTTGTCGTTTTGGCCATAAAGCTCCTTGAGCTTGAAAGGCGAGCGTCTCATCGAGAGGCTGGTTGATGACGAACGAAAGCTTGGCTTTCTTTCCTTCGCCGTCAGCCTTTTGTTCGATCAAGCCCTGTAGCTCGTGAGGCAAAATGGGGTGGGCCATCCCCTTAGGCAGGCTGATATCGCCCGCCGCCTTTATCTTGGCCTCGTAGACGACCTGGGTAACGGCCGGTTCCGCGAAGAGCTTCGCCTTTATGACATGCAGGCGATCGCAGACGCGAGCATGTCCACGAGTGCCTTTTCCTCCGGAATTTCGAAACCCTCCGGTCGCTTTATCTCCGACCCCCCGGTAACGTCGAAATCGCAAGCGGTCCGAAGCCGCAGGCCGGTCTTTGAGAAGCGACGAATCTTGAACAATGCGAGGGCGATCAGAAAACTCTCCGCATCGGAGCCCAGGCCGTAACCGCGAAGCTGTGCCAAATCGAGGTTGAAATAGGAAACAATCTGCCGGGCTACGAACTCCGCACGGTGAAATGGGACGTTGCCGAATCCCCGGGCAGTGTCTCCGGACGGATCCACGTGATCGTTCTTCACGCCCCCACTCGCCGCGTCCTGCACGTCGCCGGCTTCGATGAAACCGGACAACAGCCGTGGCATGCGAAGCCGGCCGCCAGCAAGTTCGGACTTAGCGAGAAACACGCCGTGAAGCACCGCATTAGCGTCCAACTTGAAGACGATCCGGGCGAGCTTGCGGATGTCCACAGGCCCCTTCTCCATTCCGGCGACTTCCCTTTTGAGCATGTCCAACAAGGTCGTGTCCTTGCCCTCCAGGATGTAGGGAGAGTTTAGCCGATGCGCCTCCAGAATGGAGTTGGTCAGATGCGAGCCGTCGGCACGACTCACCTGAACGTAGGGCATGCCATTCAGTTCTGGGACGAGCCGACCACTCCCGGCGTCCCAACAAACGGATTCGAGCCGGTTTGCCACGGACTGCGGGGACTCGACAAGCACATCTCGACGGTATCGCCGTTCCGGAACGCCTTGTACCTCGCCGGGCCAAGGTCGGCAAACCCGTGGCCTGGAACCGGTCCCCCTGGATCGGTTTGAGACGGGCTTCGAGCAAGAGCCGAGGCGAATCCTTCAACGGTGCGAAGAGGTCAGGCACGACCGTTCTCCTTAAACGGGGGTTTCCACCTTGGGGCGGCGAAGTACGAGATCAGCGAGATAGCTTACGGACTCACTCGAAATCGGAAACAGCAGGGCCCCGAGCAAGCGAACCGGGCGAGACGCCGCCGGCCGACCACTCATTGCCCCGTCGCGAGCCGTCGCCTAGTAAGGATGCAAGCGGCGGGAAGCCGGTGGCTAGCAGTCGGCGGCTGGCGATCGCGCACGCCTCGGCGACGTTGCCGGCTCGCAACTTCGCCAAAGCCGCCGGCTCGGGCCTCACGGCGAGTCCCGCTCGGCGCACCATCATCCGGCCGGCTGGATAAGCCGAAGTTGTTTTCCGTCGTCGCCCCAATCCAACTGGCCTGGCAACAGGGTCAATTTGAGAAGCGCATAGGCCCTCGGCAAGATGAACGCCGCGTCGAAGGAAGGCGCGGCCGGGCGCGCCATGGCGAGCTAACGAGCGTGAATCCCCAGACGAGGCTCCCAATTTCTGATCGTCTGTCTCCCCATATATAAATGCGGCACACATCTGCAAGCGAGGCCGGGTACAAGCTGGCGAGGGGCAGTCCGGCGCTTCTCGCCGAGCCTGTCCGCATCCGTGAACATCGGACTAATATCGCCCCGAGGTTACGGCGCGAGATCGCCGCCGGCCGAGATGACGTGCCCGCCCTGCTCCGCACCACCGCCAGGCGCCCTTGCTTCCATTCCACCGGTTCGATGTAGTGCCCTAATTCGGTCCTGACTTGTTCTCAGTCGCCGATCATGAATGCCAGAGACTTCGGGCCAGGCTCGGAATTCTCCGCGATCCGTCGTCGCACGCAGACAGACCAATCGGACGAGAGCCCAGCGAACGGCCTTGAGACCCGTCGCTTGTCCGGCCGCGCAGTCGCCGACGGCCAACTCTCTCTCGGCTGCTCCTGAATGCCGATATCACGGGTTGGAACCAGCTTGCGTCGTCTTCGCTCTGTGCGTACCGACAATCATTGAAGACACTGGATCTCGATCCGACGTCGGGCTGCCGCGAAATCGGGCGGGCACATCTTCACCCGAACTGGCCCACCGTAGTGCCTCCAGCCAACGGTCGGCCTCCCGCAGCAGGTCGATGGCAGCGGTGGGTTCCCGCTGGGAAAGTGCCCAGCGGCGCAGCCACGAACGACTTGCCGCTCCGCCTCAGGAATCCGTATCGCACAAATGCGTCAATGCCGCGATCTATGCCAAGGCCAGCGGCCGCACGGGCAAAATCGACGGCGTCACGCGACTGCCGACCGCTGGTTTCGGCGACGGCCTTCGGCGAAGAGGAGCCGAATTTCGCCCAATGAAGCCGGCGCGTGCCATAGCGGAAGCCATATTTCCCCCCGAGAATCCAATTCCTCCGCATCAGCCTCCGAGCCGTAACCAACAGCGGACGGCCGAACCGTGAACGGGAAGGCCGCCCGGTCACGCCGACCCGCGCCAAGCCGTCGAGTCGTGGCCCCCGCGAGTATCAGCGCCCCCTCGAGCATCAGCACGAAGTCCCAGGGATTGAACGCAGCGCCTCCCTCCATTCCAATCGTCGCGTTCGGGCCACCAGCCCTGCCTGGATCGAATTGCCCGACCGCTGCCGGGATCAAATCGCGAGCCGGCTCGGCAAACAAGGTCTGGCGCAACCAGTCCGCGGCCTTCGTGGACCAAGCTCTCATCCGTGAATCCCAGCGATACGAGCCGCTGCATGTAATTCTGTGTGAAGTCGAGCCGCCCGTCGTTGCCACCGGTCCCGAGCAGCGGAGGGAACGACTGGCCGGCCGTCTGGAGCACGAGCACGGTATCCATCCAATCGATAAACCTATCCGGCAAATCCCGTCGATATGCCTCAACAGCCTTTCCTTTTCCTCCGGCGACGGGCTTGCTCTTAATTCGTAGATCTCTTGAGCATCTCTCGAATCCGGGAGACCAAGGAGGCGAATGCGGTCAGCCGAGCAGACCCGTGCTCTTGGCGATCGCATCCAGGGCCACCCGGCTGTCCGAGCCGAAAAAGCCGGACCCGCCCGCCCAAGGTGCGACGAGTCGGTGTAGGAGCGTACTGTGTCAAGGAAGAAATGGATCAAGCCTTCTCGATCGAGATCAGAATCAAGGACGAAAACGCCGTCTCTCCAGCACCCGTGGGCCCCGCGATCAGGCCCCTCGGCCACGACTCGAAGCACGCCCATCGCCTTCAAGTAGCCCATCAACGGCTCCGGTGTGCAGCCGCTCGAGATAGCTCCGGCACAAGTCACCTCCTACCCTTTGCTGTCGGCACTTGATGCTGGCCTGAATGTCGCTTGCCCTGACGACCGCTTCAAGAAACGCCAGCCTCAGCGGACCAAAGTCCGGATGATCTCGCAGCTCGATCATTCGCTCCGCCCAACTTGGCGACCCGTCCGCTTGACGGCCAAGCTGCATCGGCGAGAGGTCGAGCTGACAGACCGACGGGGCAGTTACTCCATTACCAAGCGAGACGCTCGCCAACTCGTCGCCGTGCCAGAGCCCGCGGGCAAACAGCCGGCGGGAATCGTCTGGCTTCGTTTCGTCTGGCATGGATCGGATGGACAGTCGGACCTTTCCGTGGTGCGAAGCGATCAGGTACAGCGCGAGGCTTTGTTGTAACTGCGACAGACTTGCCCAGTCGCGCAGGCATTTGACCGCTGCGGAGCATCATCAGCACGCCCAGGGCCGAAGCAAGTTCGTGTCGAAAATGCTTCCGGCGTAGTTGCCCGCAGAAGCCCTCGCGGCGCAGCCTTTGCGATGTCTCGCCGACCGGCGTGATTCGGAGGTCGCTTGTAGTCACCGTCGGCATCGTCCCTGATCGCATCCTGAAAGATGCCGTGCGCCTTTCCCCAGTCGTGCCATCGAACTGCAACTGGCCGCACAGCGACAGCGGCAGACCGCCGAATCCGAGAGCCTCCAATTTCGACCTCCAGTTCGGCCATCACTTCATCCGTGTGCTCTTCGATCGTTCGCCAACGGAAGACGGACAGCAGGTCCGAGTCGTAATCCGGTTCGGTGGTTGTGTCAGACGCCGCCTCCTCGCTGGGAGTGTAGACCTCCAGCCGCTCATCCCACGGGCCTTCGGATTCCAGCCAAACTCGCGAGAGTATCCGCCCTGATCTTTTGGGATCCAGAAGACCTGACCGGAAAAACTGCATCAAGGCCCGCCTTTACCCACTTGCCTTCGAGGGCTTCCCATCGAAAGGCTTTCGTTTCCGCTTTTACCAAGAAGTCGCGAAATGCCCCGACCGGAACTGCACACAGCTCCATCCGGCTGGGGGCGATGCGGCGTGCGGCTTTTGGCATCAACTCGACCGGCGGTCCTCTTCACGCCAGAATACCTGTACGTCGAGTTCGTCCCCCTCTCGGATGAAACGAGACACGTCAATGTCGTTTCCGGCCAGGTCCGGAGTCGTATCAAAAAGCTCCAGGAAATCCTTCCGGCGGATGACGTGTGGCGGATCGAAGGGAAAGAGCTTTGTCCGTTCCTCCGCCGACAACGTCTCGAAAAGACCATGGAGCGACTTCAGTCCACCATCAGCGGTTCGCTTCACGGTCTGGCGTGCTTGGTCCAACTGGGATTTCGAGTAAGGAGCTGCTTGTTTGTCGTCCTTTGGCTGGCACGTCGATCCAGTAGACCTTTGCCGCTTGCTCATTCCTGAACTCGCCCTTACGATTACAGCGACCGAGTCGCTGCACAAGGCTCGGCCAGGGGGCTAGCTCGGTGAACAGTGTCCGAGCCGAAAGGTCGACGCCGGCTTCAACAATTTGAGTCGATATAATAATGCGTCCATTGTCAGGCCACGGAGGAGTGAGCCACTGCTTTCCAGGACTCCCGTTCAAGTGGTCGAAACGAGAATGAATGAGCCTGAGATCGGGAGCTGCGTCGGCCTGTTCGCTCGGCTCGATCGTCCGCTTGCCGTGACTCTTCGACTTTCGTTGCGTCACTATTTTCTTGCAGGGCGACGAAAAGATCCGGGCTCTGTCCACAGTGTTGACGACGACTAAAGTGAGCGAGCCCGGGCAGTGGGCGTCTTGACCTCTAAGGCGATGGCGTCGCCAGCCGCGGAGCCTGCCTTTGCCTTTTCGATCGGCTTATTCCGACCCACCGATCCTTCAGCCCGGGCGCAGTAAAGTCGGCATCCGTCAAGGCCAAGGTGCGAAGCCCAGGAACCTGGTCTTGGAAGTCTACAGAACGAGCCATTCGGGCAACAGCGTGGCGGACATCCAGACCGTCTTGACCTCGCGATACATGCCAAAGTGCCGCCGGAAGGCTTGCAGTTGGGTCGACGTCGCCAGCCCCACACCCATGAGCTGAATTTCATCGAGTACCCACAAGCAATCATTGTTAAGGAGCCCGAAGTGCATGGGCCAGCGAAACCGGCTCATGCCGTAACCGCGGTTCAGGGCGCGGGAAAGCAACATGTCTTGCGTGCCTATCAATATGGCATCGCGCTCCGGTGACAGGTCCCACTCTTCGCCGTCCTCCCCACCCATTAGGACATGAACCTTGATCTCCTCGCTGAGGCCAAGTTTGGACAGCCAGCTTTCCGCCACTTCCCTGGTTTGGCCGACGAGCACCGCGCATAGGTAGACAATAGGCGAGCCGGCGCGGAGTCGAGCACTTCACCTTATCCTCGGCATACCGCCGCCGCCAAAGCCACCCTAAGATCGCCGTCGCCGTTTTGCCGGCGCCGGTGGGGGCGTGGATTAGTTCGAAGAGGTCCACGGCGTTCGCGAATTCCGCCTGGTAGGGGAACCGGTGCTCGCCAGTGGCTTTCAAGAAGAAATCGTCGAAGCTGTTGAATGTCATATTCTCACGTCACGATTACCAAATCTCGTGCACCATGTAGTTCGATGCGGATCCCGTCTCACCGTACATTGACGGCGCCGATGGAGCTCTTAGAATAGGGCTGGTGACCCGCGTACCCGCGAGTTCGTAGGTTTCGACTTCCACAGCGGAAGGGGTGGGGATCGGACCCACGTCAGGCCGGACCCGTTCAAGTGACCAGCCTGAACCGCCGGTTCCAAACCGGGTGCCTTGCCGCTCGGCCACCCTTCCAACCCCGTATCCGGGGCGGCGGTATCTCCCGCCGCCCTGGTTACGAGGTACGTTATCTAGAATATTCCGGCCTCGAGGTGCCGTCAAGTACGAGGTTTCACTTTGCCCTAAGCACATAGCTACACGCATGACGTGGCCCCATTGAAGCTAGATTACGTAGCTCGTTTCCATCAAATTGGTTACGCGCTTTCCACGACATCATCGTCGTGGCCCCATTTCTTGAGCCAAACCGCACTTGTTCGAATCGTGTTCTAAACCTATTGTGAGGAGATCGACGCCATGGAAATTCGAGGACGCGTCCACAATGGTGTTGTGGTGCTAGAAGGTGTGCCGCCGTTGCCGGAAGGGGCAATCGTGTCCGTCTCTTACCCGGTGTCGGCCCCAGCGGTGCTGCCTGAGCCGCGCCAGAGGGTGCGGTTGCCGCTGGTCCCGTCCGATCGGCCCGGCAGCCTGGATCTAACTCCGGAGCGGATCGCGGAATTTCTCGATGACGACGATGTTTCTTCTGCCTGACGTCAACGTTTGGCTGGCTTTGGCGTTCGCAACTCACGTGCACCACAGCGTGGCCAAGAACTGGTTCGAGGGTCTCTCGACCGAGATATGCTTTTTCTGCCGCATGACCCAACAAGGTCTTCTGAGGTTGGCCACAAATCCCAGGGTTATGGGCGAACACGTCGCGACTCTCTCCGAAGCGTGGCGCATGTATGACGCTCTGCTGCGAGATCCACGTGTGTCCTTCGCTGATGAGCCCATCGGCGTCGAGGTGCGTTGGCGTTTTTACACCCAGGGCGAAGTCTTCACCCCCAGTGCCTGGAATGACGCGTTCCTGGCCGCTTTCGCCCAGGCTTCGGATTGTGAGGTGATCACCTTTGATAAAGGTTTCGCCAGGTATCCAGAGCTGGGGTGCACGATTCTTTGTTAGCGTCAAGTCAGCCTCCGCAGGGTCAGGCGGTTCAGCACTGACAGCCTTCGACCCAGGCACGATTCTTTACTACCTTCAACGTCCCTCGCGACACCCCGTCGCGGTCCGAACCATGAACAGCACCCCAACCACCCCCGTCGAACCCGATTACCGGATTCAACTCCCCGCCGAATGGGCCGGATCGCTCGAGCTCGAAAGACCGGATCGCTTTGGTCAAGACTTCGGACGGCATATTGATCCGCCAGTGCCCCCGTGCGACTTGGGACGACATTTTCGCGACGAAGCTCGTCATCCGACCCGGCGATCCTTCCGTCCCGCCCGAAATCACGGAGGTGACGGGGGATGACCTCCTTTTCTAGCCTTGTTACGGTTTGATTTGAAGTCCGCACGATTTTTCACTCCTGGATCACTCTTTAGCACACCCGCTGAGCGTATTCAACCGATCAACGCTCTGGTTGGAAAATTTCTTTAGTTGTCCGTGGTCAGTGGTCCGTTGTCCGTGGTCAGTTGTAAGCGCTTATCCGCGATGAACCGTTGCTCGGGGGGTCGCCGCCCAGCGCCGTGGGGAAGCCCGGGGGAGACCTGACGGTCAGCTTGGTGGGCGAAACGATCCGCTCGCTCCTGCTCAATGCCTCCCCTCGATGACCGGTGGCACGCCGGAAGAAAGCTCGCTTGGGCAAAGCCTCGATCGCCACGGCGGGAGCGAGTATAATATTTTCGGCCCAGCGCCGCGCCAGGCTGCGATCGTCGTGGCTGTGTTTGTGGTGCAAACCACCCCAGTTTTGATTAGTTTAGGCCTAATACAGGAGGAGTGACGACATGGAAATGCGAGGTCGAATTCATAACGGCGTTGTCGTTTTGGACGGCGAGCCAGGGCTGCCGGAAGGCGCGTTGGTGTCGGTGCTCTATCCCGTCGCCCCGGCCGCGTCGCCGCCTGGTTCATCCGAGAGAGTGCACTTCCCACTTGTCCCATCGAATCGGCCGGGAACGCTCGAGCTGACCAACGATCGAATCGCCGAGCTATGGGAAGACGACGATGTTTCTGCTTGACGTCAACGTGTGGATCGCCCTGGCCTTCGCAACCCACGTCCATCACACAGCAGCCAAGGTGTGGTTCGAAAGCGCCCGAACGGATTGTTCTTTTTCTGCCGCATAACCCAGCAAGGGTTTCTGCGACTCGCCACCGACCCCAGGGTGCTTCGGTGCGACGCGGTTACGCTTCAGGAGGCGTGGCAGCTCTACGACGCAATTCTTCGCGACCGCCGCACCTCTTTCTCTAATGAACCACCCGGACTCGAGCCGATATGGCGCGGTTACACCCAAACCGCGTCGTTCACGCCCAAGGTCTGGAATGACGCGTATCTCGCCGCATTTGCTAGGGCGGCCGATTATGAAGTCATCACCTTCGACAAGGGATTCGCTAGGTACAAGAACGTAAAGTGTACCATCCTCTCCTAACACCTCTTTCGCATCTCCCGCGTGGTGGCCCATATCATGAATACGACACGGACAACCCCCATCGAGCCGGGCAACCGGATTCAAATCCCCGCGGAATGGGGCGAATCTCTCGGGCTGAACGGCCGGGTCGTTTTGGTCAAAACTGCGGACGGTATATTGATTCGCCAGTGCCCAGGCGTGACTTGGGACGACGTGCTCGCGACCGATCTTGTCATCCGCCCCGGCGATCCTTCTGTCCCCCCGAAATCACGGAAGTGACGGGGGATGACCTCCTCTTCTAGCCTTGCTCCGTTTTGATCTGAGGTCGGCACGATTTTTCACTCCTGGATCACTCTTTAGCACACCCGCTGAGCGTACTCAACCGATCAACGCTCTGGTTGGAAAATTTCTTCAGTTGTCCGTGGTCAGTTGTCCGTTGTCCGTGTTTATTCGCGATGAGGAGGCCTGCAGTTAAGAAAGCACTTCGACGATGATGTCGGCCCAAATGGATTCCATCATTTTCCAGAACCGATCCGGTTGGACCGGTTCATCCACCGGCTGAATGGTCACCTGCACTGGCCCCGCTGGAAGGCTGACTTTTTGGGTCAGCTCCAACGATCCGTCAGGCTGCACTCGGCCTTCGACGACGACAGCCGTGGCGTTCATGGCATTTACCTCGCAATTGCCTTCGGGTGTACGAGCGCGGCGCTCGATTTCAGTCTTACCAAATCCACCGCCGCTAGTCGACAAAAAAACACCGAATATTGTCGCCGCAGTGCAAAATCTTCGCTGACCACTGACAACTGACTAACGCACAATCACAACATCCCGCGCATCAGCGGCCTCGATCGGCCGGCCCAGGGACTCGATCGCCGACGAGCAGCGGCCGCACAAGGGAATAAAGAGAACCTGATCCTGGTCCAAATTGACGACATCATACAAGCGACTCTTGAGCCTCACGAGATCCACGGCCGCGAGCCGGCAGACAAAGACCGAGTATTGACGCCTCATGCCGAAATCCTCACAAATCTTGGCGACCTTACGCAGCCGCTTGGGGTCACAGATATCGTAGGCGACGAGGTAAGTGTCCAATTTGTCCGTGGTCCGTGGTCAGTTGTCCGTGGTCCGCTGCCGGCGTTTTCCTCGTTCCCATGCTCCCGCGTGGGAAAGTCCGTCTCGGCGCTCGCGCCAACCCATTCGGCAGCGGCCCAGCGAGGATGTCGTCCCGGGACGCGGAGCGTCGTTGGCCTGTGCCCCCACGCAGAGCGTGGGAGCAAGTTGAAGTTGGTCACCTTGTAGTAAACCCGACGTATCTAGGTATGTCTCCTCGAACATGCCCCGAGAGCATTCTGGCCTGAACTTCGAGCATTCGGCCGTAAGTCATTTTGTAGCCGAAGACGGGATGAGTGACCTCCGTGGCTTTGCGGTCCTGTTCGTAGACCTCGAAAAACGTCTTGCGGCCCGCGTCGGTGAGCTGGCATGAATCGCGCCAGGTGATGAAGTCGGCGGGGGTCAGCATGCTGTTGTTGATCAGCGTGAGGACGACGGAATCGGCGATGACCGGGCGAAAGAATCAGCACGCTTTGGCTTTCTTCCACCAGCAGGGCTTGGGCACAGAGCTGGATGGCGTCGTTTTCCCAGAACCCAGGCTCGCCGTCGTCGTTCTTCGGCGCGGCCGACCGCTTGGTTTCGACCGGTCGAATCGCGTCGCCTTCTTCTTCGAGCAGGTCGAGCTTGCCGGTGATTCCCAGGCGTTCGGATGATAGTGAGACGCTGCGGGTGCGCAAGACGTCGCCTTCCTTGCGGGTGCGGTTGGCAAGTTGAGAATCGTTGACCCGCCGGTGCTGGAACAGGCCGTCCTCGACAAATTCGTTGATCGGCATGACCGAGTCGACGTATTCGAGGTAATAGAGCCTGGGGCAGTAGCTGACCTGGTTCAAGGCCCGGACTGGGATCAGGTCGAGGGAACGGTCGTTGGTCATCGTGGGGGCTCCTGGGTTTGCCGGCGGTGGTCCGCCTCTCCTCGTGGTTCCAGCCCGGCCTGGCCGTCCGCGGACGGTTGTCGCGGCGGTGGCGATTGCGGCGACGCGTAGAGCCTGGCCATTTGCTCGAGCTCGGCGGCGATTTCCGCGCGGAGGGCCGCGGGCTCGAGTACGACAGCACTGGCGCCGAAGCTGAGAACCCAGCTCTTGATCTCGACCGTGGACGAGAGCTGAAACTGGGCCAATACGCTGCCATCGCGCTGGCGTGTGAGGACCTGGCTGGCGTGCCAGGCCGATTCGAGGACGTGTC
>CAWHKI010000048.1:0-3909 GCA_963829765.1 uncultured Isosphaeraceae bacterium | reverse complement strand
GGCGGCTGGCGACGGCGGCATGCAATCCTGTTCGGTGCCGGGCAGTTCGCCGGGGGTTGTCTACGGGATCACATCCGGTTTCCGGTTTGCCACCAAATTTCCTCGATCAATAGTTCATCTGAAATCGGCAACCGGGCCTGACCCCTTGTCGAGGCCCATCTGTAAAACCGGCAACCGGGCCTGACCCCCTTTACTGACCCCCTTTATAAAGCGGATCATGCTCCCTCCGCCAGACCCGCTCCCTCCGGAGGGCGTAGTCCATCGTCTGATCGCCCGTCGTGCCGGGCTTCGAAAACAATTGGTGGCTGGTACACCGATCTGACGAACCGACCAAATGAGAAATAGCCGCTCTCGCTACGTCTTCAGCAATGGCCTCGATTTCTCCTTTTGATTGGGAAGAGCATCGAGCAGTCGGTGCTGTCGAGCACCTTGGCCGCCCGAATCGCCGTTCGAGCTTGCCGTCGACCCTGATACAAGTCGCGAGAAAGACGCGGGTCTTCATTGAAATCTGGGAGAACTCGACTCGCCAGAAATCCCATCGCCTTGTATTCAAGTCGGCTCCCTCTCGGAAACGTTCGGTACATCGAAATCCGGCAGGGCCCTGGGGTCTGGAATGAAGGTATGTCCTTGCCACCAGCATTCACCGGCGAAACCGATATTGTGATCAACGACGTTTTCATCGATCGAGAAGATTGTTGTTTTCGAGTAAACTTATTGACCCGAGCGGGCCACGATCCCTAGCCACGATCCGAAGGGCCAGAATCGCCTGGCTTTGAAGAGAGACGCCCGATAGTGATGTTTTTCAATGTCACGTCGAGGAAACACTTCCGGGACCAAGGCGTCGAGAAGGCAAGCTTGATTCTCTGAAAATTTCTAGGTTGAAGCCTTAGGACAAGCCAAAGCGACGCGCGACACCCGGCGTCCACGCCTTAAATGGTGTCAGTTTACTTTAACCTCCCGCCGCCCGCCCTCGGCACGCGAAAGGGGCCGAAGGAAAGGGCCGAAGGAGGGCAGGGCCAAGGACATGCACCGCACGCCGTTCGGGCGAGTTCGATCCCGCCGATGCGGGGCCAAGGACATCACCGCAGCGCCGTTCCGACAGGGCGAGCTCGGTTCCGCCGATGCGGGATCACGAGAAGACTTCCGCTGAGTGGCGGGGACCCGCGGCGCAGGCGCTACTCGGCGATCGGACAGACCTAACTGAAGGCCGACCAAGGTTTTGTGTGCGGCGTCTTCCGGCAGGCCGCTGACGCTGCAATGCCTGTCCTTCGACCCCGATCGCTCGTCCAGGAGCCTGAACCCGGAATATTGGTTCCGTCCCTGTCACCACGTGGATTGGTTCGGTTATTCGCCTGGCGGTTGAAGCGACGTGGGACACATAATATAGTGCAGGGCTTAGAACGTCCGGCAATTCAATCGCCCTCGACCTTCACGGCCCGTTCGAAACGTACGAGTTTGGGCGGTGGCGGCCCGAAGAGCTCAGGCATTCAGGCCGCCGACGAAGACATAGGACGCGGCCATGATGATCAGTTTCGAGATACCCCAAAGTATTCAGCAGCGGGTCCAGTCCGAGGGGGCCGACCCGAACCGCGATGCCAAGGTAGCCTACCTCATCGACCTGTATCGCCAAGAGCGGATCACGCACGACGATCTGAGTGAGGCCTTGGGACTTGGTTTTCATGACACGCAGCAGCTCATCAAGGAGCATGCTGCCGGAGACGATTTCAACCTTGCGGAGTTCGAGGCAGAACGGAGCCTACTTCGAGAATTGGAACGTCGATGACCGTCGTGTCCGACATGTCGCTGCTCCATTACCTCATCCTCGTGGGTTGCGACCGTATCTTGCCATTGCTTTGCGGGGTTATGTGCGGTCTCCTGCATCCGGTTTGTCGAGGCCGGTAAAGGTAGTCGCTGGTGTCGTAAATCAGGACGTGGGGTAACCGCGCTATGGCGGCGCGCAGATTGTTAAGCGTTCGGGGGAACCTGGATCCGAGCTTTTCGGCGGGAACATCATGGCCGCCCCAGAGCACGGGAGCCCTCGAGCAATGGCTCGATCGCTCGGCCAAGTTGCGCCAGAACTCAATCTGGCCAGCGATTGACGCGCCAGTCAGATCCCAGCCCTGGCTCTCAACTCGGCCAGAGCCCAATCCCGGACAGCCCGCATCCACGCCGGCCGCGTCATGGAGTCCGCGTCCCGCAGCCATTGCGTCACCTCTTCGGGCTGCACGTACAAAAACCGACTTGCGTCGGCCGCGGCGTATTTGCCATCGGCGCCGAGGTGCTCGATCGAGACGGCGCCGCCGCTGATTCGCCAGACCTCGAGCGGCCGCAACTTGCTAAAGATCGCATCCCGGTCAACTTTCGGAGGCGAGATGTCGATTTCGGCCATCAAGTCCGGTATAGGGAATACGGCGCCGTCATTGAGACCGCGCGAGTGAGCAGACCGGCAGATCGCCACCTTCTCCGGATCAAAGCAATAGGACGCGTCGAACTCGAGTCCACGTGCGGCCTCCTCCCGCTTCCAGGTCGTTGCGCCAAGCTGGTGAAAATCGAGGTCTAGGGCCTCGGCGACCAGGCTAACGAACACGTCAAGGAGTCCCCGGACACCTTCATGCACCGGTCCAACGACCATGATCTCCACATCCTTCCCATCGAACGCGACCCTGATGGACGATCGCTCGCCGATCGCGTCTGTCAACCGGTCGTAGAGATTCCACGACACACCTCGCATGACACCCCGTTCTTCTTCCGGGGCGGCCGGCACCATGGACGGTGCGATAGGGGGTCGCGGATCAGTCGTGATTGTGGACACGGTCAAGACTCCCAAAATCAGGGCAGCCGAACTGACGACTGGCCACCAGCGATGACAACCAGGCCGAAGATCTATCGCGGATCCGCCCTACCCTCAATCTTACCCGAACGCGCCACGCCGACGTAACACCAGCAACCAGCCGCAGTGGGGCCTAGCCTCCTCCCGGCGCGGATGTCGGCGATCGCGCAAGTCGCCCCGTCGCTTCACCTGATCTCGACGATCGGCAAACAACGCCGGCGTCTTGCCGCCGACAACTTTGGTTGGACAGGAAACACGCCCTTTTGTCCGCGGGCGCCGAAAGTCATCCGGCATACGCCCGCTTGAGTGCGTCGATATCAATCTTCTTCATGCCCATCATGGCCGTCATGGCCCGCTCCGCGCCTTTGGACCCGGCATCACGGAGCATCTCATCCATACCACGGGGGATGACTTGCCATGAGACGCCGAACTTGTCCTTGAGCCAACCGCACTGCTCGGCGTTTGGGTCTGCTGATAGCTTCTCCCAGAAGTAATCGATCTCATCCTGAGTGTCGCACAGGACCCCGAACGAGATCGCTTCGTTGAATTTGAACACGGGGCCGCCGTTTAGGGCAGTGAACGGGTGCCCATCGAGCATGAAGTCTATGGTCATTACCGACCCGGCTGGGCGCCTGTGGATCTCGAACCCGGCCGCGCCATAGCGTGTCAGGCCGACGATCTTCGAGTTCGGGAAGATCGAGATGTAGAGATTGGCTGCTTCTTCGGCCTGGTCATCGAACCACAAGCACGGGATGATCTTTCGCGTGATTTGCATGGTGTGTCTCTCAACGAAAGTCGGTCTTCAAAAATACGATGAACCGCGTCAATCAAGGGCGTATTTCCGGAGTTTTTGGCGGAGCGTTGCCCGGTGGATGCCAAGCAATTCCGCGGCGGAGGCCCGGTTGCCATCGCAGTGCTCAAGCGCGGCCCGCAAGAGGGGCGGCTCGACGAGCGCGAGGAACTCCTCGTGAAGCGATGACGAGACACCGGCAGCGCGGGTTTTCTGTTTGGCCCAACGGGCGACTTGGTCTTGGACGGCAACCTCTGGAGTACATGCCATCGCCGCGCCTTTCGCATCG
>CAWHKI010000047.1:0-31623 GCA_963829765.1 uncultured Isosphaeraceae bacterium | reverse complement strand
CCGGCGACAACGAAGTGATCGCCGCGAAGTTGACCACTTCCCATCGCCCGCGCGGGAGGACGATGTGCAAGACCGGCGCGAAGTCCGGGCCCTCCCACGCCAGCGCGTTGGGATGGCCGACGGAGATCGCCCTTCCATCGGCGAGATGAATTTCGAACGGCTCGAACGGCCGCCGGTTTTTGACTTGCTTCAGATCATCGAGCTTCATTTCCGACCCACCTTTCCCGCTCGGCCCAAGAACTCGTCAACGGCCCGCCGTGCCAGCGCGGACACGGGTGCCTCGCTTGGCCGCCTCGATGCGCGGTCCACGGTGGAGGTCCGGAGGCGATTGGGGATGAGGCGATAAGCCAACAACCGCATGTAGAACTGGCTCACGGATTGGGTGAGGGCCCGCCCAAAGGCACTGAAGTCGCCCTCCACGGCAAGGATCGCGAGCCTGGCGTTGGCCCGATTCAGGGCACGATCGATGAGGCCCCCCGCGGCGGCTCGCAGGCGTCTTCCCATGACTCTCAGCCTAACCGTAGCGTGGTGCGAGCGACAAGAACGGGCCCCGACCAATGAGCTCGATGGGCGCAGTCCGGCGCCTTGAGCGCGGCTATGAAATCGTGTAATGGCCGAAGATGCATTGCCGTTGCGAGTTCGTCTCGCTTGCACGGACACAAGTTCGACACGAGGGGCGAGGAATGAGGACGGAGGAATGAGGACGGAGGACGGAGGAAGGACGAGGGAAGACGGAGGACGGAGGAATGAGGACGGAGAAGCCGCGACCGCGTTTGATTGGATGGTTTGTGGTGATTGTCGGGCTGACACGCTCTAACTTGTTGTTAACTAGTGGGTTACGTAATATTTTCCGAGTATGCCGATTCTCCGGCTGACACGCTATAACATCTTGATAAATAAGGTGATGCGGCGTTTTTTCTGGATATGCCGAATGTCGGGCCGACACGCGTAACATAAGATCCAGCATGAACTTATGGCCGACGAAAATTTCCGATTATGCAGCCGACACGCGGAACTTCTTTGTACATCAAGCCTTATGTCCGCGGGGCATTTTTCCGCGGGCCAGACATAGCGCGCGCTTGGGCACGGTTCAAGAACGCTCGTTCTTGGCTAACACCTGGGCTCTCATGCCGATCCTGATCGGTCCTGCGAGCGACAAGAAATCACTCGTCCGTCGGCTCGCCCGTCGCAGGCGGGAAGGCCGCGGTACGCTCGGCGGCGGTCTTTTTCGTCGGCCGCGGCGCCCGTGGCGGGCCGAGCTTTCTGGCACCCCTGGCCGCCGATGTACGTGCCCTTCTGCCGAATTGCCCAAACTCTCGCGTCGGATTGGCCTATTGAGACGGAGCCGCGCTCAAACCTCGCCAGTTCGTGCCAGAAAGTGCCATTTCAACGAATCGTCGCCAATGGATGTTTTCATGGTCGGCCGCCGGCCCTTCGCGGTCATTCGTGTAGTGCAATTGCAAGACCACGTTCAGGCAGGTAAGAATGATGCGGTACGACCGTCTCCGGATGCTTGACAAGGCGAAATCAATCCTCTAAAGTGACCAAACTTGTGTCGCGGCAAAGTGCCTTTGTGCGCTCAGCTTGTGACTCAGCCAGAAGGGTATTTTGCCGTCGCGTTGCGGTGAGGGTCTCTGGTGATTCTCCGTCCTGTCTGCTACATCGTCGCCGCTCTTGTCTCACCTGGTGCAGAGTAGAATCTCCATGGACATCCCGATTCAGGTCGACCTGGGGCGTATCGCGCAGGACCTGCAGATTCGGCGCTTGCAAGTGGAGAGCGTCGTCCAGCTTCTGGACGATGGGAATACGGTTCCCTTTATCACGCGCTACCGCAAGGAGCGGACCGGCGGCCTCAACGAGGTCGTGATCCGCGAGATTCAATCGCGCGTGCAGCGACTGCGCGAGCTGGCGGAGCGAAAAGAAACCATCTTGAAGGCGATCGAAGCTCAGGGGAAGCTCACCCCCGACCTCGCGACCGCCATCCGCGCGGCCGACAACCCCAAGCGGCTCGAAGATCTTTATCTCCCATTTAAGCCGAAAAAGCGGACCAAGGCTGCCGATGCCCGCGACCGCGGGCTGGAACCTCTGGCCTTTCGGATCTGGACGCGTGACGAGACACTCACCGACCTGATCGCTGCCGCACAGGAATTGGTCAACGCCGAGAAGGGAATCGATACGGTCGAGAAGGTGCTCGAGGGGGTGGGCCACATCCTGGCGGAAGCCATCAGCGAGATGGCGACGGTGCGCGACGGGATAAGGAAGGTCGTCTGGAAGACGGGCAAGATCGTAACATCAAAGGCAGACCTACCCGAGGGCCAGGGTCTCGAGTATCGCGACTATTTTGACTATTCCGAGCCGGCCGCTCAGATTCCGCCGCATCGGATCCTCGCGATCAATCGCGGCGACAAGGAACGTTCGCTCAAAGTCCGTCTCGACGTATTCCGGCCCGACCTGGAGGCCGTCCTCTTCGGCCTGCTTCCCCTGGAAGGTCACCCTCAGGCCGAGCTGTTTTGCGCGGCCGCGATTGACTCCCTCGAGCGGTTGATCCTCCCTAGCATGGAGGCGCGAGGTTCGCCGCGATTTGACCGAAGCGGCCGAGAAGCACGCCGTGGAGGTCTTTGCCAAGAACCTGCGAGGGCTGCTGTTGCAGCCGCCGATTCCCAAACAGATCGTCCTGGCGATCGACCCCGGGTTCCGAACAGGCTGCAAGGTGGCCGTGCTCGATCGGACCGGTAACATGGTCGACCACACTGTGATTTACCCGCATCCGCCCCAGAGTCGGCGGTCTGAAGCGAAGAACGTTCTCAAGGACTTGGTCGGCAAGCATCAAATCGGGGTCGTCGCGATCGGCAACGGCACGGCCTGCCGCGAAACCGAGGAACTGATCGCGGAGATCATCGCCGAGGGAACCCAATTCAGCAGCCCGGATTACGTCCCTCCCGAACCGGCCCAAGAGGCGGCCGCGCAAGTCTTGCCCGAGCCGGGCCCGCCTGCCAGCCCGGCGGGGCACGGCGAGCCGGTAGGGCTTCCCGAAGCCGCGGCCATGGCCACGCCCGCCGAGCCCGAGCCCGTCGAATCAGTCTCACACCAACACGAGCCTCCCGGTCCGCTCGCGGCGGAGCCTCCCCACGACGAATCACCGCGGGAACATGGTCTTTCTTCAGAAAACAATTCAGCCCATGGCCGTGAGAATTCCCTGGAGCCAATCGTGGGCGGTACGTCAGTAAACGAATCTGATTCGGTCGCCGAGAATCACCATGCGGGCGCGGCCGAGGCAGTGATCGAGGTGCTGCCGCCGATCTCGGGGGGATCGCCCGAGGCCGAAGTCGAGCTTTCCCACGTCGCGCCGGCCTCATCTGAGGACAACAGTCCTACCGTTGCGCCTAGTACGGCCGAGGGCGAAAGGGAAGGGCCGGACTCGGCATCTCCCTTGGCGTGCGAAACCGCGGCAGAGGGTACTGAGTATATCGAGGCGCGGCACGAAGAGATCGCGGCGGAGCACGCGATTCCAGGAGTGCCCGAGCCGTCTACCGAAGTCAAGCCGCCCGAAAGTGCGGCGGCGGTTGCGCCTGCGCCGACGGAGCCGTCTGCCGAGTCAGCGGCGCCTGCGGCTCCCGCGAGAACAGAAAAGACCAAGCCGCCGTCGTCGCGGCCGCCGCGCCCGGGCAAGCAAGGGGGCCAGGGCAAATCGGACTCTTCGCGGTCGCGGTCGTCCCGCCAGCGGCATGGGCCTCCACCCCCGGTTGAGCCTCCCCGACCGCATCCAGCCGATCCGCAGCTCGCCCAGCTCGCCTATGTTGTCGTTAACGAGGCCGGGGCCAGTGTTTATTCCACCAGCCAGGTGGGCCGTGACGAGCTTCCCGACCTCGACGCCACCTTGCGGAGCGGGATCTCGATCGGTCGCAGGCTTCTTGATCCGCTGGCCGAGCTGGTGAAGATCGAGCCCCAGAGTATTGGCGTTGGGCTGTACCAGCACGACGTCCATCACAAGCACCTCAAAGAGACGCTCGAGTCGGTCATTGCCAGTTGCGTCAACTTCGTCGGCGTCGACTTGAACACCGCGAGCGTTACCTTGCTCCGTCACGTTTCGGGCCTCAACCAGTTGACGGCTCGGAGGATTGCCGATTACCGCAAGGAGCACGGTTCGTTCGCCAACCGTGAGCAGTTGACTCAAGTCGAGGGTGTCGGTCCGGCGACCTTCACGCAGGCGGCTGGTTTTCTCAAGATCCCCGACGGTGAGAACCCGCTCGACCGAACCTGGATTCACCCCGAGTCGTACCCAGCCGCGATCAAGTTCCTCGAAAAGTTGGGGTTCGCTCCCGATGTCGTGCGCGACAAGGCTCGGCTCCCCGAGCTCAATGAAAAGTTGGCCACGGCCGACCTGGGGGAGCTGTCTCGCGAGCTGGAAGTGGGCGAATTGACGCTTCGCGACATCATTGACGCGCTGGCGCGTCCGGAACGTGACCCTCGAGAAGATCTTCCCAAGCCGATCTTCAAGAAGGGGATCTTGAAGATCGAAGACTTGAGCCCGGGCCTGGAGCTCAAAGGGACGGTATTGAACGTCGTGGATTTTGGCGCGTTTGTCGACATCGGCCTCAAAGATGCGGGGCTGGTGCATATCAGTCAGCTCGCCAACCGGTACGTGAAAAGCCCGCACGATGTTGTGAGCGTGGGGGACGTGGTCACGGTTTGGGTTATGGGTGTCGACCACGAGCGGAAACGGGTCTCGTTGACGATGGTCAAGCCGGGGACAGAGCGTCACCGCGGGCAGCAGCACGGTGGAGTGCTCGACGTGGTCCGGGCGGAGCGGGCGAATCTCGAGAGGGGGATCGTGGCCATCGCGGTCAGGGCGAAGGGCAGCGAGGCGGCGGTGGCGCCGCGGGACAGGGAGCGCGGCCGCCTCGACCCGCGGCCTCGGCATTGACATCGCCTCCCGTGGGTTCTCCCTCGGTGGCCGTGCTTGCTGAAACCCCAGGTGCACGCCGCCCGGAACGAGACCGAGGCGGCCGCGCGGCGGGCCCACGGCATTCCGACACCAGGACACAAGGCGGCGGGCCCGGTTCAGGTCCGCCGGGGCCCGGAGGAGGACCGCCTCGCCACGGCCAGGGGCGGGGCCCTGAGCCCCGTCAAGAAGGACGGGGCGGCCCACGCGGTCCTCATCCCGGACAAGGCCCAGCCGACAGATCGGCACGCCCCGACCGCGGGCCTCATCCACGCCCGCCAGGGCGCCCATTCCGGCCATCACCCCCACCTGCCCCGTTGTCGAAGGATGCTCTGGCCGGCAATGTCCCGCTGAGGACCTTTGGTCAGCTCAAGCAGCTCTGGGAAGCGAAGGTGGAACCCAAAGCCGAGTCGTCGCCGGGTTCCGGTGGTGAAACATCGGAGTCATTGCCCAAGATCAATCATGAGGCCGAGGGTTCCAGCTCCCCCCAGCAGGAGTCCGAAGCCGCCAGCTCGGCGTCGGACGCACCCGTCCAAACCGATTCGCCGGCGGCTTCGAGTTAGCCCACGCACTTGAGCGAAGGGAGACTGGGCGGGTGGGCCCGGTGCTTAAGGGGGGCCGGCGGGTGAAGCGGCCGGCCCCAAAAGACGATCGATTGACTATAATGGTTTGCCTCACGCGTTGTTGATCTTGCCGGCCGACTCACCGAGTCGCCGAACGTCGGTGCCTTGCCTGGAACTAATAATTAATGGGTATTTTCGCCTGGCGCAACCTGCTGACCCGGCCGATGCGGACAATCCTGGCCCTGGTCGGACTGTCAATCCCGATTCTGGGTGTGTTGGGGCTCTTCTGCCTGTCAAACGGCCTGCGAGATCTGGTGGGTGATACGCTGAGCCGGATCGAAGGGCTGCTCGTCCTGCGGGAAAACGCCCCGAGCCCGGTCTTCAGCCACATTCCCGCCAGTATGGTCGATGAGCTGAAACGCCTACCGGGCATACGCGCGGTCGCCCCCGAGGTCTGGGGGATTGCTCCAACGATCGAGGGGCGGGGGATGTTAATCAGCGGCCTGCTCGCGGGTAAGAAAGGGATCAATTCGCTGCTCGACCAACCCATCGTCGCGGGCCAAGACATCGTCTTGCATCAAAACTTGCACAGCGCGGTCTTTCCGCGCGCTCTCAAAGAAAAAGGGGAAGGGCGCTATCTCCAGCCCGAGGATCGAGGTTCCTCCAATATCGTGATCAGCCGCAAGATCGCCGCCCAGCACCCGGATGACCAGGGGAGACCTAAGAAGGTCGGCGACACGTTACGAATCGGCGGCAAGCCGTTTAAGATCGTGGGCCTCTATGAGACCGGGTCACTGATTCTCGACATCATCGTCATCATGGACATTGACACCGCCCGTAGCGTTCTCAACGAGCCCAAAGACTCGATCTCTTGCATCTATGTGGAAGGCCAGAACCCCTCCGACAACGGTGCGCTGGCCGCCGCGATCGAGAAGGCCCATGCCGGCTTCGATGCGCGGAGCATGAACGAGGCCCAGGAGAATTTCGGTTCACTCATGGGGCAGATCGACACTTTTCTCTTCATGACCGTGAGCCTGGCGCTCGCCGTGGGGATCGTGGGGATCATCAATACGATGCTCATGAGCACGACCGAGCGGTTCGTCGAGTTTGGAGTGCTGCGTACCAACGGCTGGTCGCAGAGCAACATTCTGACGCTTGTCACACTGGAAAGTGCTTATCTCGGTTTCCTGGCGGGCGTCATCGGCTGCGTGCTGGCCTGGGTTGCGACCTTGGTTGCCAATCCATTCATCTCGGGGGGCATTCACCTGGGAATGACGCCGTTTCTTTTTGCGATGGGCGTTGGCCTGTCGATCCTGATGGGGACGGTGGGTGGATTGTACCCCGCCTGGCGTGCAGCCCGGCTTATCCCCATGGACGCCATACGGTTGGGATCGCATTGATGACCAGAGGATTTCCGATGATCGAGGTAGTGGACGTCCATAAATCGTTCCGGAGCGGCAGCCGGTCGGTAGACGCGTTGCGAGGAGTGACTTGCCAGATCGATCGCGGGCGTTCCGCCTTTATCGTGGGCCCGAGCGGGTCGGGCAAGAGCACGCTTCTTTATTTGATTGGAGCGATCGACCGCCCCACGTCCGGCGAAATTGTGGTGGACGGTCAAGACCTGGTGACAATGTCCGAGGCGGCCCAGAATGTCTATCGCCGTGATCAGATCGGTTTCATTTTCCAGTCTTTCAACTTGATCAGCAATCTGACCGCGCTTGAAAACGTGCTGGTTCCGTTTCTGCCGCGGGGAGTGTCGCCCGAGCAACGGCAGCGGGCGATCGACTTACTCACACAGGTCGGCCTGGCCGAGCGGCTGGACCACCGCCCTTATCAGCTTTCCGGAGGCGAACAGCAACGCGTGGCGATCGCCCGCGCCCTCGTGAAGCAGCCGATCCTCGTTCTCGCCGACGAACCGACGGGCGAGCTCGACTCGAAGACCGGCGATGAAATTTACACGATCCTTCGGCGGCTTCAAGAATCGTTTCGGACAACCCTGGTGATCGTTACTCATGACCGTCGCTTCATCACGCCGGATGACCTCGTCCTGGAAATCCAGGATGGGAAGCTTGCCAGTGAAAACGGCAGCGCGCACCGGATCATTCCACAAGCACTGGTACCTCGATGATGCGGCGCGGCGGTTTGGGTTGCGTCCGCGGAAACGCCGCCGAGGCGAAAGTAGCCCTTAACCTTGCGGCCTCATTTCATAGCCGCAGGATGACCTTACCAAACACCTCATTTGACTCGACTCGCCCTTGGGCGGCGAGGAATTCGTGAAACGGGAAGACCGAATCGACAACGGGACGGACGAGTCCCCGCTCGAGCCAGGGACATACCTCGCCGGCGAACCGCGACGTCGCCGCGATCTTCTCTTCGATTGGCCGTGCCCGGAGCGTCGTGCCGATGATGGACAGACGCTTTCGCAGCATCATGTTCAGGTCCAGCGATCCCGTCGCTCCGGCAAGGAGCCCCACCAGCACGAGACGTCCCTTCATGGCCAGCGATTTCAGATTCTCCGTCAGCACCGACCCGCCCAGCAGGTCGATAACGACATCGACCCCCCTGCCGTTGGTTTGGCCGCGAACGACCTCGCCGAAGCTGTGATGAGACGTGTCGATCCCATAATCCATTCCCGAGCAAACCGAGCCGTTCGAGTTTGCGGGCTGTTCGCGAGGTCCCGAGGACCTGGCAACCCATGGCGTGCGCGATTTGGACGACTGCGGTACCGACGCCGCTGGCGGCGGCGTGCACGAGCGCGCTTTCGCCTGGCGCGAGACGGCCCTGGGTGAGCAAGGCGTCATGAGCCGTGATAAACGCCTCGGGCACCGCGGCGGCTTCCACAAAATCGATTGCGGGCGGTATGATCACGGCCATCCGTTCGTTGGTCAAAACGAATTCGGCCTGACCTCCGCCGGCCACGATCCCGAAGACGCGGTCCCCCGGTTTGAGCGGGCCGATGACGTCCGGCCCGATTTCGTCGATCTCACCGGCGTATTCCAGGCCGAGGATATTCGGCGGTGCGCCGGGCGGCGCGGGTACATCCCGCGGGCTTGCAGCAGGTCGGCCCGGTTCAAGCCGCAGGCCCGGACCCTCACTCGCACCTGGTCGCCCCGGGGCTCTGGCTGGGGAACCTCGCCTATCTTCAGGACTTCCGGGCCACCCGTCCCGGTGATCACGACGGCTTTCATGGCTTATAGTCTTGATGGTCTCATCGAGGTAAGTCAAGGACTGAACCAAGAAAGCGTGAGGCGACGTGGCACAGGAACGATTCGGATGAACGCTGATCACGGTCAAATTGGCTGCGCGGGTTTTGCTCAGTGGGCTCCCTCGCTTCGGGAATGGTGTCCCGGCATGGAACTCCCTGAGCTGAACCCGGTCCAAATACGTGTTTGGCTGGTCGATCTAGACTCGGGATTGGGCCCTGACGACGTGGAGGTAGCGGAGCCGGGGCCGGACAGCTTAGGCGTGCTCACCGACGACGAGCGAGCGCGGTCCGCGCGGTTTGTGCGGGCCAGAGACCGCCGGCGGTTCGCACGATGTCGGGCTGCGCTCCGACAGATCTTGGGAGGGCTCCTGCGTGAATCGCCCCCCTCGCTACGGTTCCGGACGACCGGTCACGGCAAACCCGAGCTCGACCTCGAATCGATGGGTATGGAGGGTGGCGACGTTCGGGCCGCGGTACGATTCAACGTATCGCATTCATCGCACCTGGCCTTGATCGGGGTTTGTCGAGGTCGCGAGCTCGGCGTCGACATCGAGCGGATCAAGCCCTTGGCCGAAGCAGACCGCATTGTCGCTTCTTTCTTCTCGCCGACCGAATGCGCCGAATTTACCGCGATCCCCGAACACCTTAAGCCGTTGGCGTTTTTCCGCGGCTGGACCCGCAAAGAAGCGGTTTTGAAGGGGTTCGGAAGCGGGCTGGCCGGGTTGTCGGCCCATTATGAGACCGGATTTGGAACGGCCGAGCTGCCAGCTTATTTTATCCCCGCCGCCCCGCCACCCGGGATACAAGAATGGCAACTCTGGGAAGCCGCTCCGCGAGCCGGCTTCGTGGCGACCGTTGCGATCCACGTTGCGACGACGAGCGACTTGTCCGAGCCGGCTTGAGCGGAGCCGTATCGTCGTTGCCTGTCCGGACGCCAGCGCCGTAGACTGAGAGCAGAGATGGGCCGGCCGCGGAGGCGAGACGCAAAGAACTGGCTACGGCTTATTGTCCGGCCGTGCCGCCGGCCGCGTTTCACAGCTCTTGGCGCATCAGACGAACCGGCCGCGGAAGGGAGCGTTTTCCGTCGATGCAGTTGCTGATCCTTGGTGCGATCTTATTGTTCGCGTATCTGGTCATTGGACTGACCGCGAAACTCGGCGCCTGGATGAGTGGCGCTCGCTATCGCGCCTTTCGGCAACTGGCCGCGCGCTATAACGGGCGCTGATGAGAGCCGGGGCCTTTCCGACACGCCGACCGTCAGCTTCGGCCATCATGGGTCCACGGTACGCGTGGGCCTGGCCCCCACAATCGCCGGTCAACCCGACCAGATACCTCGAACCCGCGTTGTCGCTCGGTTCAATTCTGGGATTCCTTTTCGTCTCGAGCTGGCGCCGACCAGCCGTCCCGCCCCACCCCAGCCGCCCAAGGGAACGCGGCCCTTCAAATTGGGCGAGCCCGCGTTTGATCGCGCCTACGTCGTTCAGGCGAACGACCTGGAAATGGCCCGCGACTTCTTGGGACCGCCCGCGCGGGCGGCGCTCGCAAACCTGCAACGGGGGGCCCATGCCGGTGGAATGCTGGTGTCGATCAATCCGGAGCGTTTGCTCGTCCAGATCGACCGCAACCTCGGCAAAAGCACCGATGCTCTGTGCTGGGCCGTGCAAAACGCGCTTGCTCTTCACGACGGATTGATCGAGGGAGTGTCGCGGCGCATCACCCAGGGAATCGCGATCGTCGACACACCGGGCGACCCCAATAGCGAAGAAGGCCCCCCCATCTGCAAAGTTTGCGGAGAGCCGATCAACAAAACCGCGGTCATTATCTGCGCCGTCTGCAACACTCCTCATCACCGCGACTGCTGGGAGTACGTGGGCGGTTGTTCGATTTATGGTTGCAATGGCAAAGTGGGCGTGGTCGAACAGGACACATAGAGACTTCCGAGAATGTGGAGTAATCGAATGGATTTATCAATGCAACGCCGAGTCTTCGGCGTGGGATTGTTGCTGGCAGCCTTTTCGTTTGCCCCAGCGCCCCCGGTGCCACCGAGTCAGCTCTCGACCCTGGCCAAAGCTCGTCTCGAGGCCGCACGCAAGCAGTACCAGGAGACCTGGTCCTATTATCAGCAGGCGAGGATTGACACTTATCAGGTCTATGTCTGGTCGAAAATCATTCTCGATTGCGAGCGTGAGATGACCGAAAAACCGGCCGAGCACATTGCCGCGATCGAAAATCACCTCGGCCGGATGAAAAAGCTGGAGGCGCTGGTCAAGAAAGTGCGCCGCATCGGCTTTGGCCGTTCGTATGATGTGGGGGCGTCGGAATACTACCGGCTCGAGGCCGAGCATCGTCTGGCGCTGGCGAGACCAAGAAATGACGGTGGCCGAGCGGACGATTCACTTGCTCTGTCGCGCGGAACCTACGCATCGCCCGCAGCAGACGCAGAATCGGACTTCGGAATCAAAGGCTGAGTGACGTCAATAGCCAGCCAGCAGAGCGCCGCGAGAACGTAGCTGCAGCCGAAAAGGATGAACCCGAGGTTTCCCTGACCACGATCGAGGAGTTGGCCCATCAGGTTCATGCTCGCGGCGCCAGCGAAATTGCCAATCATGTTGATTGTCCCGCCAATGGTCCCGGCGTAACGCTCGCCGACATCGGCGCAGGCGGCCCACGTGGGGGCCATGTTCATGTCGTTAAAAAAGAACGAACCGCTGAAGAGCAATGCCAGCAGCCAGACGCTCTGATCGCCCACGCCGATCGTCGAGATGATGGACAATCCCGCTAGAATCAGGAAGACGCCATTGAAACGCCGGCCCCATTTCCGATTGCCCGAAAAGCGAATGATCGCATCCGACAGAACTCCGCCCAGAAGGCACGAAACCAAGCCGGCCCCCAAGACCATCGACGATATCACCTGGGTCTGCTTGATCGATAGATGACGGTGGTCCTGCAGGTAGAGCTGGAGCAAGTTGGTGACGAAGTTGCCCGAAAAGCCCGTGCACCCGTACATCAGGCACAGGGCCCAGACGTTTTTCGATCGCACCATTTGGCGCCAGGGAAGCGGTTCCTTTCCGCGGGGTGGTGCCGGCGATCCCAATCCGGCCCGCGTCGATGAGCTCCAACTCCGCCTTGTTGACCCGCGGCATCTCTTCGGGCTGGTTCCGAAACCAGGGCCAGAAGATAAAGCACCAGACGAGTCCCAGCCCAGCCATCGCCCAAAACGGCGTTTTCCAGTCGCCGAAGTAAGCGAGCATCCCATAAAAAACAGGCGGAACGATCGCTCCGCCGATGCGGCTGAACATCCAGAGCGTTCCCATGGCCGAACCGCGCTTTGTCACGGGCATCCAGTCGGCCACGATGCGCGACATCACCGGAAAGCCCCCGGCCTGAAACCCGCCGAAAAGGCAGCGCGCGAGGAATAGGGCCGCGAATTGCAGCGACAAGCCCGGCAGGTAGACGATCAAGGCCACCGCGCCGGTCAACAATGACCACCCCAGCGCCAGGACGGTAAGCACGCGTCGCCCGCCGTAGCGGTCGCCCAAAAAGCCCACTGGTATCTGGAGCAATCCATAGGAGAATAGGAAGGCGGACGTGAGCCTGGCCGCTTGCTCGTTGCTCAGGTGCAGGTCTTTCCTGATCGCGGACAAGCCCATGTTGAATCCGAGCCGCTGCATGTAGATGATCGTCGCCAACGCACACAGCAATGCCAGCACGAGATAACGCACCCCCGTGGCGCCCGTCCGTCGCTCCGCCTGCTTCGGCATGATTCATTCCTGTTCTCGTAGTGTCGCGCGGGCGCCCGTGCTACGCGACGGTGGGAATTCTGCCTCGGCGGCACAGCCATTCCACAGCACGTTGCGGAACGACTTTTGGCGGTACCCAGCATAGCGGCCGACGCCGCGATGTTATACACTACGATTCAGTCGACCAACCTCGCTATCATCGAGCGATAAGGTTGTATCTCCCCTTGAAAATCCGCCGCACAAGACCTATCTTGTAGAGCATGTTAAACAATTGTCGGTTGGAACGCGGACGCGTGGCCCCGGCTTCCGGAAAGGAACGAGCGGATGCAAGCCGATCATGAATGGGCACGCGCGGGCTTCAACCGCCGCCAGCTCCTACGGATCGGCGGCTTGGGCTCGTTGAGCCTCACTTTGCCGGGGTTGCTTCAGGCCGAGGCCGAGCGGAAGGCCGCGCCAAGTTCCAAGGGCGTGACTGGTACCGGGCGGCCGATTCGCTCGTGCATCGTCATGTTTTGTTACGGCGGTCCGAGTCACCTCGACACCTTCGACATGAAGCCAAACGCCCCGGCGGAAGTGCGTGGCGAGCTCAGCTCGATCGCAACCAGCGTGCCCGGCTTGCGGATTTGCGAGCTCATGCCCCACACGGCGGCGATCATGGACCATCTGGCGGTCGTGCGCAGCATGCACCACCCGATGACCAACCACAACGCGGCGGCATTCACCGCCCTTTGCGGTCGCAATCCGGTCAAAGGCGACCTCGAAACATTGGGTAACGACCGGAATGATCCGCCGTGCTATGGCGCGACCTTAAGCGCCACCTTGCGCGAGCGGCGCGGGCTTCCCACCTTCGTTGCCCTGCCCCACGTGATGCACAACGTCGTGACGCTCCCCGGTCAGGTCGCGGGGTTCCTCGGATCGGCGCACAACCCGTTTCAGGTGAATGCCGACCCCAGTGCGCCCGATTTCCGTCTCCCTGAGCTCGATCTCCCCGGCGACTTGTCCATCGACCGACTCGACCATCGGGCGTCACTCTTGAGCGTGCTTGATCACCAACGGCGCTGTTTTGACGCCGCGGCCACTGCTTCGACCGCAACTACCGCTGCCGGCAGCACGCCCCAGTCGCCAGCGATTGATCCGTGCGACGTCTACACCCAGAAAGCGTTCCGTTTGCTTCACTCTCCGGCCGTCGCCCAGGCGTTTCAACTGAGTTCAGAAGACCCCAAACTGCGTGACCGGTACGGGCGCAACAAGCTCGGGCAAGGCGTGCTGCTGGCTCGCCGCCTGGTTGAGGCCGGCGTGCGGTTCGTCACGGTTTACGATGGCCAGTATAACGGGCAAGATGCCAACTGGGACTCACACCAAGATGTGTACCCGCGCATGAAGGACCACTTGGTCCCGCCCTCCGACCGGGCATTCGCTGCCCTGATCGACGACCTGAATCGACGCGGGCTCCTGGACGAAACCTTGGTCATCTGGATGGGCGAGTTCGGCCGGACCCCGAAAATCAACCGCAATGCCGGGCGCAACCACTGGCCCAACTGTTACACCGTCGTGCTGGCCGGCGGCGGCATCAAGGGCGGAATCACATTCGGCTCGAGCGACAAACTCGGCGCTTACCCCGACACCGACGCCGTCAGCCCCGCCGATCTCGCCGCCACGCTCTTCTGGAGATTCGGCCTCGACCCGGCAAGAGAAATTGTCGACCTCACGGGCCGCCCGTACAAACTCGCCGACGGCCAACCAATCCAGGCGCTGTTTGCGTAATTTCTGGGTTGGGACATCATGATCCACGCGATGCACAACCTTGCGGCGATGCACTGCAATCTGATCGCTTGCATTCAGATTGCGAAGGAGGCGGGCTACGCCGCCGTCGAGATCGGCGGCCCGCGACTGAAACGCTACCTGGCGCAAGGATACGGCATCGAGAGCCTCACCCTTGCTCGATCAGATTCCTCCCATCAGTTTGACGTACGTCCAGGACATCGAGCGCCAAGAGCCCAAGCAGTACGAGGCCCTCCTGGCCGAATGCGAAGAGCTCTGTGTGTTGGCGGAGTCGCTCGGTTGTCCGTATATCCAATTGCTCACGGGCCCGCTCGACCCGAACGGGCCCTACAAGGGACTGGGCGATAAACCCTGGCCCGATCAGCGCCGGCTGATCGCCAAGAACCTCAAAGCCTTGGCCGCCATCGGCAAAGCGCACAAGGTAAAGTTCTTCTTGGAAGGCCTCGCGTTCACCCCAGGCAGCCGTCTCGACCGCCAAATTGAGATCATCGAGGAAACTGCCTGCGACAACGTCGGCCTGGTTCTCGATTTCTACCACCTCTGGGGTGGGGGCACCCACGCCGGCGAAATTGCGAAAATGAACAAGGATTTTATCTTCCACGTCGATTTCTGCGACTCTACCGACGCCTTCGGTGAGGGGGGCGATCCCGAGCAGCGCGGTCGCGACGTCTGGACCGGAGGGGGGCGCATCCCGCTCAAGGAATGGGTCGACGCCGTGCGCGCCACCGGTTACGACGGCATCTGGAAGTGCGAGCTCTTGAGTCCCAAATACTGGGAGCTTGATCCACGCAAAACGGCCGCCGACCTCAAGAATTTTCTAGAGTACCTACTTGTTTAGCATCAATGGCCCGAGACACGGCCAGAAACGTCGCCGGACAGAGCCGGCTCCTACAGGATTTGTAGGAGGGAGCTCCGTCTCCCGATCCCCGATCTAGCCTTGTGTCGGGTCGTTGTTTAAATCGCGATGCCACCATGAAATAAGGGGACCAAACATGCCCGGCCCGGGAATGGAACTGATCGGTGAAGAAGAGATTCAGGAAGCCCTGGAGGTACTCAAAAGCGGCTATCTTTTCCGCTATGGTATCTCGCTGGGGGCGGAGGTCGACCCGCGGTTCAAAGGAAAGGTTTATCAGGTCGAGAAGGAGATCGCCGACTACTGCGGCGTGGCGCATGCAGTGGCCGTCAATTCGGGAACCTCGGCGCTCTTGACCGCGCTGGCCGGCCTGGGAGTCGGGCCGGGTGATGAGGTGATCGTCCCTGGCTACACATTCGTCGCCAGCATCTCGTCGATCGTATACTCCCGCGCTGTGCCGGTCCTGGCGGAGATCGACCGCAGCTTCAATCTCGATCCCGAGGACGTCAAAGCCAAGATCACGCCGCGGACCAAGGCGATTATGGCGGTCCACATGGCGGGCAACCCAGCGCGGCTCGATGAGCTCAAAGCCATCGCCGACCGCCACAACCTGTTCTTGATCGAAGACTGCGCCAGGCGTTTGGAGCCAGCTACAAAGGCCGGCGCGTCGGCTCGATCGGTCACGTCGGTGCGTTTAGCTTCAACGTCTACAAGACAATCACAAGCGGCGACGGCGGCATGGTCGTCACCAACGATCAAGAGACCTATGAACGCGCCTTCGCCTTCCACGACCAGGGTCATTCGCCCTTGCGAACAGGGGTGGAAATCGGCAAGCGCCCCTTCATCGGCCTCGACTTCCGCTTCACCGAGGTGCAAGCGGCGATCCTGCTAGCACAGTTCCGGAAGATGCCGCGGATCTTGAGCCACCTGCGAGCCAACAAACAGCGGTTCAAGGAGATCATCGCCGACGTGCCCGGCCTCGAGTTCCGCGAACTCCCCGATCCTGCCGGCGACTTAGCTACGATGCTCACCGTCATCTTGCCCAACCCCGAGGTGGCGCGCGGCATCGCCAAAGAGCTCGGAACGAAGGTGCTCGCGGAAGCCGGCTGGCACGTGTATAGCAATATGGAGCACGTCCTGGAGCAACGAACGGTGACCGAAGTGAAATGCCCTTTCGAGTGCTCGCCCTACACGAGTAAAGGCGGCCACATGGAGTACCGCAAGGGGATGCTGCCACGCACGGACGCCCTGCTCGAGCGCTCGCTGAACATCAGCATCGGCGTGTCCGATCCCGGTCTGAGCTCGGCCTTCGGACTGACGATGAAAGACAACCTCGACGTCGCCGAGGAACGCGCCCGCCGCTTCCGCGAAGTAGCCAGCCGGCACCTGAAGGCGGCGACGGCCCGAGCGAGCGGATAGAGGTATCGGCACCGCTTGCCGGCGGTTCGGTGTTGAGTTCCAGAAGACGCTCACGTCCCGTTCGGGTGGACTTGGAACCACACGAGAACACCGCCACCAACAAGGATACCATCGGTTGGCCCGCTGTAGGAGGCGGCTCCGTCCGCCGATCGCATAACGGTGACGACCGCGGCGAACCCCATCGGGGGACGGAGCCCCCTCCTACAGATTGCCATCCCCGGCAATCTCCGCGACGGCTCCGTCTCTCGATTCCCGTCCTAGCCCGGTGTCGGCCCGTTGAGATTTTTCGGACCGGAAACCAAGATGCGCGGCGGAAGCCGCCAGAGCATCGTCTAATCTGCCGCCGGCATGAGCCCGTGATAGACTCCCAGCCAGTACGCCAACGTCCAGGCGACTCCGTCGTGTTCAACCCGTCCGCTGCCGCCATCGTCGGCGTCCCACGGGTTACTGTTCCAGCGCCCCTGCGAACGCTCTGAGGCAGGGAGAACCCGGTTGAGCTGGGTCCGGTTGCGGTGATAGCCCCGTGCGGTCAGGACCTGCACGTCGGTCCGCTGGCTGCCGCGCGTCGCCCAGTCGATGAGGTCCCAAGGCCAATCTTGGAGCGTCTCGGTCGCCTCTTCGACATCGCAGCGCCGACCTGTCGTCGCGCCATAGATGAAATTATAAAGCGGGCTGTGTTCCCGTCGGAGCGCCTGCTCGCCCGGCTCACCCTCTTCCCAGGTGCGCGCGATGCTCTGCGCAAGATGCGCCTGCGCGACGGGTCTTTCTCAAGACGGAGGAGCGGGTAGTAAACCAGATAGAGCAGCTCGTCGTCGGAATGATTGATGTCCGGCCACTGGTCCCTGAGGGACCGGCGCATCATCAGGGAATTGAGCAAATAATGATGCTTTTCGACCAGCTCTTCGAACGCGCGAGTGTAGCGCGCATCGCCGGTGATGTGCGCGGCCACCTTGAGGTATGCAAGGATTTCAATGGAGTTGAGCGGGCGCAGGGGAAAGTAAAATCGGTGATGGTTAATCAGCTCCGGCGACCAGATCCCCCACCGAGTTTTGACTCCGGTGTGGTCGACGAGGGTGAACCCGTTGGCCATGATGTGGTCGGTGACCCGGCGCACGACAGTCGCGATCTCTTTCTTTTCGGCCGTGTCGGCGACAAGAGCGTGATAAAGGTACCAGGCGAAATAGTGGCCGTCGAGCTCGTCGCTGCTGGTGTCCCCTTTGCACCACAAGGTCGGATCGACCTTGGAGCGGAACCACGCCTTGGCGATTACCCCCGGTGCGTTAACCGGTGATTCCAGGTTAACCCCGTTCACGCCCAATCGCATCTCGTCGTCGGTAACGATCGCGCGGGCGGGAAATCCGGGCAGGCCCGTCCGCCGCTCCAAATCGAGTAGGGCGTTCAATGAGTCACGAGCGTGCTTGCGAGCTTCGGGGTCTTTAGTCGCCCCGTAGCGAAGCGACATCGCACCGACGTACATCGCAGTCCAGAGGCCGTCGTTGTCGCTCACGTCAAAGCGGTATCCCTTGGAAGGCTCGCCCGCGACCGCGAGGTCAATCTGACAGATGAAGCCGCGGCGCCTGTGTCGTTCCTGCGTGATCCGATCGAAGTGTGCGGCCTTCGCAGTCAGCGTCATCGGTTTTTCCTCGATGCAGGCGACACCCTTGTCCGTCTCGAGCCAAGTCCGCCCTTTCGCATCGGACCAGATGGCGCGAACACGGTTGTCGGCCAACCATCGCGGGCCCCAGAAGTAGCGAAACTGGCCATTGCGCAACCGCCAAGCCCCTTCATTGGTCCCGCCCCACACATCGCCGTTATCAGCGAGGTGAAGGCAAGTCATGGCCTCGTAGGGGACGCCGTCGCGGCGGTCAAGGCTCTGCCACCATTGCTCGCCGTCGGTGATGTAGACGCCGCGATCGGTCGCGACCCAAATCTGTCCGACGCTGTCCCCGGCGACCGCCACCACGCGGGCGCCCGCCTTGACAGAAGGTTGCCCCGGCTCGAGCTGCTTGGGCCCGACCTCGAGCGGCTCGTAGATCTCGCCCGAGGAGCGGAAAGCCCCGCGATCTGTCACGACCCAGACCCGGCCGCCGGCCGAGCGGGCCGCCGACAGAATTCTCGCTCCCGCGGGCAGCTTTTCTGTTGCCACGAAGTCAATTCGAGCCACTGGCCGGGCGAAGTCGGCGGGCAGGCCCGCCGCGGTCTCGTAGCGCGTCGAGAACAGTTGAAGGTACGTCGCGGCAGCAGAGGCTGGCGCGGCGTGAAAACAAAGCACGATGGCGGCGGTGAAAGCGCGGTGCATGAATCACAATTCTCCGAGGTATGATTTGAGCTGGAGAGAGGCTAGCAGCGTGAGAGTCAAGAAGGACAATTTACCGCTTGACTCAATAAATCGCTATTCCCCTTTCGCCTTTCCTGGGATTCGATCTCGACGTGACGACGACCCAGTTGGCGACTTGCCCGACTAGCGGAGGTGACAACATCATGAAGAAACTCATCCTCACTGGATTCCTCTTCTCTCTCATCTTTGCAGCGCCGCCTTCCCGGGCCGCGTCGGACGCCGTCGCGGAATGGGCCGGCGCGGGGACGTATCGCCTGCTCGTCCGTGTCGATCCGATTGATATCGGTGGCCGGACCAGCGATGAGATGCCGGCTGAGCTTTCCATCGACCTGAAGGCCGAGCTCGCCAAGCTGCGGCGGGGGCCCCGGGTGCTCGACCCGATATTGCGTCGCTCCAGGTGATGCGCTACGACCCAAAATCGGGTCGTGCGCTCACGTATGGGAACTACGCCTACGCGCGGCACGCAGCCGATCGGCCGTTCTCCTGGTACGACGCCGCGATTCCGTATGACTTTCCGGAGTTTGACGACACGGTCTATCGGACCGAAGGGCGGATCGTCCGCGCTCTGGTCGTTCGGGGAGGATATTTCTTCAACGCGGTCGGCGATGGCGACCGCGGGCGACTCGCCTGGATGCACACGCAGACAGGCCACGAGCCTTCTTGGTACGCGGTGTACTTCTCGCTCTTGTCTCCCGGACAAACGGCCCGCTCGGCACCTCCGCGGGGTTGGATCGGCGACGGCCAGCCGCGCTTTGACCGAACGGGCGGCAGCACTTCCGGCGGTGATCACTGCCGGATCGATCTCGACGACTGGGACGACGATGGGCTGATCGATCTCGTCATGGGTGAGAGCTACGGGCACGTCTTCTTATGGCCCAATCACGGCACTCCGCAACGTCCCGAGTTCTCCTATTGCCGGTTCCTGTTCGATGCGGGCGGCCTGCCGCTCGACGCGGGAACGGCCGCGGCCCCCAAGATTGTCGATTGGGACGGCGACGGCGCGAAAGACCTGCTCGTAGCGGCGGAGTGGAACCGCATCCTGTATTACCGCAATCTCGGTTCCAACCGCGATCGCAAGCTGGCCTATCAGGGGCTCGTCCGCGCGGACGGTCAGACCCTGATGCTGCCGGTGGCACCCGTCGCCGCGGCGAGCGCCGCGGTCTTCACGCGCGACTACTACCCTGTGATGGAAACCGTCGATTGGGACGGCGATGGCGACCTCGATCTGCTGGCGGGAGGCTATATCACCGGGCGGATCTACTATTATGAGAACACCGGACGAAGTGACGACGGCCAGCCGATGTTGTCGCTCAAGGGACCTCTTGAGGACGAGAAGGGGCCGATCAATGTCGGAGACTGGTGCGCTGCCCCTTGCGCGGCGGATTTCGACGGCGACGGCGACCTGGATGTCCTCTCCGGCAATTTCCCCAGCGATGTGCCACGGTTGCTAAATCAGAAGGAGGGAGACCGCTTCCTCCGCTACTACGAGAACATCGGCAGCAGACGTCGCCCGACGCTGCGGGGCCGAGCGTTTCCCAAGAACGGAGTCTTTCCGCGAGAGGCGATCGCCACGCCGCGCCCCGCCGATTGGGACGGCGACGGAGACCTCGACCTCATCGTCGGCACGCAAACGAACGTTTACCTGTTCAAGAACGTCGGCACACGCACGTCGCCTCGGTTTGAAATACACGCTCATCCGCTGCCGGCCCCATGGGGCAACGCCCCACTGGCCGTCGACCAGTTCCGCGACTGGGATGGTGACGGCAAGATCGACCTTGTGAGCGGCTACACAGTCCGGTTGAACTCCGGCAAAGGTAACCCCTGGTCGTGGGACAAAACCGAGTCGGTGCTCCCGCCCGGTGAGTCGATTGACCACCCCGCGAAAATCGGCGACGACTGGTTTTGGCCGTATCTCGACGACTTCGACGGCGATGGCCGCATCGATGTACTCTTCGGCGATTGGTATGGCCAGATCTGGTTCCATCGCAACCTCTCGACCCCAGGGCGACGGCATTTCGATACGGTCGGCGTGCGCCTCCGCGTGCAAAGCGGGACGGAGCTCAAGGTCGGACCCATCGGCAAGGACATCGATCGCGATTTCGACGCGTTGCAAGGGGCTCGCACTGTGTTCACGCCGGCTGACTTCGACCGCGACGGCCTCCGCGACCTCGTGGTTGGCGATACATACGGCATCGTTCGGTTCTTCCGCAATGTCGGCACGCCCGCTGCGCCCGTCTTTGCCGAGCCCGTCGTGATCGGCGATCTCGGGATCCGCCTGCTCGTCACGGCCACGGATTGGAATCATGACGGCTGGATGGACGTGATCGGAGGCGCCGCCAACGGCCGCGTGCGAGTGTTCCTCAACTCAGCCGGGAAGCCCGAGCGACCATTCGGCCCGGGCTTGCCTTTTCAACTCCCTCCCATCGTGCAGCCGCGCGTGCTGGTTGCGGACCTCAACGCCGACGGAGACGACGATCTCTTCTTGCCCAGCACCCAGGGTTCCTGCCTGATCGAGCGCCTCCTTCCTGCGCATGGGTACGCTCGCGGGGTGAAGCTCGCTGTGGAGAAGCGTGAAGGCACGCCAGATCGCCGCGGGGAGAAGCCCAAGCTTTAGGCGGGCACGTGCGGGAAGTACCTGCTTTCCCTTAGCACCGACGATCTGCCAACCAACCGGCCTTCCTTCGCTCAGGCCGGCTAGCCTGGGGCGACAAGCACCGGCACGTCACCAGGGCGCCGCGGGACCGTGCCCGCAAGGTTGCGCGTTGAGCCGCCCGGGTCTGGCGGCACCGCGTCAGCGGTGCCGCCAGACGGGGTCAACCCTTGCTTTTGGGTTTTGCCACGGTGCCACCACTTGGCGGTTACAAGCGCCCGATGCTGCCTGGCAGTCCCTTATGCGTTGCCGCAAGCGCACGGTTGTTATCGTTATCCCCTATTAGAATATGCCAGGCGGGCCAACGGTTAGCATAGGCTAGGCAAGACAACGGTGACCTTTACAACCAAGCTTCGAGTTGCTAGCGTCTTACTCTAATCAGGGTAACCGTTGGCCTGAGAGGCATTGGGCACGGCATGGACGCCACTCCTATGACGGTTACTCACCTGAAGGCTAACCAAGGCCAGCGCACAAGAGCGGACCATCCGGCCCTCCGCAAAGGGTCGGAATTCGAGCCGAGCTTGGGGAGAAGGCAGGGGTGCGCCGATCAGGCCCTGTTAAATTGGGTTGGGTTGCAGCCTTCTCCACCTAGCTTGCCGAGGTCGCCAGCAGCGGTGGAAAGCGATGTCTTCGCTGCCGATAACATTAAAACTTGTTCCGATCGAGACTCGCCGAGGTGGCCGGCTGGAACTCGAAGACGGTGATATGATCACGCCACGGCTTACCGTGCAGGCCCGTGGTTTGGACGTCGATCTCGGATCGCCCGGTGAGCAGGAATCTTTTTTTCATCGATTCGAGCCAACCGGTCGCCTCGGGTTGCTTGAGGACCTCGCCGTCGAAAACCACGCAACGCAGCGGCCGCCCGGATGTCACGCGTGAGAAGTTCGGCCCGTCGCATCGTCTTCGGCTCGGGGAATAAATATGCTGGTTGCACAGGTAGATCGCGAGCCGCGCACCGGCGGCATTGTTGGGGCGGCGGATCCCATAGTCCCAGTAAAGGCAGGTGAGCTCGGCGTCTCTCGCCTGTTTGGGCCAAAACCCGCGGGCGAATTCGCGGGCCTGGGCGTCGTAGATGGCCCGGTACGGGTGCCGCAGGTCGTCCGCCAGCAATGCAATCCCCATCATGGCGAGTGCGCCAGCCGCGACTCGCAAGACGGCGGCGCGGACGGTCGCGCGGGGCAGGAAGCCCAAGAGATCGCTCAATCCTGGCCCGGCTAAGAGGCAAATGGCAGGCGCGAGATATTGCATGATCCGCGCCTGACCGCCGTAGGGATAGAGCTTGATTGCCGCGGCTACAAACGCCACGGCCATTGGCATCAACAAGAGCGCCAGGATCGTTCGCTGGCGCCGCCGCCAGAAAAAGACCGCTCCCAGAAGTACCAAGATCAACGTCATGCTGCTCGCCCCGCGGTTGCCCCCTCCGGGGTAGGCGAACATGCTACCGGCATGGGTCGTGACCAGCCACTTCGCCAGCCGGACGGGCGAATCGAGTGGGGGAAACGAATCGGACCAGTAGCTCTGGAGCGCGACCAGAAGCCCGGTCCCCTGCTGGCGACGCATATAGCCCAAGACCAGCGCCGTGAACGTCGTTGTCACAACCAAAACGTAGGCCGCCAGCGCGATCATCGGACCCCGTCGCCGAGTCTTCCAGACAGAAGGCGCGAGCGCCAGGCCGATTCCACCCGCGACCAGCACGGCGGGGTACGAAGCCGCCAGCGCGAGGGGTACGAAGCCGACCAACGTCCAGAGCCAGCCGGTTTGCCGCGGTGAACGCCGCCACTCGATCGCCAGCGCCAGGAGGGCCAGGGCCACCAGCAAGTCAGACGCATACGGCTTGGCGTCGGCACTATGACGGACCGGATGGACGGACACGGCGAAGATGGCCACGGCCAAAAGCAGTGCCGGCCCGCTGAGCATTCGGCCGGCCACGTGCCGGAAGAGAAATACGCTCGTGACCCCGCAAAGGAGCGGGCAGAGCCGTAACGACATCTCCGAAAACCCGAACAGCTTAACGGCCGTCAGCTCGGCCCACAAAAAGAGGATCGGGCAGATCTGGCCAAATTCCAGCGGCAAAAGTAAGTCGAGGTAGCCGCGACGCGGAAAGCTGAGTGCGAGGAATGCCTCGTCACCCCAGACGGGATAATTCGCCAAGTAGTGGCCAATCCTCAGCACTATCCCGAGCACCATGAATGCCAGGATGGCGCGTTCGATTCGCAGTCCGGCCGCGATCGAGCCATCGCCCTTCAAGGCCAACGTGGGGCCGCCGCCATATCCAGAGTCCGAATTCTGTCCCACCAAATTTCGCCCGCTTGGTTTGACACTCCTCGCCGAACACCGCCTTATTTTGGCAGATTTCGCCACGAGGGCCAACGCGGATTTTGCTTCGGAGCCGATTCGGAAGACTGCGTGTTCTAGTGAGTCTGCGCGGGTTGCGGCCGGTTAGTCGTCGTCTTCTTCGGATGACTCATCGCGGTCGTCCTGTTGCTTTTGGGAAACAGCCGGCCCAGGGATCGCGTTCTTGCCGTCGATCCAACGGCCCAGGTCGACGAGCTTGCAGCGCTCAGAGCAGAAGGGAAAGAAAGGGAGGGCGTCGATCGAGGGAACCTCATAAGATTTCGAACAGGTTGGGCAACGTCCCCGAATCATGGCTCGCTCTTCGGCGCGGCTCGGCGCGGGCTTGGCCGGCTCGCTCTTGGGCGTGGTCGACGACTCGGTCGATGACTTGGATTCCGCCGCGGGCTTGGCCGGCTCGCTCGCCGATTTGTCGGCCTCTGCGGCCTTCTTGTACGAATCGCTGCGATAATCCGTCTGGTAGAACCCAGACCCCTTGAAAAGAATCGCCGCGCCGGGGCCGATCTTGCGACGCAGCTTGGGGAGCTTGCACTCGGGACACTCCGTGCGAGACGGAGCCATGATTGACTCGAAAGCCTCGAACTCGTGGCCGCAAGCGTCACAAACGTAATCGTAAGTTGGCATCGCTCACTCGCCTTTCGGGGCCGGCTTGACGGAAACGGCGACTTTGCTGGGGCGCAGCACTCGGTCGCGTATGGTGTAGCCCCTGCTCATCTCGGCGACGACGGTCCCTTCGGGGTGTTCATGCGAGGGTTGCTGAAGAATCGCCTCGTGGAGGTTGGGATCGAACGGATGTCCGTGCGCGGGATCGGCTCGACGCCATATCTGGACATAATGTCGTGCAGTTGCTTCTGAACCATGTCGAGCCCCGCCGTGATCCCCTCGGCGCCTTTGGCCCGCAGCGCATCGATCGCGCGGTCGAGATTATCAATCGGGTCGAGTAGGTCTTTCGCCAGTGAGCCGACCGCATAGGCGCGATCGGCTTCGGCTTGTTGCTTGGCCCGCTTCTGATAATTGACGAACTCGGCTCGTGCCCGCAGGGCTTGATCGCGGAGCTCGTCACACTCTTGTTTTAGCACGGTGATTTGTTCGCTTGCCGACATGGTCTCACCATCGATGGGCTGGCCCGGGCTCGGCTGCTCTTTCGCAGCGTAGTTCTTGGTATCGGTTTCCTGGCTCGCGGCGTCGGAATCCATTGCATCCTTCAAGTCATTCGCTTTGTCGTTCATACATTGAGTTCCCGCGATTTCACGCTCGACGATGCTCAACCGGTCGAGCAGGCGGCGTGACCACTTCAAGACGTACTCGATTCGTCCGGTTCAACCTCTTCCGTGAAGTAGTCTCGCAACTTCTCGAAGAAGCTTTTCCGCCTTGGGCTAACCTGCAAATGTTCGATCTCGGCGAATTCTCGCAGCAGCTCTTCCTGACGTGCCGTCAGATGGCGCGGCGTGTCGATGACGATCTCCACCAGCTCGTCGCCACGAGCCCGGCCGCCGATGTCCGGCATCCCACGCCCCTTGATTCGAAGAACGTCGCCGCTTTGACTGCCGCGCGGAACCTCCAGGTGCTCTCGCCCATCAAGTGTCGGCACCTCGATCATCGCTCCCAAAGCCGCCTGCGGAAAACTGATCGGCACCTGGCAAACCAAGTCGTTCCGCTGTCGCTCAAAAAACGGATGTTTCGTGACCAAAACCTGAATTCGCAAGTGCCCCCGCGGAGCGCCTACGTCTCCCAGTTCTCCTTGGTTGCGAAGCTGTAGCCACATTCCGCTTTCTACGCCTGGGGGGATATCAACCTGAAGGTGCGCGGTACTGGGCAGGCGGCCGCTTCCGCGGCAGTTGGGACACGGATCGGTGATCCGCACCCCCTCGCCGCCGCACGCGGGACAGGTGGTGGCGACCTGAAAAAAGCCCCTTGCCTGGACGACCTGGCCCCGCCCGCCGCAATAGTTGCAGGTCGTCGCGACGGTCCCCTTGCGGGCACCAGCTCCGCGGCACTCGCCGCAAAAATCTTGCCGTGTCACGTCGACCGCGCGGCTAGTGCCTCGTGCCGCCTCGACGAGCTCGATCTCGAGCTTCATGAGCAGGTCGGGGCCGGCTTGAGGGCCACGACGGCGTTCGCCGAAAAGGTCGCCGAAGAGGCCGCCGCCGAAAATTCGCTGAAGGCCGACATGATGTCGTCCGTCGACCGAAAGTCGTGGACGGCGGCACCGTTTAATCCGGCATGGCCATAGCGGTCGTAGCGCTGGCGCTTGTCGGCGTCTGAAAGAATTTCGTAGGCCTCCGCCGCCTCTTTGAAGCGCTTAGGCGCCTCTTCGTCACCCGGATTGCGATCCGGGTGAAACTTAAGAGCCAACTGGCGGTAAGCCTTCTTGATATCGTCGGCGGACGCTTCGCGCGCGACCCCGAGCACTTGGTAAAAATCGCGCTTTCGTGGCTGCCATCGGCATGGCGTCTCAATCGTTTAAGAGCTGCGGAAACGAACCAAAGAGCACCGGCGCGATCCGCTACCGTCGCCGGTCCCGCGTATCTTCCACGATATCATACGCCTCCATTTCTGGAATTCACTTCCGAATTTGCGAGGTGATCCGCGGTGAATTTCTAGTGGCGAATGGCTTTCCGGGTCGCACAATGTGGTTTTTCTTCACCCACTCAATTAAGAATGTCCCCAGACACGGCTAGACACGTCGCCGGACAGAGCCGGCTCCTACAGGATTTGTAGGAGGGAGGTCCGTCTCCCGATCCCTGATCTAGCTCCTACAGGATTTGTAGGAGGGAGCTCCGTCTCCCGATCCCCGATCTAGCCTTGTGTCGGGTCGTTGTAAATTAACGCACCGCCCCTTCAATCCGGGCGTTCTCTTTTTCATCGTCCTTAATGTTGGTGATCATCGCCTCGGTTGTGAGCATGAGGCCAGAAATCGACGCGGCATTTTGGAGGGCCGACCTCGTCACTTTTGTCGGATCGACGATGCCGGCAGTGAACATGTCGACAAACTCGCCCGTGTTGGCGTCGAAGCCCACCGAACCCTGCTGTGTCTTGACCTCGTCGGCGATCACGCCGCCGTCATGTCCCGAGTTCGCCGCGATTTGGCGGATCGGCTCTTCCAGTGACCGCAGGATGATGGCCGCTCCGACTTTCTCGCAGCCCGTCAAGGTATCGTGGATCTTTTGCACGGCCGGAATCACCCTCAGCAGGGCGACACCGCCGCCAGGCACGATACCTTCCTCGGCGGCCGCCCGAGTCGCGTGCAGGGCATCCTCGATGCGTGCCTTCGTTTGCTTCATATCGGCCTCGGTGGCGCTCCCACGCGAATCAAGGCCACGCCTCCGGAAAGCTTCGCCAACCGCTCCTGGAACTTCTCCTTGTCGTATTCGCTTTCGGTCTCTTGGATCTGACGACGAAGCTGGTCAATCCTGCGCTGAATGTCGGCCTTCTTGCCGGCACCCTGGATCAAGGTGGTGTTGTCCTTGTTAACCTTGACCTGCTTGGCCTTACCGAGCTGAGCGAGGGTCAGGTTTTCGAGCTTGAGCCCCAGGTCTTCGCTGATGACCGTGCCGCCGGTGACGACCGCGATGTCGCCCAGCATCGCCTTGCGGCGGTCGCCGAATCCCGGTGCTTTGACAGCGCAGATATTGAGCACCCCTCGCAGCTTGTTAACCACCAATGTCGCGAGGGCTTCGCCCTCGACATCCTCGGCAACGATCAGGAGAGGCTTCCCGGTCTGAGCGACCTTTTCGAGCAAAGGAACCATCTCGCGGAGATTGCTGATCTTCTTCTCGTGCAGCAAGATCAGGGCGTCTTCGAAGATGACCTCCATGGTCGTCGGGCTGGTCACGAAATACGGGCTCAAATATCCCTTGTCAAACTGCATTCCCTCGACGAATTCAAGAGTGGTGGTGGCGGTCTTGCCTTCCTCGACGGTGATCACGCCGTCACGGCCGACCCGTTCGACCGCGTCGGCCAGCATCTTGCCAATCTCGGGGTCGTTATTGGCCGAAATCGTGCCGACCTGGGCGATCTCTTCTTTCTTGGAAACGGGCCGTGAGATTTTGACCAGCTCCGCGACGGCGGCCTTCCACGGCTTTTTCAATTCCGCGGCGGACCGCCGTGGGGTTGGCTCCCGACGTGATGTTCTTGAGCCCCTCGCGGTAGATCGCGCGGGCCAGGATGGTTGCGGTCGTCGTGCCGTCGCCGGCCACGTCGGACGTCTTGGAAGCCACGACATTCACCAGCTTCGCCCCCATGTTCTCGAACGGGTCGGGAAGCTCGATTTCCTTGGAGACGGTGACACCATCTTTCGTAACCGTCGGACCACCAAACGACTTGCTGAGAATCACATTGCGGCCCGTAGGCCCCAGCGTGGTCCCCACCGCGTGAGTGAGTATATCAATGCCTTCCAGAATCTTCCGGCGGGCAGCATCGGAGAAGAGCAATTGCTTAGCCACGGACGTGTGCTCCTCGAATCAGAGTATGAAGAAGCCGCGGGCCAAGGCGCGTCACCCCATGTGGAGTGCGCCCCAACCCTTGGCGAAATTATTTGACGATCTTTGCCAGGATGTCGGACTCGCGGAGAATCTTGATCTCCTCACCGTCCACTTTGATTTCCGTTCCCGAATACTTGCCGAAGAGCACCTCGTCGCCCTCGGTCACGCCAATCGGAGCACGCTCGCCCGAGTCGAGTAGCTTGCCCGGCCCAGCCGCCAGGACAACCCCGCGCTGGGGCTTTTCTTTGGCGGTGTCCGGAAGCACGATGCCGCCAGCCGTCTTTTCCTCGGCCTCGATCTGCCTGATCACCACGCGATCTTCCAAGGGTCGAATCTTCTGCTTGGCCATGAAGGTGTGTCCTTTACTCTTGAGAGGTCCCAGCGACGGGCCGAAGCCCGCCGCAATGTCATCAGTCACTGGTCCAACATTCGGTCGAAGCTCACACGTCCGACCGATCACATCATCCCCATGCCACCCATGTCTCCCATTCCTCCCATGCCACCCATTCCGCCCATGCCTCCCATGCCACCGCCGTGGTGCGGGTCGCCATGACCGGCTGGTTCTTTTTTCTTGGGAGGTTCGGCGATCAAGGCCTCGGTGGTCAGGAGCAATCCGGCCACGGAAGCACCATTTTGGAGGGCGGAGCGGGTGACCTTGGTGGGGTCGACGATTCCGGCGGCGAACATATCGCCCCAGGCGCCGGTCTCGGCGTCGTAGCCAAACTTGGGGTCGCTGCTCTTCTTGATCTTGCTGACCACGACGGCCCCATCGACCCCGGCGTTCTCAGCGATGTAGCGGGCCGGCTGTTCGATGGCTCGCTTGACGATATCGGCACCGTGTTTTTCGTCTTCGATGAGTTTGAGACCGTCAACCGCCGAGGCCGCCCGAATCAAGGCGGTGCCGCCCCCGGGGACGACCCCTTCTTCAATGGCGGCGCGGGTGGCGTGCAAAGCATCTTCCACGAGGGCCTTGCGTTCCTTCATCTCGGTCTCGGTGGCGGCGCCGACGTTGATCTGGGCGATACCGCCGGCCAGCTTGGCAAGCCGCTCTTGGAGTTTCTCTTTGTCGTACTCGCTATCGGTGTCGCCGATCTCGCGGCGGATCATTTCGGCCCGCGCCTTGATTTCAGCGGGAGTTCCGGCACCTTCGACGATCGTGGTGTTCTCGCTGTCGATCGTGATCTTCTTGACGCGGCCCAGGTCGGAGAGCTGAATGCTTTCCAGGTCGAGGCCCAGATCCTTGAAGATCGCCTTGCCGCCGGTCAAGACCGCGATATCGCCCAAGATGGCCTTGCGACGATCGCCATAGCCCGGCGCCTTCACCGCCGCCACCTTGAGAATGCCGCGCAGCTTGTTGACGACCAGGGTCGCGAGCGCTTCGCCCTCGATATCTTCGGCGATGACCAGGAGGGGCTTGTTGGCCTTGGCCATCTTCTCGAGGAGCGGAATCAGTTTTGTCGGGGTGCTGATCTTCTCTTCGTAGATGAGCACGTAGGCGTCTTCGAGAACGACTTCCATTCGCTCTTGGTCGGTCACGAAGTGGGGGCTCAGGTAGCCGCGGTCAAACTGCATGCCCTCGACCACGTCGACGGTCGTCTCGAACGCCTTACCTTCTTCGACGGTGATCACGCCGTCGGTGCCGACCTTCTCGAAGGCATCGGCCAGCTTTTCGCCGATCGACTTGTCGTTATTGGCGGCGATCGCCGCGACCTCGGCGATCTCTTTCTTGCCCGAGACCTTCTTGGACTGCGACTTGACGTGCTCGACAATCGCCAGGACGGCCTTGTCGATCCCGCGCTTGAGTGCCATCGCATCGTGCCCGGCCGCCAGGGCCTTGAGTCCCTCTTTATAGATGGCCTCGGCCAGCACGGTCGCGGTCGTGGTGCCGTCGCCGGCGGAGTCCGACGTTTTGGAGGCCGCTTCCTTCACGAGCTGGGCACCCATATTTTCGTAGGGATCGGACGAGCTCGATCTCCTCGGCCACCGTCACGCCGTCCTTGGTGACAGTCGGGCTGCCCCAGCCCTTGTCGATCACGGCATTACGGCCACGAGGGCCGAGCGTGGAACGAACGGCCTTCGCCAGTTTCGATACCCCGCTGGCCAGCTTCTGGCGGGCCTCCTCATCGTAGGCCAATATCTTCGCCACGGTGGTTCTCCTTGGTCATTGATTACCTGAAGTCGCCCGGGTCTCGCCTGCCCGGCACGACGAGGGTCGCCCGTCCACAGGACTCGTCGGGCCTCCCCGCTTTTTCTTCGAGATGATCGGTCAAATGCAAGTCATGTACCGTCGACTCAGAATTGCCGTTACGAATTTTAGCAACAAGACTTACGGCAAAATAACAGACGAGGCCGATTCGCTATGCCTGTCATTGTGGCAGCTAAGCATTTGGTTTCCGCCAAAAATGCGGGTCGATGACGTCGGTAGCCGCCCACGATCGAGTCTCGTGCCGCGGTAACGATCCGGCAACACCTTTGACTTGGCCGATCCGCCCCGTCAGACTGAATCCCGTGCACCTTCGCTTGATGGCTCTTGGGTCCGTTGGCACTGTGAGAGGGAAGAGAGTATGTTTGCTCTGATTTCTTGGCGGGTACTGGTCATCATCGTCGGTACCGTGGCCTCCGTTGGCAGCGTGATCGGTTTCTTGGGGATCGCGGAAGTGAGATCTGAAGAGCCGGCCGCGCGGCGACGGTGATTCGCATCTGGCCCAAGGGAACGCCCGACGCGAAGGGGACGGACCCCGAGCAAGGACGTTCCGACCTTGACGATCTGCCTGCCCAAGCCCGAGACAGCCACGGGCGCGGCCGTTGTCGTCTGTCCGGGCGGCGGCTATGGGATGCTGGCGGTCGACCACGAAGGGAAGCAGGTCGCCGAGTGGCTCAACTCGCTGGGAGTCGCGGCGTTCATCCTCAAGTACCGGCTCGGCCCGCGCTATCATCACCCCGCGATGCTCGATGACGCCGGCCGCGCGATCCGGACGGTGCGCGCGGGAGCGAACGGGTGGGGGCTTGATCCTCACAAGATCGCGATCATCGGCTTTTCGGCCGGCGGCCACCTCGCCTCGACGGCCGGCACCCATTTCGATGCCGGCAAGCCCGACGCCGAAGACCCGATCGAACGCGTCAGCTCGCGCCCGACCGCTTGATCCTGGTCTATCCGGTGATCGCGCTGGCGACTCCGTACGGCCACGCGGGTTCGTTCGCAACCTGCTGGGCGATCATCCGACTCAAGAGCTTGTCGAGAGCCTGTCCAACGAACGCCAGGTAACAAGACGACTGAACGAAGAAGACGATAACA
>CAWHKI010000046.1:0-11456 GCA_963829765.1 uncultured Isosphaeraceae bacterium | reverse complement strand
ATAGCTGGTACGGGCTCGACCGTGGCTTCGCCAGTTACGAAGACTTCGGCGACAATAAGGTTGTGTCCGTCGTTGAGACACTACGCAGCTCAACGCTTGGGCTCAAGCTGGTTTCCGCCGCCGGGCTCGAGTCGGCCACACCTGGCGATAAGAATTCCCGCAAAACCGCCGCCATGATCAATAACGATGTGCTTTCCTGGCTTGGCCAACCGAGAGACCGTCCTTTTTTCGCCTTTCTGAATTACTACGACGCCCATGCGCCCTTCCAGCTCCCCAATGGGTTTGATCGTCAGTTCGGATTGAGTGCTCAGCCCTTGGCCTTCCGCGAGTCACTTCTTCGAAAGCTACGCCCGGATGGCTTCGGGGAAAAGCCATCCCCAAGACGCCCTGGCCATCATTAGTAAGGCCAACGAACTGCTCCGCGATTCGTATGACAGTTGCATCGCATACCTCGACCAAGAGCTCGGGCGGCTCTTCGCGGAGCTCGAAGGGCGAGGGCTGCTCGACAACACGCTGGTGATCGTCACCTCCGATCACGGCGAGCAATTCAATGAACACCGTCTCACCGGGCATGGGAATAGTTTGTACAGTTCTTTGGTCCATGTCCCTCTCTTGATTTTCCCCCCTTCGCGTGAGCCGGCAGGTCGCGTCGTGACCGCACCGGTGAGCCTGCGGAGTCTCGCGGCGACAATGGTCGACCCTTTGGGTCTGTGCGCAACGGCCCCTTTGCCCGGCCAATCGCTCGCTCGGTTCTGGACGTCCCATCCGGCGATGTCGCGGCCGATGACCCGGTGCTTGCCGAGGTCGAGCATCAGCCGAAGTTTGGTGCCAACCCGCATATTCCGGCCTCGCTCGGACCGCTGCAGTCGCTCATAACTGATCAGCGAGTCTATATCCATAATAGCACTGGGCGCGAAGAACTATACGATGTTCAACACGATCCGCGCCGAGAACAACAACCTGGTCGGCGCAGCCGACGCGCCGCCGGTGCTTGAGCGTTTTCGACACGACCTCGCGCGATCTTCAGGAATAGCCGGGAGCCGGTTCTCTAAGGGCGCGGTGGGTTGTGGATCAAAGTTCGCTCGTTCAATGGCTAACCCGCTCTGCCCAGGCCGCGACCGCCTTCCGGAAATTCTCCAGTTGGGGGTCGTCGGTCCGCTCCATGTGGTCGAGCAAAAGCGATTGCAGCCGCTCGACCTCGGGACGATAGCGGGGATCATCGATGCGGTTTGACCGCTCGTCCGGGTCGTTCTCGAGGTCGAAGAAGGAAAGGGGCGTGCCTGTGATGTACTGGTTCAGCCGGGCGTTGATCCGGCTGGATCTCCGCGCCGCGGTGGCTAGGGCGGGGTACGACAGGCCCATCATGGCCTCCACGCGGAAGGCCGTCTTGCCGTCGGCCCAGGCATGGAACATGAGTGACCTGGTCTTCGTTCGCACGCAGCGCTGGGGGAACGACTTGCCGCTGCTCACTGTATTCACGTGCGTGACGACATGATCTCGCGAGGGCTGCGACTCGCGGCGGATCAAGGGGACAAGCGACCGTCCATCCATTCCCGGCGGGGGGGCGATGCCGAGCAGGTCGAGCACGGTCGGCATGACGTCGACACTGCTTATTAGGTTGTCGCGGTCCACGCCCGGCCCGGCCAAGCCCGGCCAGCGGAACATCACCGGCGACCAAGTGCCATTGCGGTAGACCGTCGCCTTTGAGAACGGGAAAGACATCCCGTGGTCCGACAAGAAGACAACCAAGGTGTCGTGGGCGTGACCGGCGGCCTCGAGCGCGTCGAGGACCTTGCCGAAGCTAACGTCAAACCGCGCCACGCCGGTGAAATACTGCGCAACTTCCTTCCTCACCAGCGGGATGTCTTCCAAAAAGGAGGGAACGACGACCTCCTTGGGCCGATAAACACGCGGGAGCGAGGTCGAGGCTGGCGTCTTTCTCGCATTCATCGTCGTGCTCGCCTCTTTGGAAGCGCTTTTCGCTGGCGTTCCGCGCTGGCCCTCGTCGTCACGGCCGGCGCCGCCGGGGAAAGGCCGGTGCGGATCAGTAATATTGGCGTTAATGAAAAACGGCTTTCCGGACGCCTGGGCGGCCCAAAGACATTGGAGCACGTCGGCGTGCAGCGCGGCCGGGTTCTTGCCCGAACCCTCCAGGTCCAAGTCCCACGGGAACTTAGCTCTTGGCATCATATGCTGTGATTTATTGATCACGGAAGTATGGTAGCCCTGGTCCTTCAGGGCCTCGACAAGTGTCGGCACATCCGTCCGGATCGGATCGAACCCCAGTGCTCCGCTACGATGAGGGACGCGTCCCGTGAACAGCGCCGAGCGCGATGGCTGGCAAATCGGCGCGGTCACGTGGCACTGCTCGAAGCGGAACGTGGTTGCGGCGAACCTGTCGAGTTTTGGTGTCGCCCCCAGCGTCGAGCCCATGGTGCCCGACGAATCGGCGTTCATGTCGTCGGCGGTGATGAAGAGCAGGTTGAACCGTGGCGCGGCCGCCAAGACGTCTCGCGCCAGGTAGCCATTGCCATGAAGGAGACGGCCATCAGCACCTTCGCGGCGTTCGCGACAGTGCGGTCGCGATCGAAACCCTGGCGAAAACGGTCGAGAAACCTGGTCGACTTGTGCGTGCGCGGGCGGATCAGATCGACATCCATGTCTTGCCCTCCAGAAGTTGTAGGCAATGAAGGTGTAGATTCGCAACGACAGGTTGTCCGTGCAAGGTCAAAGTCCATTTTTGAACCATGCACGATTCCGGATTGAGTTGCGGCCCTAACTCGCTACGATGTTAGGTTGTTGCTCTATTTAACAACGACCTGGCACAGGGCTAGATCGGGGATCGGGAGACGGAGCTCCCTCCTACAATTCCTGTAGGAGCCGGCCCTGTCCGGCGATGCCTGTCGGAGCCGGCTCTGTCCGGCGACGTTTTTAGCCTTGTCGCGGCTCATTGCTTTTTAATGGGTCGCCCTTGTCTCAACTTGTGAATCCATAACCTTGCTACCGCCGTCTTCAGCCTTGTCACGCACAACCGAGCCACTTCTCTCGTCACCCTTCCTCAAAGCCTGCCGGCGCGAACCCACGGAAGTGACCCCCATCTGGCTGATGAGGCAGGCCGGCCGTTATATGGCTGAATACCGGGCCATCCGCTCACAGGTCTCGTTCCTCGAATTGTGTAAACGGCCCGAGCTGGCGACCGAAGTGACCGTGACCGCGGCCGAACGACTGGGAGTCGATGCCGCCATCTTGTTCGCCGACATCCTGTTAATCCTCGAGCCATTGGGGCTGGAGCTCGAATTCGCCAAAGGAGAAGGGCCCGTCATTCACAATCCCGTACGCGCCGCCGCCGATGTCGACCGCGTCGCACTCCTGGCGGACGTCGGATCGCTCGATTACGTGATGAAGGCCGTTCACTCCATTCGCGCGGCCCTGCCGCCGGCGATGCCCTTGATCGGCTTCGCGGGAGCCCCGTTCACCCTGGCATGTTATGTCATCGAGGGAGGGGGATCGCGGCACTACGAACAGGCCAAGGCATTCATGTATCGCGACCCTGGCGCGTGGGACGCCCTGATGCATCGTCTGACCGAAGCAACCGCCCTCTACTTGAACGCGCAAGCGACGGCTGGCGCAGGCCCTCCAGATTTTTGATAGCTGGGTCGGCACATTGAGCCCCAGCGACTACCGGCGGTTCGTGCAGCCGCACATGGCCCGGTTGTTCGCCCGGCTCGATCCGGCGATCCCGGTGATCCACTTCGGAACCGGGACCGCCACTCTATTGGAGCTGCAGCGCGAGGCTGGCGGTTCCGTCATCGGCCTTGATTGGCGAGTCGAGCTCGACCAGGGTTGGCGACGCCTCGGCTACGATGTCGCCGTTCAGGGCAATCTTGATCCCGTCGTCCTGCTCTCTTCGATCGACGAGATCCGAACTCAAACCCAGCGCATCTTGAGGCAAGCCGGGGGTCGGCCTGGGCACATTTTCAATTTGGGTCATGGGATTCTCCCCCAAACACCCGTAGAGAACGTTCTCGCTTTGATTGACACTGTCCATGCTATTTCGGGGCGGTGAACAAATCTTTGCCTTCGCCGACCGGGCATAAGAAAACAGGACTTCGGGGCCGTTGGCTGCTGTCGTCGGCGTAAGTTTTTGCGCCCTAGCATCTTGACAGCAGAGACCCGATAAGCTAGCCAAGCATAATAAAGGATGCGATCGGCGTCTCGGGAGCAAACCACTTTGGTCGAGCGAGTTTCGGACGGAATGAAGGCTGGTCGTGTGGTGGTGATTGGCGGGGGCCTGTCCGGCCTGGTGGCCGCGCACCGGGTTCACGAACGCACTCGAACGATGCATCGGCCTGTTGAGCTGACCGTCCTGGAAGCCAAGGACCGGCTAGGAGGGGTGCTGTCGACCGATCGGTTCGAGGGCTTTACCCTGGAAGGTGGCCCTGATTCGTTTATCACCAACAAGCCGTGGGCAATCGACTTGTGCCATCGGCTGGGTCTTTCCGGCCAGTTGATCGAGACCGACCCGAATCACCGAAGGTCGTTCGTGGTCAAGAATGGCCGGTTGGTGCCGGTGCCCGAGGGCTTCGTATTGATGGCGCCCCACCGGCTCGTCCCCATGCTGACGACGCCGATTCTCTCCTGGAGAGGCAAGTTGCGCTTATTAATGGACCTGGTGATTCCGCGTCGCGACGACGAAGGCGAGGAAAGCCTGGCTGCCTTCGTTCGGCGCCGCCTGGGGCGCGAGGCCCTGGATCGCTTGGTCCAACCTCTGGTTGCGGGGATCTACACAGCCGACCCCAACGATCTGAGCCTGAAGGCCACATTGCCTCAGTTTCTGGCCATGGAGCGCGATCATCGCAGCCTGATTCTGGCGGCCTGGCGGGACTCGCGCCGTCAGGGCGGCCGCGGCTTGGAACGCCAGGCGTCCGGGGCGCGTTACGGCATGTTCGTGACGTTGGCCGATGGCATGGAAACGCTTCCCAGGGCCCTGGCCGGGGCACTTCCCCAAGGGACCGTGCGAACCGGCGCGGCCGTGCGCAGAATAAGTCGCAACGAGCCGGTCTCTCCCTGGTTGATCGAGCTCTTAGACGGCCCGCCGCTTGAGGCTGACGCGGTGATCGTCGCGACCGAAGCCCATGCGGCGGCCCGATTTCTCGACTCGCAAGACCCGCTCTTGGCCCTGCAGCTTCGAGCGATTCCGTACGCTTCTTCTTTGATCGTCAACGTCGCCTATCGTCGCGACCAGATCAGCCATCCCTTGGACGGCTTCGGCATGGTTGTGCCGGCGATCGAAGGCCGGCCGATCTTGGCGGTTTCGTTCCTGAGCGTGAAGTTTCCCAACCGAGCGCCGGCCGGGACCGTGCTCTTGCGGGTTTTCATCGGTGGCGCAACCAACCCCGCGCAGTTCGATCTCGACGATCACGCGGTCATCGAACTGGTGCGCAGCGAGCTGGGCGCATTGATCGGCGCTGCCGGCGAGCCGCTGTTCACACGGATCGGCCGCCACCCCCGATCGATGCCCCAGTACAATCTCGGCCATCTCGATCGCGTCGCGAACATTCGCCGTCATCTTGCCAAGCACTCGGGGCTCTACCTGGCGGGCGTCGCCTACGACGGCGTCGGCATCCCCGACTGCGTCCGCGCCGCCGAGCTCACCGCCGACTCGGTTGTCGACGCCTTGGCAAACCCCGCCGCCTCGGCGGCGTGAATCCGCGACCTTGCGGCGGCGTACTTATGTTCCGACTTGTGGGCTGCACATCTTCGTTAAACCGCGGTATGCCGAGATCGCTCGTGGCGGATAATCTCGCCTTCGGTCAGGTACACCACTGCCTCGGCGATCCGCACGGCATGGTCCCCTGCTCGCTCGAGGTCATGAGCGATATCGAACAGCCGCAGCCATTCCGAGACACGATTCGGCTCCCGCTGAATCGACGCCCCTACGTACTTTTTAGCTTCCCGTTGATAATCATCCAGTCGATGATCGGCGGCGATCAACGCCCGCGATTTCTGGGTATCGGACCGAGCGAGCGCGTCGATCGCGTCATGGACCGCAGCTAAGGCGCCTTCCGACAGTGCCACGAGCGGATCGGGAAGAGTCAGTGGCGCGGGCATGGCGGCCAGCTTCGTAGCCCGCTTGGCAATCCGAACCGCCAGGTCACCGATTCGCTCAAAGGTGCGATTGACCTGCATCACAGTCAACACTCGCCGGAAGTCGGAGGCCACCGGAGCGTACAAGGCGAGGACGCGAAGGCACTTGTGCTCGATCACGACCTCGCGGCGGTCAATCTCACGTTCGCTCGCCTTGACCTCGCCGGCCAGCTCGGTTTGCCGATGGCACAGGATTGTGACGCTCAGCGAGAGCGCCGACTCCACAACCGTCCCTAAACCGAGGGCCTCCGCCCACAGCTCCTCATGGACCTCCGCAACTTGCCGGCTCTGGGTCGAAGCGATCCGGGTGCCAGTTACTTCACCCATGGACTGGTTGAACATCGTGTGCCTCCGTTGCGCGGTGACCGACATTCGACGTTCCATGTTATGAAGAAATTGTGAAAACGAACAGGCCGACTGCAAAGTGAACGATCGACAGACGCCACCATCCGCGGTTCGTCACCGGCCAGGTTGGGTCGACGGTGCTTGGCCTATGGCCCGTTCAAGCTGGAACTGGGCACGGTTATACGACAGGACGGAATCCAGGTAATCGAGGCGGCCCTGGGCCAGCGCCTGGATCGGTTGCAAGACCTCAATCGGCCGAGTGGCGCGTGGCAACTGGGCTCCCTGGCGGATGTTTACGAAATTGAGCCTGAGCGACTCGATCGCCTCGACGAGGGTTTCGCGGGCGTCCTCGATCTGGCGGGCGGCCGCCAGTCGGGTCTCAAAGGCGGCGACGATGTCGGCACCGACCTGTGTGAGAACGCGGGTCTTCTCGAGGTTGGAGATTTCGAGCTCGGCGGCCCGCCGGCGCATGATGGCCACGTCCGTGAAGCCAAGGTTCTGTAACTCCCAGTAAAGGCCGACCTCCGCGTCGCCCCGAGGTCCGAAGTTGCCGAAGAACGCATTCGCGCCGCCTCCTAAGCCACCCCCGCCGTAAGTCATGAACACGCTCGGGATGAACGGGCGGTATACGCGCTTGCTTGCGCCTGACTCCGGCCGCCTGGACGAGGGCCTGCGCACTGGCGAGCTCTGGCCGGTTTCTCAGGCCCTGGATCACCAGGTCGTCGAGCGGGATAGCATCGGGGATCAGGCGAATGATGCACTCGGGGGGCTCGACCGGCGCCATCACGACCTTCGGGTCGAGCACCAACAGGCGGATCAGATTGGCGGAGGCGACAAGGAGCTGGCCGCTGGCAAGCTGGGCTTCGCGGCGGCGATGTTTTACCTCAGTTCGTGCCCGGCGATGGTCGGCCTCAAGGCCCAGCCCGAGCTTGGCGTAGGAGTTGGTGATCGCCGAGAGGGCCTCGGCGTTGGCGGTGGCCTCGCGGGCGATCGCCAATCGGCCCGTCGCACCTTGCAGGTCGAAGTATACCTGGGCGATCTCGAGCATTGCGTCGTTGTTCGCGGTCCGGAGTCTGGCCTCGTTTGCAGCGAGGACTCTCCGCGCCGCCATAGGCTCAAAGATCGCGTCCGAAATCCGGAGCGTCGCGGTCGAGCCGTTCACGGAAGGAATGCCGGTGCCCGGTGGGGGCCCTTGGATGGTATTGTTCAGCGCCGCCGTTCCACCGAGGAACAACGAGCTGCGGTCGATCGTCTGGACTTGGCCGGTGACCGTCTGGATCTGGCCGTCGGATCGGTACCAGGTCGGCCCATAGAAGAGCGATGGCAACCAGAGGGCTCGCGCCGCACTCAGGTCGGCCAGGGCCGCGAGAATCCGCTGGCGAGCGACGGCGATATCGATGTCGCGGCCGCCGGTTAGTCTCAGAGCGTTGGCCAGGTCGATCGGGTGGACCACCCTCCCTGGAATCAACTCAGTGTCGACGGGAAGCCGCGGGGGCGGAGCCGGGGTGGCCCGAGTCCTCCGGTCGGGCGGCCGAATCGGGCACCACGGCCGAAGCCGGCAACGGCGTAATTGGGGGGATTGGGGTCGCTATCTCCTGCCGTGCGTCGCCAGGCGGCGGCTGGCCGTTTAACTGAGCACGCCCCACCGCCAAATCGTTGAGCGTGAACGGCCTGGGAGGCGGAATCACCGATCTGGTTTTCGGCGACAGTTGTTCGGCAGCGGGGGTTTGGCCACGGGCGCCCGCCGTGACGACCGCGGCGGCTGCAATCGTCGCCAGGACCGCTGAAAGGTGGGTTGCCGTCATCCTCTCGTTGTTCAGGGTCCATCTCATCAACAAGACCTACCTGACCTTGTGAACAGCATTCCCGAGGCGCGGGCCGCCTTATTCGGCTATTCCTGATTATTCGGTTTTTTCCAGTCCTTCTCTGAATTCCGCGGGAACTTAAGAGGTAATGGGGCACGCACCAAGCCGACCCGCGCCGGGCCCAGACGGCCGTGCTGTACTCGTCATTCGTGTCGTCCATGCCGACGTGAGCGTGCCGAACGTTGGGTGAGATTTTTTTTGCGATCTCGCAATTCGTTTTGGAGAAAGAGATTATGAAGATTTCGTGAAATCGGCGCGAAGGCGGGCGGGCGAGTCGGTATGGACATGTCGGAAACTCCTTAGAAAATCTAATGTTGCGGCTTGATCAATGCGCCTCAATTGCTGCCTGTTTCGGGACGGGTCTACCGTCTCGTCATGCATGGGGGGTTGGTAGGGTGTCTCTTCGAGGTCAGGGCAGTCGCCGGCAACGGCTATGGCGGGGCTCGGTTGGCGCCATGCTAGGCGTGGGGGCGGCTTGCGTCGCAATATGGCTGGTTTGGGGCCGCGCTCACTCGAAGGAGGTCGGTTCGAGGTCGCCCGTGGAGTCGCCCTACCAGAGCGTGCCGAGCGTCCGGGTGGTCCGTCCCCGCGCGGGGGGAATTCCGCGGACAATCCAGCAGCCAGCGGTTATGCATGCATTTGAGTCGGTCGACTTGTTCGCGATGATTTCGGGTTACCTGAAAACTCAGAAGGTCGACATTGGCTCTCGCATCACACAGGGCGAAGTGCTGGCTGAGATCAACATACCGCGCGACACCAAGGCGTACGACGAGGCGGTGGCGCTGGTCGCGCAGGCGAGAGCACAGATCGATCAGGCCGAGGCGCGGATCAAGATGGCACAGGCGCAGCGAGGTGCCGCGGAGGCCGCGATCAAGGTGGCGGAAGCGGACCTGGAGCGGCTCGTCGCGCGGCGAGTGTTTGCCGAGAAGCAGTATGCACGCGTCAGTGGCCTGGTGGCCGAACGAGCGGCCGACGCCAAGCTGGCCGACGAGCAGATGAGCGACCTCGCGGCGGCCGTCGCCGCCGAGAGCACCGGCAAATCGGAGATCTTGAATGCTAAGGCGAAGCTCCTGGCCGCCGAGGCCGCCGTCGATCAAGCCAAAGCCGATGCGGCCGAGGCCAGAGCGAACGTGGGAGTCGCCGAAGCGCGAATGGAACGAGCGAAGGCCAACATCGATTACGCCAAGATCGTCGCCCCTTTCGACGGGGTCGTGACCCGCCGTTCGTTTCACGTGGGGGCCCTGATTCACTCGGCCGCCGAAGGAGAACAGCCGCCGCTGCTGACGGTCAAGCGAACCGACAAAATGCGCGTGGTTGTTTTGGTCCCAGACAGCGACGTGGTTCTGACCACGTTGGGTGACGCCGCCGTGGTCAGCGTCGACGCATTGGGCGGCCGATCCTTCACGGGCACCCTGGCTCGGATCGCGCGGGCCGAAGACACCGAGCGAATGATGCGCGTCGAAATCGACCTGATGAACCCTGATGATGTGCTCTGCGACGGCATGTACGGCAAGGCTGTGATTAATCTGGGGCAAGACCACAAGAGCTTGGCGGTGCCGGCGGCGTGCGTCGTCGAGCACAGCGGCCGGTCCAGCGGGGTTGTCTTCGTCGTTCGCGACGGGATCGCCCGGCGCACCGAGGTCAAGCTTGGCGGCGACAACGGCACCTATGCGGAAATCCGCTCCGGGATCGCGCCGGACGACGTCATCGTCGTTCCATCCGGAACGCCTCTCGAAGATGGGATGCGCGTGACCGTTGCCGACACACTCGCCTCTTAATCCGCGAGCCGGTGGATCCCGCATGATTCCGCATCGCCGTTAACACGCCCGTTGTTCGAGGGAGGAACGCTTGTCCGATGGACGGCCTGATTCGCGAATCCTTGAAGAACTCCATCGCCGTGACAGTGATGGTTTTGGCGCTGGTCGTTCTGGGCGGGCTGGCGGCTTACTCGATCCCGATCGACATCCTTCCGGTCTTCAAGAGCCCGGCCGTGCAGGCACTCGTGTTTTATAGCGGGATGCCAGCCGCCAGTATCGAGAAGAATATCACCGCTCGCCTCGAGCGCGGGGTGGGTCAGGCATCGGGCGGGCGGCGGCTGGAGTCGCGGTCGATTCTGGGCATCAGCATCGTGCGCGACTACTTTAGGAGCAATGTCGACCGCAGCGGCGCACTGACGGAAGTGGCCTCATACGCGGGGTGGGAGTACCCGACGATGCCTCCGGGCACATTGCCGCCGGTCGTCCTGCCGTATGATCCGACGAGCGTCACCCCGGTCTGCCTGGTCGCGCTCGACAGCGCGATCCAGGGCGAGGCGGCCTTGTTTGACACCGGGCGGTACGAAGTTCGTCCGCAGATCATGTCGCAGCCCGGCGCGCTGACGCCTTTGGTCTATGGGGGGAAAGTCCGCGCGATCATGATGTATCTCGATCGCGTGAAGCTGCAAGCGAGGCACCTCTCGCCGATGGACGTGATGAAGGCCGTCGATGAATACAACGTCTTCCTCCCCACCGGCAGCGCCAAGTTCGGCACGACCGACTATGCCATCGACAGCAATTCGATGTTCGACGTCGTGGGGGCCATGGAAGGAATTCCGCTGCACAACGAGCAAGGGAACGCCACGTTCCTGCGGGACGTAGCGACCCCCAAGGATGCCAGCTTTATCCAGACGAACGTAGTGCGGGTCAATGGCAAGCGCCAGGTCTATATCCCCGTTTTCCGGCAGCTCGGCTCCAGTACGCTCGACGTGGTCAACAATCTCAGAGGGGCGATCGACCAGATTCAGGCCCGACTCACGCGACCCGGGATCAACCTGAATGTGGTGCTGGACCAGTCGATCTACGTCCGCCATTCGATCACGAGCCTGGTCGAAGAAGGGGTGCTGGGGGCGGTCCTTTGCTCGCTGGTGATCGTGTTGTTCCTGGGTGAATGGCGGATGACGGTGATCGCGGTGCTGACCATCCCGATTGCGGTGATGGCGTCGCTCATCGGCCTTTACGCGTCGGGCAACACGATCAACGTGATGACGCTGGCCGGGTTGGCGTTGGCGATCGGCCCGATGGTCGACAGTGCCATCATCTGTTTGGAGAACACGCACCGGCA
>CAWHKI010000045.1:0-36576 GCA_963829765.1 uncultured Isosphaeraceae bacterium | reverse complement strand
GTCTCATGACCCCGCCGGAGTGCCGGACCGAAGGTCTCCATCGCCAGGCGTAACCTTTTCTGTGAACGGCATTTGCGATCACCGAGTACGCTCCGAAGGAAGGAGACCTCCAGTCAGGCGCTTGTGCGGGGTCATGAGACCCGCGCACAACAAACGCCTCCTGGTCGCGCAACAAAAACCGGTCGGGACAGGGGCCATTGAGACCGTGGTCAAGCCGAACTTTTCACCGGCCCACAACGGCCCGCCTACGCACCAGACCGCATCAATATTACTCAATGTCCCGACACACGGCTAGAAACGTCGCCGGACAAGAGCCGGCTCCTACAGGAATTGTAGGAGGGAGCTCCGTCTCCCGATCCCCGAGCTAGCCTTGTGTCGGGTCGTTGATATTACTCGGCCGGGGCCGGCGATGACGGTGCCCATTTTGACCTGTGCCAGCGCAATCTTGACTTTGATCAGCGGGATGTGTATGATGAGTTTCTCCCGGGAACAAAGTCGGGGCGAGAATCCTAAGTCTTTCGGAAAGTTTATGGATTGTCGCTCGATGCCAGAGAGGACTTGACAGGCCGTATGCCCGCCATCGAATCTTTGGCTCGGGAAGAATGGACGGAGGTCAACGCCCGTCTGACGGGAGCGACTCCGTATGAGATCATCCGTTGGGCGGTCGAGCAGTTCCATCCTCGCCTCACCATGGCAACGGCGTTTGGGGCTGAGGGATGCGTGCTCTTGCACCTGCTGGCCCAGATTGAGCCGACCGTACGGGTGTTTAATCTCGACACGGGGTATCAATTCCCTGAGACGCTCGAGTTGCCAGACCGGATCGCCGAGCGGTACAAGATTGAAGTGGAAATGATCCGGCCTCAAACCTCGGTTGCTGAATACGAAGAGGCGCATGGCGGACCGCTCTACGTCGCCAATCCGGATCAATGCTGTCACGACCGCAAGATTGTGCCGTTGCGGCAGGCGCTTGTGGGGTATGACGCATGGATCACGGCGATTCGGTCGGACCAGTCGTCGCACCGGGCGAGCGCTGCGGGTGGTGGGGATAGACGCCAAGTTTGGCCTCGTGAAGGTCAATCCGCTTTTGACCTGGACCCAGCGGGACGTTTGGGCTTATATCGTCACGCATGGCGTACCTTACAATCCTTTGTATGATCGCGGTTATGCTTCCATCGGTTGCTGGCCCTGTACGCGTGCCGTGAATTCGGATGAAGACGAACGCGCGGGTCGCTGGGCAGGGCATGCCAAGACGGAGTGTGGCCTGCATTCACTGGATAGCAGCCAGCTTTGAGAACGACAGACCGACCCGAGTGTGCGGGCGGTCGGGGTTGAGGCGCGTGCCACGATGAAGATTTCAGCAAAGGCCGAATACGCATGTCTGGCAGTTCTCGCGTGGCGCGGCGCGGGCCCGAGTCGCCAATTGTGCATATTCGCGAGATCTCCCAGGAATACGCCATTCCAGAACGATATCTGGTTCAGATTCTCCTCCAATTAAAGGTGGCCGGTCTGGTCGCGAGTACCCGAGGGGCAGCCGGCGGATATCGCCTGGCCCGCCCCGCTTCGACCATCTCGCTGTCCGAAATCCTGATCGCCGTCGACGGCCATGACGAGACACGCGGTACCGGCCCTTCGGCCAAAGGCGCCGCGGCGTCCATCCTGACGCCCGTCTGGGAGAGTATCCGGGCGGCGGAACGGGTCGTACTCGATCACACGACCATTGAACACCTCGCCGCGCAGTCGTCTCCCCGTGAATGGATCATCTGATCACATGAATTGACATGGAAATTCAATCCCGATTATCAGTTTGAGAGGAGGCCAATCATTCCACCGACACCTAAGACCGCTATTGGAGCGGCAAACCCCGTGCAATCTCAATCCGCTGGGAACCTCAACTCGCCCTTCGGAGGGCCTTTGGTCGATCTGCTCGTCAGCGACGAGCGAGCGGCTGAGATGAAGGCGACCGCCAAGGACTTTGGCAGCTTAACGCTCGACGAACGCGGATTGTGCGATCTCGAGCTGCTTGCGGTGGGCGGGTTTTCGCCGCTCCGTGGGTTTCTGGGTAAGGCCGATTATGAGCGCGTCGTCGGCGAGATGCGCCTCACTAACGGCACGCTTTGGCCGTTGCCGGTAACGCTTCCGGTGACCCCCGGTGACGGCGTCCTTGAAGGCCGGCCTCTGGCCCTGCGAGACGTCTACGGTAACCTGCTGGCTTTTCTCCACGTCGAGGAGATTTACGCTTACGACAAGGACAACGAAGCCCGCCACGCTTATGGCACGCTCGATGCGACGCATCCGTCGGTGGCCTATTTAAAACGGTCGCCAGGCCATTACGCTTCGGGCAGGCTCGAGGTGATTCGCGTGCCGCCTCATTATGACTTCGTCGAGCTGCGGCGCACGCCCGTTGAGCTTCGCCAGCATTTTCAATCGCTTTCCTGGAGCCGCGTTGTCGCTTTTCAGACTCGCAATCCGTTGCACCGCGCTCATGAAGAGCTCACCAAGCAAGCGGCCCAACAGGTTGGGGGGGGCCTTTTGATCCACCCCGTCGTCGGCGTGACCAAGCCCGGCGATGTCGATCACTTTACCCGCGTGCGCTGCTATCGCGCTCTTGTTGATAATTACTATGAGCCGGGCTCTGTCGTGCTCAGCCTCCTGCCGCTGGCGATGCGCATGGCCGGTCCTCGCGAGGTCTTGCTGCACGCGATCATCAGGCGCAACTATGGCTGCACCGACTTTATCGTCGGCCGCGACCACGCCGGGCCCGGCAAAGACTCGACGGGCAAGCCTTTTTATCCTCCGTACGCGGCCCAGGAGGCAATGGCGAAATACGAGGATGAGATTGGGATGGGGATGGTCGATTTCAAGCAGATGGTTTATCTGCCTGATGAAAAGCGCTACTCGCCCGTAGACGAGGTCCCAGCCGGCGTCAAGACGGCCGATATCTCCGGCACCGATGTCCGCGACAAGTACCTCGCCAAAGGACTGCAGCTCCCCGAGTGGTTCAGCCGACCCGCCGTTGCCGAGATCTTGAATGAGGCAAACCCCCCCAGGTTTCGCCAGGGGATCACCATCTGGTTCACGGGTCTTTCGGGCGCCGGCAAGAGTACGATCGCCCACGCGACGATCGAGCGACTCGCCGAGTTCGGCCGCAATTGCTCGCTCTTAGACGGCGACGAGATTCGCACTCATCTGTCCAAGGGGCTCGGTTTCAGCAAGGAAGACCGCGACACGAATATCAGGCGTGTCGGTTACGTCGGCGGCCTGATTGCCCAACACGGCGGGACAACGCTGTGCGCGGTCATCAGCCCTTATCGGGCGATCCGCGACGAGGCCCGCAAGATGGCCAAGGGAAACTTCGTCGAGGTCTACTGCTGCACCCCGATCGACGTTTGCGAGCAGCGCGACGTCAAGGGAATGTACGCCAAGGCCCGCGCGGCCGTCGCCGACGGCAAGCCCATGGGGTTCACGGGCGTCGACGACCCCTATGAGCCGCCGCTGAACCCCGAGGTCACACTCGACACCAGCGCCCTCTCCGTCCAAGGGTGCGTCGATCGCATCATCGATAAGCTGCTGGAGATGGGCTATATCCTTCCCCACGGGCACGTCGTGGAGTGACCGCCGGGCTGGACGATACCGCCGCATCCGCGGCTTTAGGGTGCCGACTCGACATCCGCGTCGAAGACTCTTACCAGCTTCCAGTTCGCTTTGTTTTCGTTGATGAACTGGTGATGCGCGGGCGCATCTTGATAGGCATCCTGAGCGGCCGTGGAATCAAAAACGATGTGGAGCGCCACGTCGAAGTTGCGGTCGTTCACGGGCCGGGCGAGCTCTTGGTTGAGCGTACCACAGGCGAAAAAGAGGACGCCAGGATGGTTTTTCAAGTATTTCCGGCAATCATCAAGCATCTTTTGGACGGCGGATTCCGATGGATCGTTTAGAGAGAAAAAGACGCTGTGCGCTAGCATGAATCATCTCCAGGTGACAGCAAAGTGCGTTCGTGCGGGTTTGGACCATGGGATCTCTGACGGATCGCTGGTCGGCACGCTCATCGGCCAAGGACAGGGTAGCTGACTTAGGCATTCCGCCAAGGCAATTCCGGCGGCCAAGTGGAATAGTGCGGGGACTGCGGGAATCCTCACAGGCTCAGTCGGTGCGATCGCGGACGCAGGTCTTTTCGCCTCGGCATTAATTTTGCTCGAAAAGTTTGCGCCCGGCGGTCATTGGTCGAGCTGCGATCGGGATGTGCCGCCTACGATGTTCCTCCAGGTTCTATTATCCCGGCCACTCGGCTGAGCACCGGAAATTGGGACGATGACTACTCACGAGGGCGGCCTCTGATCCCAAGGCGACAGACCAGGACCTGCGCCTACGGGCTTTGTTGGAAAAAAGCTTCGACGGAATCGCGCTGATGAATCCGGACGCGATTGTCGAATACGTATCACCCTCCGTCGAACGAATCCTCGGCTACACTCCCGACGAACTCGTTGGAGTAGACGGGCTCGCACACACCCATCCCGACGACGTGGAATCGCTCCGTCGCCGTTTTGAAGAAATTTTTCGCCAACCGGGCGCGTCACTGGCCGAGAGCGTTCGCCTGCGCCATAAGGACGGCTCATGGCGATGGGTCGAGGGCGAGGTTACTAACCTCCTTGAAGACCAGACCATCCGGGCGGTCGTCGCAAATTTCCGCGACGTCACCGACCGGAAGCGGCTCGAGCGGGAAGCCCAGACAGCGAGGGCCGACGCCGTCGCCGCCAACCGCATGAAGGATGAGTTCCTCGCCATCCTTTCGCACGAGATCAGGACCCCGCTCAGCGCCATCGTCGGATGGGCGACGATTTTGAGTACAGGCTTGGCGGGCCCCGAGGAAATTCAGGACGGCCTCGCCGTGATCGAACGCAACGCCAAGGCGCAGGCCCAAATCCTGGAGGACCTGCTGGACATTTCGCGAATCATCTCGGGGGGCCTGCACCTCGACGTTCAGCGGGTCAATGTCGTTGAGGTTATTGAAGCCGCGATCGCCGCCGTGACTCCGACCGCCGAGGCCAAGGGTGTGCAGCTCAAAAAGGTCCTCGACCCGCTCGCCGGCCCTGTCTTCGGCGCCCCGACCCGCCTCCAGCAGGTCGTCTCAAACCTCCTGTCGAATGCCGTCAAGTTCACGCCCAACGGGGGCCACGTGCAGATACTCTTGGAGCGGGTCAACTCGCACGTGGAGATCTCCGTCATCGACACTGGCGTCGGTATTCGGCCCGATTTCCTCCCCAGCGTCTTCGATCGATTCCGCCAAGCGGATTCCTCGTCGACTCGACGTCACGGCGGCTTGGGGCTTGGTCTGGCCATCGTCAAGCAACTGACCGAACTGCACGGTGGCTCCGTCCGGGCCAAAAGCGCCGGTGAAGGCCAGGGCTCCACCTTCGTGGTGAGCCTGCCCATCACCGCGGTGCAAGACAAACAGCCCCCACCGGTAACGTTTTCGCCGGCGGCACCTCAGGCGCAGGAGCTTGATTGCTCCGAGAAACCCCTTTCCGGAATCAAGGTACTCGTCGTCGACGACGAGTCCGATGCCCGACAACTCATTCGCCGGGTTCTGGAAGACACTGCCGCCGAAGTAGCCGTCGCCGCGTCGGCTGATGAGGCCGCGAAGCTTGTCGAAAGTTTCCGGCCCGACATCCTGATCAGCGACATCGGAATGCCCGACCAAGACGGATACGACCTGATCCGTCACGTTCGCGGCCGGCAGGCCGCCAAGACACTTCCCGCCGTGGCCATGACCGCGTTTGCCCGCCCCGAGGACAGGAAGCGCGTGCTCTTGGCCGGCTTCCAAACGCACGTGGCCAAACCCGTGGATCCGGCGGAGCTGGTCGCCGTCGTCGCCAGCCTCGTCGAGCGGACGGGTAGGCAGCTTTGACGTGCGTCACGTCCCACCAAGCACGTCCTGAATCGTGACAAGATCCACCGGCCGGATAATGCCCCTTTCGGTGATGATCCCCGCGATCAACTCGGCGGGAGTCACGTCGAAGGCCGGGTTATAGACGTCGATATCGTCTGGCGCGGTCTGGCGCCCGAAACCATGCGTGATCTCGCGGGGGTCGCGTGCTCGATCGGTATGGCGGAGCCGTCGGGTATCGACAAATCAAACGTGCTCGACGGCGCGGCGACGTAGAAGGGAATCCGATGGGCCTTGGCGAGCAGTGCCACGCCATAGGTACCGATTTTATTGGCGGTGTCGCCGTTGGCGGCGATGCGGTCGGCGCCGACGACGACCATCTGAACCTTGCCCTCCTTCATGACTTGCGCGGCCATATTGTCACAGATCAGGGTGACGGGGATGCCGCGGCGCTTGAGTTCCCAGGCGGTGAGCCGGGCTCCCTGGAGCAGGGGCCTGGTCTCGTCGGCGAAAACGCGAAGCGGCGTACCCTGCTCGTGCGCGGAGAACACCACGGCAAGGGCCGTTCCGTAGTCCGCGGTGGCGAGACCGCCGGCGTTGCAATGGGTCAAGATTCCCTGGCGTGGCTTGACCAGGGGGGCCCCATAACGGCCGATCGCCCGGCAGATGACCCGGTCTTCTTCGTCGATCGACCGGGCCTCCAAGAGCAGTCGGTCGAGAATCGTGCGCGGGTCGCGCTGGTTCACCGACGCCAGCGCGGCCTCCATGCGGTCTAAGGCCCAGAACAGGTTGACGGCCGTCGGGCGGCTGGTGCGTAGGTATGCGGTGGCCTCGCCCAGGGCCCGAATGAGTGCCGCCCCATCATCGATACCCCCAGTCCGGGCGCCGATGACCGCCCCGTAGGCGGCCGCGATACCTATGGCCGGCGCGCCCCGGACCCGCAACGCCTTGATCGCCTCCCAGACAGCCGGTAGGTCGCGGCAGTCCAGCTCGACGAACTCCATCGGTAGCCGCGTCTGATCAATCAGCCGCAGAAAGCCTGTCGCCGCATCACCGATCCATCGTATTGTGCGGCCTGTGTCGGGCTCGTTGCTGACGGTCATCAATGGGGCTCGTCGCGCTCGGTGAGGAGACGGGCGGATGCCAGGCTCGCTGGCACCCAAAGCTCATTCAGTCTTCCTCTTCTTCGTCAATTTCAGAATCGTCGTCGTCTTCCGCTTCCTCCGGATCGACCCACGTGTAGAATTCGGAGAAGATGTCCCACACGCTGCGCAGCGCTTTTTTCTCATCGCCCGGCTTGAGCGGACCGCTTTGACCGGTGTAGCCGGCGACCTGAGTGGCAATTTTGAGCAACTCGAGGTTTTGCCGCCTCATCTCCAGAAAGATCTGGCTTTGTGTGTCGAGCTCGAGGGCCTCTTCGAGGGCCTCTTCAACCTCGTGCTCATGCTCCGGCTCGTGATCGTTGTGATGCGAAACGCCCGTTTCCGTATCAAAGTCGTCTTGGCTCATGGGTGAAGTGCTCCCGGATAAAAAGGTTCTTGAATCGCGATCGCCCGCGGCCTGGCGCCGGCAACCGTTGATCTTCTATCTTGGCCAGATCGGGTCATGGATGTCACGATCAACCCTTAGCTATCGATCTCCGAAAGAAGATCGTTGACATCCCGGTTGAGATAGCGCGTACCGAAGTCGAGATGACCTCGCTGAAGACTTTGATCGGAAAGGTCGGCACGAGCGGTGCCGGCAGTCAGATCAGACGACTGGAGCGTCGGTTCCGGAATGAGTCGACGAGGAACGCTCACCGGGCTCGGTTTGCTTCCGGGAGCGCATATAGAGCTTGATCGGAATATCGTGGAACGGCAGTTTTTCGCGGAAGGTATTGAGCAAATAGCGCTGATACGTGGCATCGAATAGCTTGGTGCTGTTGACGAACAGCACGATCGTGGGGGGCGCGACGCCGACCTGGGTGGCGTAATAGATTCGCGGCGTGCGGTTGTCGCGCGAGGCTGGGTGCATGAGCCTCGACGGCCTCGCGGACGATCCGATTGAGCGTGCCGGTGCTCACTCGCTTATGCGACTGCTTGTACAGTGATTGCGAAAAATTGATGAGCGCCTTCACGTTCTTGCCGGTCTGGGCCGTGATGAACGCCAGGGGCATGTAGCTCATCGAGCGGAACGCATACTGCACCATGGTCGCGAATCGGCCCATGTTCCCCTGGGACGGGTCGGCCGGATCGCTCGATCATGAGGTCCCATTTATTGATCGTGAAGATGCACGGCCTGTGCTCCTGGGCGATGTAGTCAGCCAGTTGTTTGTCGAGTCGGGTGATGCCCTGCGTGGCGTCAAGAAAGAGCAAGACGACGTCGGCGCGGCGGATCGACCGTTGGGCCCGGTGCATCGAATAGAAATCGAGGTTGTCGCGGATCTTGGCGTGCCGCTTGATTCCGGCGGTGTCAATCGCGAGAAACGGTCACTCCGTCGAGCTCGAAATTGAACGTCGACCGAGTCGCGCGTCGTGCCAGGCCGCTCGGAGACGATCATCCGTTCCGTACGCGCGAGGGTGTTGATAAACGTGGACTTGCCGGTGTTGGCGCGGCCGACCACGGCAATCTTCATCGCGGATTCGGCGGGCTTGGTCGCATCACGATCGGGAAGCATCTCGTCGATCATCCGCAACAATTCCTTTTTGTTGCGGTTCTGGTGGACCGAGACGGCCAGCGGCTTGCCGCGCCCGAGTTTGTAGAATTCGGCGCCTCGATCGTCGAATTCGGGGACGTCGGCCTTATTCATCACGAGAATGACCGGTGTCTTCAGATAGCGGAGACGTCCCGCGACCTCCACGTCGAGGGGCATCATCTCGTTGCGAATGTCGACGACGAATAAGATCAAGTCGGCCTCGTTCATCGCGGTCTCAATCTGACGCTCGACATGCTCGCTGAGGTCGTCGCGGTCAACCATTCCCACGCCGCCGGTATCGAACAGCTCGATAAACCGAGGATCGTCATCCTCACCCATTTGGACGAGGGAGCCGACTCGGTCGCGGGTCACGCCAGCCATCGGGTCGATGATCGAGATCTTTCGACCTGCCAACCAGTTAAAGAGCGAAGACTTGCCGACGTTGGGCCGGCCCACAATGACAACCTTGGGGAGCGGCATCTCGATCACCACCTACTCATGTTCTGAAGGCGTCACGACGCCATCCGGGCGGGCATGATAACGTGCAGAAGCAATTGCGAGAAACCGGCCAAAAACCATGCGTTCGGCTTTTCGACCGTACTCGGACACTAATCAATGCCAATGCCACACTTTCGGTATCTATTATACATTCCACGATCGCCCGATCGCAAATCGACCGAAATTCCAGATCTGGTGAGAGGATTGATAACGCCGATTATGAGACCCATGTCCAGATTCCAGAGCCAGAATCAGGAAGGGCCGACGAGGGATGGAACGGATCGAGAGCAGGGAGAGCTTCCGCCCGCGCCCTTCCTTGCTCATGCCTCATCCTCGGACGATACGCGGCCCTTGGCCTCGTCGGGAGGAACCCAGCCATTCTCCAAACCCGCTTGTTTTCGGAGCCAGCCCATCCACTGCTCATCGAATTGCCGGATTGCCTGTTGGCTCGCGGAAGTTTTGTAGCGTAAATCGTCGCCGTTGGGAGCATAGAGGGCGGCGAATGTGGCTGGTTCACGACGCTCGGGGACCATGACATAGTAAACGGTGCGCGGTTGGTTCGCGGCGACAGCCACCGAGCCAGGCTGGAGGTCGAAGTATGCCTTTCGAAACGACTCGCCCGCGTAAGGGACGTCGGGGATCGGGGTCTCCTCAGGCATTCCGGATTCGTAGCGACTGGCAATGAAGTTGGTTTGCAGACGAGCGATCCCGGGAATCGTCACGACGCGATAACCCTCGATCGTGTTTTCCTTGAGGGATTCGGGTTTTTGCTTGAGCTTCTCGGCCAGGTCTCGAGCAGCCTTTTCAGCGAGTGGCTGCGCTTTGGAGAGCTTCCAAGCGAGGCTGACATCCGAGCGAACCTCATCAAGCAAGGGGGGGTGTGCGGGAACGTCCTTGATTTTGCGGACGAGGTAGCGTGTTCCCAAAAGATCAGTCAGCTCTTCGGGTTCGTGAAGGACCTTCTTGGGATCGAAGAACTCATCGGCGAACTTGCGGCCCCCGCTGAGCCGCGAGATGCCGACCTCGGCCCCCGCGATTTGACCGAACTGGTCGGCTTGCTCACGCGCCAGCAGGGGGGTGGTTTCGTAATTGAGGCGTTCGCGCTGGGCCAGCACTTTGAGGTCGGTCGGGGGCGGTAGTGCTTTCCTCGATGGAGTGCCCAGTTTTTTGGCCTCGTCAATCTCTTCTTCGGCAGCCGCGTACTCTTCGTAGTACGGAATCAGAACGTCGTCCTTGATCTTGGAAAACCGTATCGGCGATTTCGGTCTGCGCCTTTTCTTCCGCCAGTGCCACGGCGAGCTGGTCGCGAACGTCTTCAAACGGCCTGATGATCGGCGGAGTAAGCTCGGGCTGGCCGGCGAAGAGGTCGTTAGGTAACTCGGAGCGTTCCTGAAATTCCGCCTTACGGCCCGCATAGGCGGCCCGTAGCTCCGCCTCCGTCAGCTTGTCTTTGATGTCCCTGGCCAAGGCGTTGCCGTCGATCGAGAGGATCTCGAGTTGAATCTGGCGAGGCACTTTGAATCCGGGCGTGTCGCGAGCGGGGTCAGGCAGAACGTCTTTGTATTTTTCGTACAGGGCCGCAATGTCTGCCGGGGTCGGCTCGGGCACTTTTCCGAGGAATTTCTCGACGGGAATTTCCACCAGCTTGGCCGCGACCCGCTCGTTCTGGTCGCGAAAAGCCTGGAAGACGTCGTAGGGGGTCACCAGAGGCGCCCTCAAGAGCTGCCGCACGTGGGCCAGCCGCACTTGGTTGGCGATGTCAGCCAGGAGTTGGTCGCCGCTCACCCGATTATTGAGGCGGGTCAAGAGCATCTCGAATAAATCGCGGTTCATCGTTGTCGCCGGTGATCCGCTTGAGGTACTCCTTGCCCATCTCGGGCCCCGCCGGCAGACCCAGCCGGTCGGCTTCCCGCTGTAAAATCAGGGCGTCGACCATGTCTCGGTCTCTGGTCGTCGCCGAAGGGACGTTGGCCGACGTAAGGATTCAACTGCGCCACAAACATGTTGGCGAGGGTCCGCTGCTCGATCATCGCATTCAAGGCGCTGCGGTAGACTGTCTCACCGAAAAGTTTCGCGACAGCTTGATCGCGGCCGCTGTAGCCCGAATTGAGCAGCTTGGGCAGACTGTCTGACACGACAAATCCGAACATGGCCAGGATCGCGAAAATGGCGAGCAGCTTACGCTGGTGGCGCCGGAATACCTCAAAAGGCATGAAGTTCCTCTCGTTTCATTGGTCCCAATCGGCGAGTGACTCGAGGCACCGGAAAGAGTGCTGGCCGCCCTTGGATTTCGTCGGCCCCCCCTTGACACGCCCCAATACGCTAGCTTATGTCGCTTAGGGAAAGGTTGCTGGGTCGCATCTCAGTTGACCATCCTCTTGATCGTAACAGGAACTGACAAAAGCACAATCTCAATCACGCGTTCGAGATCGTCTTCTCGAGAGGACGTGGATCGACGCAAGCAGTTTTCCGTGAACAGGATAGGTAGGTCAGCACCGTGGCTCGCAAGTCCAAACAAACGTCCCCTCTGGCCGACGAAACCGGACCGAAAAAGTCAGCGCCCAAGCGTGCGGCCGCTCCCAAGGCCGTCGCGTGAGAAGGGGACCGTTCAGAAGAAATCTCCAAAGAAATCCGAATCAGCGCTTAACGGCGATCTTCCCTCCCTGGTGATCGTCGAGAGCCCGAAGAAGGCCCGCTCGATCGACAAGTTCCTGGGCTCCGCCTATGTCGTGAAGGCAAGCATGGGCCACGTCCGTGATTTGCCCAAGCGAAAGCTGGGTCTCGATGTCGCGAACGGCTATGAGCCGTCTTACGAGATCGTGCCCACGAAGAAAGACACGATCGGCGACCTCAAGCGAGCGGCGTCCAAGGCCGGCCTGGTCTACCTGGCCACCGACCCCGACCGCGAGGGCGAGGCGATTGCCTGGCATTTGCAACAAGCCCTCGAGCTACCCGACGACCGAGTCCGTCGCGTGACTTTCCACGAGATCACCGAGCGTGCCGTCAAGGAAGCATTCGGGCATTCTGGGCCGATCAACATGGCTATGGTGAATGCCCAGCAGGCACGGCGGTTCCTCGATCGCTTCGTGGGATATCAAATCAGCCCCCTTTTGTGGAAGAAAGTGGGCGCGCGAACTTAAGCGCCGGCCGCGTCCAGTCGGTCGCCGTGCGGCTGATTGCCGACCGCGAGCGCGATATCCGGGCGTTTGTGACCGAGGAATACTGGAAGATCGCCGCCACCGTGAGCCCCGCCGGCTCGACCGAAGTCGCCGACCAGTTCAAGGCGAGCTTGTCCGAATACAACGGCGCCAAGTTCGAGGCAAAGACCGAAGCCGAAGCGCAGGCGATCCGCGATGCCCTGCAATCGGTTCCTTACTCCGTCGCCAAGATCGACGAGACCGAGAAGCTCGACAAGGCCGATGCCCCATTCAAGACCAGCACGCTCCAGCAACAGGCCGCCATTCGCCTGCGGTTCGCGGGCAAGCGCACCATGAAGGTGGCCCAGGAGCTTTACGAGGGAATCGATGTCGACGGCTCCGGGCCGGTCGGCTTGATCACCTACATGCGTACCGACAGCCTCAGAGTCTCGGACGAGGCCATGACGGCCGTCCGCGACAAGATCAAGAACGACTTCGGTGATCGCTACTTACCGGCCAAGCCGATCCGCTATGCCGCCGGCAAGAATGCCCAAGAGGCTCACGAGGCCGTTCGGCCCACCGACCTCACGCTCGCCCCCGATCGAATCAAAGGCTCGTTGAGCCACGACCAGTTCAGGCTGTACCAGCTTATTTACGCGCGGTTCGTCGCCAGCCAGATGGCCCCAGCCATTTTCATGGTCACGGACGTGACGGTGGCTGCCGGCGCGGGGATCTTCAAGGCTCAGGGCAAGGTGCAAAAGTTCGACGGCCACCGCCGGGTTTGGCCGCCGGGCGCCAAACAGGAAGACGAGCTTCTGCCGGTCTTGACCGCCGGCGGCGAGCTCGATTTGCATGGCCTGGACGCCACCCAGCATTTCACCCAGCCTCCGCCCCGCTACAGCGAGGCGACGCTGATCAAAGCACTGGAAAAAGAGGCGATCGGCCGCCCCAGTACTTACGCCCCGATCATCCAGACTATCCAGGATCGCGGCTACGTCGAGCAGAAAGAGCGGCGCTTCCGCGCGACCGATCTTGGTATGGGCATCACGGACTTATTGGTCGATCAATTTCCCAAGATTCTCGACCTCAAGTTCACGGCCCAGATGGAAGACGAGCTCGACGACATCGCCACCGGTAAGGAAGAAATGACGAAGGTGCTCGACGAGTTTTACTATCCGTTTCAAGAGGAGTTAAAAGCCGCCGAATCTCATACCGAGCGGGTCCTGATCGCGACCAGCGAGGTCTGCCACGTCTGCAACTCACCCATGGTGCTCAAGTTCGGCAAGACAGGCCAGTTTCTGGGCTGCTCGAAATATCCGGAATGCAAAGCCACCCGGCCACTGGGGGGGCAACCTCGCGCCGAAGCCGTCGAAAGCGAACACTTCTGCCCAAAATGCGGCAAGAAACTGTTCATTCGCGAAAACAAGCGCAAGGAGAAGTTTCTTTCCTGTTCCGGTTATCCCGAGTGCAAGGAGGCGTTCAACATCGACTCCGGGGGCAATCCCGTACCATCGGCTGTCGAAACGGAATTCAAGTGCGAGAAATGCGGAAAGCCGATGGTGTTGCGCCAGGGCTCGCGGGGCCCTTTCTGGGTTGCACGGGCTATCCCAAGTGCCGCAATCTGCTGCCCGTCGACAACGAGGGGCATCCGATCCAGCCCGTCAAAATCGAGGTCACCTGCGTGAAGTGCGGGGGACCGATGGCGGTGCGGCGCGGCCGGCGAGGCTCGTTCCTCGGCTGCGCGAACTATCCCAAGTGCCGGAGCACCGCGCCCATCCCCGACGAGTTAAAGGAACAGCTCGCCACGCAAGCCGGCGCCGCGGCAGGCCCCGCCGTCGACCTGAAAACGATCCCCATCGAAGAAACGTGCGACGACTGCGGCGGTCCCATGCTCGTCCGCCGCAGCCGCCGCGGCTTTTTCCTGGGCTGTGCCCAGTATCCGCAGTGTAAGGGAACAAAACAGCCGAGCGAGGCGACCCTCGCCAAAATCACCGAAGCCGCCGGCGTCTGAACCGCTCGCCACCCCGATACGGCCGGACGGTTGGCTCACGTCTGAGGTAGAGCATTGGGCGTGTGTGCTTGTCGTCCCAGCACCATCGCGTACGCGGTCGCGTACGTGCGGCAGTGGGCGATCGAGACCAAGATGTCGGCAATGCCTCGCTCGAGCATGGTTTCCCGCGCGGTTCCGCAGACCATGACCTTGGGTCGGCCGTCAGGCCCGTCGCGGACTTCGATATTGGTCCAGGCGATGTTCGCGCCGCGCCCGGCCCCGATCGCTTTTAAGATCGCTTCCTTGGCCGCCCAGCGGCTGGCGAAGTGCTCGATCGCATGTTTACGCGCGTGACAATAACGAATCTCACGCTCGGTATAGACGCGGCGGAGGAACAGCTCACCATGGTGCTCGATCATCTTACCAATGCGCGGACATTCGATAATGTGGGTACCGATTCCCAAGATTTCCATGCCCGGCCCCCCGGCGCTCGAGATCTTGATCTTCATCCGGTTCTTCATCCTCTTCACTAAATCGTAATCTTCTTTGATAATCAACATCGCAATTCTCGTAGGCCATGTCCATCGGTCCGCCATCGATATCTACGGCAGGCTGGACCCACGGAAACGAAAGGCAACGTACTGCTTATCGACTTTCCTTTCCGCCACGGTGGCGGCTCGAAGGATCGGCTCAAGGCCGTCCCTCCTCTGTCTTCTCGTTGATTTCGCGGGGAGATAGCGCCCCATGCTCACGCGCGTGATCCTGCCTACAGGCACGGAATTCCGCATGGGGCTTGACTGTGCCGGGCGGCCGCTGGGAAAATCGGGCCTCAGCGCATCGTTATCGTCAGGAACAATCCCCGGAGAGACGAATGGCCCCGCAGGCGGGAGACGAGCGCCGCGCCGCCTTCGTCGTCCGCGGATCTCGCCGCGCTCGGCTGGGCGAAGACTTCGGAGAAATAAGGTGCCCATCCAGGTCATCGGCGCCGGCCTCGGCCGAACGGGAACCTTCTCGCTCAAAAGCGCGCTCGAAGACCTGGGCTTCGCCAAGTGCTACCACACGGTCGAGCACTGGAACAGTGACGCCCGGACTTGGGATGCCGCCCTGCGCGGCGAGCCGGTCGACTGGGACACGCTCTTCGCTGGCTGCCGGGCGGCTGTCGATTTGCCGAGTTGCCTGTTCTATCGCGAGCTGCTCGAGAAGTACCCCGAGGCCAAAGTCATTCTCACGGTGCGCGATCCCGAGCGGTGGTATGACAGCGTGAACCAGACGGTGTACTTCGCCCACAACACATTTTTTTATTGGGCCGCGGTGGTCAATCCGCAAGTGCGCGATTTCCGGAGGCTGATCAACCGGGTCTTGAAAAGGTTGTTTCAGGGCCGGTTCGAGGACCGAGCCTTCGCAATCGACGCGTTCCACCGGCACAATGAGCAGGTGCGCCGGGACGTGCCGGCGGATCGGCTCCTGGTTTATGAGATCAGCCAGGGCTGGGGGCCGCTCTGCGCATTCCTCGACGTGCCCGTCCCCGAGGGCAAGCCATTTCCGCACCTGAACGATGCCGCTGAGTACCGCGCCGGATCGAGCGGGGCGCCCGCCTGCTGCGGCGGGCCATCGGCAAAAGAGCCGTTGCCGCCGCCGTGCTCGTGCTTATCATCATCGTGCTGGTTGTGATCTGGCTCGCGCCGTGAGGCCGCGGAACCCATTTCACCGATCGGCCGGCGCCGGGCACGCACCGCCCATTCGTGGGGTCTCATGACCCCGCCCGTTCCGCGGGCTCTCTTGTTCGGAACGTCGTGCATTTCGCAACTTTAAACGAACGCATTAATATGTATTGTGAACATGCGTCCGTCCCAGGGACATTTCTTCGAACATGGTATGGATGTGATAATGCCTGATACATTTTAAGACAAACACCCAAACCATGCGACTGTCGCGGCGGTTCTTTAGTAGCCCCCGCAATCGGTTCAGGTACTCCCTTCGTAGTGACGCTTCCGACACCCCATGGAGCAGACGCGTGAAGAGAATCGCCGCCTCAATTAAAAGTCGCAGTCGTTTTCGGAAAGACCTCCAGGGATGTGCCCGAAGAAACACGTCGCCACCCCGTTTGTATAAAAGTTGTTCATTATAATATAAGTCTTCGAACCGGCCGAAATAATCTTCAAACGAATACAACTGTCTATTTAGAGTGAGATACCCATCGCGAAGCTCCTGCGGCGCGATGTGCAGCGGGCGCACATTCGTGCCGATTTGCAGTTCGTCATCGAAATTAAGTCTCCCCTCGGCCGCCAAACGATCGTACAGTGGCGTTTTTGGGATCGCGTACAGCATTCCCACCGAAGCATTGATGATTCTCGCCTGTTTCAGGAATTCGGCTTGCGCACCGAAGATCTCCGGCCCATCATGATCAAAGCCCACAATCATCCCACACCAAACTTCCATGCCGGCCTTCTGAATTCGATGGACCTTTTCCACGAGAGTGCCGCCCTTTCGCAAGTTCTGGAACTTTTTTGTTTCGCGAAGCGACTCTTCGTTTGGGCTTTCAATCCCGATAAACACATCATCAATATTTGCAGCGACCATCAATTCCATTAACTCACTGTCATCCGCCAAATCGATGGACGCCTCTGTAAAGAAATTCATCGGGAATTCATGCAGCTTTTGCCACGCAATGATATCTTTGAGCAATAGCTTGACTTGCTTCTTGTTTCCAACAAAGTTGTCGTCAACTATGAATACAGTTCTCATCCCTTGCTTTCGGAGCGCGTCGAGCTCAGCGATGACCTGATCGCTCGTCTTGAACCGCGGGCGACGACCGAACGTCACGATGATATCGCAAAACTCACATTGAAATGGGCAACCCCGCGAGAATTGCACGCTACCAAGCAGATAATGTTCTAACTTTAGCAGATCGAATCGCGGAATTGGCACCGCGGTCATATCCGTGGCGACTTTTGGCTCGTAACGCCTCGAATGACGATGGTCCCGCCACTCCGTGAGAAAACGAGGCCAGGTTTCTTCGGCCTCGCCCACGAAGACAACGTCAGCCAGATCGCCAAAATAATCTTCCTGCACCGTCACCCAGGGTCCGCCTACCACGGTAAACAGGTTGCGTCTCTTCAACTCCGTGAGAATCTGCGTCATTCGATTGCGCTGGACAATTAGACCGGTTAATCCGACGATATCAGCCCGAGAACATCTGTCGAAATCGATTTTCTCGACGTTCTCGTCAATCAGCGTCACACTGTGCGTTTTCGGCGTAAGAGCGGCAATTAAGGGAAGGCTCGCGGTCGGCACGGTAGCTCGCTTGCCCAAAAGAGGCAGCGCGTATTCCATGCCCCAATACGACACGCCATAGCGAGGGATGATTAGCACAATATCAGCCATGCGTGCTTGTCCTCCGCGTGCTCACAGATGGAGCACGACCGAGATGTGTAGCTTCGACGACAGCCCGTTTGACACAGCTTTGGCTCTCACTACCAGCGTGGAAAAAAGTGTAGGCCAAATCCTCTTCACGTAGGCTGCGTAATTCTTAATCCTTTGTAGCTCAACCCCACTGCGGATGCAAGAAAAGGATGGATACTTCTCGCTCAAGAGACTTGCAATCGCCTGCCCGAAGATGTTCCAATCCGGGTTCCAGTCCGGCGACTCTGACCGCTCAGCGGCTCGAGTGGCGCGCGCGCAACGGAACGGTCATGTCAACACGCGAGGAATCAAAATGTTGTTTGCAAAGAACCGAAAGGCAATGATCGCCCCCGCGATGGGGCTGACGTTTCTGCTGACACTCTCGATTGGCGCCGGCCTTGAATGGGGCGGAGCGACTTTACAGGCCGATGACAAAGCGAATGCCGATTTGTTTAAGCCGTTCCAGGGAACCTGGGCGTCATACGGCGAAGGCATCGAAGCGACTTTGACCTTTGACGGCGAAAAGCTCACGGGGAGTATTGCTGGGAAGGAATACATCGCCCGCGTAAGATCGATCCTGCCGCCAAGCCTCATGCGACGATCGACCTCGCGGTCATTGAGGGGCCCGAAAGGGCCAAGGGCAAGACGGTCAAGGGCATTTACAACCTCGACGGCGAGAAGCTTACCGTTTGCATCACTCATGCCGGCGGGGAAGATCGGCCCACGGATTTCGCCCAGGTCGATAACGAAGTCCATTTGTTTGAGACTCAAGAAGGAAAAAAAGAAAGATTAATCCGAGCTCTCGGCCCAGTGTCGTACTCGACAGATCGCGACTCGCGCCCTGATTCACTCGCGCGACGCCGCACCGACGGCCGACCGATGTTGTATTTTTGCAGCACGCCCTTGCGAGCGGAAAAGAAGTATGGTTGAATACCGCGTTGGAGGTTTCCCGAGCAAGCATCGAAGAATGAAATGTCGCGGGTAGCCCATCAAAAAGGGCACGCTGCCTAGAGCGCGACCGTGCCGCATCTTGCGTTAGAAGGGGACCAGCTTATGCGTAGAACCACGCAGTTCGGACCAGTTTTGCTGACGGCATCATGGGCTTTGATGCTCTGTGCCGGCAAGGTTTCGGCGGGCGAGGAGGATTTTACCATCATCTCGTCGGAGAGTAGTCTGACGATCACAATGATCGACACCACGACGGTCATTTCATCGGGCCAGGTCACGAAGGGCGTCTACCACGTGGGCAACAGCAATACCACGGCACTTGCCGGGACTATTGGTACCACCATCTCGGGTAACACCATCTCGTTTGGTGGCGATAAGGCGATCACTGCCTTAAATGCGATGGCTACAACCACGGGCGGCGCGGCCGGCACGGCTCTTCAACTGAAACCTGGCGTGGGCGGAAAGACTGGCAGCGCGCCGCCGACGTTGCATTAGGTACAGCACTCCATATTGACTATCAAGGCACGCAAACGAATACCACGGGGGCCATGGCGATCCGTAACTTGATGTCGTATATCGTCGGTGGGCCAACCACGATCACGAACGGCAGCTTTGCCTCCACCACGTTCGGAATGGGTATCACCGCGGGCGAAGCCGACTACAGTCTCGCCGTCGGGAACATCCCGTTCGTCTCCGGCTCCTACAACATTACCTCGAGTGAACTTACGAACGATTCGAAAACTTATGGCAAGGTCGTCACGAGTGGTCTCACGACGACGATCACCCTGCCGATCTCGCTCTATTTGAGTAGTTTGATCACCACACTTGGCGCGGATGTTAGCATCGAGTTCCACGGCCAGATCGTGGCGGAGTACATCGCGGCCGCCGTGCCCGAGCCGGCCACGCTCACGTTGTTGGGCATTGGCACCCTGGGCTTGATGGGTTGGGTCCGGCATCGGCGGAGACGCGGCAGCAAGTAACTAAGTCTCGGTGTATCTGCCCCCGTTTCCTTGGCTGATCATCGAAAGGCCGGGTAACACATCAAAAACTGCGCCCTGACTCGCGTGCGACGCCGCACCGACGGCCGACCGATGTTGTATTTTTGCAGCACGCCCTTGCGAGCGGAAAAGAAGTATGGTTGAATACCGCGTTGGAGGTTTCCCGAGCAAGCATCGAAGAATGAAATGTCGCGGGTAGCCCATCAAAAAGGGCACGCTGCCGTAGAGCGCGACCGTGCCGCATCTTGCGTTAGAAGGGGACCAGCTTATGCGTAGAACCACGCAGTTCGGACCAGTTTTGCTGACGGCATCATTGGGCATTGATGCTCTGTGCCGGCAAGGTTTCGGCGGGCGAGGAGGATTTCACGATCATCTCGTCCGAGAGTAGTCTGACGATCACATTGATCGACACCACGACGCTCATTTCATCGGGCCAGGTCACGAAGGGCGTTCTACCAGGTGGGCAACACCAATACCACGGCACTTGCCGGGACTATCGGCACCACCATCTCGGGTAACACCATCTCGTTTGGTGGCGATAAGGCGATCACTGCCTTAAATGCGATGGCTACAACCACGGTCGGCGCGGCCGGCACGGCTCTTCAACTGAAACCTGGCGTCGGCGGAAAGTCTGGCAGCGCCCGCCGAGGTTGCATTAGGCACGACCTTTCATATTGACTATCAAGGCACGAACTCGTTTGCCTCGGGGGCCGTTCGCTCCGTAACTTTATGTCGTATATCGTCGGTCCGGCGACCACGATCACAAACGGCAGCTTTGCCTCCACCTCGTTCGGGATGGGTATCACCGCTGGCGAAGCCGACTACAGTCTCGCCGCCGCGACCGTTTCGACCATCTCCGGCTCCTGGTCGATTATTTCCGGAGAACTTACGAACGATTCGAAAACTTATGGCAAGGTCGTCACGAGTGGTCTCACGACGACGATCACCCTGCCGATCTCGCTCTATTTGAGTAGTTTGATCACCACACTCGGCGCGGACGTTAGCATTGAATTCCACGGCCAGATCGTGGCGGAGTACATTGCTGCCGCCATGCCCGAGCCGGCCACGCTCACGTTGTTGGGCATTGGCGCCCTGGGCTTGGTGGGTTGGGTCCGGCATCGGCGGAGACGCGGTATTAAGTAATCGCATCCGCCCGCGTTCCTTTCATTGATCATGGAAAGCCGGCTCTTCTGCGAAAATAACGCGAGAAGAGCCGGCCTTTTCGTTTCTTTGAGTGCCGGAAACAATGACGAACGACCACGACGCACCTATCCCGACGGAATCCTCGAAGAGGTCGTGTCGGATCAAGCGAGCGATCGCCCTCGCCGTGTTGGTCGGGTCCGCGGTCCTCCTCTTCGCGCGGCTCGGACACTACTCGCTCTGGAATGACGAGGCACTGACTGCGCTGCCCGCCTTGGGCGTCTGGCGAACGGGTGACACGACCGCCGTCGTCGGCGACAACATCGTGGCTTACTGCAATGGGGCCCAATTGATCGGCCTGCGTGTGCAACGCAGTCCGCCCCTGAGATTTTACCTGGCCGCGCCATCGTTAGGGCTGCTGGGCCCGACGGCATTCGCGGCCCGACTGCCTTTCGCCATGTGCGGGCTCGCTGCTGTCGCCGTGCTCTTGCTCGGGCTCAAAAGAGCTCGCGCCGACCTGACGACCTGGGTCTTGATGGCCGAGGCGATCTTGGGCAATGTCTCCTTCTTTCTCTTCTGCCGCCAGTGCCGCTACTTCGCACCCGCCATCCTGGTGACTTCAGCGCTGGCCTTGCTCTACGTTTTTTGGGACGGCCGCAGGCGGTCGACGGTCGCTTTCGCCTTGCTGTCGGTGTTGCTGCTGAGCTCGAACTACCTGAGTTTTCTCGCGTTCTACGCCTGTCTGGCGGCAGACTATCTGTCTGGGGCCGAAAGCGACGTTATCTCACGGCCCGCGACTGGCTCTGGCTTTTCCTTCCCCAGGTGCTCATCGTGACACTGATCACCTGGGTGTGGCATCCCGTCATCGGTGCTCCACTCACCCCCCTCGAGTATCGCGCAAAGAACTGGCTTGCCGAGAAGGTGACCCTGTTCTGGTGGAACTGGCGTGACCTGAACCAGTGCGAATTCGGCGTCGTACTCCTGATCGTGCTGGCCCCACTGATCTACGCTCGCACTGGGCGGGATTGGCTTCTTCGCCTTCCCCTGGCCGTGTTCATCTACGTGGCCGTCATTACGATCACTTCCATACAGCCCGTTTGGCGGACCGAGATTGCCGATGTCCGCTACCTGGCGCCGATCATCCCCGTCTGCATGGTGATCGGTGTCCTCTGCCTCCGCGGGATCTGCCCAAAGCCGATCCCGGCCGCCTTGCTGGGAATGGTCGTATTTGGGACGAACGTAGTCCATGGGGGGCCGTCGTTCCCATGGGGTTTGAGGTCGACCATCGTCTCGTATGTCCAAGAACTGGCCCGGCCGCCTGGCGATCCCTACACAACGGCCGCCCAGTGGATCAATGCCAACGTCCCGCCCGGCTGCTCGATCTTCGTCGCCCCGCGTCACATGGCTTATCCATTGATGTTCCACGCCCCGAGGGCCATCTACGCCTGGCAATTCGAGCCTCCCCCCGCGCCGGGCTCGAGGGGCTTCCCCTGATCCACTTCGACGGAATCGAATGGCCTGACTTCTTCGTCGCCTTCGGTGTCCTCGCCCAAGATCTTGGGCCCAAGCTCCAGTCCCCCCGTAAAGGAGATGTCCGCTACGAGGAGACTGCGGTGCTGGATACCTACGGGGAGGATAAGTTCCGCCCCGAGTTGCACAGGCGCGCGTTCCGAGCGATCCCGGTCCGAGACCCGGCGACCGAGGCGATTCACGTCTACCGCCGCGTCGTGCCGCCGATCCACCCCAGGCACCGGCGACTGGGCGGGCCGCACCCACAAACCGCCCGCGGTTCCGCGGTACCCGGTCTTTCTCCCGCCGAAGCATGGGATTCTCCCGCGGCGTCTTCACCAGGTACAGGCGTGGAACCGCGGGTTGATCTCGTGGCGGCCTATGCCGAGAATAACTTGGGCGAAGTTTACTACGCCCGGGGGAAGTACGAGGCGGCGGCGGCTCATTTCACCAACGCGATTCGGCTCGATCCCCAATTCGCCGGTGCCCACAATAATCTGGGGACCACGCGTTCTCGACTGGGACGGTATGCCGAGGCGAAGGCTCATTTCGCCGAAGCCATTCGGCTGCGCCCCGGCTACTCCGAAGCGCACTTTAATCTCGGTCTCGCCTGCTCTCGGCTGGGAAATTACAAGGCGGCGACGGCGCAGTTCGCCGAGGCCATCCGGCTCAAACCCGGCCGGCCCAATGCGTTCAACGCCACCGCGCTGCTCATGGCCGCCTGTCCCGAAGCGAAGTTCCGCGACGGCAAGAGAGCGGTCGCATTCGCAACTCGCGCCTGTGAATTGACGAACTGGAACAACCCCAACAATCTTGACACCCTCGCCGCCGCGCAGGCCGAGGCCGGCGACTTCAGCGCGGCGGTATCATTCCAAACAAGGGCACTCGAACTTCTGACGGATGACCGCCGAAAAGCCGAATATCGTTCTCGGCTGGTGCTTTACCAGGCCAAAAAGCCGTACCGTCAGGCATTCCCAGAGCCGAAGCCAGAGAGTGAGGCACCCCCGTGATCTGGAAACAATGACGAACGACCACGACGCACCCATCCCGACGGAGTTCTCGAAGAGCGAGTTCGAGGTTGCGATCGCCGGTTGCCGGGCGGCTGATATTACTCGCTTCGGTCGCAGAGTAGTTACCGGCCCCCGGGCTGTTAGCGCGACTCGGTTCCATGGTGTCCGCTTATGATTTGAGTAATCACTTGCTGTGGCGAAGGTGATCGCCGCGCAAATGCGTAGACCGCGCTGTTCATCGCTGCGCTGCTTCTCTGCGAGTTCGCCGAGAAGGCCAGGGTCGAGGCTGTCACGCTGGTCTAGGAACGTCGGCTCCCACCCGGAGAAATAGAAACGGAGGCCGGCTTCGTAGAACCGAGGGAACCAGCGTGACACGTGGCCGCGGTCGAAGTAAAACGCCGGCAGGGCATTGATAATACGTAGAAGCGACGAACCACTGAAAACATTCCAGTAAAAGACGTACTCCGAAGCCAGCAACAGCCGTTCGAACTGGGGGTAGGGGCAAAACGGCAGCAAGTCGACTCCGCGGAGGGACGGTCGTTTCCGCGACAGCAGGCGAAGCCTCTCGATCAAGAAGGCCGGGCCGACCAACGTCGGCCGCCTGCCGGCTCGGACCGCCGGCTGCAATAATTCCTGGAGCACGAGTTCCGTGAAACGCGTCTTTCCGTGCAGCAAGTGCTGGACGCCATTGTCGGTGGACCCCAGCACGAAAAGCCATCGTGGGGGGCCGCTGGGGTCGCCAATGACTGCCGAAACGTCATTGCCCGTGGCGGTGCGGGGCCCCTTGCCCCCATCGACCGCCTCGGCATTGAAGAAGGAAGCCCGGCATACCCCTTCACCGGCGTCGAGATGATCCGTGGGCGCCGGATATAAGTGAATCAGATCCGACAAGAAAGGTATCCTGGCGATCTTCAAGAGAGGTATCGTGGCGATCTTCTTGTTCTTATCCAGCAGGCTCATATACCGCTGGATGCACATCGTAGAGGGGCGGGTTTGTTGGCCGCCATGAACCGGAAATCCATGTCCCTCAGAGTCAGTCGCGACGACAAACCGATGAATGGATCGCTGGTGACGACCCTACAGCCCTGACGACGAAGATGCTGAACAAGTCTAGTTAACGCCTGGGGAGACAGAAGGCCATTGACTGAAAACATGTAGCCCGAAAAGAGGAACACGATGTCTGGTTGGTGCGCATCGACCGCGTGGAGGATATCGCTCAGGGACCTATAGTGACGCGTGGCCACCGGCAATCGATTTCCGTTATGGCGGAAGAGAGCGTCCGGGAGCAGCACCGCCGACTCGCGAGCGAATTCCTGACCGTGCAGGAAATTCAGTGCCAGGACCAGCTCCCCAAAATCCGCGCTGACGATGAAGAGAATACGAACTGGGCCTCTTTCCATGATCAGCGGAACTCCTCGACGGGCACGCTGGGTGACCCAGGCGAGTCAGACTCGCAACAGCCGGTAGCTCGGTACCCGAGAGGGACTGCTTGCGCGGCCCTTGTAGACCTCGAAGTCCTTCGTGTTCTTGAGTATCAACGCACCGGTGCCGATCACGTTGCTCTTGCCGATCGTCGTGAATGGCGAGAGTATCGCGCTGCCGCCGATGAAACAATGGTCGCCCACCGTTACCATCTCGCCGAGGCTGGCGTCTCCGATCCAGGTGTGATCACCGATCCTGCTAAAGGGGCCAATCCGACTCGGGCCCCAGATGATGAGCGCCGCGGCCGATTGCAACAAACGGATAGACGGTCACGCGCTCAATGACCATCGTATTGGGACCGAGCTTGAGATCCGGCGGTACATCCGCTCTGGAACTGAGGTAGCTCACAAGACGGTATCCCTTCGCCTCCGCTTCCGCCATCTTCGCCGAGCGCTGGGTGTTGACTTTCTGGTGGCCGACGGCCACGAACATGCTGTACTCGGCAGGAGGGAAGTGTGTTTCTACCTCGTGGAACGCCACAACCGGAAGACCATGGAAGGTCGGCTCGTTGAGGTACGCCTCATCCACCGTGAAGGCCGCCACGGAGTAATCGCTGTCATGCGTGAAATAGTGAGATGCGACCGCGCGCGAAATTGCCTATCCCGAATATGACGATTTTTTTCGCCAAAATGTTGTTCGCTCCCTCGGCCATGCGCGCGCCGCGCCGTTAAGATAGAGCCTTCGGGACAACGACCCTTTATGCACCCGATCAGCAGCCCCTTGACCATTGATCAGGGTATCAGAAGCCCTGGAAAGAACTCAAGGCTCTCCGCAAGCTTTGTTGGCGATTTGAAGCCCCAACTGTTCATTTCGAAAACGACGACAATGACCCTGGCGAGTCAGACTCGCGGCAGCCGGTAGCTCGGTATCCGTGAGGGACTGCTCGCAGGGCCCTTGTAAACCTCGAAGTCCTTCGTGTTCTTGACTATCAACGCGCCGGCGCCGATCACGTTGCTCTTGCCGACCGTCGTGAACGACGAGATCGTCGCGTTCGCGCCGATGAAACAATGGTCGCCCACCGTTACCGACTCGCCGAGCCTGGGGCCAACAATCCACGTATGATCACCGATCCTGCTAAAGGGGCCAATCCCACCCGAGCCCCAGATGATGGCGCCGCGGCCGATTGCAACGAACGGATAGACGATCACCCGCTCCATTACCATCGTATTGGGGCGCAACTTGAGATCCGGCGGCACATCGGCTCTGGAACTGACGTAGCTCACCAGACGGTATCCCTTTGCCTCCGCTTCCGCCATCTTCGCCGAGCGCTGGGTGTTGACTTTCTGGTGGCCGACGGCCACGAACATGTTGTACTCGGAAGGAGGGAAGTGTGTTTCTACCTCGTGGAACGCCACAACCGGAAGACCTTGGAAGGTCGGTTCTTTGAGGTACGCCGCATCCACCGTGAAGGCCGCTACGGAGTAATCGCTGTCATGCGTGAAATAGTAATTCGCGACCTCGGCGAAATTGCCTATCCCGAATACGATGATTTTTTTCGCCAAAATGTCGTTCGATCTTTCGCCCATGCGACCGCGCCGTTAAGATAAAGCCCTCGGCACGACGAGTCTCTATCCACCCGATCGATCGCCCATTGACCCTTTGTCAGGGTATCAGAAGCCCTGGAAAGAATTCAAGGCTCTCTGCAAGCGGGAAATCGAACGCTCATGTCCGTACTCACGCAACCAGAAACCCGGCGGCGGCCTCCGGGCCCCCCTCGAAGTTGGCTCTTCGGCAACCTGAAAGAGTTCGGCCGCGACCCATTGGGCACCATGACCCGTTGGGCTCGAGAATACGGCGACGTCGTGTCGGCCCGTCTCGGGCCGCATCACGTTGTGTTCCTCAACCATCCGGATCTGGTCGAGGAAGTCCTGGTCAACCAGAATCGCAAGTTCATCAAGCGCTATGGACGGGAGACCCGGCGGACGCTGGGCGCGGGCCTGTTGACGAGCGAGGGAGATTTCTGGCGAGGTCAGCGTAAGCTGGCTCAGCCCGCATTCCACCGCGAGCGAATCGCCAACTACGCCCGGCTTATGGTGGATTACACGGAGCGAATCCTCGGAACGTGGGAAAATGGCCAGGTCCGCGATGTTCAGACCGACATGATGCGGCTGACTTTGGAGATTGTGGCCAAGACGCTCTTTGGCGCGGAGATCGGCGGGGAATCGGTCGATGTCAGCGCGGCCCTGGAAACCCTGATGCTCGCGAGCGTCGCGCGGAGCGGCAACCTTATGACACCGCCGCACTGGGTTCCCACGCCCTTGAATCTGCGGATCGAGCACGCCATACGCCGGCTGGAAAAGATCCTCAAAGACATCATCTTAAGGCGGGCGCGCAAGCGGCGAGGATCGAGGCGACTTGCTGTCGATGCTGGTCCATGCCCGAGATGATGAGAGCGGCCGCCAGATGAGCGACAAGGAGCTTCGCGACGAGGTGATGACGCTTTTCTTGGCCGGCCAGGAGACCACGGCCAACACCCTGTCATGGGCCTGGGTGCTCTTGTCGAGGCATCCCGAGGTGGAGGCGCGCCTTCACGCCGAGCTCGATCTGGTATTGGGCGGCCGGCCCCCCACCGTCGCCGATCTCCCGCGACTCACGTACGCCGAAAACATTGTCAACGAGACGTTGCGAGTGTATCCCACCGTGTGGGTCACGGGCCGCGAGGCGATCGAAGCGGTCGAGCTCGGCGGATATGTCCTCCCCGCGGGGACAACCGTGTACATGCCGCAGTGGGTCATCCATCGCGACAGCCGCTGGTTCGACGAGCCCGAGACGTTTCGTCCCGAACGGTGGGCCGATGGCCTGACGCAGCGGACTCACCGCTATGCTTATTTCCCGTTCGGCGGCGGTCCGAGACTCTGCATCGGCAACAACTTCGCCCTCATGGAAGCAACCCTGGTCCTGGCAACGATTGCCCGTCAGTATCGGCTGACGCTGACACCGGATGCCAGGATTGCCCTGCTCCCCACGGTCACCCTGCGGCCGGCTCACGGAGTTAAGGTCGTCCTCTCAAAGCGCTATGATCGGCGGGCTCTCCAGACGCTTATTTCGTCAGGCTTTTCCCGTCATCATCATTCCGGGCTTGTCCCATGGTAGAGGTCGGATAGAATGGCGAAGCTTCCGGTTGCTTCTGCATTCAGGGTAAGGGGTAAGGGCGTGCGACTGGGCTATTTCGATTGTTTTAGCGGTATTGCCGGCGACATGACCCTGGCGGCCTTGGTCGATGCCGGGGTGGATCGCGAGGCGATCCAGGAGGCCGTCGCGAGCCTCGGGCTTCCGTGCGAGGTCAACTTCGAGACCGTCCGCCGCGGCGGGTTCCGCGCAACTTACACGACGGTAATCACACCGCAAGAGCACGCGCACCGCCACTGGCACCACATCGAGGCGATTATCGACAAGAGTATTTTGACTGACCGCCAGAAAGATTTGGCCAAGCGGATCTTCATGAAGCTGGGCGAGGCCGAGGCCCGCGTGCACGGGGTCGACCTGTCCAAGATCCACTTTCACGAAGTCGGCGCGGTGGATTCGATCGTGGATATTGTGGGTTCAGCGGTTGGCCTCGATTTGCTGGGGGTCGATCACTTCGAGGCCGGTCCGGTGCCGGTCGGCCGCGGGTGGGTTAAGGCGGCTCACGGACGGATGCCGCTTCCTACCCCCGCCACGGCCGAGATCTTGCGCGGGGTTCCCCTCGCCGAATCGATGGTCGACGGTGAGATGACAACGCCCACGGGGGCCGCGATCCTCGCGACCGTGGTCGGCGCTTCGGCTCTTTTCCCGCGCTCACGATCGAATCAATCGGCCTGGGCGCGGGCTCTCGCGAGGTCCCGGAGCAGGCTAACATCCTCAGGCTTTTTGTCGGGACGATCACGCTGCCCGCCGCCAGCGACCGGGTCTGGGTGCTGGAAACGAACCTCGACGACCTGCCCGGCGAGACCTCGCCGGGCAGGTCGTCGAGGTTCGTTTCCAGCACCCAGACCCGGTCGCTGGCGGCGGGCAGCGTGATCGTCCCGACAAAAAGCCTGAGGATGTTAGCCTGCTCCGGGACCTCGCGAGAGCCCGCGCCCAGGCCGATTGATTCGATCGTGAGCGCGGGAAAAGAGCCGAAGCGTCGACCACGGTCGCGAGGATCGCGGCCCCCGTGGGCGTTGTCATCTCACCGTCGACCATCGATTCGGCGAGGGGAACCCCGCGAAGATCTCGGCCGTGGCGGGGGTAGGAAGCGGCATCCGTCCGTGAGCCGCCTTAACCCACCCGCGGCCGACCGGCACCGGACCGGCCTCGAAGTGATCGACCCCCAGCAAATCGAGGCCAACCGCTGAACCCACAATATCCACGATCGAATCCACCGCAGACTTCGTGAAAGTGGATCTTGGACAGGTCGACCCCGTGCACGCGGCCTCGGCCTCGCCCAGCTTATGAAGATCCGCTTGGCCAAATCTTTCTGGCGGTAGTCAAAATACTCTTGTCGATAATCGCCTCGATGTGGTGCCAGTGGGCGGTGCGCGTGTCTTGCGGTGTGATTACCGTCGTGTAAGTCGCGGAACCCGCCGCGGCGGACGGTCTCGAAGTTGACCTCGCACGGAAGCCCGAGGCTCGCGACGGCCTCCTGGATCGCCTCGCGATCCACCCCGGCATCGACCAAGGCCCCAGGGTCATGTGCCGGCAATACCCTAAAACAATCGAAATAGCCCAGTCGCCCGCCCTTACCCCTTACCCTGAATGCAGAAGCAACCGGAAGCTTCGTCGTTCTATCCGACCTCTACCATGAGACAAGCCCGGAATGATCATAACGGGAAAAGCCTGACGAAATAAACATTCTGGAGAGCCCGCCGATAAGAGCACTTCGAGAGGCAACCTTGACTCGTGGCTGAGGACCTGCGCGCGGGGCGAGTACGTGGGGGATGGAAACCTAGCATCCGGTGCCAGCGTCAGCCGATACTGACGGGCAATCGTTGCCAGGACCAGGGTTTGCTTCCATGAGGGCGAAGTTGTTGCCGAATGCAGAGTCTCGGACCGCCGCCGAACGGGAAATAAGCATAGCGGTGAGTCCGCTGCGTCAGGCCATCGGCCCACCGACTAGGGGACAAATCCGCCTCTGGGCTCGTCGACATGGCGGCCTTCCGTATGTGATAACCCACTGCGGCATGTACACGGTTGTCCCCGCGGGGAGGAGCATATCCACCGAGCTCGACCGCTTCGGATCGCCTCGGCGTCCAGTGACCCACACGGTGGGATAGACGCACAACGTCTCGTTGACAATGCTTTCGGCGGACCCGTGAGTCGCGGGAGATCGGCGACGGTGGGGAGGTGGGCCGGATGCCACATATATCGGCGGTGCAGGAGCCACTGCCGCCTCGGAGATACCTGGACGAGAGCAGGCCCAGCCCATGACAGGGTGTTGGCCGTGGTTCTCCTGGCCGGCCGAGGAAAAGCGTCATCACCTCGTCCGCGAAGCTCCTTGTCGCTCATATGGCGGCCGCTGTTCGTCCATCTCGGGCATGGACCAGCATCAACAGCAAGTCGCCCTCGATCCTTGCTTCTTTCGCACCCAGCCTTAAGATAATATCTTTGAGGTCTTTTCCAGCCGCCCTATGGCGTGCTCGATGCACAGGTCCGAGGGCGTGGGAACCCCGAGTGGCGGTGCCGTAAGGTTGCCGCTCCCCGCGCAACGTCTCGCAGAGACATCAGGTTTTCCAGGAGCCGCGCTGTGGCATCAACCGATTTTCCGCCGATCTCCCGCGGCAAAAACGTCTTGGCCACGATCTCCAAAGTCAGCCGCATCATGTCGTCTGAAATCGCGGACCTGGCCATTTTCCCACGTTCCGAGGATCCGCTCCGTGTAAACCATAAGCCGGGCGTAGTTGGCGATTCGCTCGCGGTGGAATGCGGGCTGAGCCAGCTTACGCTGACCTCGCCAGAAATCTCCCTCGCTCGTCAACAGGCCCGCGCCCAGCGTCCGCCGGGTCTCCGTCATCGCGCTCGATGAACTTGCGATTCTGGTTGACCAGGACTTCCTCGACCAGATCCGGATGGTTGAGGAACACAACGTGATGCGGCCCGAGACGGGCCGACACGACGTCGCCGTATTCTCGAGGCCCAACGGGTCATGGTGCCCAATGGGTCGCGGCGAACTCTTTCAGGTTGCCGAAGAGCCAACTTCGAGGGGGGCCCGGAGGCCGCCGCCGGGTTTCTGGTTGCGTGAGTACGGACATGAGCGTTCGATTTCCCGCTTGCAGAGAGCCTTGAATTCTTTCCAGGGCTTCTGATACCCTGACAAAGGGTCAATGGGCGATGATCGGGTGGATAGAGACTCGTCGTGCCGAGGGCTTTATCTTAACGGCGGGTGCGCATGGGCGAAAGATCGAACGACATTTTGGCGAAAAAAATCATCGTACTCGGGGATAGGCAGTTTCGCCGAGGTCGCGAATTACTATTTCACGCATGACAGCGATTACTCCGCAGCGGCCTTCACCGTGGATGCGGCGTACCTCAAAGAACCGACCTTCCAAGGTTTCCGGTTGTGGCGTTCCACGAGGTAGAAACACACTTCCCTCCTTCCGATACGACATGTCCGTGGCCGTCGGCCACCAGAAGCCAACACCCAGGCCGGCGAAGATGGCGGAAACGGAGGCAAAGGAATACCGTCTGGTGAGCTACGTCAGTTCCAGAGCCGATGTGCCGCCGGATCTCGAGTCGCATCCCAATACGATGGTAATGGAGCGGGTGATCGTCTATCCGTTGTTGCAATCGGCCGCGGCGCACATCTGGGGCTCGGGTGGGATTGGCCCCTTTAGCAGGATCGGTGATCATACTTGGATTGTTGGCCCCAGGGTTGGCTAGTCGGCAACGGTTGGCGACCATTGTTTCATCAGCGAGAACGCGACGATCTCGTCGTTCACGAACAGTCAGCAAGAGCAACGTGATGAGCAGGCCGCGTTGATAGTCAAGAACACGAAGGACTTGCAACGGTAGAAGGCTGGGGCGAGCAGTCCCTCACGGATACCGAGAGCTACCGGCTGCCGCGAGTCTGACTCGCCAGGGTCATTGTCGTAGACTTGAAATGAACAGTTAAGGGGGGACATCGCCAACAAAGCTTGCGGAGAGCCTTCAGTTTTTTCCAGGGCTTCTGATACCCTGATCAAAGATCGTGAGGCGGTGTCGGGTGCATAAAGGGTCGTTATGCCGAAGGCTCTATCTTAACGGCCAGGCGCAGGCGCGCATGGCCGAGGGAGCGAACAACATTTTGGCGAAAAAAATCGTCGTGTCCGGGATTGGCAATTTCGCGCAGGGTTGGCATCTCACTATTTCACGCATGACAGCGATTACTCCGTGGCACCTTCTTGCAGCTGGATGAGGCGTCCCTCAACGAGCCGACCTTCCGTGGTATCTCCGGTTGTGGCGTTCCACGAGGTAGAAACACACTTCCCTCCTTCCGGTACATCATGTTTGAGCGCCGTCGGCCGCCAGAAAGTCGACGCCAAGCCCGCGGCGAAGAAAAAGGTAGAGGAGGCGAAGGAATACTCGCTCTTGTCGAGCTACCTCAGTTCCAGAGCGGATGTACCGCCGGAATCTAGAGCTCGGTCCCAATACGATGGTCATTGAGCGAGGGACCGTGTACTGGTTTTTGTTGCGATCGGCAGCAGCCTGGGATCATCTGGGGCCCCGAGTCGGGATTGGCACCTTTCGGCAGGATGGGTCGATGAGGCACCTCAATCAGAAAACCCTCAAACTCGGCGAGTGGTAACGCTAGGCGACCTAGTTGTTTCATCGGCAGCAGAGACGCAAATCTTGTCGCCATTCACAACGATGGGCAAAAGCAACGTGATCGAGCACCGGTGCGTTGATACTTAAGAACACGAAGGACTTCAAGGTGTACAAGGGCACGACGGAGTACCTCTCGGGTACCGAGCTACCGGGTGTAGCGAGTCTCGACTCACCTCTGGGTAGACCCAGCATACCAATGAGAGGAGTTGCGCTGATCATGGAAAAGAGACCCACATCGTATTCTCTTCATCGTCCAGCACAGAGGATTTTGGGGAGCTGGTCCTGGCACTGAATTTCCTGCACAGTTGCAGGAATTCACTCACGAGAGTCGGCGGTGCTGCTCCCGGACGCTCGCTCTCCCGGCCATAACGGAAATCGATTGCGGGTGGCCACGCGTCACTATAGGTCCCTGAGCAATAACCTCCACGCAGTAAATGCGCACCGAACCAGACGTCGTGTTCCCTCTTTTTTGGCTCTTCGCATGTTTTCAGTCAATGGCCTTCTGTCTCCCCAGGCATTGAGCTAGAACTTGTTCGGCGTCTTCGTCGTCGGGGCTGTTAGGGTCGTCGCCTTCCAACAACTCATCGGTTTGCAGTAGTCGCGAACTGACTCTGAGGGACATGGTTTTCCCAGTTTCATGGCGGCCAACGAACCCGCCCCTCTACGAATGTAGGCTCTGATGTCAGCGGTATATGAGCCTGCTGGATAAGAACAAGAAGATCGCCACGATACCTCTCTTGAAGATCGCCAGGATACCTTTCTTGTCGGATATTGATTCACTTGTATGCCGGCACCCACGGATCATCTGAGAACACCCGGTGAAGGGGTATGCCGGGCTTCCTTCTTTCAATGCCGAGGCGGTCGATGGGGGCGAGGCGGGGCCCCGCACCGCCACGGGCAATGACGTTTTTTTAGGGCACTGGGAATTAAGGCGGCCCCCCGCGATAGGCTTTTTGCGTATTCGGGTCCGCCGACAATGAGAAATACCAACGCTCCCTACACGGGAAAAACATGTTTCACGGAACTCAGTTGCTGCCAGGAATTATTGCAGCCGGCGGTCCGAGCCGGCAGGCGGCCGACGTTGCGTTGGCCCAGCCCTTCTTGATCGAGAGGCCACGAAGGCATGTAAAGGAAACGACAGTCCCTCCGCGCAGTCGAATAGCTGCCGCCTAGCCCCTGCCCCCAGTTAGAAACAGCTACTGCTGGCTTCGGAGTACGTCTTTTCTCTGGAATAGTTTTGAGTGGTTGGTCGCTTCTACGTATTATCAATGCCCTGCCGGCGTTTTTCTTCAACCGCGGCCGCGCGTGTCACGCTGGTTCCCTCGGTTCTACGAAGCCGCCCTCGGCTTCCGGTGGGAGCCGACGTTCCTAGACCAGCGTGAGCAGCCTCGACCTTTGGGCCTGCTTGGCGAACTCGCAGAGAAGCTCGGCGCAGCAGGCGCGGTCTACGCATTCGCGGCGATCACCTTCGCCACAGGAAGTGATTACTGGAATTGAGTAAGCAAACATTAAGTGAAAACCAAGTGCGCTGGCCGGGCTGGTGGGTAACCTGAAACCGAGGCGGTGTGTGGCGGGCACCCGCGGCTGGCGGTAAACCTGAACTGCAGCCTGAGACTCAGTGGGACTAGGCAGGTAGTCGGTGTCGCTTTGTCGTCTTTTTTCCAGATCACGGGGGTGCCTGCGCTCTCTGGCTTCGGCTTATCAGGACGGGGATAGCGACAGTACGGCTTTTTTGGCCTGGTAAAGCACCAGCCTCGGCTTTTCAGCAGTAATCGTGAGAAGTTCGAGTGCCCTTGTTTTCGAGATGGTACCCGCCGCCGTAAATGGCCTAGGCCTCACCTGCGTGGCGGCGAGGTGTCAAGATTGTTGGGGTTGTTCAGTTCGTCAATTCACAGGCGCAACTCGGAATCCGACGGCTTCTCTTTACCATGGCGCGGAACTTCGCTTCGGACAGGCGGCCATGGCCGCGGTGGCGTTGGAGCGCGTTGCGGCACCGGTTCCAGCCGGATGGCCTCGGCGAACTGCGCCGTCACCGCCTTGTAATTTCCCAGCCGAGAGAAGGCGGCCGAATAAAGTCACCGTCGGAGTCCTAGGGGCGCAGCCGAATGGCTTCGGCGAAATGAGCCTTAGCTCGGCATACCGTCCCAGTCGAGAACGCGTGGTCCCCAGAGTGTGGGCACCGGCGGTTGGGAATGAGCCGAATCGCGTTGGTGAAATCAGCCGCCGCCGCCTCGTACTTCCCCCGGGCGTAGTCGACCGGCGCGGAGTGCTTTTCGGCATAGGCCGCCACGAGATCAACCCGCGGTTCCACGCCTGTACCTGGTGAAGACGCCGCGGGAGAGAAGTGCCCTGCTTCAGCGGGGAGAAAGGCCGGGGTACCGCGGGACCCGCGGGCCGGTGTTGTGGGTGCGGCCCGCCCAGTCGCCGGTGCCTGGGGTGGATCGGCGGCACGACGCGGCGGTGAGTAGGTCGATGCACTCCTCGGTCGCCGGGTCTCGGACCGGATGGCTGGGAACGCGCTTGTGCAACTCGGAGCGAGTTCTCCTCCCGCTGGTATCCAGCACCGCAGTCTCCTCGTAGCGGACATCTCCTTTACGGGGGGCTTGGAGCTTGGCCCAAGATCTGTTGGGCGAGGACGCCGAAGGCGACGAAGAAGTCAGGCCGTCCCGATTCCATGGAAGTGGATGAGGAACCTCCTGCGAGGCCGGGCGCGGGGGAGCAGAATTGCCAGGCGTTGAGTGGCCCTCGGGGCGTGGAACATCAATGGATAAGCCAGGTTCGCGGGGCAAAGGCGAAAATCGAGCAGCCGGGCGGGGCGTTGGCATTGATCCCACTAGGGGCCACCGTGTGGGGGCCGGGCCAGTTCTTGGACATACAAGACGATGGGTGAACCTCGGGGAACAACGGCCCCCATGGACTACGTTGGTCCAATACAACCATTCCCAGCAAGGCGGCCGGGATCGGCTTGGGCAGATCCCGCGGAGGCAGAGGACACCGATCACCATGCAGACGGGATAATGAGCAGGATAACGGGATCGGCAATCTCGGTCCGCCAAACAGGCTGTAGTGGAAGTGATGTGTGATGACAGGCCTAGTAATGAACACGGGCCAGGAGAAGCAAAGACCCAATCCACCCCCATGCAACGTAGTCGGTGGGGCCCACGCGATCAGGAGTACGACGCCAAATTCGCACTGGTTCAGGTCACGCCAGTTCCACCAGAACGGTCGCCTTCTCGCAGACCAGTCTTTTGCACGGAGTGCTCGAGGGGGGGGTGAGTGAGCACCGATGACGGGATGCCACACCCAGGTGATCAGTGTCACGGATGGGCGCCCCTGGGGCAGGAAAGCCAGTCGCAGGCAGTGAGATAACGTCGCTTTCGGCCCCAGACAGAATAGTCTCCGCCAGACAGCGTGCAACACAACAGGTAGTTGGACTCAGCAGCAACACCAACCACCACGGAAGGGACCATCGACCGCCTCCGCCGTGCAAAAAACGTAGAGCAAGGCCAGCATATAAAGTGGCCAGGATGGCGGGTGCGAAGTAGCGGCATGGCGGCCAAGGAGGGAGAACGTGCAAGATCCGCCTCCGCCATAAATCCCCAGGTCGTCAGGTCGCGGCAAGTTCTTCGAGCCCGACGAGCACGGCGGACGGCGGCGAGCCCCCGCACATGGCGAAAGGCGGGAATCGGCCCCGTAGCCAGCAGCCCTAACGATGGCGAGGCCAGGTAAAATCTCAGGGGCGAGCTCGGCGCAGGCCGATGAATTGGGCCCCGTGCATGAGCCACGATGTTGTGGCCGACCGCGCGGTGCGTGTCGTACCCATTTTTCGCCGAGCGCCCAAGGCGGGCCGCGCAGTCAGTGCCTCGAGTCATTCCAAGCGAGTAGTGTCCGAGCCGCGCGGAGGAGCCGCGGACCCCGACCAACACGGCGAGGGCAATGGCTCCATCCGACACGAGAACAACCTCTTCGAGGATTCGTCGGGATAGGTGCGTGGTGAGTCACTGAACATCATTTCGCACTCAAAGAAACAGAAAAGGCCGGCTCTTAGCGTTATTTTTTTTCAGGAAGAAGCCGGCTTTCCATGATCAATGAAAAGGAACGCGGCGGGAGTGCGAATTACTTAATACCGCGTCTAGCGATACA
>CAWHKI010000044.1:0-28903 GCA_963829765.1 uncultured Isosphaeraceae bacterium | reverse complement strand
TGCTCTTGAATCCACAGCCGTACTTCCTCTATGTCAACCTGCTGAATCACCTGGGGCTCGCTCCAGGCCGGCGGGTTCTAGCCCACTGCCGCACCGGGGACAAAGGTCGATACGATAATCGAAAAACCCGTCGTTGATGGCCTCGGGCGGAAACAGATCCCGTTCGTGTTTAGGGTGTCCGGGGCTGCCGACCGATCTTGCGTTGAGCCTGACCATCGGGGGGAGGAGGCTGGGCGGCTTGACGATGTCGACGACGGTGGCTTGGAAGATGTTGCGGAATTCTTCCGTGCCGCCGGAAGTTGCTCTTGGAGTTGCGCGACGGTAGCCTCAAGTGCCGCAAGTCTCGCCTGCTGGGCGTCTGACTTGGCCCGCATGCGCCGCAGTTCTGACAAGACTTCCGTGTCTTGGGTTTCATGGGTCGCTACACTACATCATTGGCCGCAATTACGCCATAGCTACACCGGTGAACGGCCACCGGTGGTGTTCCAGTTCCGACCTCGAGGCGGCAACGTGCATCTGCTCGAATACCATTTTGGCCTCGCGCATGTCTCTTTTGTCCTTCTTGGTCGAAAGCCAGAATGAGCGGACGAGCGGGGTGTGAGGACTTCGTCAGCGGCCGGATCGGGGGAAGCGACGGTCTCTGGCCCAGAGCCAGGCGATAACGGTGAGTTGTTGTCCGACGGAAGGGAGCAAGTCACGACGGTCCTGGGCCATCTCGGCGGTGACTTCGACCTTGGGATAGAGGCGGCCGATTCGCTTCTCGGCTTCGTCGCGCATCCACCTGCCGTAGTACCGCACGTCCTCGGCCAGCCCCGTGGCACCGGGCCAGTCATGCGCGATCAGTCGTTGTTGTTTTGTCTTGCCTTCTCAGCACCCATTCCGGGTGCTGACACCGCACGGCTCGCCGGATTCACGGGCAGCCGCCCGGCGAATTTCGGTGGAATCTCGATGAGTGCCTTGTTGATCAGAACCGGCACTGGATTGAGGTCGCTGGCATAGGCCCTGAGACCAAGCCGTTGTGCCTCAAGCGGAATCGAGCCTCCGCCCGCGAACGGATCGAGCACCGGCGGCGCATGCTCCGCCAGGAACGCATCGACGACTTCGGCCGGCGGCAGTTTCGACACGTCGAACGAGAAGCGGACTCGCCCGACCTTCTTGTCGAGGCCCGACGGAATGGGCCGGCAATGCCCGTGCGTCACGAGGTCGTAGGCCGTCGTCTTCGGTCCAACGACTGTCCCTTTCTTCATCGCCTTCGTTTCGATCAACCGCGAAGCCACACAGCGCGCAATTTCGGCGCGAGCGGTGCGGATCACGTCGGCGTTGTTCGAGTTCTCCCACATCACCAGCTCTTCGATGAAGTTGAACAGATCGGCTCGTTTGAGTCCGGCGCGGTCCTCGTCGACGGTCCCATCGGCCTTATGAAACGCCGGATCGCTGTCGGGATCATCCACGAGTGAAGAGAACAAAACGGCTCGACAAGCCGCCAGCGGCCGACGCGCCCACCAGAGATGCAGGGTGCTGGGATGCCCATGCCGGATCGACTTCTCGCGAGCCGACTCGGCATTGATGGCCACCAAGGGCAGGCCGACTTCGATTAGTTTCTTGCGGTAGGGCGCGGTCATTTCTTGAGGGCCCTCGTGGTCGGTGCCTTCTTGGCCTTGCGTTTGGTTCGGGCCGGCAGCTTGGGTTGTTGAATGGTGGACTCATTTGTCGTGGCGTCAGCCAGTTCGGCCTCAATCTCTTCCACGGTTGGTAAAACCGACTGGAGGTCCGTGGGCAGCGCAGCGTTGAGTTCGTATTCGGATACGCCAATCGGCTTGCTGACGCCGCGTAGGGCGTATTCCGCGATGATGTGGTTGCGGTCCTGGCACAGTATCAGGCCGATAGACGGGGCATCGGCGGTATGGCGGAGCTTGTCGTCGACAACGGCGAGATAGAAGTTCATCTTGCCGGCATATTCCGGCTTGAACTCGCCTTTTTTCAGGTCGATGACGACAAAGCAACGCAGTTTAAGATGATAGAATAGGAGGTCGATGAAGAACTCCTTCTGGCCGACTTCCAGTGGCACCTGACGGCCCACAAACGCAAAACCTTGGCCAAGTTCCAAGAGGAACCGTTCCAGCAGGTGCAAGAGGTTGTTTTCCAGTTCCCTCTCGTGAAACGGCTCCTCGAGCGTCAGGAAGTCGAAGATGTAGGGATCTTTCAGCGCCTGCCGGACCAGGTCGGATTGGGGGGTGGGCAGCAAGCGTTCGAAGTTTGTGATGGCCTTCCCCTGCCGCGAGTGGGCCTCAGACTTGACCATAAGCAGCAGGATGTTCCGGCTCCAGCCGTTGGCGAGCGTCTGCTCCATGTACCAGAGACGATTGGCCTCGTCCTTCACCTTTTCCATCAGGACGATGTGATGGAACCACGGAATCGCCCAGAGGATCGAGTCTCGGACTTGTGCCGCGGGCTGCGGCACTTTTAGGGTCGTGGTCATTTTTGCTTCACGTCGCGCCACGCTCGTCGGCGGGGGCAATTGTGCCGCAGCCTGCGGCACAATTGACACGGGATCGGGATAGGCCCGGTAGAAGGCGAGCATCCGCTTGATGTTGCGCTCCGAAAAACCCTTCACCTCCGCAAGTTCGTTTCGTAATTCGCGAGCCAAGCGCGGAATAACGGCTGCCCCCCAGCCCTCTTGCTGCTGCCGACCATCAATCATGCGACCGATGTCCCAATAGAGTTGTACCAACTCAGCATTGACCGAGAGTACCGCGCGCGTTTGCGCCTGCTGAATGCGGCTCTTGATTTCCTTCAGCAGGGGGGCGTAATTGGCCGGTAAAGATGCTTTGCTCATGCGGGCTCCGTCGCTTGGGCCAGCAGTTTATCCAGGTCATAGTTGACGCTGGTCGCCTTCGAAGGGAGCACCATTCTTCGAAGGGTGCACACCGGTTTCGCGTGCTCCCTTCGAAGAATGGTGCTCCCTTCGAAGGCGACCAGGATGGATCAGCCGGTGGGTAGTTGCCAGATCCATTGAGCTCCGTGCTGGAAACCTTGTTTATGGGCAACGGCTCCGAGACGGTGCTTGGCCCGCTTGACTTGATCCCGGCTGTAGCCGGCGTTGAAGGCGGCCTTGAACGCCTCGATCGCGGGGGTGGGGCTGATTCTGCAGACGGTCACCGAGCCACTGATCGCGCTCGTGTGCCTCCGTAGCGTTGTCCTCGCCCATCTCGTGGCGTGCTCGCAGCGCTTCTTCCACGGTCATTCGCGGCGGTTCATCGGCCCACGCGACGACCGGGCCGTTGCCGCGGTCGTCGATCACGAAAGCCAAGCCGGGCGCGGGCGGCGCCACGTTGCCGCCGTTATCGAGCAAGAGGACGCGGCGGCCGGTCGGGTCATGGGGGTCAGCGACAAAGAAGCTTGGGATCGCCCGCGAACATCGTGATCAATCCCAGCGGCACGCGACCCGGCCAAAGCCACTCGACCTGGCGCGAGCCCAGGTCGACCGCACGCGTTAGCTTGACCCGACGCTCGGGTTTACCCTTGCCCTTATCGGGTTTGGCCGCCGGCGGTTTAGGACGATCCGCCGGTGTCGTCGCCTGATGCGGTGAAACCGGTACGGCCGGCTCAGGCGTACGGGAAGCCGCCTCATCGCCCGCGCTGAGCCGGAGGCGCCCGGCCAGGAAGTCGATCCAGACAAACTGACGCCGCTCCAGGGGCGTACGAAGGAACCGTTCCGCCACCGGCCGAAAAACCGGGGAAACCCGCGAAGCTCTTCCAGCCCATGTCTCCTACAACCCAGAACCGAGTGACAGTGGGACGGATTGGCAATCCGTCCTACGGGAAAATTGAATCGGCCGCTCGCCTTAACGGCAATACCGTTGAATTAGCGTTAACCACAAGTAAAGACCAGATTTGGGATCGTCTGGTTCCCACGCTCCCGCGTGGGAACCTACTTTCTGCACGTTCCGCGTCCCGCGCGATTTCCCAGCCGCGGTGCTACCTCTCGCCAACGCGGAGCGTCGAAGAGGACATTCCCACGCGGGAGCGTGGGAACGAGAACCAACCCCTTTCTTGCCTTCAGTTTATCGCTATTTCAACGGTATAGGCCTTAACGGCGCCGCCTTTCGCCCCGACCCCGTTGCCGCAGCCCGGTTTTGCATGCCGCGGCCGCGAGTGTACCTGGTCCCTTGCCGGATCGTCCTAACGCGTTTCTCGGATTGGCCTGCTGAGACCGAGCCCCGCTCAAACCGTGTCATTTTGCGCCCAAAAGTGCCATTTCAAAACAGTTCCGCTGGCGGATTACCGCCGTCGACCAGCCGGATCGGCCGGCCGTCGGGTGCTTCGTACTTGGTCTCCGGGTCGATGCCCAGCTTGTGATAGAGCACCGAAGCGAGATCCGCCGGGGTCACGGGGCGCTCGGCCGGTGCGTCGCCATGGGCGTCGGTCCGGCCCAGGACCAGGCCGCCGGGAATGCCCGCGCCGAAGAGCAAGACGGAGTTCGCCCGGCCGTGATGGTCGCGACCGGCGTTGGGGTTGATCTTGGGCGTGCGGCCAAATTCTCCCATCATCACCACGAGCGTGCTGTCGAGCAGGCCCGCGGTCGGAGAGGTCTTCGATGAGCGCGGCCACTCCCTTGTCGAGCGGCGGGGCCAGCGTGTTCTTGATCGTCGGGAAATTCTGGGCGTGCGTGTCCCAGCCCAGAGGGCCGGCGCCGCGATCGTTGAACGTGACGAACGAAACGCCGGCTTCCACCAGCCGCCGCGCCAGCAGGCACGACTGGCCGACCGTGGTCCGGCCGTACTTCTCGCGAACCGCCGCCGACTCTTCGTTCATCCGAAACGCCGACTGGGCCGCGCTCGAGGTCAACAGCGAATACGCCCGCTCCGCGAACTGGTCGCGGCTGGACGTCAGCGGCGTGCCCGGAACGTCGTGGGCGAAGTCGTCAAGCTTTTTGACCATCTCCCGGCGCCGCAGGAGCCGCTCGAGCGTCAGCCGGTCGGGCGGCGTCAGGTTCTGCACCCGGAAGCTCTCCTGATTGGGATCGCCGGAGACCGAGAACGGGTCGTAGGCCGGCGTCAGATAGCCGCTCGAGGCGAAGATCGGGGCGTCGGGAACCGCGACATAAGGAGGCAGCATCCCCCGCGTCGCCTCGCGAACCTTGGACACCACGCTCCCGTAGCCCGGATACACCAGGGCCGGCGACGGGCGATAGCCCGTCAACATGTGATGGGCGGCCCGGTCGTGATCGGCCTCGGGCGAGGTCATGCTCCGAATCAAGGTCACGCGATCCATGACCTTGGCCAGGTTGGGGAAAACCTCGCTGATTTGCAGCCCGGGACCGACTGTGGCGATCGGCTTGAATTCGCCTCGAACGTCGACGGCCGCCGCCGGCTTCGGGGTCGAACGTGTCGATATGCGAAGGCCCGCCGGCCAGCCAGATCAGGATGCAGTTCTTGACCTTGGCGGGCTCTCCCGACTTCGATCCGGCCATGGCGCGGAGGCGGAACCATTCATCGAGCCCCAGCCCGAGAAAGCCCAGAGAACCGATCCGCAAGAACTTCGCGGCGGCTTGGGACCGCGACACGGCTGCTGCGGCGAAGACACGGTCAGGACGGAGGACGGAGGACGGAGGAGACCGAGCTTCGTTCATCCGCTCATCCTTTCGTTCAATGGTTAAAGGCAAATTCCCGTGAGTTCAACAAGGCCCAGAAGAGGTCTTCGGCCGCTTCTTGTTTCGATGACGCGTGTTTTAACTCGGCCGCCCAGTGCGACGACTCCTCGGCGGTCGGCGGTCGGCAAACGGTACGGAAATAGAGGTTTTCGACCAGCTCTTCGGGCTCGAGGTCGAGCTTCAGAGCATTCGCGAGATAACCATTTAAGCTCGCGACTTTGCTTTCGATCACGTCGCCACCGATCAAGAGCAAAGCCTGGCGCAATGAAAGAGCCGGCGCGGGAGTTGATGCACATCCCGTCGTTCGTGGACAGCGGCCGAACGTGTCGAGGAGTGCGTTGGCGATCATGGGATCGGGCAAATCGATCGCTCGCCGCGGAACATTTTGGCTTGTATATCGATTGGGAACGTCGGTCGCCTGGGCCAGTGCATCGGCCATCTGGTGGGCGGTGAGGGGGCGGGCCAATTGATGCGAAAAGAGCCGCGATATCGCGCTCGTTGCCCGGCACCGTGGCCGACGACAGGCCGTAAGTCTCTGATACGGCGATCGTGCGGACCAGATCGCGGAAGTTGAACTTGCTGGCGACGAAATGTCGCGCCAGGGCATCGAGCAACTGCGGATGAACCGGTGGGTTGGCTCGGCTCATATCGTCGGGCGGATCGACCAGTCCCTTGCCGAAGAGCTGAGCCCAGACCCAGTTGGCCGTTGCCCGGGCGAAGTAAGGGTTGTCGGGCGATGTCATCCACGCGGCCAGCGCCTTGCGTGGGTCTTCGTTGGCGGCGACAGTCACGGGCTTGCCGTCCGAGCAGCCGCGGCTCGACCGGCTGCTTGGTGCGGAGGTGCACGACCTGCCCCTTGGGATTGATCGTGATCGTCGCCCGCGCCCATCATCGCACCGGCACTCGCCGCACCACCGCGCTGAACTTTGGCGAAAAAGGAGGCCAGGCCGAAGTAGGCGTCTTGCGTCCAGACGTCGAAAGGGTGGTCGTGGCACTGGGCGCACCGGATGCGCAGACCGAGGAAGCGCTGGGCTGTCAGCTCGGCCTGAACGTTGGGCTCGATCGCATCCATCGCATAGTTGACCGGCCCGCCGGTCTCGATGTCGGTTGGGTCGCCGACCGCCGTCAAGAGCGTGCGAACGACTTGGTCCCACGGCTCATTCTTTTTCAGACACCGATCGATCCAGTCCTGATAGCGATAAGCTCCATTGTTCTGCCTCGCGGCGCTGATTTGGAGTAAGTCCCCCAGCTTGATCCGCCAGAAGCCGACGAACTCGGGGCTGGCGAGGAAGTCGGTCGATCAGCTTGAGGCGTTTGTCGGCGTCGCGATCGGCCAGGAAGCGGCGGATCTCGTCGGGGCCGGCTGCTCGCCGGTCAGGTCGAGCGAGACACGGCGCAAAAAGGCGGCGTCGCCGGCGGGGGGGCTCGGCGGTACCTTGAGCGAGTCGAGCCGTTTCAACAGCTCGTCGTCAATAAAGTTTCGCCGCTTAACCTGGGAAAAATCGAAGGCGATTCCGGGGTTGATGATCGTCGACAGCCGCGAGCTCAAGACGAACGACTGGTAGCGAACGATGACATCGGTCTCGGACCGCCGCAACAGTCTTGCCTGGCCTTGCGGGTTAACCGAGGCGGCCGCGTCGTCGTTGACGCGAAACAGGGCCAACCGGGTCACATCGCGGTCGTGGCCATCTTGATAGTGCGCCAGCACGCGAAGCTGCCTCGGGCCCGGCTCGTCTAAAGCAGCGGTGCCGGGCTCGACGTCGACCCGGGCCACCGGCCCGTGCGAATTGCCGCGACGTTCCGGGGCCCCATCGCGAACCCACGCCAAGAGCGTGCGGTATTCGGGTGAGCCGACCGTCGATCGGCGTCCACCGCCGTGGGGCACCGCTGCCGTGAGCTTGGCAAGGAAAAGGCTTTCTTCGGGAACCATTCGCGACAGCCGACGTTGGCCGCTGTCACGCGCGAGGGCTTGAAAGTCGGCGGGGCGGTCATAGCCAAAGAGCGAGAGATGAAATCCATTTTGGCCGTCGGCCTTTCCGTGGCACCCCCCCGTGTTGCAGCCGAGGCGGGTGAAAATTGGGACAATATCTTCGGCAAAATCCCAAGAGCGGGGTGATCCCGCGTCGAGCGTGATTCGGGCCGTGGCCGATCGGCCATCTAGAGACGCCGTAACCGTAACGATCCCTTGCCCGACGGCCCGAAGGTAACCCCCCGGCTCGATCTCGGCCAGTGCACGGGGCTCGACCGTCCACTGAACATTAGACGTCAGGTCTTGGCTCGTGCTCCCCCTGTTTCGCGCCGCCAGGAGTTGCAAACCGGGATCGTCTGCCGTTATGGTAAAAGTCTCGGGTGAAATCGTCAGCGCCTGCTCGGGCGGGCGGGCGGGTGCCGGGTCTTTTGTCTGGCCCTGGACCGCCCGATCGGGTATAGCCTTTGCAGTCGGGGTAAGCCCGGGGCTCTCGTGGGGCGCAGAAGCGTCTAAGTTTCGGCCCGGATTCGGGTGGCCGTGGCATCCGATACAGAGGATCATGGCCGCGGCCAGGCCCGCTGGCAGATGCAGGCGACGACCGGACATTTCATGACTCCTGCCGTCGAAAACGAAGACGGGCGGTAAAAACGACAAACGTCAGTGATTTAACTCATCGTAGTCGGATAGGATGAGAAACTCAAGCAGATAACGCAAATCAAGTGCGATACTTTGGGGGAGTGAACCGATGGGCAAGGGTGATAGGCGATCCAAACGAGGCAAGATTTTCCGCGGGACTTACGGGAAAAAACGTCCCAAGCCCGAGGTGGAACGAAAAAGGGCCAAGGCGGCCGCCGCGGCGGGGCAATCGTAGCGGTCGGGGCCGACGTCGGACGATCCGGCTGGTGAGCTGCGCGAAAGGAGTGATTTTTATGGCAAAGTTACGGCTGCTCAAGACGGGGCACGGCGACCTGACTCTCGCCGAGTGGGACAAGGATCGCCCCGAAACGATTGCGACGGCGGAAGCGGCGTTCGCCGAACATTGCACGCCGGGACGCCTGGCGTTTCGCCTGGACGGCCCTGGGCGGTCGACGCCCATACACCAATTTGAAAAGTCCGCGCCCGAGATTCTGATCGTACCGGCGATCCAAGGAGGATGATCTCGGTCGCCATGGTTGTGCCATCGCTGCCGAGCGAAAACCGCGACCACTCTGGCGGCGCGACTTGCTCGCTGCCGAGTGGTGCGATTCAATCGCTATTCCCGCCGTCGGCCTGTTGGGCGTTGTCATGATCCGAACCGGATATCTGCGCTGGGAGATTGAGGTTCACGACGTCCGCAGCCAGGACGATGGGGCAGCGCGCGAGGTCATTTTTCTCGCCCGCCCCAGCTTCCGGGTTGTTCGGGTGAAGCGAACGACTCATGCCGATGCGGCGGAGCGGTTCGTCCGGGGGGATGGGACCTACGACTCAGTCTTACGAACGCTCGACCGAGACGGTGGCGAGATCGACATAACGGTCCCCAACGTCGGCCCGCGGCCGTTCCGTTACGCGGAAAGCGACCGGGCAAGACTCCCCCGTTATTGGATGGAGAAACTGCAGCGCGAAGTCGGCGCTTTTGCGCAAGAGGTCGTGCGCACGGCGGGTTCCTTCCCCCAGTTGGTCATTTCGAGTCCGGCGCTTCGGGCCGGTTACTCGCGACTCGTGTCATGGGAGATCTTCCGGGTCATCGAAGGCAAGAGCCAGCCGGGCCCGACCGAGGAAAATGAGCCGATGCGGCTCGACGCCGTGAGCTATCAGGAAGGGGTGCCCGAGCTGGTCGCCGCCGAGCTCGTCCGCAACGTGGTCGAACCCAAAGAGTTCCACGAGTTCTGCCAATTTGATTGTCTCACCGTCTTGAACGGCGATAAATATTACCGCATACCGCGCCGACCGCACGGCCTGATCGAAGTTTGGGACGCGAAAACTCGCCGCGCTCTCACCCGGCTCTGCGTCGTCTTTCAAGACCCGGGAATGCCGCCATCCGACGAAGTCGTCATGAAGTACTTACTCGCCAAGCACCAACCGGACCAACTCTGGAACGTGGGGATACGGTTTAGTCCCCCCACCGGCAAATTCGAGGCGACCCGCCCGAGGCGCTGGAGTATCGATTAAGACTTCTTGGCGGGCGAGTCTTCCTTGGGGGCAGGTTCGGCGAGCAAGACGCGAACGACATCCGTGATGAAATCCGCGGTCGTTTTCGAACTCTCGGTGACCATCGCGCGAACCTTCCCAGCCCGGTCGACAATCACTGTCGCGGGGAACCCTTCGAAGCCGGGAATCTGTTTTAAGACATCGAGCTCGCCGATGAGACACGGGTAGGGAACGCCGGCCTCTTTCACAAAGTTCTTCACCATCTCCCGCGCCTGCGACTCGCTCTGGGCCTCTTTTTCAAAGCTGAGTCCGACGATCTCCAGCCCTTGCGATTGGCGCCTTTTGTAGAGGGCGATCAGGCCCGGGATCATCTCACGGCAGGGGCCGCACCATGTGCCCCAAAAATCCACGACGACGACTTTTCCCCTGAAATCACCTAGCGAGACCTTTTTGCCCGTGAGGTCCCCGAGCGTGAAAGTGAATGGGACCGCCGGGGAGAGAGTGGGCACGCCGCCGGTTCTGGCACGCGCGATCGCCAGCGTCTTATCCTCTTCGGCTTTCAGCGCGGCCTTGTACGCCGGTGCCGACCGCAGCGCAGCCATTTCAGGGTCTCTTTCAACCCTGGCGAACGGATCGAAGCCCAAATCATGCGCTTCTTTGAGCGAAATCATGGCCTCGTCGATTCGCCCCGCCTCGACCAAAACCTTTATCTTCGCGTGGAACGCTCGCTTGGCGAAGTCCATTTCGTGGGGTTTAAGCGTATCATAGGCACGGACCAGCGATTGAGTCAGGGCGACGGCCTTATCGATGGCGGCGGCGCGCTCGTTGACGGCCTTTAGCGTGTTTGCCTGCCTGAGGGCCACCGAAGCCCTGCCCAGCAACGCTTCCCGGTGGATCGGCTCGACGGCTAAAATCTTGTCCAGGAGTTCGGCCGCGACGACTGGATCGCCTTTCTGCGCCGTTCGGAGTGCGACCCTGAGCCTGCGCTCGACCTCGTTGGTGCCAAATCGCGTATCGATTTTTGGCAAGCCGCCAGGGCTTTCGTGATCTACATCGTCCTTTTTTGAATCCGCGATCGACGGCCCGGTTCCCTTGGCCGTGCCCTTCTCCGGTTTGGCGGTCGTGCTCTTGGGATGGGCGGACGGCGGAGAAAAGGGCGAAACACCGGGATCCGCCTCGAGATGTTCCTGCTGCGAGCAACCTGTGACAACCACAGACGCCCATCCACACGCGATGAGCGCGAAACGATGGATTAACACGAACCGAAAACGCCCCATACATCACTCCGGTGTCAGTCCGATCTCTTGGTTTGTTTCTTCAGGTCTGCCTTGACATCGGCGATCACCTCCTCGTCCGCAGAGAGCTGTCGCGATCCCACATCCCAGGGTTAGCGTGCCGCCGCCGCCGCTGAGGCAGGAGGCTCGGCCGCGGGCCGAGCGTCGCTGGCGACATGTGAATCGGCAGATCGGCTGGCGGTGCGCACGGGCGGACTTTCGTCATCATACTCCGCGCCGGCCGGCGATTGCGACGGCTCTCCCGGTTTTCGCAGGCCCATATTGACAATACGGTTAACCAAGTGCCGGACCGGCGGCGACGCCCAGATCCTCGGGACCGGCCGGTAAGTCTCGCTCCATTTGAACGCCCATGACGTTTTCACCTGCTGTTGGGCCCATGGGACCGACTTCACCCGCTCCATCGCATATTTCTGGACACCCGCCGTCACGCATGCGGCCACCAAGAGCCCCTTGGTCGCACCTAGTGCGAAACCCGCGAACTGGTCGTTGTGACCCGCCTGGGCAATTCCGGGAATCTGGGGCCTGCGCGTGATGTGAATGACCAAGCTCGCAACGGCCACGAGGACCACGTAAGAGACCACCGCCGCAACCCACCAGAGGACCCGGTCGACAAAATCGAGAGGGATTTCGGGAAGATAGGGGAGCACATACGGCTTGGCGTAATCGCGCACCGGCTGCGCCAGATACACGCATGCAATGATCTCCGCGAGCCGGAGAGCCTGACTGACGAATCCCTGAATCCAACCGCGAAACGCGGCGAGAAGGATGAGCCCTCCCAAAGTAACGTCCAGCCACATGATCGGCCCCCCCCTTCGGGCTACCATTTCGGCATGATGTCGCATTCAATGGTTCGTCCGCCGCTGCGATTTCTTCGACAAAAACGTCCGGCGTATCGCCTGGATCGGCTGCCCGTCTGTTGCATCTTGAATCAAAGCCGACGACGATGGTACTGACCGTGCGTCCTTTGACGTCGTCAAGGCCCCGCGGGAGAACGCGACGAGGCAACGCCCCCCACTCACCAGATTATACCTGGCGGCGACGCGTCGAGGACGCACAATACCACGAGTGGCGGCGTGTCTTGCTTCTTTCGGTTTGGCTGCTTTTATCGGTGGTCCCTTGATTCCTTGTGGCTTTCTGGTAAGTGTGGGGAAAGCGCTCGTCTCTCGCCAAGGTTGATTCTTTCTTTTGAGAACTTCCACAAAACAACCGAGAAGCCCGCGTACGGGACCGGCACCCGTGATGTGGTAAACTATTTCAGTCCAATCTGGTACGGTCCCCGTTCTTGCCAGGAGTTTAACCCCGATGTCTCAAGGTCCTCGCCGTCATCTCCGCCTAGAAAACGTTGACGGAGTGACCGTTGTCAGTTTTGTTGAATCCAAGATCGTGACCGAGGAAAACATCCAAGAGGTGGGCGATCAGCTTTACAGCTTGGTTGAAGACGAAGGTCACAAAAACCTCCTGCTGAACTTTGGCAACGTTCAGTATCTTTCGAGTGCCGCGCTCGGCAAGTTGATCAACCTCAAGAAAAAGGTTGCGGCGGTCAAAGGGAAGCTGAAGCTTTGCTGCATTCATCCGGACCTGCTCGAGGTTTTCCGCATCACCCGGCTCGATCAAGTCTTTGAAATCTATGCCGAGGAGCAGGCTGCCCTCGACAAGTTTTGATCGCTTGCGTCGCTTTCTCGCCCGGGACAGATTGACCGAACTTTGATGCCCTCAGCGCGCGTGCCGTCGTGCGCCGTGTCCGTCAGGACACAGCGGTCGTGAGAGCTTGCGCTTTTTTCATTCGCCCTCAATGAATGATTCGCTGACACCGATGATGCAGCAGTATCGCGAGTTGAAAGCCCGCGACCCCGATGCGCTATTGCTGTTTCGCATGGGAGATTTCTACGAGATGTTCGGCGACGACGCCGAACGGGCAGCCTCGCTCCTGGGCCTGACGCTGACTTCACGCGACAAAGGACCCAACGCGATGCCGATGGCGGGATTTCCTCATCCGGCCCTGGAAAGCTACCTGGCCAAGATCGTCCAGGCGGGCTGGCGCGGCCGTGTGCGAGCAGGTTGAAGATTCGCGAGAAGCGAAAGGGCTCGTCAAGCGCGACGTGATCCGTGTCGTCACCCCTGGCACCCTGACCGATGAAGAGTTGCTCGACCCACGCCAGGCAAATTACCTGGCCGCCGTGGTCGAGGCGGGGGGCAAAATGGGGCTGGCCTGGGTCGAGCTGTCGACCGGGCGGTTTTCTCTGACCGGTCTCTTGCGCCACGAGCTGGTGGACGAGCTAGCGAGGCTCAACCCGGCCGAGATCTTGATCTCCGAGCTCAGCGTTGATGCCCCTTGGGCACGGATGGTCCGAAGCCAATCGGGGATCGCGCTGACCGTTCGCCCTTCGTGGGATTTCCAGCCGGAGCAGTCGCGGGCGACCCTGTTTGAACATTTCAAGACCCAAACTCTGGCCGGCTTCGGCGTTGATGATCGCTGCATCGAGGTGCAGGCGGCGGGGCGCTATGGCTTACCTTCGCGACACCCAGAAGACCTCGTTGGGTCATCTCACGCGGCTGATCCCGTATCGACGAGCCGACACGCTCGCGCTCGACGAAATGACCAGGCGCAGTTTGGAGCTGGTGCGAACTCTCCGGGAAGGCAAGCGCGAAGGGTCGCTCTTGAGCGTGATCGATTGCTCGGCGACGCCGATGGGGGCCCGGCTGCTCTCCGAATGGCTCACGTCGCCATTGACGTCGACCGAACTGATCACCGAACGGCTGGACGCCGTCGAGGAGCTCGTCAACCAGTCGGCCCTGCGCGGAGATTTGAGGAGCTTGCTGGGTCAGTCGTATGACCTGGAGCGGCTGGCCGGGCGTGTCGGCACCGGCCGAGCGACGCCCCGCGACCTGGTCGCTCTCGCCAAGACCCTCGCCATCTTGCCCAAGCTCAAGGCCCGGCTCACCGCGAGAGTCTCGAAGCGGCTCAACCAGCTCGAAGGGGCCATCGAGCTTTGCCCCGAGATCCGCGCGGAGATCGAAGCCGCTCTCTGCGACGATCCCCCTCAGACGGTCAAGGAAGGGGGACTAATCCGCGACGGTTATCACGCCGGGTTGGACGAACTACGCGCCAACGCCAAGGGGGGCAAGTCATGGATCGCCAAGTTCCAGGCCGAGCAAGTCAGGCGCACGGGCATCGCGAGCCTCAAGGTGGGCTACAATAAAGTTTTCGGTTATTACATTGAAATCACCCACGCCCAGGCGCAGGCTCGTGGCGCCAGTATTCCCGAAGATTACATCCGCAAGCAAACCGTCAAGAACGCCGAGCGGTACATCACGGCCGAGCTGAAGGAACACGAGGAAAAAGTCGTTCGTGCCGAGGAACGGGCTTTCGAGCTGGAGTACGAGTTATTCACGACCCTGCGCGACAGGGTCTCGGCCGAGGCCCCACGGTTGATTCAAGCGGGCGCGGTCCTGGCGCAGCTCGACGTGCTTTCTTCCTTGGCGGAGCTGGCCGCCCGGCATGGCTACTGCCGCCCCGAGATCGTCGGCGAGCCGGTCTTCGAGGTTGAGGCGGGCCGCCACCCTGTCCTCGACGCGATCCTCGCCCCTGGCGACTTCGTCCCCAACGATATCGAGCTCGGTGGCGACAAAGGCTCAATCCTCTTGATCACCGGGCCCAACATGGCCGGTAAGAGCACCTATATCCGGCAGGTCGCCTTGATCGCGATCCTGGCCCATCTCGGCGGTTTCGTGCCTGCCAGGCGTGCCCGGATCGGGACGGTCGACCGGCTGTTCGCCCGCGTCGGTGCCACCGACGATCTTAGCCGCAGCCAAAGCACCTTCATGGTCGAGATGTCCGAGACGGCCAATATCGTCAACAACGCGTCACCCCACAGCCTCGTCATCCTTGACGAGATCGGCCGCGGAACCAGCACCTTCGACGGCATCTCGCTGGCATGGGCCGTCACCGAACACCTCCACGACGCGATCGGCTGCCGAACTCTTTTCGCCACCCACTATCACGAACTCGTGGAACTGGAAAAGACCAAGCCTCGCCTACGGAACGCCAACGTGGCGGTCCGCGAAAAAGAGGGCGAGATCGTCTTTCTCTACCAAATTGTGCCGGGGGGCTCGACCAAAGTTATGGCATCCACGTGGCCCGATTGGCGGGGGTGCCTTCTTCCGTCTTGGATCGTGCCCGAGAGATCCTTAAGTTCCTCGAAAAGCAGCATGGGCCTGATCCCGGCTTGCCCGAAGGGCCAATCCGCCGGAAAGTCAAGACGGGCCGGGCGCTGACCGGGAGCCTGTTCGCGGCGCTGCCGGACCCGCTCCTGGTGGAGCTAATGCAAACCGATTTAACAAGTTTGACGCCGGACGAAGCTCTCGAGCTCGTCCGAAGGCTGCGCGAGTTGGCGGGGTGAGCGAGTCCAAGGAGACCCGCACGCGTTCGGGCGTTGTGTAAGTCAGGCTAACCCGAAGCGCCAGCGAGGGAATCGGCGGGCGGAATCCTCGCTGGAGCTTCGGGTTAATATAGAGTGCGCGGGTGTTTCGTCGCCCGATTGTCTCGATCAAGCAGAGCGGGTACCCTACTGTTCAGGGAGGCCAATCATGTTTGGGGACGGCTCACTCACCTTTCGAGAGTTCATCATGCGTGAGCCTTTGCCGCTGGCGACGATCCACGACGCCGTGCTCGAATTCCTGCGCGGGCGCACCGACGCCGTGCTCTTCGGCGCGCATGCGGTGAACGCGTATGTCGACGAGTCCCGTATGACGCAGGATGTCGATATCCTATCGCCCAGGGCTCCGGAGCTGGCTGAGGACCTGCGAGTTGATTTGTCGGACCGATTCCAGATCGCGGTCCGCGTTCAGATCGTGGCGAATGGATTAAGTCATCGGCTGTATCAGATCCGCACACCGAAAAACCGACATCTGGTGGATATTCGGCGCGTTGATCGCCTTCCGGCTCATCAGGTTGTGGAGCAAGTGCAAGTCGTCTCCCCCGCCGAATTGATCAGCCAAAAGGTGCAGAGCATGGTCAGCCGGTCTGGAACCCCCAAACGTATTATGGACCTAGCGGACGTCCATCGGCTTCTCTTGACCTTCCCCCAGCTGAAGAGTTCTGCAGGCCCCGTCGCCGACTGCCTGCGGGCATCGGGCGCAGCCGACCCGGCACTTGATGCCTGGCGGGAAATCGTGGCCCAGGAGATCATCCCGGAGAACGACGACGACGGGTATTGAACTGGAGCGCGACCTTGTATGCATAATAATGGGGATCTCGAGTCTCGCTGGCGCTTGCGCGAAATTCAATGGCGGCGCAAGCTGGGGCGGCTCAAGTTGGGGGTGGAACCGCTCGAGGAACAGCTCGCCCGCTACCGCCGCGTGACCTGGGTACTCACGGCGGTTCCTTGCTTTCTCGGTTTGATCTTTCTCAGCCTGTTCACGGCCTTCGGCCGGCCCGATATCGGCCTTATCTTCGATGCCGTCATCTTGCTGCCCATCGTGGTTGTGGCCTGGCTCGACCACGCCGTGCTGGCCCGACGAGCGAGGCAGTACGTCGCCGAGCTCAACGAATACCTTCGGCAGAAGGAGCGCTCAACCGTGGCGGCCGCCAAAGACGAAACGACCTTGAAGCAAGCCTAAGCTCATTCTGAGGTCACGGGTCAGAACCGAATCGCACGGCTCACGACCAGGCACGCCCGCCATGCGCGCCGGCGCCGACGAGCGCGAAGCCGTCAGCCTCGTCGTCGGAGGCTTCTGCCTGCCCGTCAGTCCACTCCTGGGCGTCAGCAACCGACGCTTCGAGCGCGACCTTGAGCCGCTTCCGGGCCGTGTGCAGCCGGCGTTTGACCGTTCCGATCGGGACATCGAGCAACTCGGCGATCTCGATCAACGAATGGCCGCGAATGTAGAAAGCATCCAGGGCCTCGCGATCCAACGCCTTGAGCTGCCCGAGCGCGTCGTGCAGGCGCTCGGCTCGCTCGCGGCTGATCAACTGCTCGAGCGGCTCTTCACCCGCCGTCGCAGGCCGTTTCGAGCACGCCGGTCTCAACGTTCGCCGGCGCCAGTCGGCGAGTTGCTCGGTTGATCGCCATGCGCACGGCGACCTGACGCAGCCAACCCGCGAACCTCTCGGGCTCGCGGAGCTGCTCGATGCGCTGCAGAACGTGCAGGAAGACCTCCTGGGTGAGCTCGAGCGCATCGCTCGGATTACCCAACCGCCGCAAGGCGATCGCGTAAACCGTCGGCTGGAACTGCTCGGCCAAGGCACCGAAGGCTTCTCTGTCCCCTCGTTGCGCCCGCCGCACCACGATCGCCAGATCGGCCCAGTGGGCCTGCTCCAAATCGAGAACGTTCGACGTGTACCCCACCTGATTCACCTTCCCCCCTACCAGAAGTTCTCCCGGTTCCCGCCCCGAGCATTCGCGGCCTTTCGTGCCGCGGTAAATGGGAAGAAACCGAGCGACATCATGATCGTCTATTCGCTGAGTGCCGAAGCGACCGCGTTGCGACCTGCGTTTTCCGAGCATCGTTAGCCAGAAAACAACATCAAGGTCGCAACCATGTGCGGGCCGCGGCAGATCAAGCCGAACGGAATCGAGCGATCGGAGCTCACTTTCCACAATCAACCGCGACGCTTGGTTGCGGTAATATCAGGCGATCCAACGGTCGCCGACGCTGCTGGGAAAATGAGCTCGGAATGGTTGGAATCGCATGCATCGATTTGGGAATCGAAGATACGACATACCAAACCATCCTCTCGCGCTTGACGTCATGATGGGAGTGACGGAGGCGGAGAATTTGATCGCCATCGTTGACGCCCGCGTTAGCGGCGAGCGCCCGCGTCCCGAGATTCAGCCCGTTGGAAAGTGCCAAGGCCGACAACGTCAGGTTCGTGCGGTTCATCAACATGGCGAAACCCTCACATCCGCCGCGGAAAGGGCGGGGTAACGAGGTGAGCAACAGCTTCTGGGTGCAAAGCGCTCGACTGTTGCGTCACCGGGGGGCAGGGACGGTTCCGCCGTCCCTGGATCAGGTACCGAGTCTAGAGATCCGTCGCGGGTTCCCGAGACCTCGATGCGACCGGGCAACACACCCGGCCATTCATCTCACTCATTCGGTTCGACTGCCAATGGCGAAGCGGACATCGAGTTCGTCAATGTCGACCAAAACCTCAGCCGTGGGCAGCATGGTCATTAGACATCTTACCGCACGTTGGTGTTCGCGCTAAATCGGAAAAAATCGGAATTTCGTGCCGTGATCGCCTCGTTGCGCCGGGCAACGGTGACGAAATGGCCGCGATGAACGACCTCGAACCCCTGTCTTAGCAATGAGTTATAAAAACGGTTATTATTCCGAATGAAGAGCCAGCGAAACGCGGGGCCGAGCCGCCGAAAATCCTTGGGCAGGTTCGAGTCGAGCTCGCATCCAAAGATTTGGCGACGGGATGAGAGGGGGGCCGAAAGTTCGAGGTCGACGATGACCGCATCGTCGCCGCCGACCTGGCGAATCCAGGCCCAGACCTCGTCCGCCTCGTTGCGATCAATAGGCACGGGGACACGCGAGAATCGGGTTGTGACGTCCGTGAGCCCCACCCCGCAAACCAAAGCGCCCAAGAGCCAAGTCGTCGCCAGCATCGCTCGGCCCCCCCGGCGCGGAAGCAACCAGTTCGCCAGTCGCGAATAGCCGATCAGACCGGCCGCCAGCACAATCGCGGCCATCGGCATCACGTACCGCACGAGATGCCATGACGAGGTGGAGAGGAACCGCATCGCCCACCGCTCACTGCACGGGCCCCAAATCCAGGGCAACGCCAAGATCGCGACGCGAGGAACCAAGCAGGCGAAGATCGCCCACGCACCCATCCCCAGCAGTAAGGTTTCCAGCGAGGTTTCGACCGCCTGGCTGAACGTTGCCTTCGGGCCAAGGAACTGCTCGATGTAGGCGCCGGCGGCGCCCCCGGCGACCGCGAATTTCAGATAACCAAAGAAGCCGACGAACAGCCAGAGCAGCCCGATCAGGAGGATGGTCCGCCGCCAGATGAGCGTCGAGTTCAGCGTCTCGCGGTCGCGCGGGGGCAAGAACGCGAACGTCGCGACCATGAGGCCGAATTCTTGCCGGCAAGCAAGCATCCCCGCGATTCCGACCGCGGCCAACCCGGCCGAGCGGCTGCGTAGCCCCTGCACCCCCCAGAGAACGAACGGGGCGGCGAGTTGCAACTCACGAAAATCATTCCAGACGAGCGGCCAGAACAGCGGCGTCATTGGGACAAGTGCCGCGGCGGATAGCGCGACGGCTTCCGATCGTGTCTCCGATCGCACGAGCGTGTAGGCCGCGGGCACGACCCACCAGAAAATCACATTCTGGATCAAGATCAAGATCATCGGACCGGGAGCCAGCGCATAAATCGGCACAAGCGCCAGCCGGATCGGAGCCAGGTAGTTCATCTTCCAGACCGACGGCCCTTCCTGAGCGTACGCCGCGATCGGACGTACAGTCAGGGTGTCATAGCCTTTCGTCACGCACCAGAACCACTGGTTGTAATAAGCCAGGTCCCACGACCAGCCGCTTCGTAGTTCTAAGTATTGACGAATTGACTGGGACCCGGAGACCCCGGTCAACGCGGCGGTTAGAGTCGCCACCAAGAGCAAGCTCACCCAGGGAACAAACTGAGTTCGCGAGCGAGGCGCGTGCAACCCGACTGCGGAATCGCGTTGGGTTTGATCGTTCTCTAAAGCGGGTCGCATTTTCAGTCTGCACTCAATCAGGCTCGAGCGCCAGGCGCATTCACGGGGTTGCGCGGCTGTTCCCCGAGCAAGATCGCCTGACTTCCTCGGCCGTCTTGGTGCGCAGCTCTCGGTAGCCTTCGACGCTATAAAACGCGGTATGGGGAGTGAACAGGACATTGGGATGCTGGCGCAGCCGCTCGTTTTCGAGCGGTTCGGTCTCGACGACGTCGAGGCCCGCGGCCGAGATCTGGCCCGAATCGAGGGCCTCCAAGAGCGCACGCTCCTCAACCAGCGGACCACGCGCCGTATTGATGAGCACCGCTCCGGGACGCATCCGCGCGATCGTCAGGGCGTTGATCACGTGCGTGTTGGCCGCATCGAGATAGCAGTGCAGGCTGACGAAATGGCTCTGCTCGAGCAATTCCTCAAGCTGAAAAACCCGGCGGATGCCCAGTGCTTTGTCCATCCCCTGCCGCAGGTACGGATCGTAAAAGACGACGTCGAGCCCCAATGCCTTGGCACGCAGCGCCGCGGCCGTCCCGATCCGGCCGCAGCCGATGATGCCGAAAGTCTTGCCACGAAGGCGGGGCGTGCCGTCCGCGGTTCGGTAATCCCAGGTTCCGGCCCGGATCGCCGTCGTGCGAAGGCACGAGCCGGCGCACGATCGCTAACAAGAACATGATGGCATGGTCGGCAACTTCCTCGGTGCCATAATCGGGAACGTTGCAGACGATCACGCCGTGCCGCGTGGCAGCCTGGACGTCGACGTTATTATAGCCGACCCCGGCCCGAACCACGCACCGGCAACGGGGCGCGCGAAAAACTCCATTCCCCGATCGTGGAAATCGCATGAAAGAGCATAATCGCGTTGGCCTGGGGCAAGTACTCGGCTAATTCGGTCTCGTCGTTCGCTCGCGCCATCACGATTTGCGCGATGTCGTCGAGAATCGCTGATTCAATTGAGGTCTCGTCCAGAAAATCGGCGATCAACACGGTGAATCGATCACTCATTCAAAAGCTCCTGGCGAGGGGCTAGCGCCGGTGCCGACGAGCGCCGCTCCTTCGCGGTTACTCTTTAAAGGGAACCACTCTAGCACAACAGAAGGCACCGCCGTGGCAAAAATCGCCTCGGGGCCGGAGTGGGAAGTCACATGTAATTGTTCGGGCCAGTTCCGGATCGGACTGGATGCGGCGAAGACTGGTCGCTTCGCAACGACGCGATCAACATCTTCGAGTCGCAAGAACCAGGGCTCGTCGTGGCCATTCGCTGGGAAGAACCAGAGGCGTCGATTGGTGAGTGCCAGCGATCCCGGTTTCGAGTGCCAACCCAAGACCCTGCGGGCGGGCGCGCTGGCGACGATCGTCTCGGCGGCGGTCAAGTGAAACAGGCCCCACGATAAATCCGCCGGAGGGCTGAGCCAGACCCTCAAGAGGGGCCGGACGATGACCCGGACAACCACAACCACCACCACCGCGAAGATTGCCGCCGCCACGACCGCTAACAGCAAAGAGCGCAGGGTTGCCCATGGGGCCAGCAGAAAAATCATCCATCGAGGTCCGCGAACGCGGGCCGGCAGTCGTCGGACACGCAGCCAGGCGAGCAACTCAAAGGCGATGAAGAACAACAGAAACGATCGCCGGTAGATCCAGCGAGCATCGATGTCCAGGCGTTCGCTCGTCGGCGACATCGGGTTCGGCCCTCATCGTAAGTTTGGTCACAAACAGAATCCCCTTGGTCCGGGACGTCATACCGGGTACCTTCGTGTTCGGTAGGTCCCGGACCGGCCTGGCTCCCAAGGGTTCTTTTCATTGTCTAATAGTTGTCGCGGTGAGGGAAGCATTCGAATGCCACGAATCAAGCAGATGCTAAGCGATGGTAAGGTGGTCAGAACGTTCGGGCTAGGCCAGCTTTTGAGCCCGAAGCTGATCGAGATCCTGGGTGAACACGGCGGATTCGACGCTCTCTGGCTCGATTTCGAGCACGCGGGTCTCACCATGAAAGAGATCGAGATGGCCACGATGGCGGCCCGCGGCTACGGCATGGACCATTTCGTCCGCCTGCCCGCGACCGACTACGCCACGGTGATGCGTCCACTCGAGGCGGGGGCTGGTGGTCTCATGATCAGCATGGTTCGCTCGCCGGAGGACGCCGAGCAGGCGGTGCGTTGGGCGAAGTTTTGGCCGAGAGGCGAACGCGGCCTAAACGGAGGCAATCGCGACGGCCGGTTTGGCCTGACCCCGCTGGCCGATTACACCGCGCGGGCCAATGCCGACACGTTCATCGGCGTTCAGATCGAGACCGCGGGCGCACTCGCCTCTCTCAAAGACATCGCCGCGATCCCCGACGTCGACCTGCTGTTTGTCGGCCCATCCGACTTGAGCCAGGTCTTGGGTGTGACGGGCGATTTCGAAAATCCCAAGTGCCTGGGCGCCATCGAGAACCTGGCGAGGGTCTGCGCCGACGCCAAAAAACCCTGGGGCATCTTCAGTCGCGGGCCCGAGTATTCGGCACGCATGCAAAAATGGGGCTGTCAGTTGATTGTGATCGGTGCGGACCTTCATGTTGTTCACGCGGGCATTCGCGTGCTCAAGGAGCGCGATGCCTCGTTGTTTTCGCCCGCGTGATGCCAAGGCGGCCTCGCCTACGAGACGTGGGGCTGTGCGGAATCGGTGTCTCCGCGGGGAGGGCGTGGCTGGCCTGATGAAAAGCTGGCCTTGATGAACCTGAGCGTTCCCGTGAGTTCTGTTGCGCGAATTGTCCCCTAGAGGCACCCACCATTACGACGAATCTCGGAGAAGGGAGTGACATCAAAATGATTCGGGACGCAGTCGTATCGATGATGCTGGCGTGCACCATCGCCGGAGGCGCGGGCGAGGAGCCCGTGCGACTCGCGGGTCATCCCCGCCTTTACGTCACGGCCGCGGAGCTGCCGCGGCTGCGCAAGCTACTGCGCGACGAGCGTCCACGAGATGATGTGGAAGAATCTCATCGGCTCGGCGGAATGGTGTCTCACGCTCGAGCCCAGCAGCTCGCTGGATCGAGCCTGTCGCGGCCGATCCTCGGTATGAAAACCTCTACGACCGCTTCTATGCGATCATGAGGGACCTGGCGGTCACAGAGCACCTCGCCTTTACTTACGCTTTGAGCGAAGACCCGCGATACGGTGATGCGGCCCGGCAGTGGATCTTGGCAAGCTGCCGGGTCTGGCAACGAGAGGCCGACGGGACACCCGATCGGCGCGAAGGCCTATGCGGTGGCCCGATTGCTCAAGGGAATCGCGGTCGGGTACGATCTCGCCTTCGACCGCCTCGACGACGCCGAGAAACGCGAGGTGCGCGAACGCTCCTCCGAATCGGGAAAGCGTATTACACCGGCTATTTCAGCACCCCGACCATCGCCGGGCCGGGCTTCTCGACCCATCACGCGGCGGTTGAGTGGGGATCGTTCGGCGTGCTGGCCCTGGCACTTCTTGGCGATGTGCCCGAGGCCGGCCTCTGGCTGAAGGCCACCGTCAAGAAGTTCGATGAGCATCTGCTTCCGAATGGATTGGCGACCGATGGCGCCCAGATCGAAGGGGCGACGTTCTGGGCATCAACGATGCACTACCGCCTCTTTTTCCTGGACGCCCTCAGACGTGTGACGGGCCTCGATCTCTTCCGAAAGCATGAGCGGGCCATGAGCGCCGACCTCGCCCTGGCCTCGATCGCGGCCAGAAAGTCGTCGACTTACGATCAGGAACATGCGAACGTCGTGCTGGAGCCGTCGTACGGGCAGTTGGATTACTATGCCCCAGTGCTGCTTTACCTGGCGAGGGAATACCGTCGTCCGCTCGATCAGTACCTCGCCCTCTGGGACAAGACGCTCGGCGGGTTGCAAAAGACGCGGTACGTCACACCGCACAGTGAGGTGCTCCTCTTCGAGCTGGGCGGCTACAGCTATCTCTGGTATGACGCCTCGGTCGACGCGAAAGCCAATGAGCCACGGCTTTCCTTTCGGTTTCCTTCCGTGGGCGAGGCTTACGCGCGGGCATCTTGGCGACCCAACGACCTTCTGGTCGGGGTGCGCAAAGGGGAGGTTGTGGTTCACGCAGGAGGACGCCCCGTATTGATCGAGCCGCACGCGTCGCGTCAGCCGGCGGTGCCACTGACGGTCGACTCACTCGACGACGATGGCCTTAAGGCAGTAATCCGATGTAGCGGCCCCGGAGGGCGTTCACTGAACATCGAATTGAATCGCCCGGAACGCAAGCTCATTTTGCGCCGTCGCGGCGCCGATAGCTGGTCGTGGTGGTGTCAGGGGAACCCAAAGCGCACGGGCAATCAGATCACCTGGGACGCGGGCACGAGTATCCAGGTTCTTGAGGGGGAAATCCGTGATTGGGAACCGGACGGGTATGCCACGCGGCTCGCCACGGGATTCGATCGCCTTGTGATGGTCGACCCTGCCTCGAGGACGTTTCCTCTCGCGTCTGCCCGCCCTTCGCGAGGCGGCGAACTGGTCGTCGAAGTTAAGTCCGCGATTCCTGCCGAGAATCACGAATGATTGTCAGGAGCCGCCGCTCGCGCGGCAATTCCTTGATGAGGAATGACTGCGGTTGAACAGATCGAAGAAGCCGTACGGAGCCTCTCCGACGAAGAGTGAGCGGCGTTTCGAGCCTGGTTCCAATGAACCGGCGATCGACCGACAATACCCGGTGGCTCGCCAGAAACCCGTTCCACTCCGTCTCCGCCGCCCCAGGGGCATGCACCGGCAAAGTGAACGCACGTCAATCGATCATGATATCCATCTTTATTTAGAAACCACGCGTCCATGCTGCGGGCACCGCTCCGCCCATCTCTCCGCCTGCTCGGGAAGGGGCTCTGCCCCGATCGCGGCGCCGACGGGCTCCGGTTTCCCCCAGCTAATGGCCTCGGGCCACGCGAAAACCGAGGTTGGGTTCCGGTCACCGGCGAGTTCCCGCTCCGGAACAGACGCCCGCGTGAAGTACGGCGGTGTCGTCCAGCTCCCGCCCCGGATCACGCGGACGGGGACACCCGCCGCGCCCGTCGAATCAACGGCTGGCGACTTCGCATCGTATTTCTCATATCCGTCCCAGCACCACTCCCAGACATTCCCATGCATGTCGAACAGCCCCCAGCCGTTTGGCAGCTTGCTCCCACCGGAAGCGGCCCGCCTGGCCTGGAACACTGCATATTTCCGCAGTATCTCTTCATCGGTGCCGCTGGCATATTCAGTCGTCGTCCCGCGCGACAGGCGTACTCCCATTCCGCCTCTGTCGGCAGGCGGTAGCCTGTTCGCTCGGCACCAGCCGCCATTGGTCAGCTCCACTTCCTGGTTCTAGTTTCTCTTTCTTCCGGTTCGCTCTAGCATCCGTGCGTCTCTCCTTTCGGCTCAGCCAGTTGCAGAAGAGCACGGCGTCGTACCAGTTGACCTGTTGAACCGGGTGGTCGGCGTCGGGCTGATTTTGGCGCTGGCGCCCTCGCCATTTCTCTGGTTCTCTCCGTTCGGGTAATTTGCATCGCTGACGAACTGCTGGAACTGCCCGACGCTGATCTCCCGATCACTGAGAAGAAGGCCCGTGTCAGTTGCACCGTCTGCTCTTTTGCCTCAGGGGTTTGATCTTTGCGAACGAACACGCCGGGCTTGATCTCGAGCAACGTCATGCCCAGCGAATTGACGACCCACTGGCGGCCCTCGCTCGGCTGGCTTGTTGCCGGCAGTGCGGGCGCCTCGATACCCCACTGGCGCAAGGCCCAGCCAGCCGCGCTGTGTGTGACACCGTCTGATGCGGTCTCGTACCACGCGTGAGCACAGGCTTCCAGGCCTCGCGTTCCGCGGCAGTCAACTGTCCCGAGGGAATGCCGCGATATCGAGGCAGAGGCCCGACCGCAGCGCGGCATCAGACGCGCCTGACAATACGTCGCCAGTCTGGTGACGTCTCCGTGCCAGGCCGGCAGTTCGTCGATGAAGACCGTGCGCTGGATCGGATCTGGCCGATCGTCGATGCGGCACACGTCGGCGGCGATCCGGTCATCTTCGAGGTGGAGCGCACGACAGCCAGGCGGGCCTTGAGACGCCAGTTCTTTTGCGCCGCCGCTTGTTTCGCAAGGTCGTGATCGCCTCCAATGAGGCCTGTCGCGCCTGCCCGAACGCCGCGGCAAGTTTGTCGACTTCTTCAGGCGCTGACCACTCGATCTGCGAGACGAGAAACGAAATGCCGACCTCGCCGTATCGGGCCATCGGGTATGTCCTGGAGGGACGGAAGCCGTAGTCAGAGTCGCGGTAGGTCGGGTGGTCATAGACACGGTCCGCCGAGCGAACGATCGCAGGAGAATCCTCGCACCGCCCGCCCCGGAGCAGACGAGAGTTTGTGTCATTGACATGTGAGAGCATATTTATATCATCGGGTATTGACTGAGACTCGCCAACCTTGTACCTTCGAAAGTTCGTCTTGCGCCCATTCCCACGTGTTTCCCAGCATGTCGAACATCCCCAGGTCATTCGGTCGGAGACTCCCGCACGTCCAGGCGTGCTCCTTGCTGTTTACCTGATACCGAGCATACCCGTCGAGCAGATCGAGGGAGAGCCCGTAATAGCGACTCGTGATCGTACCTGACCGGCAAGCGTATTCCCACTCCGCCTCGGTCGGAAGGCGATAGCCCTTGCGCTGAAGAACATCGGCGGGGATCGTCATCCCCGTCGTGTATTTTCCGTTGGCGGCGGGCAGGTAGCACCATTGCTCTTTCGGCAACCCTTCCTGCTCACTGAGCCAGTTGCAGAAGCCGGCGGCGTGATACCAAGTGAACGCAATCATCGGGCCGTTCGGGCCGGGGCTAAATTTATTGACGAACATGCATCAAGCAGCCGACATGGGCTCTCTTTCACGAATGCCTGCCACTGCTCCTTGGAGACCTCCTTGGTGGCGATGGCAAACCGACGGCGGATGACCACACGGTGTGGTATTTCATCGATGTCACGATCCGGCTCGGTCAGCGGCGAGCCCATCGTGAATTCGACAGGTCCGTCGATCACCGTGAACGTCTGGCCCAGGCTGTTCACGAACCACCGGCGCTGGCCCCATTCCTTAAGTTTCGATAACTCGGCATCAAACTCCTTCAGTTTCTCCTCATTCTTCCACTGCCGCAGAGTCCATTCCGCCGCCCCGTGGACCCCCGAATCGGGGTCGTTGCGGTAGAGGTCCAGCAACTTGCCGATCAGAGGCTCACGCTCGCCGGATGACAATCGCTCGAAACCATACGCCCCAGCGCCATGATCAGCGCCCGACGCATCGAAGTCTCGGGGTGGAAAAGAACCGCATCCATGAACTGCTGACCGTGAGCAGGCGTCGGTTTGGCTGTCGCCGGTAGACGGTCGAGTTCGGCAACAAGTGTGTGCGGGTCGGCACCCAGTGGTTTCAGCCAGTTGACAATGAAACTCCGCAGCCGTGGATCGGCACTATGACGCAGCAACGGCATGATCTCATTCGCCTTTCCCATGCGGACCAAGGCGATCGCAGCCCGAGCCTGACGCTCGGCAAGGCGATCCTTTACCATCTCTATGTCCTTGTCGGTATCGGATATCGCTGACTTCTTGGCGATCTCCGACTGGAGCAACGGTATGACTTTCTCCGCATCGGTCTGGGCGATTTGGAAGAAGGCGGCATATGACTTGTGGTCGGCATCCATCAGCAAATCGGTGATCAGGCTGACGTCGTCGCTGGCGTAGTCGGTGAGAATGTTGGTCGCCTGAGCGTGTTCGCTTTCGGAACGACTGTCTCTAAATATCGAGGCGAGTGGGGCCTTTAACTTGCCTCGAACGGGTCGCAGGGCGTTGAGCCACGGGCCGAGGTAGACGGAATTGAGGGTGACAAGTGCCTGGGACGCCCCGCCGCCCACTGCTTCCCACTTTTTGTTATCCGGATCGTAGCTAGCCAGGGCGTGGCGGCTGGAAGAAGGGCGTCATCGCCCGGCTTCGCTGATTCCAGCACGGTCCAGAGCTTCGGAGTAAGCGTGAGTCGGTGGGCTTTCAGGGCATCACTTAGCACCGGTAGTTCGCTTGGTGTGGCTTTGATGAGACGGCTGAAGAGGTAATCAACCTGGGAAGCATCGACGCGAAGAAGGGCAAGGCTGGCATGCAGATGTTGCCGATCATCGCTACTTTGTACCGCACGCACTAACCGAGGATCAGCCCAGCGGCGGTACCCCGAGAGTTGCGTGACGATGGCAGGAACGTCTGGCGTGGCTGCCTTCTGAAGTGACTCCACCAGAGCCGAAGCCCGGAGTGTGCCATAGCCCTCGATCGCCCCCACGTGATCAAGGAGACCAACATGACCAATCCCAGTGTCCTTAGACCATGTACTCGCCCCGCCCGCTTCATCATCCTGCTTCTGCGGCTTGGTCCAATCCTTGCGGCTCGTCAGCAGCCGGATGTTAGCCCACTCCCAGACCGAGGGCAGGTGCCGGTTCTGGGGCTTGTCGTTCCAGAGAGATGAACGCTCCGCCAGCCGTAATTCGGCACGACCACGGCGGGTTTCGCGCTGCTTGCGCGTTAACCAGCTGCGCAGGGAGTGGACGAGATAGTCGTGGGTCAGTTGGTAATATTTCTGACTCGACTGGATCATCGACGTCGATTCATCCGCACCCGCCACCCCTTCCGGGTCGGTCGGCGTGATGAGCCGGATTTCGCTGTCGAGGATGCGTATCAGCCCATCAAATTCGCTCGGACGATTCTTGTAGCCTGACGCTTCCAGCAGCTCCGCGTACGACCGCATGTGGCCCTTGATATCGGTGCCGGACTCGGGCAAGAGAGCCTTCAGCACGCCACGTGCCGCCTTCTGGTGATAGCGATGTTCCGGGGGAGCCGTCGCCGCGCTGAACGTCTCTTCAAGAAACGTGACGCCAACCCCCTCGGCGCCGCCCACTTCCTTGAGTTTCGCGGGCGTCCATGTTTTGCCCTTCATCATCTCGGCAAACAAGGCCAGCCGCACGCATATGACTTTGCCTTCCTGAGCCAACCCAGACACGGCCTGTGCAAGAAACTGTTTCTGGTCCTTGCTGACATCGGTTGAAGCGTCGGGCAATGCTCCGAAGGCCCGCCCAAACGCCACCATGACTTTCTCGGCGTGGCGAATCGAGAGAAGATCGACCGCCGCCC
>CAWHKI010000043.1:0-6697 GCA_963829765.1 uncultured Isosphaeraceae bacterium | reverse complement strand
ATGTTATGTACGCCTTCAACTTCAGCATGTCTGTCCCGGAGTCGACATACAGACCACCGCCATTGTTGTCGGCGATGGTTACGTTGACGGTGGTCAGGACGCCTGGATAACCCTCTGATGGGTCGACGGCGTTGAATATGCCGCCGCCCGACTGACCGGCCGAGTCGGTCGCGATCGTGGTGTTCGTGAGCGTCAAGGTGCCGTAGTTTTCAATCCCACCCCTGGCCGCCGGCGGTATCGCCCGCCAGGGAAAGTGCCGAGTGGGAGTTCGTGTGACATCGGTGACCGTCCCCGTACCAGTGTTGTAAATGCCACCTCCGCCGATGACGGCGGAATTGCCCGCGAGGGTGACAATCGCGATCGTCATGTTACCGCCATTGGCGATGCCGCCGCCGTTTTCAGCAGTGTTTGAGTAGACGAAGGCGTTCGTGATCGAGAGAGTGCCACCGGCGTATCGATGCCGCCGCCGTCGGCTCCGGCCGTGTTCTGCTGGATGACCGTCAGCGCGGAGATCGTCAGGGCCCCTGAGCTGATGTAGACGCCGCCGCCGTTAACCCCCGCGGAATTGTCGTTGATGTCGCCGCCGGTGATTGATACCGTCCCGCTCTGGTTGGCGATGCCGCCACCACTGACTCCCGCGGTGTTACCGTTGATGTAGCCGCCGGTGATCGACACGGTCCCGCTCTGGTTGGCGATGCCACCGCCCTGAGAACCGGCCACATTGTCGGTGATGTCGACGTCCGCCAGCGATAGCCTTCCCGCGTTGAAAATGCCGGCGCCGTCGAGAGCGTCATTGCCCTGGATCAAAGTCCCATTCTTGACGGATGTCGTGCCTATGTCGGCGACGCCGCCGAAGCTGGCCCGCGGTGTTTGACGAAAGCGTGACACCGCTTAACGTCAGCGTCCCGTCGCTGGCGATGGCGCCCCCGTTGACGAGTGCGATATTGTTGGTGAACGTCACGCCGGTGATCGACAGGCTTTGCTTGGCGCCATTAACGTTGTAGACAGCGCCGCCGTCGTTCTCGGCCGCATTCTGCTCGAACGTCGTGTTGCCGCCGATGGTTGCCGTGCCGTCATCGCTGTAAAGATCGCCACCGTCGCTCAAGGCTGAATTCCGCTCAAACGTCGTGTTACCGATGATCGTCAAGTTGGCCAGGGCGATAAAGATGGCGCCGCCGTCGCCTGAGGTGTTAGACTGGAACACATCGCTGGAAACCGTCAGCGCGCCTGCGGTGGCAATGCCGCCACCCCCCTCTACAGAGCTGTTGTCTTCAAAGGTGGCGCCGGTCACCGTGAGCATGGTCTTCGGCGGGCTATAGATGGCGCCGCCGAGCGAACTGCCGCCCTTGGCGACGTTGCCGCTCAAAATCGTGCCCGTCACGCTCAGCTTGCCGCTGGCGTAAATGCCGCCGCCGAGCCCCGTGGAATTGCCGCTAGGCGAGGCGGTGTTTCCCGAGATTGTCCCATTGTTGACGGTGAGACTTCCCGTGCTGTAAATGGCGCCGCCGTCATCGGCGGCCGTGTTGCCGGCCAGGGTCGTACTGTTCAGCGTAAGGGTACCCTTAACATCGATGCCGCCGCCGTAGAAGGCCGAGTTGTTTTCGATGTTGGCCCCTGTGATTGTGAGAGTCCCGGCGGCATCGAGCCCGCCGCCAAACCCTTCGGCTGTGCTGATCGGGGTGCTCCCGGGCGTGCCGCCCGGCAGGGAAGCAGTGGCTACGTCCGAGACACCGCCGCTCTCGAAATACCGCTCGATGATGATCAGCCTTACCGCGCCCGCAGCTCCGCCCGTGCCTGAGACGCCGGGAAGCGCGGTATTGCCATCCAGGGCGCTGCCGGCGGACCATGTGAGCGCCCCGCTCGAGCATACATCCCCCCGCCATATCCGTTGTTGCCGACGCCGCCCGCTCCGCCATCCCCCCCGTGCCCGTAGACGCTGGTGTTGTAATGGCTTTGCCAGCCTGACCCGCCCTCACCGCCTTTGCCCCCAACGCCCCCCACCGCGCTGTTTTTGCCGATCTGGGCCGAGTCGAGGAGCTGAAGGCTGCCGCCACCTAGGTAAACGCCGCCCCCCTCGCCCAGGCCGCCGACACCCCCGGCGCCCCCCGTGCCGCCTGGATAGGGGGGTATTCCGCCAGTGCCCCCCATCCCACCTTGACCACCGCTGCCGCCGACCGCCCGATTACTGGCCACGTTGCCGCCGCTAACGTTTACTTGGCCCCCCGCGACGTAAAGGCCGCCACCTTCCCCGATGCCCCCCTGCCCGCCGGTGCCGCCAACACCACCCGTCAAGTCCTTTAGCGTGTAAAGACGTTCAAGGCCGTTGAATAAGAAATAAGTCCGGCCAAACCCCCGGTGCCTCCCTTACCGCCGGCGCCTCCCAGGGCGGTGTTTCCGGTGATCTGGTCGTCATCGAGCGTCAGCGTGCCGGCGGCGATGTAGATTGCCCCCCCCTGGCTATTGCCACCGATTTGGCCCGTACCGCCGGGCCCGGCCGTGCGCAACGCGCCCGATGAGCCAGCCGACCCAGTCGTTCCCTCGGCTTCGTTGTTCTGGAGTGTGACGTTGGAGAGCGCCACCAACCCGCCGTCAATCGAAAGCGCGCCCCCCACGGCCGAGGCGCCGAGGAAGTGTGAGACCGCCGTCGTCGCGGGCAAGACCGCCCTCGATCACGAGCCCCTTAAAGAGAACGCTCAAATTCGTGGACGAGCCCTTCATGCCGATGATATCGAAGACACGGCTGGTCTGATTCGCGTTGATGATTGCCGGCGGGAGTCGATTCGTCGCTAATGAACTGGATCGTCTTCATCGAAACAGTCGAAGTGTTCTCAACCACGAGTGGTCCGGAGAACAGCGTGTATGCTTGCGAATAAACCAGGTAAAGATCGTCGGTGGCGTTGGTGCTATCGCCGTCGGCGGATAACACGTCGTCGCGCAGACTGACGTCGAGCGGCAGTGGGTAATAAACCCCCACATTCGGAGTCGCGTCCTGATACACTTCTACGGGAGTGGAGTTGAGCGTCGCCAGGGTCGTCGTTCCGTTCGTCACGGTAATGCTCAGATCGTCGGGCGTGGCCGACATGGTCGAGAGCGTGAGATTGGTGAAAACGGCTACGCCGTCTTCGAAATCGACCGTGAACGTGCCCGCCCAGCGTCCCTGGCCCGCTTAGCAGTGAGACGGTCGCCGTTCCAGAAAACCCCAATGCTAAAGTCCCCGTCGCCGTCGTGGCCTCGATCGCCATGCCGAATTGACCACCCTGAATGACTTCAGAGGGAGGGTCTATGGTGACGGCGGCCCCGGTTGCCGCTCCGTAGGCGGCAAGTGCCGGCAGGAGGTTGTTGGCCTGCGGGCTGCCGATCCCGGTCACCAGGTCGTAGCCGGGCCCGGCGGTGTAGAAGTTGTCACCGACGGTGATGTCATGGAAATAGGTCGAGTAATTGGCGGGAGCATCCAACTGGCTTCCCAGATCGTAGAGTGCCGGCAGAGTCTGGGTGGGCCCATTAAGTGCGGGCAATCCGTAAAGGACACTCCGTCCCTGGTCAGCGATGGCGATCAAGCCGGCCCAGGTCGGTGATGCAAGGCTGGTGCCGCCCACGACGCTCCATGGTGTGGTCTCGCCGTTGTCGTATGGATCGTAAACCCAGACCCCGGTGGCCGGGTTGGCTCCGACGAGACGTCGGGGGCCGTGCGGAAGCCATCTCCTAAGTCGATGTCGTTTTCCGACTGGTAAGTCGGGGAGGGGATAGGTGTTGCTAATACCACCGCCACCGGCACTAGTGGGGGCATTGCCTGGGCTGTCGTAACTCCAACCGGTCTCACCGTCCCAGGTGTAGGCCCCTAAAGTTCCGCCGACGTCTAGCGTTGTTCCTCCCACGGCGACCACCAACGGTGAAACCGACGGATAGATGGGCACATCACCCGGATCGGCACCGTCATCACCCGTAGATGCCAGGAAAGTCACATCCGGGTCCGCCGCGAGGGCCGGCGCGAAGTACGTCGCGTCGAGCGTTTGTTCGTAAGAGCCGTCGCTGTAGAATTCGTAGTCGCGCCGAAGCTCATCGAGACCACCGACGCACCGAGCTTCGTGGCCGCCGTGTTGGCGGCCAGATACGAGTCGTCGCCTTCGGCGGAGTTTGCGCACACGACGTCGATCGTGGCCTGGGGAGCCATGAGTGCACCCACTCGATATCGAGCGATTCCTCAGTTCCCCAGTCTCCCGTGGTATCGGGCCCCGGCAGGTCGTTGTTTGGCCTTCCTCGTTGTAGATCGTGAAGCTGGGCGGATCGGGGAGATCAAATTCCTTGTCGAACTCGTAAAGAGCACTGCCGACGTAAGCAGAAGTCCCCGAGTCCGCAAAGCTCGGATTGTCGTACGCATCAATGACGGCGATCGTCTGCCCCGCACCCGTCCCCTGAACGGTTCCGAAAGTGACCAGATTGACGCCGTAAGCGTCCTGGAGCTGCTGCGGCGAATAACCGGAACTGTTAGGCGTGCGTGATTGGTCGGGGATGATACTTCCACTCGGACCAATGATCGCTTTCATCTCAATCGGTGGTAATTGCGACGATCGACGCCAGTGACGGGCTAGACAAAACCAGCCTGCTTTCCAAATCTTCCACGAGCGGGGGTAAAGACCGCCGCTGGCGCCGAAACCCATCGATGCGCGGAAACCGGTTGCGGGCAGACATGACTCGTTCTTCCTCGGTGCGGGAACAAAGGCGACGAAGGATCGCACGGCGATCCGAACAGACCTCACTATCGATAACTTCCGATGAAAACGGCGATGCGATCAAAACCGAAAATCATGCTCGATATCCCACACGCATCCTTGCAATCGCAGACCGCCTAGCTCACGCAAATAATGCATCTTACGCAGTCTGCACTGTCAAATGGCTAAAATCAAGGGACGCAATTCGCAAGGAAAGCTAGACGCACCATTGGCCAGTCGTTTAATCGTCAAAAGTGTCAACGGCAGTCACCCCGGATTACCCAGCCGCTCAAGGGAGTCGTCCACAGCCAGCTTCCCGCGAGACAGCACTTACTGACAGCCTTCATGCATCGCCTCACCGTGCAACGACATACCCAGACGGAATGCATTCACGATACCGTGCGTGTGTATGTTGCCGCCAAGCCGTAATCTCCGAAAAAGAAAAAATAGGTGCCGCCGGTCCGACGGCGATCGCCCGGGAGTGACCGATTTGTTTGGTCGTGTTTCGATAAAAGCACGAGAAGGCGATTGTGATCCTTCACAGGCGGGTGCCAAGCTGGAGATTAACAATTACGGCGCGGATTATCGACTCTGTCGAGCGAAAATAGAGTCAAATGCGGATATTGACATGGAAGGCACGCGGGCCCGCCGGCCGCTCGCGCGCTGATCGGCATTGGCTTCCAGGTTCAGCGCCGTGATGTCAAGAACGCATCGCGATGGCTGAGGTCCGGAAACCAGTATCTGCGGCCGTCAAGGGTGGCTTCGAACTGGGAATCACCGCGGACCAAGAGCCCCGACTCGTGAATGCAGTGCACGCAGAAGCCCTGCTCGGCGACGTCGACCATCGCATAGCGGTTGGGCTCTTCCGCAAATCGTTTCCGGGCTTCGTCGCTGCTGAAGAGAAACAGGTGACTTTGATAGAGTATGCCCCACCGCGGGTCCCCGCGCTGAACTTTGCCGAGGTCCAACTGAATGACTGGGCACGCCCCTTGGTTCGCCGGAGAATAACGGTCGGGCTGGTCGCGGAACACGTTTTTCATTGGCGATGAGGCAAAGCGATAGGTCAGCCCGTCGTGCTCGACGGCATGCTCGCTCTGACCGCGGACCAGCTTACGGTCGCGAATCAAGCTGACTGGGCAGTAACCGTTTAAGGCGACCCGCGCGGTGGTTTCGGAATGCCCACTCGCCGGCTTGGCCACGGCCGACGAGTCGGAGACATCTTTCTGAGCCGGCTTGCCAGGCATTCGCCAGGGAATCGCGGAGGAACGCGTCGAACTCGGCCGGTCCTAGATAGCCTTGATGAAAAGCGCGACGACCTCTCGGCTCGGGGCGACGATGATCGTCGCCGGCCAGCGGAAAGGTTGAAACTCAGGGCCAGTTGTTCGTGCACGTCGGAGCACAGCTTCAAGGGCACGAACGATTCTCGAGCATGTCGCACGACGACCGGATGGGGAAGTGAGTCACGCTCCATGCGCGTGCAGTTGGGACACCAAGGCCCGGTAAACTGGATCCCGGGCAGCCGGTTCGCGGCCCTGGCTTCGTCAAGTGCACTGCCATAATCATCGCGCCAGACGATCAGACTCGGGCTCCGCCCCCGTGCCGTCGTGGCCACCATGGAGAGCGCAGAGTACGGCAGTGGCCAGCAAGACGCCACCGGTAGGTCTGGGCCGGCACCGTGGGCGTATAATCATCGTGCATCTCCGGCTATGACGAGTGTCACTTGATGGTGGAATTGAATGTGCGCAGCAAGAGGCCGCGCACTCCTTCCGTGGAGATGCCACCCGGGTCATTCGAGCGGGCTAAACCCTTGGCAAACAGAGCTGAACGTGGATTTTTCTGACGTTGGAATCGGCCGGGCAGGCGGAAAGCCTTGAACGAACATTAACGTGAGTCCATGATTTTTATCATCAAAAGCGGATCTGAGCGTACAATCAGCCGGAACGCGACATCCAGAGTGAGCCGGCTTTTTATCGCGGCCGGCGCAGTAG
>CAWHKI010000042.1:0-8524 GCA_963829765.1 uncultured Isosphaeraceae bacterium | reverse complement strand
GTGCGAAAGAATGTCGGCCAGATCTTAGCGTTCTCCTCGACGGGTCCGACCCCCGCGAGTTCACGCGGGCCGGTGAAGGACTTCCCTATGGCTTTAGCCTCAGTCCCGACGGGAAGCGGGTGCGCTTTCCATCTGGCGAGTCCGCAGGGATACCAGGTTTGGACCTGCGACACCGACGGTTCGAACCGAGTCCGCGTCGCCGCGAAACCGGGTCATCTCTACTTCGGCACAAGCTGGTCGCCGGATGGGCGCTGGATCGTCTACGAGGACTGCCGGCCCGGCGAAGAACCGGGACACGACCGGGCCGACGTCTGCATCGGTCGCGCAGACGGGAGCGAACACCGGGTGCTTACGAGTGACAAGTCGATGTGGTTCGCCGCAACCTATGGTGACCCGAAGACGCGGGGGGGAGGCTCGAATGTGCCCGCATGGACCAAAGACGGCTGCATTCTCTTCCCTCGCCTCTTGCCAAATTCCAAGGCCGCCTGGGAATTTCAGCCGCGGCGCCCCGACGTCGACCACTTCAACCGCGATTTCAAGCCCGAGCTCGCCCGGGGCGGTACCGAGATCTGCCGGCTCGACCCGCGCGACGGCCGGATCACGATTCTGACGCGAAGCGAGCCGCCGGTCTGGGATTTCCGGGCGAGTGAATCCCCGGATGGCAAGTACGTCGCATTCTGTCGGGCGAAGACAGGAGGACCGCCGGCGATCTGGACAATGGAGGCCGACGGCAAGAAACCTCGCCTCATCACACGCGGGGTCGACGACCTCGGGGCGGATCACCCACGCTGGCTCTAAGGATGACGCTCAAAATGTACGACAAACAAGGGCGTGTCCCGCGCCCCGAGATCCTCCGGTGCCTGCTGGCCGCCGCGATCGTGATGTTGTTCACGTTGCGATCGTCGCTCGCGGCCGAGCCCCCCGCGCTGGCCGACCGGCCGTTCCCGACGCCCCGTCTGCCGCGCGAGAACCTGCTCTTGTTTCGCGGTCCGGATAACAAGCCGGAGCCGGTCCGTTCGGTCGCCGACTGGCTCAGGCGACGCGCCGAGATCCTTGCCGGAATGGAAACCGTGATGGGCCGCCTGCCCGGCCCGGAAAAGCGATGCCCGCTCGACCTTAAGGTCGAAGAAGAGGTCGACTGCGGCGGTTACGTGCGACGGTCGATCACCTATGCATCGGAACCGGGATGTCGCGTTCCGGCGTACTTGCTCGTCCCCAAGTCGCTGCTCGGCGGTCAGGGCCGGCGGGCCCCGGCGATCCTCTGCTTGCACGAAACCGACGACGCCGTCGGCGCCGGCAGCGTGGTCGGCGTGGGGAACAGACCCAACCGCCAATACGCCAGCGAGCTCGCGGACCGCGGCTACGTAACCCTCGCTCCCAGCTACCCGCTGCTGGCCCGCTACCAGCCTGAGATCAGGGCCCTCGGCTGGCAGAGCGGCACGCTCAAGGCCATCTGGGATAATCGTCGCGGGCTCGATTTGCTGCAGTCGTTGCCGTTTGTAAAGCCGGGCGGCTTCGGCGCGATCGGTCATTCGCTCGGCGGGCACAACTCGGTGTTCACCGCGGTCTGCGACGACCGTATTCAAGTCATCGTGTCGAGCTGCGGGCTCGACTCGTTTCTGGATTACTATCATGGCGACGACAAGCGCTGGCTCCCCGAGCAAGGCTGGACGCAGACCCGCTACATGCCGCGGCTCGCCGCGTATCGCGGCCGCCTGGCGGAGATTCCCTTCGATTTTCACGAGTTAATTGCCGCCCTCGCACCGCGGCATGTGCTGATCATTGCGCCACTCAAGGATTCCAACTTTCGATCCGAGAGCGTCGACAGGATTGCCGCGGCCGCGCGGCCCGTCTACGCGCTCTACAACCATCCCGAGCGATTGAATGTCGTTCACCCCGACTGCGGTCACGATTTCCCAACCGAAATGCGCAAGGCCGCTTACGCGCTGTTCGATTCCGTGCTGTCCGCCGGCGACAAACCCGCCAAAGCGATCCCGCCGACGAACTGATCTGATCAAAAGTTTGCAATCGCCGTGAGTGCTACGACAATCATCGCGGACTGAAGTGATATGCCCGGCGTCAAAGCCTCAGGTAAAAGCCTTGTTTCTCGAGGTATCGAACGAACTCATAGCTGATCAAAAAGAACACCCCCAGACCGATCAATCCATACCAGAGCGGGGCATCCCCGGGGACCACCGAAAGAACGGCGCCCTGAACAATATGGTGAATGATGTATGCCGCGAGCGGGTTCTGGCCGAGCGTTCGGAAAAGCCCGATCTCGAAACGCACGACGTCGCAGAGGGGAATGAACAAAGCGTAAAGGGCAAGGGCAAAGCCTGAAGAAAAAAGCGTAAACGGTAGGCTCACAACCTTCGCGCTCATCATCCAGTAATTGTGCGGTCGCACGACGGTGGGGGGCGGCTGCACAAACGGGAGTGTCGCCAGGAGAGACTGGAAAGATCGGCCTTTCGCGTTGGAAAACGGCGGAATCACCGGCGAGGCGGTGACGTCGTCGCCGATCAACTCGACCGTGCCCCCTTTGTCGGTGTCGTAGAGCGTCGTGAGGCAATGGAAGCCGTAGCCCAAGCCCATTAACAAAGCACCATATACCAGAATTCGGCCCGTCGCTTTCCATGGCGTGTGGCTGGCCATGATGTCGTACACAATCGTGCCCAACAACATCGGGACCGCCCAGCCGAGCACGCCGAACAGGCCGCCGTCCCACGCTGCCTGGCCGTGCAGGCCCCAGAGACCGTCCATCCAATTTGGCTTGTCGTAAACGAAGAAAAAATTGAACGAATGCGAAATCAGTACATGAAGGACCACGCAAGTGATCCAGGCGATGGTTCGCACTCGCGTGCTCGCGTTTATCACCGGTAATAACAGGATCTGGGCGACGCCAATGATAGGCAAGACCTCCCACAGGTTTGCCTTCAGGAGCCCGGCGATGAACTTCCAGGCTTCTCCTTCGGAAGTCAATTGGGCCCAGTTGCCGACGTGCAAATCTTCAGCGGCGAACATAACCAGCGACAGCAAGACCAGCTCGAGGCTTCGGGCCACGAAGTGGCCGTAGGCACGAACGGCCCCCAGCTTGGCAAAACGCCGCAATGCGCTCAATCGAAACGAAAAGCCGGCCGCGAACAGGAAGCTCGGCATGATCGTATCGGCATAACTGAAGTAAGGCTGGCCGTTGTGATGCTTCATCACCTCGGGAAAAGCCGCCAGGCCCCCGACGAAGTTAACCACGAACATCCCCGCCACGGTATAGCCGCGGAACTGATCCATCGACATGATTCGCGCGGACGGACTTCGGGGCGGGATCAGAGCCCATATCCTTGCCTCCAAAACTTCATGGCGAAACGGCCCGAACTTCCCTCGAGTCTCCTCGCGGAAGTCGGGCCGAAGTGTCATTTGCCGTCCACGCGCGGCGGTAATCTGAGCCGTCGCCGCCCGCGAATCAAGCCAAATACTCGCGATCGCGGACGATGCCCGGCTGCGGGATCGGGTATCGCTTTGTTAACTTATCCATCTGAAGCGGCGCGGAACTGGTCATCGTGAGCTTATCGACATCGGGGCGAACTCGCTCTTGCAGTTAAGCATCTCGTCGAACGTGATAATCTGCCCTGTGTGGGCAGACATCCGGCCCATTGCGGTGACCAGGCTGGCCTCTGCGCCCCGCTTCACTTCGTTGTAGAGCTTATCTTTCTTGATGGCGTGGATGAGGTCATCCCACTCGACCTGATAGGGGTTGGGCTCGGGCTGAGGGAAGGCCCACACAACGTCGCCGCGCGTGAACTTCTGCCCCTTATAGATTCGACAGCGGGAGGGGCTGTGCGAGTTCGAGGAAATGATCGCCGAGCCCTTGCTGCCGTGGGCGTAGCTGGCGAATTCCTGAGCGCAGCCTTCGATGTTTCGCCCTTCCAGGAACAGCTTCGCTCCATCGGCGAAGGTGTATTCGACCGAGTACGTGTCGAAGTTTTGATCGATGCAGTCGCCCCGGTATTCGCGCCCGCCGGCCCCCTTGGCCGAAACGGGCCAGGCGTCTTTCATCCAGCAGCACTCATCGATATTGTGGATCAAAAAGTCGCTGAAGCAGCCGCCGCTGGCCCAGAGGAACCCGTGGAACTTCTTGATCTGGTAGAGCAGCTCGGTGATGCCATCGGGTTTGGGCGGGGTGAGCGCCGAGCCGACCGGTCCCGTCTGGCGGTATGCCCGGAGCATGAGCAAGTCGCCGATCTGACCGTCCTTGATGCGCTGGAATAATTCTCCGCGAGCCTCGCAGTGGCGGCACATCAGCCCGACGCCCACTTTCAAGCCCTTCTTTTTGGCCTCTTCGCCGAGGGCGAGCATCTTGCGGGTCGTCGGCCCATCGACGCTGATCGGCTTTTCCATGAACGTATGGAGGCCCTTCTGGATCGCGTAAGTGAACTGCACCCAGCGAAATGCCGGCGGTGTTGTCAAGATCACCACGTCACCCGGCTTCAGGCAGTCCATGGCCTTTTGGTAGGCATCGAAGCCGACGAACCGGTGCTCCTTCGGCACCTCGATCTTCTTGCCGTGCTCCTTCGACAACTGGTCGAAGCTGGAGCAAAGCCGGTCTTGAAAGACGTCGGCCATGGCCACCAGCTTAATCGGGCCCTGCTTGGTCGAGAGGGCGTCGCCGCGCGGCACCCGTGCCTCGGCCGCCACAGCCGATCAGCGCGACTTGGATCGTGTTGTGTTCCGCGGCGTGCACCGCCGGCACAGCCACGCCCGCCAAGGCCGACGCGGTGGCGACCGCGCCCGTCGTCTCCAGGAATTGTCGGCGGGATGGATTCGGTTTGGGGTCTGTCATCGATTTCGACTCCTGTTTGAGAGGGGCGTGATCAGTGGGGAAGGTCAGCGAACATGACTCGCTGTCAGGCACGAGAAGGTACAGTGTTATCGATCTCGTAAAGTTTAACATAGTTGGCGCCAGTCTCAAGCGCTAGTTCGCCCGGTTCGGCCAGGCGCCGCTGGCACCACTGGTACTTCCGCTATAGACCGCGCCCGGTGCGAACGGCGACATCGGCGAAGGGAAGGCGAGGCTGCCTCGCCCTCCAGAAATCACGCAAGGGCGTTTAGACCCGGCATCGTCGTGACGGCCGCACAGTTAGCGCCGTAAAACTCCTTGTCGGTAACCCCGTCTTCATCGCGGAGCCGAAATTTCTTTCGACATCCCCGCACGTAGGCAACGTTAACGTCCTTATTGTGGGTCGGAACTGGATAGGTAAAAGTCCCCCCATCCATCACCCTGTAGAAGAGGAGATGGGAGCCTTTTCCCCGTTTCGCGGAGTATCTGACGCCGTAACGGCCGAGAATTGACTTCAACTCGCTCATCTTAATTGAGCGATCGGCCATTTTCGATTCTCAAGCAAGGGCAAAATCGGATTCGGACTGCTGATATTCGCGAACCTCGATTGCGTCGATCATCGAGGTGGAAGCCCGGAGCAGGTCCAACTCTAAAACGCCGCTTGCCACGTCAGTTCCCTCGGCAAACATCACAAAATACTTGCTGTCAGCAGGGCTAAAAAGGTTTTCAATATTGTCGTCGTCAAAGGCGGCTTCCACTTGGATGCTAATGGCCCGCGCGAGGCGGCTTAGCGCCTCCTGTTTTGTGGTGCCATCTCCAATCAGGTCAAATTCCAGACAGTGAGCCACCCACTCGCCGTCTTCTCGATAAAAGACGACTCGCACCGGAACTCGCAAGGCTTTAGTCCGGACCATGCAATGCTCCCTGATCTCAAGTCCCGGAATGTATTCTGATTGGCAATCTCGCCACGCGCCTCGCAGCCGAGAGACCTCCTACCCTTTTCAAGTGTATCGGCGTGATCGCTGGAACCCATAGCCGAAACTGGAAATCTTTTCAAACGAACGAATGCACCCATCGAGACTCGCTCCAATGCTTCGCGCCGCAACAGGGCCGTTCACCGTTCACACTTTGGAGGGCCTCTTGAGCGTGGAATCGAGGGCGAGCTATGCTTGTGGGACGTTCTCATCTTTGAGAGTGAAAATCCATGCGGATCAACCTGATCGAGCTCAGAATCGTGCGGCTGCCGCTGGTTCGACCGTTTCAGACCAGCTCCAGCCGAAAAGTGCACCTCGACCACATCTTGGTCCGAATCGACACCGACTCCGCGACCGGCTGGGGCGAGTGTGCCAGCCCGTCAGATCCCTATTACTGTCCGGAAACCACCGAGACTTGCTGGCATATCTTGAAAGACTTCCTGGCGCCCTTGGTGCTGGGAAAAGACTGGTCGAATATCGACGACCTTGTGCGGCTCTACCGACTGGTGAAAGGAAACAAGTTCGCGCAGGCGGGCCTGGAAATGGCCTGCTGGGACGCCTTGGCCCGCTCGCAGGGGCAGCCGTTGCGGACGCTACTGGGTGGTACGCGAGCCGAGATTCTCTCGGGTGTTAGCCTGGGGATCGAGCCGCAAATTGAGCCGCTCCTCGATCAGATCGAGCATTATCAGGCGGAAGGCTACCGCCGGATCAAGTTGAAAATCGCGCCAGGGCGGGACGTCGACATCGTCCGACGCGTGCGCGAGCGGTTTCCTGACAATCCCGCTGCAGGTCGACGCCAACTCGGCGTACACCTTGGACGATCTGCCCGTGCTTCAGGCGCTTGACGAATTCGACCTCCTCTTGATTGAACAACCGCTGGCGCATGACGACATCATCGACCACGCCCGGCTGCAGGCGGCCTTGAAGACGCCGATCTGTCTTGATGAGAGCATTCACTCGGCTGATGACGCCCGCAAGGCCCTCGATCTGGGCGCCTGCCGGGTCATCAACATCAAGGTCAGCCGCGTGGGGGGCCTGCGCGAGGCAAAGCGAGTGCACGACCTCTGCTTGCACGCGGGGAGTGCCCGTCTGGTGCGGCGGGATGCACGAGTTCGGCATCGGCCGGGCGGCCAACGTGGCCCTCGCCTCGCTGCCGGGGTTCACCCTTCCCGGCGACATTTCAGGCTCGGACAAATACTACGCGGAAGACATCGTCGACCCGCCGATCATGGCATACAATGGCGCGATCGCGGTTTTCGACGGTCCCGGGCTCGGCATCGAGCCCGTCGAGGAACGAATCCGGGCCCGCACGCTTCGTGAAGTCACGATCGGGTTGTAGGCCGCTCTTAGGAACGTGGTATGCCGATAATACCGACCCAGCAATTTAGCCAGTAAAAGCTGTTTGCCACAGAAGCGTACTTACGAGTGCAAATAAAGCGATAGATTTTCTTTTTAAATCAGGCGTCAAATTTTTTGCCATACCGAGAATGGCGTGTGCAACTACAGCTACTGCCACAATTTTTAACCCGTGTATCCATCCAGCATTACCTACATCAAATCCATTGAGCAGCAAGGCAAAAAGAATAAGTGCGACAACCGAAGGGAGTGTAAACCCTATAAAAGATATAATCCCACCTAATACGCCTGCTCGCATGACTACGATTTATTCCTACTTGGCTACTTGCTGGACCGGGTAGGAATTGTGCTAAAGCAACTAAATCAGCATAGCTTTTTTCATCCATCCATTTTCTTCTACGGACATATTCTTCATGAAAGTATCCCAAGTGGGCTGTAGGTCCACCAAACGACGTTAACCCAAGTCGTGTCGAAACGAAAAGATTCTCAAAAGTGCTTTAAATCCTCTACTCGAGTTAGTTTGTTTCATAATTAGCTCCTCATTGTTAGTCTTTAATTTCTTTAAATAGCTCATATGCTTTTTTTCTAGCTTCGATCAGGACAAGATTTCCTTTATCGGTCGTTGTATAATACTTTCTAATTTTCCCTTCCACATTTCGATCTTCTCTGATGGTAGAAGTCCATCAGACTCCATTGAATGTAGGATAGGATAGAGAGTACCTGAACTGATGTTATAACCGTGCTCCTTTAGCTCTTCTACCATCCATACACCGAAAATAGGATGTTCTTTCGCGTGGTGTAAAATATGTATGTGAATAAAGCCAAGAAACAGTTTCCGCAATACTTTATCTTCCAATCCATCATCTCCTTTCTCGATATCAGAACCCGATATTGATTTTAGATATTGATAATCAACAACGCAAATATAGCACTTATAATAAAATCTTCCAAGTCAAAACAAGAAAATTTATATATTCTTAACAATACAAAGCACGGGTTCAAAAACTTAAGTAGGAAAATAAAATAGTAAAACACACACTTGTGTATATAAGCATATGATTATATAATGATTGCAGAAAGGTGGAGATCGCATATGAATACGGAAGTAATGATTGATATGCAACGAGCATCGAAGCTTTTAAAATTGCTCGGGGATCAAACTCGTTTGACGATGTTGAAATTACTTCAGTCACATGACTGCTGTGTATGTGAATTTGTAGCAATTTTCAAAATGAGTCAGCCTGCAATCAGCCAACACTTGAGGAAACTAAGGGATATTGAATTAGTGAAAGAAGAGCGCAAAGGGCAATGGATTTTCTTCTCGATCAATGAAACCATGAAGACTATCCATTCATTCAAAGCA
>CAWHKI010000041.1:0-11289 GCA_963829765.1 uncultured Isosphaeraceae bacterium | reverse complement strand
AGGGACAAGGTCATGAGTTCAGGTGAGCCAAAGATGAAGAGCCGCCAGCAACGGCCGATGATGATCGTGCTAATGGGCGCGTTCCTGTTCTTGCCATTCGCCGCAAGTCGAGCGACCGCGGCCGATCCTCGGTTCGACAAGATCGTGGACGACTACTTCGCGGCGCAGGTTCGAGTTCCGGCCCTCAGAGGGTACATCGGCCGGGCTGCACGAGTACGATCACCGGCTGGAAGATCTATCGCGTGAGCGCGTGATGCAGCGAATCGACGAGCTCGTGCAATTCAAGCAGCGCCTGGCCGCGCTCAAACGCGACGTGGCCTCTCGAAAATCCAAGCTCCCCGCTGATGACGAGATCGACCTGATTTTTCTGCAATGGCAGGTCGAGGCCGAGTTGATCGATCTGAACGTGATCCGAGAATGGGCACGCAACCCGATGGGTTACGCCGGGCTGCCAGGAAACGCCGTCGACCTGCTCATCAAGCGTGATTTCGCCCTGCCGGCCGAGCGGCTTCGCGCGGTCATCTCGCGTGAACGGCGAATTCCGGCTGTTTTCGAGGTCGCGAGAGAAAACCTCAAGGAACCCCCGCGTGAATTCACCGAGCTAGCGATCCGCATGGCAAAGGGCTCGCTCGGCTTTTTCGAAGGCCCCGTCGCGGCCTGGGCCGAGAAGGCCGCTGGAGAGGATAAGAAATTACTGGCGGACTTTCACGAATGGAACGCGCGGACGATCGCGGTATTCCGACAGTTCGCCACCTGGCTCGAAACCGATTTGAAACCGCGATCAAAGGGCCGGTACGCGATCGGTAAAGACCTCTTCTTGGCCAAGCTTAAGGCCGAGGAGATGGTCGATATGCCACTCGAAGAACTGCTCCAGCGGGGAGAGGCCAACCTCGAAAAAGACTACCAGGCGTTTGTCGCGACCGCGAAACGGATCGATTCCAACAAGAGCCCGGCGGAAGTCATGAAAGCACTCTCCGATCATCACCCCACGGCCGATGACCTCATTCCTTCCGTGCGGCGGTCGGTCGAGGCCGCCCGGGCTTACCTGGTCCAGCACGCGATCGTGACCATTCCCTCCGAGGTACGCCCCATGATTGAGGAAACGCCCCCCTATGCGCGTTCGGGGTCGTTTGCATCGATGGACACGCCAGGCCCTTTCGAAACCCGCGCGACCCAGGCGTTTTACTACGTGACGCCGGTCGAGAAAGACTGGGATGCCAAACACGTCGAGCAACACCTGCGTCTCTACAACCCGCCGGTCGTGGCGATGATCAATGTCCACGAGGCCTACCCCGGCCATTACCTCCAGTTCCTTTATGCCAAGCGGTTCCCCACCAAGGCGCGAAAGCTGCTCTATTGCGGGACCAACGCCGAAGGCTGGGCTCATTACTGCGAACAGATGATGGTCGACGAAGGCTTCGGCGGCGGCGACCCCAAGATCCGGCTGGCACAGCTTCAGGAAGCCCTGCTGCGCGACTGCCGGTACGTTGTCGGCATCAAGCTCCACACGCAAGGTTGGACCGTCGAGCAGGGGGCCAAGCTGTTCGTCGACAAGGCGTTTCAAGAGCCCGCCAACGCCTTCGAAGAATCGCGCCGGGGAACCTATAATCCAACATATCTCTACTACACATTCGGCAAGCTCGAGATTCAGAAGCTGCGCGACGACTTCCGTGCCAAGAAAGGGGGCACGCTTCGCGATTTCCATGATGCGTTCGTATCCAAGGGGGCCTGCCGCTTCCCTTAGTTCGCGAAGTCTTGCTCGGTGAATGAACCATCGAAAAAAGCGCGGCTGAGATCGAGGCCCCAAATCAGGGATTGATATTAGAAAATCAACGGCCCGACACAGAGCTAGCACGGGGATCGATACGGAGCTCCCTCCTACAGTTGGTGTAGGAGGCGGCTCTGTCGGCCGATCTTTCTAGCCGTTTGTCGGTTCATTGAATTGGATCAGTCAATGACCAATCCTTGTCCCAAGGAGGACGACTTTTGTCTATCCCGTTTCGTCGATGGCAATTACGAATAACCTCGTGCCATTCGTGTCTGAATCCCCTCATGTGGCGTGACGAAAACGGTCAAAGATCGCACGTCGGCGAGCGAACGCGAGGATGCCGCAACCGCTAATCAAGATAATCCAGGAGCTCGGCTCGGGCACCGCATCCTGGAACCCCCACCAAACGCCGCCCCAGATGGTGACGTTGTTTGTGGTCACACCATCGTTTGTGGTCACGTTATCCGACGTCAAGAATGCCTGGAATTGGACCACCATGCCGGGAATAAAATACAAACTGGGCGTATCGGAAAACCCCATCGAGTTGGCCGCCGTGGATGTCGTGATGTTCGTTCCATTGGAAGTCAACCAACCGTACCAGGGATCAATAGGTGTTGTCCCGTTGGAATTAGTGGCGCTATAATACGCGTTATCCAGCCATGCGTAGGTTCCCGATGGGACGCCGTTCGTCCCGTTTCCTTGCACGTAATAGGCGCTCGAGGGAAGGTCCGAGCCCGGCGTCCCCACGCCCCCCATGCTCATCTCGGCGTTCCAGCCCACTTGGTTCATAGTGAGCACCTGCATCCACCGAACGTTGTTTCCGGTCGGACCAACCGTTCCGGGGGTGTAGGTGATACTAAAGTTGGCTCCGCCAAAGGTGGCCGCGTTGGCCGGCCCCTGGATCGTCGCCGCGTATTGGGTAAGCGCAAACGTCCCGTTGAAGCCCGCATTGTAGGTGAAATTCCATTGCGTTGTAGGGGTGTAGTACGGCTCAGGGTTGGGCGTCTGGGGAGTGACTGTCGAGTTGGTCGCCGCGGCATACAGCCACGAGCATTGTGATTGGTAGCTGGCAGGGTTCGGAATCAACGAAACAGAATCCCAGCCAGCCGTCGCCGGGGAAGTGCCGTTGGCCGGATTCGGCGTCAACGTTCCAGCCGTCGCCCACGGCGCGGGAACGAGCAACATTAAAGCAACGACAACGCGGGCAAACAGAGCACGACCTTTCATCGTCTGACTCCTCTCCGCAGAAGCTACTTAGAAATGGCTATCCCCTCACGCTTGTTCGCCCGGCTTGCCCACCCTTGACCCGCGGCGCAAACTCGCCTTCAAAGGAAACGTGCACCGAGCGCAGCGACCGTGAGCGTACCCATCTCTTGCGCGGCGTCTAGTGTGTTGCAGATTTTCAACATTGTCGGTTTACGGCCCTCGAGGGAGGGACACGAGGACGCAGCTAGGGAGGGGCACGAGGACGGGGAGGGGCACGAGGACGCAGCTAGTATTATGAGAATGCAGCGACACCAATCCATCGCCCCTCGAAAGGAGGTTGGTTTTCTGCAATTGGGCTTTAATCCGCGGCAAGAATCGTGATTTTCCGATCATTTACTCGACCTGAGCGAGCCAAAAAGCCCACGCTCCCGGACGAACGGGTCACTTCAGCAAAAGCTGAAGGATTTTCAGCGAACGAGCTGAGGTCCAGGTTCTGGACCTCGCGTTCGTTGATCAAGATGCGGAATTTGCTTCCACGCATCTCGACCTCCACCCCATTCCATGTTCCCGGGGGGCCAAATTGATCCCATTGATGACCGCGGCGCCCCATTCGTCGCCTGGGATGATGTCGCGCGGTGCGATCCAACAGCGGACGCGATGGCATCAAGCACGGCGCATGCCGCGTCGGCCCACTTCTTGTCTTTACTCGAGTGGCTCAGAAAAACGTCGAACGTCCGACTTGCGTCATTGCGCATCGAACCCTCCAAAGCTGCTTAACGACGTCGCGGCGTGCACCTCGCTGCGCGGACGAATGCCCAGCGCAGCCGACGCCTTCAACGACCTTACCACGAAGCCAAGCCTGTCGCAACGCGATAGGTTTGACGTGTCGATCGCTGCTAATCAGGCGAGTGTGCTCATTCCGTATTCTTCCGCTGCTTCAGTGGACATTCAGAATTTGATCATTCTGAAATTGATACCTTTCGCGGCGGTTAGTGCATAGCCGTTCGGGCGAAAAGACACGCCTCAAGTTCGCGATGCAAGTTATTTGTGCATTAGTCCCCTAGGACAGGCGCCTTCCCCCCGTTCCAACCGCGGACGGATGGAAGGGTTTGATAGGGAAACCAGGAATGCAGGAGAGAAAAAAATGGCTCTGGAACACGAAGCGTTGACCGAGCGGATCGTTGGCGCGGCAATCGAGGTGCGCCGGTGCCTCGGGCCGGGTTTTCTGCTGAACTTTGCCCAAACAACGCTGGAATCGAAGCGAGTGATCGCTGCCTGAGTGAGTCTGTTCCTGGTTTCCTGCCTTCCTGATTCGCCGTTGTGCGAGGGCCCGAGAGCGCAACAGATTCAGCGTGTCCTCCAAAGCTGAGGAGGACATCTTGGGTCAGGGCGCTCGAGCACGGCTTCCTCGCGAAATCGGCAGCCCGATCCTACCTCCCAGCGGAAACGAATGAGGTGTATTTGTACGGCCCAAAGCACCTCCCGGCTAACCCGAAGCGCCTGCGAGGAAGCGGTTGCCGATGCCCTCGCTTGCGCGTCGGGTTAATAGGAGTTCAGCGGCGTTGGTCCCTCATGATCCACGGGGTCACGTCCGGTAAACGGTTTTCCGGGCACCCGGTCCACTCGTCCGTCAACGCGAAAGCGCTTGCCTCATCCGCCGCCACGCGGCTTTCGCGCTGGCGCTCGGAGGCTGTGCGAGCGGGGTCAAGCAATTGGGCGATGGGCCCAATCAGGTGCTAGGCCTGCACGCCACCCGTGGTCGAGGAATCCTCCGAAAAGCCGCCGAAGATCGCTATAATTAGCACTTTCTCTCAAGGCCGCGACCAATTATGCCGATCATGACGGCTATAACAAACGTGTTTTCTCCTTTCGTCACCTTAATGCGGGAGGCGGTGCGACGTCATGGTGCGCGACGGAGTCGTGAATATAGTCGTGAGGCTGCGCGAGTGCGGGTTCGATCCGCTGAGGGTGGGCGAAGACGCGTGGGAGTCGCGCTGTCCGGGACATCGTAGCGTCGACCATTCGCTTTCGATCACCCGCAACGAGTTCAACCACGCCGTGCTCGAATGCCGGGCCAGCCAGAACTGCCATCAGACGAAGATCATCCGAGCGCTTGGTTTCACCAACGACGAGTTCTGCGCGGAAACGCCCGACTGGCTCATCGCCAGCTCGAAGCGCGTTCCCGTTCAACCGTCGCGCTTCACGGGGCTCGGAGCACAGGAAAAGGAGGCCGAGGCCGGGCCGACCGCCGCCGATGGGGTGAACGGATCGGCGCGGCCTGGGTCGCCGTCAAAGGAGCAGGGGACCGCGGATGGGATCGAGCCGTACCCAACCGCCTCACCAGGCGTGAACTCGCTCGCGCAAAAGGCCGCGGCGATCGAAGACGTTTCCCGTCGGATGCGGACGCACTGGCTGCCGCGATGTCATCGCCAGGAGAAGATGAGGACCTGGTGCAGTTCCGACCGAATTGCGCCGGCCACGAGGGCGGTGCGCCGGCCTCAAGCTGTCAGGACCGTCGAAACGCCAGCGGAATTGTCGCTGGTTATCCTTCGCGCGGGCCCCTTTGAGACAACCCGGGAGGGCGAGCCTCCGTGCGAGCCGAGTGCTGATGCCGGCTCGGGCGGACCCTCGCCCTCCCGAGGCCCCTTTGAGACGTCCTGGGAGGGCGAGCCTCCGTGCGAGCCGAGTGCCGATGCCGGCTCGGGGCGGACCCTCGCCCTCCCGAGGCCCCTTTGAGACGTCCTGGGAGGGCGAGCCTCCGTGCGAGCCGAGTGCCGATGCCGGCTCGGGCGGACCCTCGCCCTCCCCGCAGAGATGCCGCCCAGCGCTCGAAACGGAGGAGGAAGAGTCGCCCGGCGATGTTTTGATGCGCCTGGCCGGTGTGGAGCGAGTGATCCTCGGTTCCGATGGCCGGCCGTATGCGGTGGTTTCGGAGAATGGGCGAGTCGAGTGTTGCGAGCTCAGGAGCAAGGCGTTTCGCCACCGGCTCGTCCGCGCGAGCTTGATGGCGACGAGGAAGCTGCCCGGGCCGGAGGCGATTTCGGCGGTCGTGGGGGCGCTCGAAGCCAAAGGAGAATTCGACGGCGAGCTGGCCGATGTGTTCCTCCGGGTTGCGCGCGGCGGGTCGCGATCGTCGTATTTCCTCGACCTCGCCGGTCGCGAGGGACGCGTCATTGAGATCCGGGCCGACGGTTGGGAACCCGTTGCGCGATCGCCGGTGTTCTTTCGCCGGGCTCGCGGGCAGCTCGCGCTGCCGATGCCGGCGCGTGATGGCTCGGTCGAGCTTTTGAAGAAGTACGTCAATGTCGACGAGCGGGATTGGCCGCTTTTCACCGGCTGGTTGACGGCAGGCTGCGGCCGATCGGTCCGCACCCGATCTTGGTCGTCACGGGCGAGCAAGGATCGGCCAAAACCACCTTGCTCAAAGTGTGCCGGCGGTTGATCGATCCCCATTCGTCACCGGTGCGCTCACAACCCAAGGAGATTCGCGACCTGATGATCGCGGCCCGCAACAGTTGGCTGATGGCGTACCACAACATCACGTCGCTGCCGGAGTGGCTTTCGAACGGATTGTGCGGGCTGGCGACGGGTACCGGCTTCACGATTCGCGCGTTGGGCACCGATGACGAGGAGGTCATTTTCGTGGCCGAGCGGCCCATCATCCTGGATGGGATCGGCGATTTCGTGGCCCAGGCCGATGTGGCCGACCGGTCGTTCTTCCTGCATCTCTCGCCCATCTCCGAGGCGACACGGCGGACCGAGGAAGCGTTTTGGGCGGACTTCGATCGTGATTGCCCCAAGCTGCTGGGGGGCTTGCTCGATGCCGTATCGGCCGGCATGCGCATGATGCCGAACGTGCATTTGGAGGCGCTGTCGCGGATGGCCGATGCCGAGCGCTGGGGCGAGGCCGTGGCGCGGGGGCTCGGCCGCGTGCCAGAGACATTTACAAGCTCGCTGGAATCGAACCGGACAGCGGCGGGCCAGGCGGTGCTCGAAGACTCACCCGTGGCCGAGACCTTGATCAAGTACATCGTCCAGAAGGGGGCTTTTTCCGGGGCCATGCAAGACCTACTCGGGCGCTCACCATGACACGGAAAACCGGCACCCATCGGGCCGATTGGCCCCAGACTCCTCGGTCGCTCTCCACCAAGCTACGCCATCTGGCTCCGCACTTGCGGATGATGGGCATTGAGGTGGAATTTGTTCGCGCCAATCCCAATCGGATCGTCACGGTTTCGATCGCCGAGGAGGAAGATCAGCCCCTCGTTGATGGCACGAGGCCGACGTTCCGGCAAAGAGCCAGGGCCTTTCTCCAGAGGTTTGCCGGTGCGGAAGACTCGGGTTACTGGGATCAATCGTCATCACGTGCCGGACAAGAAAAGCCAGAAGATTCGAATAACTCGTCATAACTATCATCCCGCCGGGGATTGAAGCCCGGCTCGCTGGGCGCAAAACGATCACCGTGACGCAAAACGCCAGCCTTGTGACGCAAACGGCGAGCGGGCCGGCAATTTGCGTCACGGCGCAAGTCGTTCCCGGTCATCCAGTTAGAAATGGCCGTGACGCAAATGACGCAAATGACGCAAATCCGCGGACCTTGCGGGCCCGGCTGGCGGCGAGGGGAAGGACGGAATCTGGGCGTGGTTCGTGTGACGCAAAATCGCGGATTTCCCTGGCTGGCGTCGGTGATGCGGGGCGAGGCTGGACTGATGAAAAGCTGGCCTTGATTTTCCGCTGAACTTCGCCCAAACAACGCTGGAACCGAAGCGAGTGATCGCTGCCTGAGTAAGTGTGTTCCTGGTTTCCTGCCTTCCTCATTCACCGTTGTGCGAGGGCCCGAGAACGCAACAGCGAGCGAGCGGCGACACCGTGGCCATTTTCGTGCTTTCGCACTTTCGCGATCGAATCGATCGCGAAAGCGCGAAAGTACGAAAACACGAAGAAATACACCCTTTACCTCGATCCCCCAAATCAGGGATCGATATGGGAATTGCGGAGGATAAAGCTGGTATTGGCCGTGTAGATCTGGGCATGGATCGTGACAATCGCTGTTCCCTGGCTGATCACGCCGGGGGTATGTTTGCCGGAAGGGATGTAACGAATGCTGATTGTGCCCTCAGAGAATGCTTCGGCGTAGGTACCTCCGCTAATATTCGTGTCGATCGTGACCGTCGAGAAGTAGTCGGGGCGACCGCCGCGGTCGACGTTCTGGATCGGGGCGGAAAGATCGAGCCCCAGGGCCGTATTGGAATTGATATTGCGGTCGAAGATCGTGGCGACGCCACCGATCGGAGTGCCCGGTGGGTTGGCGCTGTTGGGAGTGATGATCAGCAGTTGAATGTCGGAGTGCAACATGGTATTGGCGGATCCAGCGGCCGTGATGAACGTCTGGCTTGCCTCAGTGCTGGTGCGACCGGCCCCCACGGTATAGGTTCCGACGTACTGACCCACGAATTGCTCTTTTTTTTGTTGTCGTTTCGTCAGTGTCCCGGTGGGCGTGAGTGCCAGGTTGAGCCCCTGTGGGCCTTGATTCTGCGGTAGGGCGATTGATTGCGATGATCTCGCCGCCGTCGAGGCCAAGTGCGACCCGCCCGTCGCGGCGAGGCTATTGGCGGCCAGGATGTCCGTGATCGCCGAGAGAAGCTCACGGCGCTCGAATTCCTCGAGCATTGGCCGCAGGTCACGGGGATTTCGGCGTGTCATCTTCTGCTCCCTGAGATCCGCGACTTGACCTCACCATCACCCATCCGAAAAGGCCCCGTCAGGGCATGATCCGCTGGCCCACAACCGTATTGAGCGAAAGCATGCTGCGGCGATGGCGGACAGCCGTGTCGAGATATTGCTTGACGACCTGGTTGAAATCTTGCTGAGCGTCCAGGTAGTCGAGAACGCTAACCTCGCCCGCGTTATAGCGTTTGAAGACGTTATCTCGCACCTGCTTTGCCGGTGGAACGACATCCGTGGAAAGCTCTCGCACCTCACGTCTGGTGACCTCGTATTCCAAGAAGGCCCGTTCAACATCGATCGCGGCCTGCCGTTCCAGGTCGCCGAGTTGGAGCTCTGTTTGCGTCACATTGATCTTGGCCCTGGAAATCCCCCCCTGATTGCGGTTGTAAATCGGCAAGGGTACCGTCACGCCCAGGGCCCAGGAATACTGGCTCTTCAAGCCGTAGGGCGTGTTGTCCTGGAAGGTGTAAGGCTGCCACAAGACATAGACGTCGCTGTATGCGTTTGCCTTGGCGAGCCGGAAGTCGGCCTCGGCCCTGCGAACACCGAGCCGGACCGAGTTGACGTCGGGCCGTTCGGCGATGGCGAGCTTCCGCAGCTCTTCGACGGGGGGTGGCGGAGCAGCCACATCGTTGATCGTTCCTTTGAGCTCGAGCTGAGCGATCTCCGCGAGCGTGAGATTCATGAGCGATCCTAAGTCGAGCTTGGCCTTGCGGTACGCTGCCTCGGCATCAACCAGCCCCAGCCTGGCGGTGCGGAGCCGGATTCTGATCTGGTTCAGATCAGCCAGCATGATATCACCCTTTTTTAATCGCTGCTCGTGGTGTTCCGTGACATCGACCAGCCTGTCGGCGCTTTGCTTGGCATAGCGCATGGTCTGCCGAGCCGCCAGGGCCGTGACAAAAGCGCCGTAAACGTCGTCGATCCGCTGGCGGACGGCGTCTTGATACAAAGCCTCCATCACGCGCTCGGCGTGTACGGCAACCCTGGTGCGCGCCTGGCGCTTGTGCGAAACATCGAGCGGAACGGTGATGTTGGTATCGTATTGGCTCGGTCCGCCTGGGGCCGCGCGAGAACTGGGTGCTCCCCCCCTTGTACTGGAGGAGCTGGCCGTCTTGATAAAAGATGGGATTGGACCGTAAATTCGCCTGCAAAATGTCGGCTCGCGCCATCGGGATTTCCAAAAACTTCGAGCGCAGGTCGAGGCTGCGCTCGAGCGTGATATCGATGGCCCGGTCGAGTGTCACTCCGTCCGGCGGTCCGTCATCATCTTGGCTGGGAATTTCGAGTGTCCCGTAAAATGGACCCGTCGTCGGTGATACCGGCGCGGGCTGGGGTGATGAGATCGGCATTTGCATGTCCGCCGGGCCCGCCCCGGTCCCTGGCGTCGAGATCGTGGTGGGAATGCCTTTGGGTGTCGACACGCCCGGTCGGCCGCCGAAAATGCCGCCGGCCCCTGGCAAGTTCGGGAATAAGCCTCCTCGCTCGCCCGGTGGCGTGCCCAGCAGAGAGGCACCCGAGCCGGGAAGCGTCGGCACACTGGTGTCGACCGTGGGGCCCTGCGCCGCCGCCCGGTCCACCAAGAACCACCCGGCCAGTGCGAAGATCAGGCAAACGATTCGCGCGAAACCCTTCGTCAGCCCGATGGCTTTTCGAGAGCCTCCCGGTAACTTGACCCACCCGATCTTGTGACTGAACCCTGGATCGCAGCCCACAGATTGCGCCCCGCGTCAATCGATCAGTTCGCTCGATTCGTCACACCAGCCATAACCACTGCCACCGTAAATCGGCTGCCACAAATGCGATCCTGAAGGTTCGCCGCGAGCAAAGAAACCAGCATCGCCGCTGGAATCAGCGCAATCGGACCAGGCGGAAATGACCTCGTGCTAGCCACGCCCCGAAATGTCATGCGTTCCGGCAGTGAACCGGAGGCACAAATCGCTTTGGGGGCTGTTTCGGGGTTGTAACGAATTCGTAAACGGGGAGGGTTGTGACGGCAAGAAGGGCGGGTTGAATCCGTCTCGAAGGGGCAAGAAGTTTGCCGAAGTTGGAATCGAGCTTTGGCCGGGAAGGCGACGTCAGCGACGGCCGGAAGGGTTCGCGAGAAAGACGGGCCTGGAATTGTGCACGGAATGGAGGGGGCGGCCGTCGTCCGGGTCCGTGGCGAGCAGGCCCCCTTCCGTCATGACCCTGTCCTCGTACATTTGTTCGAGGATAAGACTGCCGGTCGTGACGACTTCCTCTCCAGGTGTGAGACCGGCATGCCCGAGCGACGGCTCGGCCACGATTACAAAGTCGTTGCCTTCTCTGCTAACCACGATCTGCCGGCGATCGAATCGGTTGGTGGGCCCTGGCTTTCTTACAAACACGTAGTCGTACTGATCGACCGAAACCATAGCGGCACGAGGGATCACGGTGCGTCCCGGTTTGGGTCGAATCTCCAGCAGCATGCGGACGAACATGCCCGCCTTGAGCCGCCCTGAAGGATTGTCGATGGTCGTGCGGAACTTCGCGGACCGAGTGTCGGCATCGATGGCCTTGTCGATGTAGCCTACAGTGGCGTCAATCGTTCGATCAGAAAACCAAAA